>NZ_JBIVNG010000011.1:0-301634 GCF_044753445.1 Pseudomonas sp. NPDC088368
GGGTTTCCCCATGTGAGAGTAGGTCATCGTCAAGATTAAATTCCAGAACCCCATTTGCGAAAGCAGATGGGGTTTTGTTTTTGCGCGCGGAAAAAAGCCAGCCCCGACCTCGCCTATGAGAGAACCTGTAGGAGCGAATTCATTCGCGATTGGCCCGTACAGACGATAGACATGCATGTCCTGAACCTCTGTCTCGCGAATGAATTCGCTCCCACAGGTTGGTCGACTCCTTTACGTCGCAGCACGGCTCGACAATGGCTGCGATCTCAATGGCGCTACCGCCGGGAAGCCGGACTGCTATAGAGATATGTGATTACATCGAGATAGAACTGCGCCCACAAAAAAGCCCCGCATCGCTGCAGGGCTTTTCGTTACCACCTGAATAAGGACTATTCAGCAGCAGCCTCCGCCGCTTCCACAGCCTTCACCGTACTCACTTCATCGCGACGACGAATGTATTTCCAGTCAGCTTCATCGATATAGATACCCGCAGGGCTGCTGCCGCCTTCAAGGTCGATCGCGACATGCGCGGACACTTGCGGCTTAACGCTCGCCAGAATTGGCACGAAGCCCAATTGCAGGCTGGTTTCCAGCAACGCTGCCTGGTTACGTTCGTCGATGTCTGCTGCTTCGTCGAGGTAGTAAGGCAGGCGCACACGACCGGCCAGATCGCGGTCCATCAAGTGCAGCAACAGGTACATGTTGGTCAGCGCTTTGATGGTCATGGTCGTGCCGTTTGACGCGGCGCCATCGATGTCGGTGTGGATAACCGGCTGGCCGTTGACCTTGGTGATTTCGAACGCCAGCTCGAACAGATCTTTAAGACCCAGCTGGTTATGGTTCGCTGCCACCAGACGCGCCAAGTACTCTTTGGCCTCTTCGTTCTTGTTGTCTTGCTCTGCGCTGTTGCTCAGGTCGAAGACCGACAGTGTTTCGCCTTCTTCGTACTGACCGGCGCTGTGGATGATCTGGTCGATGTGCTTGAGCGCTTCTTTGTTAGGTGCCAGCACGATGCGGAAGCTTTCCAGGTTGGAGACTTGGCGTCGGTTGATCTCGCGGTTGAACAACGCCAGTTGATGCTCAAGGCTGTCGTAGTCGCTGCGAATGTTGCGCAGGGTCCGCGCAATGTCGGTGACGGCTGCACGACGTGCCTTGCCCAAAGTCAGCGCTTCATCAGTACGGTGCGCATAGGCGTTGATCAGCAATTGCAGACGGCGCTCCATATCGTCTTCGCTGTCGAACTTGGCCACCCCCTTCAAACGTACCTGCGCATACAAGGCTTCAATCTGACCGTCGCAACGCAACAGACCTTGCCAGCTGTCCTGGTAGTCGTTGAGGAGGGGGAGCAGATTGTCCAGCGAATCGTCGACAGGCTCCATGAACGGCGTGCCAAATGGCAAGTCAGCAGGCAGCAGCTGACGGCGACGCAGGGCGTCATCCAGTGTGCGTTGTTTAGATTCCAGATCGCCGATCTGACGCCCTACCAATTGCAGCTTCGCTGACAGTTGCTGAACACGTTCGGTGAAGGCATCGCTGGAACGCTTGAGTTCGTCCTGCGCCGCTTCCATCTGAGCCAGTTGTTCCAGCTTCTCGCCTTCTTCGGCGCTCAGGGTCTGGGTGCGACGGAAATCTTCCAGCGCTTTCTGCGCATCCAGCACTTGCTGATACAGGGCCTCAGTCTGGGTTTTGCTCGCCGCCCGGTCTGCCGCAACAGCCTGCTGGGTTTTCAGTTGCTTGAGTTCTTTTTCCAGACGCTCTTTCTGATCGCGCAACGCTGCGCGGTCAGCCAATGCCTGCAACGCGGGAGGCTCGATGTGCGACAGGTTGATCGACAGGCCCGGCACTTCAAAACGCTCACCTTTGAAGCCATCCAGAATGGCCTCCAGCGATTTGACCCATGCATCACCGTCATCCAGCGCGATGCCTTGTTCGCCGAGCGGCAGGCTAAACAGTGAGCTGTTGAACAGTCGCATCAGGCGTTCGACGTCCGGTTGCGAGAACTCTTCTCGCAGTCGGGCGTAGCTGTTGTTGTCCGCATGATCGAGCTGCTGCTTCACCGATTTCAGACGCTTTTCCAGATCGCGCAGGCGTTCGTCCAGGTCTTCAGCGCTGAACTGACGAGACTGTGCCAGCGCACCGGCCAGTTCGTCGTGGGCATCTTTGGCGGCCAGCAGTTGCTGTTCGAGAACGCGAACGTCGTCCACCAGCGCAAAGCGGTTCTTCAGCACGGCCAATTCGCCGATCCAGCGTTGCAGGTCGCTAATCTCACGCTCAAGGCGCATCAGCTCCTGAGTGCCGCCGCGCTGATCGTTTTGGAGGGCATCCTGCTCGCCGCGGTAGTGCTCGGCCTGAATGACCAGCTCTTCCTTGCGTGCGTTGGAGTAGTCCTGCCATGTGCCAAGCAACGAGTCCAGCAAGGGCGACAGGCGATGCAACTTGCCACGCAGGATGTCGCGCTGTTTGACGCCGTTCGCCAGGGCTTCGACCAAAGGACCTGCGAGCACCAGCGCGTTGTAGTCCTGTTCCATGCGACGTACGTCACGGAAGGCTTCTTCGCACGCGGCGATGTAATCCACGCTACCGGAACGCAGGCTGTGCTCGAACGCGTCGAGGAACAGTTGCTTGAGCTTGGCAGCAGTGATTTCGCGCATGTGCAGCAGGTTGATGAACAACGCGCGGAACGTTTTCAGGCTCTGTTCGCTGGTGGAGCGCAGCGGGATCAGTGTCAGGTCCAGCGGGATCGAGGTGTGTCCACCGACCAGCAAGCGACGCAGTTCGTCCGGTTTCAGCTCGTAGGCTTTGAGGCCTTGGCTTTCCAGATTGGTAAACAGCTCTTTCTGGCGCAGGCAGGTGTCGTTCTTCTGGTAGTGCGCGAGGTCCAGTTTTCCCGCATAGGCGAAAAACTGGTGACCAAAGCCGCCGCCCGGACCTCGACCGACCACGCCAATGACGTGCGGACCGTGGGGCAGGGCGACTTCGACGAGGATGTAGCTGGTGTCTGACGCAAAGTAGAAACGACGGGACTGGTCGAGGCTGTATTTACCGAAGGACATGTCCGACATGCGCGCCAGAATCGGGAATTGCAGTGCGTTGATCGAAGCACTCTTGCCGAGGTTGTTCGCGCCGTACACCGACAACGGGTGCTCCAGCGGGAACAGGCCCAAGCTGTAACCGGCGGTATTCAGCAGGGCGAAGCGGCGGATGCCATAGCGTTCCTGGCTCATGCGTCATGTTCCTGTTCTTCGGCGATAGCGCGAGCCAAGGCCTGCTCTTCGCTTTCGTCGGTGTCGTCAAATTCCGCCAGGTCGAGCGGGTCGTCGGTCTGTAGCAGCTTCTCGTCGCTGTCGTCGTCGATCAGCACCGGCGTTGGCAATGGCAGGTCGCTGTGCAGGCTGGCGGCCAGGTCGCGGTCTTGCTGAACCGACAGACATACATCCAGAAATCGGTGCATCGGCGGCAGGAAGCGATAGATACCCACTTCTTCGGAGGCAAACCCGAGCTGGGTCATGCGGCGCATGATTTTCTCTTCCAGTTCTTCCTGGGTCTGCACTTCGGCTTGCAAGAACAGGTCGCGGTATTTATCCAGCAGTGAGGGCAGTTCGTCGCGGCCCAGACTGCCACCATCGAGAACGGCCACCGGGTCGCGGCCCTGGTCGGCCAGGTGCTCGACGAGGATGAACGTGAACAAGGCCAGACGCTGTGCAGTCTTGTTGACCTGCGCGGCGGCCAGGTCCGGCACGAAATAGTAGAAGCCACGAGTGTCGCAGATCAGCTCGAAACCCAGCGCTTTGAACAGGGTGCGGTACTGGTCCTGAAAGTTGGACAGTTGCGCATACAGCTCAGGGTCGCGACGGCTGACGTGGTAGCCCTTGAACAGCTCGCGAAAGATCGGCGCAAGCTGGGACAGTTCGGATAGATCAAGATGCATGGGCGGTGCCCTCGGAATTCTCTGGGGTGGCGTCTTTGCTTGAGAGCAGGGCGAAGGAGCGCAGGCTGACACGGTGCTCCTGGGTCAAATATTCACGGCGTTCGAGACGCTCGCGTTTGAAGCGTTTTTCCCGCGACAGGCGCGAGAACCAATACAGCAATTCGTCGGTGGCGCCGGTCGGCTCCTGCTCCAGCAGCCAGACCATCAGATCTGGCATCGGCAGGGCCTCTTCGCAGCGCTCGACCATTTCCTTGACGGTGCGCGGCGCCCGAGGCGGCTCGCCCTTGCGGGTGACGTTGGCCTTGGGAAAGCGTGCCGGTTTCGGCTCGAAACGGGCCAAAGCATAAACGTAAGCTTCTACCTGGTTTGCGCTGCCGAGGAAGGTGCTTTGCGGACGGGTGAACATCGGCATCGCGGCCTGGGGCACGGCGTCGATGCCCTTGCGGCGAATGGCCGAAAGGGCCAGCGCGGCGCCACGGGTCACGGCGTTGTGGCGACGCGCCTCTTCGCGTAATGGCAGCAGCAGTTCGCGGGCATGACGCAGGGTCAGTTGCGCGCTGGTCTGCATTTCCAGAATCCGCGCGTGAGTGCGCAGCAGCATGTCGTCGTCGACCAGGTGGCCAAGGCGCTGCTGATCGGTGAGCATGCGTAGCAAGACGTTTTCGACCTTGCGCACGCCTTGTTCGAAGGCGCCGTCGGCGTTGACCAGCTGGATCATAGGCTCGACGTACTCATCCCAGGTCGCCAGCACTTCGGCATAGCGCTGACGCAGCGGGATCTGGCGGTCGCTGGTCTTGGCACGTTCGGCCACGGCGACCAGCGCCTGTTCATCGTTAGCGAGCTTTTTCAGCACGTCGCGCACGCGCATGTCGAGCAGGCGCAACTGGCGGGCGAGGTCATTGGCATCGCGGGCGTCGAACGCTTCCTGAATGTAACCGGCCAGTCGCTCCAGATGGCGCAGATAGGCTTCGATCTCTAGGCACAGGCCCAGGCGGTGCTCGCGGCGCAGGTACGACAGGAAATCGTGGATCTGCGCGTTCAGCTCGAAACGGTTCGGGCTTTTGGCCACGGGAACCAGAATATCGAGGCGAATCCACACGTCCAGCAGGTGGGTGATGTCCTGGGGTGTGCTTTCCAGTTGCTGGGCGGCCAGTTGCAGGCGCAGTTCGCTCAGGCTCAGGGTGCCTTGGTCGAAGTGCTCGCACAGAGGCTCAAGAAGCGCCCAGTGTTCGGCAAGGGCGCGCAGGACGCGCTTAGGTTCGATCATCGGAGGGCCGCAGGTTGGCAAATAAAAGCGGCGATTGTACTGCATCGCGGGGGTTGGTTTTCACCCTCAGTCGATCAACTGCGGCGTGAAGTCTCGAACGTCTGTAGAATCCCCGTCCTGACTTTATCCACAGGTGGCTGCCCCTTGCTCAACGAGCCTCGCCGCCGCGCTTATTTGACCGCCATGCAGGTGGTCAGTTGGCTGCCGCGCACCGATCTGCCTTTTGCTGCGCCTTCGCGTCCGGAGTTGCTCGCGCCGTTGCCGGTGTTTGAGGACGAGGTTGCGCAGGCGCTGCCATCGGTGGCCCCTGCGGTCTCCCGCAACGAGGGCCCGAACGGCGCAGCCCCTGCGGCACGCACAGTGGATCGGCCGAAGATCGAAATGCCTCGTCCTTCCTCCGCTGCCAAACCAGCCGTCAAGCCGGTGGACGACGAGCCAGCCCCGGAAGTCGTGAAAGCGCCGGTTGTGCCGCCGCCGCGCTTCTCGCTGCAATTGCTTCGTGCGGGCAGTTGTTTGCTGTTGGTTGAGCTGGCAACGGGCGAGCCTTTCCAGAGTCGCGATCCTTCTTATCTCTTGCTCAAGGACATGCTGCGCGCCGCCGGTTTGCCTGATAGTCCGCAGATCATCGGCGAGCCTGTGCGTTGGCCGCTGCTGGTACGCGGCCAGATGGATCAAGGCCCCGAGGCGGCTCGTGATTTCGTTCAGGGTTTTCTGTATGCCCGGACGGAGGAGGAGCCTTGCACCTGTTTGTGGCTGATCGGATTGCCGGCGATACGTTTTGCCGGGGAAGTTGACGCCGAATCCTACAATCTTGAATTCCAGGTCGAAGGTCTGGGATCGGCCTGGGCGCTGCCGGGTCTGGAACTCCTGATGGACGAGCCTCAGCGCAAGGCCGATGTGTGGCGTGCCATGCGTCAATTGATGGGACGTTGGAAGAGCGTAAATGAGTGATGCCGTAACGTTTCGCCGCATGACCGAAGCCGATCTCGATGCGGTGTTGAAGATTGAATACGCGGCATTCAGCCACCCGTGGACGAGGGGCATCTTTCTGGACGGCCTCAAATCCTATGAAATCTGGTTGATGTTCGAAGGCAATCAGCAAGTGGGGCATGGCGTGATCAACGTGATCATCGATGAGGCGCATCTGCTGAACATCACGGTCAAGCCGGAAAGCCAAGGCCGGGGATTGGGGCTGTTGTTGCTGGATCAGTTGATGAAGCGCGCGTATGAGATGAATGGCCGCGAGTGCTTCCTTGAGCTGCGGGCGAGCAATCAGTCGGCCTATCGGTTGTACGAGCGGTACGGCTTCAACGAGGTGGGTCGGCGTCGTGATTACTACCCGGCGGTGGGTGGCCGCGAAGACGCGCTGGTCATGGCCTGCACCCTGACGGATTGACACTTACACCTGTGGGAGCGAATTCATTCGCGAAAAATGGCAGAGCCGACAGATATACATCGGTTGTACCAGCCTCTCGCGAATGAATTCGCTCCTACAGGGTTTCACCTGCCTGAAGAGACGCGTTAAATCTCCGGCTTGCCATCCAGCGGGTCGAAAATCGCCATTTCCTCTTCATCCAGCCCGCCGCCCGCGCCGATTTCGTCTTCGTCGACGATGCTCAAATCAAAGTCTGCCGGGCCGCCTTCACCCTGCTCGCGGGCCGAGCGTGAGCCGTCTTCGTCGATCAGCGTTTCAGGACTCATGTCATCGTCTGTCGGGTTGTGATCGTCCGTCGATGCGCCGGTCATGCCCGCTTCCCGCACGCGATCGTCAGGAATGTACGTTTCCAGCTCATCTGCAGGGATGGTGTCACCGATCCGTCCGCTGGGTTCGTTACTGTCATTGAAGTTAAGCTCTTCCATCGAGCCCATGCGATCTTCGTTATCGTCGATGGGTTCGGGCTGGGTAGCGCCGAAAGGGCGGCGTGGATCGTTCATGGCAAATCCTCATTGTGAGCGGTCTTAATGAGGTGGACCGGGGGGCGTTATGAAGATTCACTCAGATTCTCCATCGGTCGTGGCGAAATGGCGTGACCCCGACCGTCGAGCGCCTGTCATAGCTGGGCATCATTTCCGAGGCATCAACGTATGAACGAATTACAAGATCTGATCGATAACAACGAACGTTGGGCAGCCGCCATCAAGGAAGAAGACCCTGAATTCTTCGCCAAGCTGGCCCGTCAGCAAACGCCGGAATACCTCTGGATCGGTTGTTCGGACGCGCGCGTCCCCGCGAATGAAATCGTCGGCATGCTGCCGGGCGATCTGTTCGTTCATCGCAACGTGGCCAACGTCGTGCTGCACACTGACCTGAATTGTCTGTCGGTGATTCAGTACGCCGTCGATGTCCTCAAGGTCAAACATATCCTCGTCACCGGCCACTACGGCTGTGGCGGCGTGCGCGCGTCGATGCAGGACCGTCAGTTCGGCCTGATCGACGGCTGGCTGCGGACTATTCGCGATCTGTATTACGAGAACCGTGAGTTGCTGAGCAAGCTGCCGACCGAAGAAGAGCAAGTTGATCGGCTCTGCGAGCTGAACGTGATTCAGCAGGTGGCCAACGTTGGTCACACCAGCATTGTGCAGAACGCTTGGCATCGCGGGCAGAAGCTGTCGATCCACGGCTGCATCTACGGGATCAAGGACGGACGCTGGAAGAGCCTGAACACGACGATCAGCGGTTTTGAGCAGTTGCCGCCGCAGTATCGGTTGCGTCCGTTGGGGGAGTGACCTCGCTAAATTCCCTGTAGCAGTACGGCTTGCCGACGGTGACGATCTCAAGAACGCCACCGCCGGCAAGCCGGACTGTTACAGGAGGTAAGGTTTTCAGCTAGCGGTTATGCGGGCTTTTTGACCATCTCGGGCAACGGCTTGCGCAGCTGATCCAGCTGCCGACCCACCGAACCGGTCCGGCATTTTGCAGCCGCCTGGTCAGGCGTCAGGTTGCGAATCGAGGTGTAGAACAGCTTGCAGGTCTCGACTTTGTTGGTCACCTGCCAGTTGGTCGTGCACTGGCTCAACAGGGCCGCTGCGTCGGAACCCGGTTTCTGCCCCATCCCCGCCTGCCAGCACGCGGCGCTCAAATCCTGCCCCATGACTTTCAAACCTGCTGCGTCAGCCTTGGCCTCATCGCCGCCGTAGTTGCTTTTGTCCGCCGCGTACCAGATGTAGCTCGGGTGGTTGGAGCCGATCACCGATACAGTCTGCCCCGTCGTCGGACTGATCGTCGCCAGGCCCAGCACCGGCACGTTGACGTTGTACTGCGCTTTCAGCCAGTTGCGCACCGGCGCGCCGAACGCGACCATCGGCAGCGAGGTGCCCGCCGAACTCTGGCTGACGTCCTTGACCATGGTGGTCTGGTAGTCATTGAAATAGCTGTAGACGCCTTCCAGATCGCTGCCTGCATTGGACGGCGCAGCAATTGGGGCGATGTCGATGATGGTCTGATACGCCGGGGTCTGATCCGCTGGAATACCGTTATCGGTCAGGAGTTCGGCCCAGCGGTCAGTGGTCGCCGAGCGCAGGTAATCCTGGGCTTGAGTCAGCGAATAATCGGGCGGGAAATGCAGCAGCTCGACACTTTTGCGATTTTCCAGCGCCATGCCCAGCGGCAGGAACAGGTACCAGTTATAGGCGAATTTGCCATCCGCGTTGAGTTTGCTCGCGCCGGCGTAAGCCAGATCGCCCGCGTTCAACAGACTTGTTAGCGGCTTGTCATAGCCATCCGGTACGCCGGTGATCTTGGCGTGCAGCTGATCGTTGTCGTTGGTCACGCTGACGTTGGCGGTCGGGTAGCCGTCGCGCTGAACGCTTTGCGTCAGGTAATGCTGGACCGTCTGCTCCAGCGTCCAGTTACGGAAGCAGATGACGTTACAGTTGTTGGGATACGCGAAGAGGCGGGTGACGCGGTCCTTGCTGCCCAGGCTGACGTCGACGTCTGCGTGGGCGGTCAAGCTGAGAGCGAAAGCGGTGAGTGCAACGCTCAATGCTGCGGTTTTCTTCATGCTCATGTCCTTGTTGGCGTGGGCACCCGTCTGCGCGGGTGTGTTTCAATAATGAAACATCTGGACATGACAAGAAATACATTAAATCTGAAATCGCTCATTAGCATTGCGGCCTGCTGGCATTGACGATTTGAAAGTCGCCACCGCCAACAGGCCATGCTGCTACGAAGTCCGGAAGGTTAGAGCACGAAGCGTTGCACCATCGAGTTGAGATCGGTGGCCAGCATCGCCAAGGCATTGCTGGCCACCGTGGTCTGTTGGGCACCGGAGGCCGATTGCGTCGACAGGTCGCGAATGCTGCTCAGGTTACGGTCCACCTCGTGGGCGACCTGGGCTTGCTGTTCAGCGGCGCTGGCGATCAGCATGTTGCGGTCGCTGATGGTCGAGGTTGAGCTGATGATCACGGTCAACGCCTGACTGGTGGCTGCGGCTTGCTCCAGTGTCTGACTGGCCTGGGCGGCAGTGACGCGCAGGGTTTCAGCGGTGTCCTGAGTGCTCTTTTGAACATCGTTGATCAGGCCTTCGATTTCAGTGGTCGAAGCGCTGGTGCGTTGCGCGAGTGACCTGACCTCGTCTGCCACCACGGCGAATCCACGGCCCGCTTCGCCTGCACGCGCTGCTTCAATCGCCGCGTTGAGCGCCAGCAGGTTGGTCTGGTTGGCGATGGCGCGGATCACTTCGAGAATCTTGCTGATGCTCAGTGTGCGCTCGGCCAGACCATCAGCCTGATGAGACGAATCGAGCACATTGTCAGTCAGCTCTCTGATTGAATCGATGGTGCCCGTCAGGCGCATGCGGCCTTCGGCGGCCGCTTCGTTCGACGCTTTCGATTCGGTGGACGTGTTGCTGGCGTTGTCAGCGACTTCCACCGCCGCCTGGCTCATCTGATTGACCGCCACCGCCGCCTGCTCGATTTCGTCGTTCTGCGCTTGCAGGTTTTTGGCGCTGGCCTCGGCAATCGCGCCCATTTCCTGCACCGACTGGCTCAACTGGCTGGCCGCTGCGTAAATCTGATCGATGGTGCCGTGCAAATTTCCGCGCATCTGGCCCAGCATTTTCAGCAGCTGCGCCGTTTCATCCTTGCCTTCCGGGATCGGTTGCGGGCTCAGATCGCCTTCGGCGATGGTGCTGGCGATCTGCAGCGATTGGCGCAGCGGCCGGATGATGCTCACGCTCAAGCGCCACGCCAACAACAGGGTCAACACCAGCGCGATCACGATGGCGCTGAGCGCGATGATGCGCGTCTGTTGGAAGCGACTGCCCGCGCCGTCCACTGCGGCGGCAGCGCTTTGTTTATTCAGTTCACGCAGCAATTGCACCTGCATGTCCATCAAGTCGCCTTGCAAGCTCAATGTCGTGTTGAGCAGCATCCGTGCATCGTCGAGTTTGCGTTGTTCGATCAAGCCGATTTCGTCATGCAGGCCCGGCATGAACGCCTTGTAAGCGTCTTGCAGGGCCTTGATGGAGTCGCGTTCCGTGCTGTCAGTCGCATGGGCGAGGTAATCGCTAAAGCTATTCTCCACTTCGTTTTTCAGTTGCTCGACGTTGATCTTGCTGTTGACGACCGCGCCCGGATCGTCCGCGTTGGCAATCAGACGAGCGCTCTCGCCGCGCAATTTGATCAGGTCGATCGCGATGGCATCCGCCATGGCCATACTCGGCATTGCGCCACTTTCCACCGCCGCGCCCTGATCGCGAATGCTCTGCATCTGCAATAGACAGAACACGCCCAGCGCCACCAGCAACAGCGCGGTGATGCCGAAACACAGCACCAGACGCTGAGCAATCCGAAAGCGTCGCAGGAACGCTGGCTTGGACGAAGGACGGAACAACCCACGCAATGACCTTTTCACTACTCGAATCTCATCGACGAATACACCGGAGACCTCGTTATAGAGATGTTCCGTGATGTCTTTATGACATCCAGTCGAAATATTTCAGATTTGTTGTGATTGTGTGGACGATTGAGGACGAAGCCTCGGGTGCATTTTTAGCATTTGGGCGCTCCCACCTCTTCCATAAACTCTCGCAAAAACCGCTCGGCGCGCTCGTGTCGAATCTGTGCCATCTGTTTTCCTGTGGCCGTCTGGAAGCCTTGGGCAAGGGTGAAGAGTTTGGTTGTGAAGTGGTCGGTGGCGTACCGTTTGTCGTCCAGTTCTCGGTTTCGCGCTTGAGGATCAATCGGGTCGTAGAGGTGGCTGCCCATGCGGCCCGAAACGTAGAAAAGGCGGGCGACGCCGATCATGCCGATGGCGTCGAGGCGGTCGGCGTCTTGCAGGATGCGGGCTTCGAGGGTGGTGGGCGCAATGTTCGCCGAATAGCTGTGGGCTTCGATGGCGTGTGCGACGGCGTCGATTCGTTCTTCGTCCCAGCCCATTTCCGACAGCAGTTCCCCCGCTTTCGCAGCGGCCAGGCGGGACGCGCTGGAGCGAAAGGGCGAGTTTTTCTCCACCGACACGCAATCGTGCAACAAGGTGGCCGCGATCAGGATCTCGGGATCGCCCCCTTCTTTGTTGCGAATGGCGCAGACGTTGGTCCAGACGCGATGCAGATGCGAGACGTCGTGAGAGCCGTCGGCCCGTTCGGCAATGGTGTGCGGCAGCAGCTTGTCAGCCAGGTCCTGGAACGGCGCGAAGGAGAGTGCGGTCATCAGTTGTCCTTGCAGGTGCAGTGCTGGCGAATAGGAGCAGCATAGAAGATGGACCTGAACCCGCGTGTGAAGGTCCTCGCGTTCGCTGCACGCAGGCGGCGGGTCATGGCCGCAACGGCAGTGCAGTCTTGTAGCGCACCTGCTTGAGCGACAGGCTGGAACGGATTTTCTCGACTTCCGGCATTGGCGACAGGCGTTCGATGATGAAATGTTCGAGCGCTTGCATGTCGGCCATGACCACGCGCAGCAGGTAGTCGGCATCCCCGGTCATCAAGTAGCACTCCATCACTTCTTCGCACTCGCACACGCGGCGCTCGAAATTCTGCAGGGCCTCGCGGCTTTGCTCTTTCAGGCTGATGGAGATGAACACGTTCAGGCGCAGTCCCAAATGTTCAGGGGCGAGCAGGGCGACGTACTCGCGGATGCAGCCCGACGCTTCCAGCGCCTTGACCCGCGCCAGGCACGGCGAGGGCGACAAATGAACCCGTTTGGCGAGTTCGACGTTGGACAGGCTGCTGTCCCGTTGCAGTTCCCGAAGGATTTTCAGATCAATGCTGTCGAAGTTCATCGTGCTTTCGTCTGCCGTTTTTGGAGTTTTTTATGCTGCCGATCAGCGATTGTGTCGGGCAAATCGGTCATTAAATTTGCGTGCGCAAGCATAGACTTTTCCTCATTGAACCGGAGGTGTCCATGAGCCATTTCGTATCTCGCATTCCTGCAGCCGCTGTCGAACGAAACCATGACGATCAGTTGGAGATGACCGAGTGGCATGACGCGCTGCTGTCGCTGGTCGAGCATGCCGGGCCCGAGCGCGCTCGCGAGATTCTCGACATGCTCACTCATTTGGCACGTGGTCCGAAGATCGGCTGGCAGCCGGCGCCGGGCACGCCTTACATCAACACCATTCCTGTCGAGCAGCAGCCTGCGTTTCCGGGCGATCTGGCCGTCGAAGAGCGCTTGGCCTCGCTGATGCGCTGGAATGCGCTGGCGATGGTGGTCCGCGCCAACCAGGCCTATGGCGAGTTGGGCGGGCATATCGCCAGCTATGCCAGTGCAGCGGACTTGTTCGAGGTCGGCTTTAATCACTTCTTCCGCGCTAACACCGGGCATGACGGCGGCGATCTGGTGTTCTACCAGCCGCATTCGGCGCCGGGCATTTATGCGCGGGCGTTTCTCGAAGGGCGATTGAGCGAAAACGATCTGGCTCACTACCGTCAGGAAATCGGAGGGCCCAAGGCCAATGCGCGTGGGCTTTCAAGTTATCCACACCCTTGGTTGATGTCGGACTTCTGGCAATTCCCCACAGGCTCGATGGGCATTGGCCCAATCAGCTCGATTTACCAAGCGCGGTTCATGCGTTATCTGGAGCATCGCGGCTTGCAGGACACCTCGACGCGACACGTCTGGGGCGTATTCGGTGACGGCGAAATGGACGAGCCGGAGAGCATGTCGGCGCTGACGCTGGCCGCCCGCGAACGGCTCGACAATTTGACGTGGGTGGTCAACTGCAACTTGCAGCGGCTTGACGGGCCGGTGCGAGGAAATGGGCGAATCATCGACGAACTGGAGGCGCTGTTCAGCGGGGCGGGTTGGAATGTCATCAAGCTGGTCTGGGGCTCGGATTGGGACGCGTTGTTTGCGCGGGATCACGATGGGTCGCTGGTGCGTGCGCTGTCGCAAACCGTCGATGGCCAGTTTCAGACCTTCGCGGCGAAGGATGGGCATTACAACCGCGAACACTTTTTCGGTCAGAGCGACGCACTCGGCAAACTGGCGGAAGGTTTGAGTGACGAACAGATCGACCGGCTCAAACGCGGCGGTCATGACTTGGTGAAAATCTTCGCTGCCTATCAGGCTGCGACGCTGCACAAAGGCCGACCCACGGTGATCCTCGCGCAGACCAAGAAGGGCTTCGGCATGGGCGAGGCGGGTCAGGGCAAGATGACCACGCACCAGCAGAAGAAACTGGATCGTGAGGCGTTGATCAATTTCCGCGACCGTTTTCATCTGCCACTCACCGACGATGAAGCCGCCGATTTGAGCTTCCTCAAACCCGACGCAAACAGCGCTGAAATGCGCTACCTGCACCAGCGCCGGCAGGCGTTGGGCGGGTCGATGCCAAGTCGCAGCAACGTCGCGCAAAATGTTGCAGTGCCTGATCGCGAACAGTACGCCAGCTTCGCGACTCAAGCCGATGGCAAGGAAATGTCGACGACCATGGCGTTCGTGCGCATGCTCGGCAATCTCCTGAAAGACAAACAGCTCGGCCCGCGCGTCGTGCCCATCGTGGCCGACGAAGCGCGCACGTTCGGCATGGCCAATCTGTTCAAGCAAATCGGGATTTACTCCAGCGTGGGCCAGCGCTACGAGCCGGAAGACATCGGCTCGATCCTCAGTTATCGCGAGGCCACCAACGGGCAGATTCTGGAGGAGGGCATCAGCGAGGCGGGTGCGATCAGTTCGTGGGTCGCGGCGGCAACCAGCTATTCCGCCCACGGCCTGCGCATGCTGCCGTTTTACATTTATTACTCGATGTTCGGGTTTCAGCGGGTCGGCGACCTTATCTGGGCGGCTGCCGATCAGCGTGCTCGCGGTTTTCTGCTGGGGGCCACGGCAGGCCGCACGACGCTGGGCGGCGAAGGGCTGCAGCATCAGGACGGCTCCAGTCATTTGATGGCGTCGACCGTGCCGAACTGCCGCGCCTACGATCCGGCGTTCGCGGGGGAGTTTGCGGTGATTCTGGACCACGGCATGCGCCAGATGCTGGAGCGCGATGTGGACGAGTTTTATTACGTCACGCTGATGAACGAAAACTACGCACAGCCGACGTTGCCGGAGGGTGTCGAGGCGTCGATTATTCGCGGCCTGTATCGGTTTGACGAGCGCTCGGCGGAGGGCGCTGTCGGCAAGGTGCGGTTGCTCGGTTCAGGCACGTTGTTGCGTGAGGCGATTGCAGCGGCCGATCTGCTGGCGCAGGACTGGCAGATCGAAAGTGAGGTCTGGAGCGTCACCAGCTACACCGAGCTGGCGCGCGAATCGCGTGAGGTAGAACGCTGGAATCGGCTGCACCCCCGGGACGTTCCACGTGTCAGCCACCTCGACGAATGCCTGCCAACGGGCGCGTCAATCGTGGCGGTTTCCGACTACGTTCGAGCGGTGCCGCAGTTGATCGGGTCCTACGTGACGAGCGATTACACAGTGCTGGGCACAGACGGCTTTGGCCGCAGTGACACCCGTGCGAGGCTGCGCAGCTTCTTTGAAGTGGATCGTTACCACATCGTGCTGGCGGCGGTGACGGCGTTGGTGGGAGAGGGGAAACTGGGAGCGGAAGTCGCGGCGCAGGTGATCGACCGGTATGGGATTGAGGTTGAAAACGACGCGTCGTGGAATATCTGAAACGGTGAGATCAACCTGTGGGAGCGAATTCATTCGCGAAAAATCGGACGGCCGATAGAGATGTGTCGGGTGTGCCAACGTCTCGCGAATGAATTCGCTCCCACAGATGAAAAAATGCACGGCGGCAGAACCGGAGGGATTGTTCCGCCGCAGGAGCCGCGGAGGGATTATTTCCCTTTCATCGCCGCTGTCAGCTTGTCGACGTTGTAGCGAAACATCTTCACGTACGTCGTGGCAGGCCCGTTCGCCGGGGACAGCGATTCCACGTACAACTCGCCCCCAGGGTGCGCGCCGCTGGCTTTGGCGATCTGCTGTACCAGGCGTGGATCGCCAGAGTTTTCGAAGAAGTAAGCGCTGACATGCTCCTGTTTGATCTGGTTGATCAGCTTGCCCACGTCCGCGGCCGAGGCTTCGGTTTCGGTGGAAAAGCCCAGGGGCGACAGGAAGGTCACGCCATACGCATCACCGAAATAACCGAACGCGTCGTGGGATGTCAGCACTTTGCGCTGTGCGACGGGAATGGCGTTGATTTGAGCGCGAGCGTAGGCGTCCATGTCCTGCAACTGAGTGATGTATTTCTCACCGTTGGCTTTGTAATCGGCTGCGCTGTCCGGGTCGGCTTTCTGTAGAGCCTTGATGATATTTCTGACGTAGACGACGCCGTTCACCGCGCTGTTCCAGGCATGGGGATCGGTGATTTTCTCGCCGTCCTCTTCCATGCTGCGGGTCATGATGCCGTTGGACAGCACCACCGGTTCGCCCTTGTAGCCCGATGCCGTGATCAACCGATCCAGCCAGCCTTCCAGGTGCAGGCCGCTGACGAAGACCACGTCGGCCTTTTTCAGCGACTGGGCGTCGTTGGGGGTGGGTTCGTAGACGTGTGGGTCGCCATTGGGGCCGATCAGCGAGGTCACGTGCACGTGATCGCCGCCGACGTTATGCACCATGTCGGCGATAACGGTGAACGATGCAACGGTTTCCAGGGTTTTTGCCTGGGCGAAGTTGGCCAGGCCCGACAACGCCAGAGCGGCGGTCAGAAGCGTCAAACGTTTCATGGTGTTTTCCTTGAGATGAGCGAACGATCAGCCGGACAGGTGAACCCTCGGGAACAGTCGGCGTAGGAAACCGCTGCGTCCAAAGAACAGTGAGAACAGGTAGAAGGCGCTGGCCGTCAGGACGATGGCCGGGCCCGATGCAACGCTGGCGTGGTACGAAACGATCAGGCCGATGAAACCCGAAAGTGTGGCAACCACGGTGGAAATCACGATCATCCCGGTCAGAGAGTTCGACCAGAAGCGTGCGACGGTGGCGGGCAGCATCATCATGCCCACCGCCATCAGGGTGCCGAGGGCCTGGAACCCGGCCACCAGATTGAGCACCACCATCAGCAGAAACAACACGTGATACAGCGAGCCGCGCCCGCCGATGGCGCGCAGAAAGCCGGGGTCGAAGCACTCCAGAATCAAGGGCCGATAGATCAGCGCCAACAGGATCAAGGTGAACGACGCGATGGCGCCGACCATGAAGATTGCCTGATCGTCGATGGCTAGAATCGTCCCGAACAGCACGTGCAGCAGGTCGACGTTAGAACCGTGCAACGAGACGATCAGTACACCCGCCGCCAGCGACGTCAGGTAGAAGCTCGCGAAGCTGGCGTCCTCTTTCAAGGTGGTGAAGCGGCTCACGAGACCCGACAGCAACGCTACGGCCAGCCCGGCGATCAACCCACCGAATCCCATGGCGGGCAGAGACAGGCCTGCGAACAGAAAGCCCACTGCGGCGCCCGGCAACACGGCGTGGCTCATCGCGTCACCCACCAGGCTCATGCGGCGCAGCATCAGCAGCACGCCTACCGGGCCGGAACCGATGCCCAGCGCGAGGCAGGCGACGAGCGCACGACGCATAAAGCCGAAATCGACAAAGGGCTGAATCAGCAAGCTATAGAGCGTCAAAGCGTCTCCTCCTCGTCGACTTCGCAGGGCTGCGCGTCGGGATTCCAGTGCTCGGCCATGTTTTTGGCGCGGCGCAGGTTGTCGGCGTGAAGGATGTCGGCGGTGTTGCCCCAGGCGATGGTTTCCCGCGCCAGCAGCAAGGTGCTGGGGAAATGCTGGCGCACCTGCTCGATGTCATGCAGCACGGCGATCACGGTGCGGCCCTGACCGTGCCAGCCGCTGATCAGCTTGAGCAGGTCGCGGGTGGTGCGGGCGTCGATGGCGGTGAAAGGTTCGTCCAACAGAATGACTGAAGCGTCTTGCAACAACAGGCGGGCGAACAGCACGCGCTGAAATTGTCCGGACGACAATGAGCTGATGCTGCGTTGCTCGAAGCCTTCCAGGCCCACGGCCAGCAAGGCCTGGCGCGCCTGTTCGGCGTGCTGGCGGGTGGCGCCACGAAACGCCCCGATGCTGCGCCAGGCGCCCATCATTACGGTGTCTGCGACGCTCAACGGAAAGCTGCGATCAATCTCCGCCGCCTGGGGCAGATAGCCGATGTGTCGGGTTGCCAGACTGCCGCGATCCACACGCCCGACGGCAGGCTTCAAAGTGCCCGCGATGGCTTTGATCAGCGTGGATTTGCCCGCGCCGTTTGGCCCGACGATCGCCGTCAGGCTGCCCGCTGCAAAGCGTCCGCTGACGTGATGCACCGCAGGGCGGCGCTCATACGTCACGGTCAGGTCATGCAGATCAATCGCTGCGCTCATGGAATCGCCACCGCCCACGCGATGCCAACCCACAGCAGCGCGAGCAGCGCCAATGAAACCAGCACCCGCTTGCCTGCGGACTGAGCGAGGGCGGACGACGCGATATTCGGAGAAAGTCGAGGTGTGGATTTCACGGAAGAAAGTGCCTGAAATGTTTTGTTATAGTATTACATCACTATTTTTAGGCCGCAGGGAAGGGCTTTTTGGGGACGGTTCAGGATTGCGACAGTTTGGCGACAGGAGGGGAATGCCTGCGTTTTGCGGCGAGAACAAAACCCTGTAGCTTCAGGACATCGTTTGTATTTCAGGATCAGATTCATGTCCGCCACCCATCGCCGCTCCGTTCCCCTCGCCAAATGCTATCGCTTGCTCAACCACGGCCCTACCGTGCTCGTCAGCGCTTCCTACAACGGACAACGCAATATCATGGCCGCCGCGTGGGCCATGCCTTTGGATTTTCAGCCGCCGAAAGTCACCGTCGTGTTGGATAAGTCGGTCTGGACGCGGCAACTGCTGGAAGGCTCCGGGACGTTCGTGATCAATGTGCCCACGGTCAGCCAGCTCGATATCGTCGAAACGGTTGGCTCAACCTCGGGACTGGAAATTTCCCGGGAAAATGAGCAGGACAAGTTCAAAGCGTACGGTCTCGAAACCTTCAACGGCGACATCGTTCAGGCGCCGTTGCTGGAAGGCTGTGCCGCATGGCTCGAATGTCGCCTGATGCCCGAACCGCACAACCAGAATCAATACGACCTGTTCATCGGCGAAGTCGTCGCCGCGTGGGCGGACGAGCGCGTGTTCTCCGACGGCCACTGGCACTTTGAGGGTCATGACGCTCGGCGCACTCTGCACCACGTCGCGGGTGGGCATTTTTTGGTGATTGGGGATGAGGTGGTGGGGAAGGTGCTGGAGCGCTGAGGTTCAGAGGCGTCTGTCAATCGCGGCCCATAGTTTTGTAGGAAACCGCTGAAATCACATGAAGCAACGTTGAATGGCATCGGATAAATTCCCTGTCGCCGCGATGCCATCCCCTCCGCAGGAGCCCCCATGAACTCAGACGATCTCGCCCTCTTCGCTCAAGTCGCCAAAAACGGCAGCATCTCACGGGCTGCGATGGAGCTGGGGGCGGACCAGTCAACGGTCAGTCGGCGGGTGGGGTTGCTGGAGGCGGAGCTGGGGGTGCGGCTGTTTCATCGCAGCGGGCGTGGGGTGACGTTGACCGCGCGAGGGCAGCAACTGCTGGGCTATGCCACTACGTTGAACGACACCCTGGCCGAGGCCGAGCGGGCCATGCGCGACAGTGCCGAGCAAGGCCCGGCCAAGCTGTGCATCGCAGCGCAGCCGACCATCGCGCGGATTCTGTTTGGCAGCCTGGGGCATGCGCTGAAGGCGCGCTATCCGCTGACGCAGGTGCATTTTGTCGAGGGGCTGGCGGCGGACATTCTCAATCGGTTGAGCGATGGCGCGGTGGACATCGCAATCCTGTACCTGCCGGAGCATCCCGGCGCGTTGCAGTTCGATCCGTTGCTCAGCGAAGGCGTGCAACTGATCACCCCTGCCAATTATCCGCTCAAGGGTGACGCGATTTCCGTACGTGATCTGGGCGATATTCCGCTGATTTTGCCCAGCACCCATCACGGCCTGCGAATGATGGTCGAGTCGCTGGCGAACCGTTACGGCTTCTCGGCGAATATCGCGCTGGAATGCGATGGCTCGATCTCCATCACAAAGCGCCTGGTGCTGGAGAATTGCGGGTGCACCGTGTTGCCGGAGGCGGCGGTGGTTGAAGAAGTGAAGGCGGGGCGGCTGAAAAGCTATCGTCTGGAGGATCCGGAAATCCATCGCACCGTGGCGATTGTCTGGCCGAAGAATCGCGTCACCGCCGACGGTCTGTGGGCGGTGACGCAGATTATCCGGCAACGAGCCGCTGACATGGTCGAGCAGGGCGCGTGGCCGGGAGCGACGCTGATCAATCCGTGATCAGTTGGCCGTTGACCAGACGCCAGGTGTGCAGCGGATTGCCTTGCTGCAACGCCGGTGGCAGCAGGGCGTCCGGCACGTTTTGATAACAGACTGGGCGCAGGAAGCGGTCGATGGCTGTCGCACCGACAGACGTGCTGCGGCTGTCCGATGTCGCGGGAAACGGCCCGCCGTGCACCATCGAGTAGCTCACCTCGACGCCGGTCGGCCAGTCATTGAACAGGATGCGCCCGGCCTTGCGCTCCAGTGTCGGCAGCAGTGCCTGCGCGATGGCGTTGTCGCCCTCGTCGTAGTGGAGGGTGACGGTCAGTTGGCCGTCGAACTTCGCGGCGACTTTTTGCAGGTCAGCGGCGTCCTTGCAAACAATCAATAGTGCGCTGGGGCCGAAGTTTTCGTCTTCCAGCCCCGGATTGGCGAGGAAGGTCGCCGAGTCGGTGCGAAAAAATGCCGGTTTCGCCTGAAACGCGCCTTCGGCCTCTCTGCCCTCGGCGACCAAGGTCACGCCAGCAGCCTTGTGCAGATTGTTCAGGCCGTTGCAGTAGGCGCCGTGAATATTGGGCGTCAACATGGTGCTGGGCGCTTTGTCAGACAGCGCCGTGGCAGCCGCAGATACAAAGCGTTCCAGCGCATCGCTTTCAAGGGCGAGCAGAATGCCGGGGTTGGTGCAGAACTGGCCTGCGCCTAGCACCAGCGAGTCGACGAATCCCCTGGCAATGTTTTCGGTCCGCGCAGACAACGCCGCTGGCAGCAAAAACACAGGGTTGATGCTGCTCATCTCGGCGTAGACCGGGATCGGCACAGGCCTCGCTTGCGCAGCGGCGACCAGGGCCAGGCCGCCGCGACGCGATCCGGTAAAGCCCACCGCCTGGACGGCCGGGTGGCTGACGAGTCCCTGACCCACGGCGATGTCCTTGTCGATCAGCATCGAGAACACGCCTTCCGGCATGCCGGTGTCCTTGGCGGCTTTCTGAATGACTCGGGCGACCAGTTCACTGGTACCCAGATGCGCCGGGTGCGCCTTGACGATCACCGGGCAACCCGCGGCCAGCGCCGAGGCGGTATCGCCCCCTGCCACCGAAAACGCCAGCGGAAAGTTGCTGGCGCCGAACACGGCCACCGGGCCTACGGCAATACGCCGCTGGCGCAAGTCAGCACGGGGCAGCGGTTGGCGATCCGGCAGGGCTGTATCGATCACCGCACCGTGCCAACGCCCGTCGCGAAGCAGACTGGCGAAGAGCTTGAGCTGATTGACAGTGCGCATCCGCTCGCCTTCCAGTCGGGGCTTGGGCAGGCCGCTTTCCAGGTGAACGCGCTCGATCAGCGTGTCGCCCAACTCCAGCAGACCCTGAGCGATCGCGTCGAGAAAGACGGCGCGTTGTTCATCGCCCAATTGCCGGTAGCGGTCGAACGAGGCCTCGGCCAGCTCGCATGCGGCATCGACATCTTGCGCTGTGCTGGCACCGAAGGACGGGGTCAGTTGCTCGCCCGTTGTCGCGGCGAGGGCGGACACCTCGCCTGCCTGGCCGCGTACGGCCCGTTGACCGATGATCGTTTCACCAAGAATCTGCATGTGCGCAACACCTCTTAATCAAGACGAGCCTGGGGGGTGATCTGCCGAGGGTCGACGCGCAACTCGATCAGCGCCGCGACGCCTGCTTTTTGTGCGCGCTGGAAGGCAGCAGGAAAATCTTCGCTGCGTTCGACCCGCTCGGCATGAGCCCCGAAGGATTGGGCCAGGGCGATAAAGTCCGGGTTGGCCAGCTCGGTGGCTGATACGCGCCCCGGGTATTCGCGCTCCTGGTGCATGCGAATGGTCGCAAGCATGCCGTTGTTTACCACAATGATCACTATCGGCGCGTTGTATTGCAGCGCTGTGGCCAGCTCTTGAGGGTACATCATGAAACAGCCGTCGCCAGCGAAGCAGACCACCGTGCGCTGGGGGGAGTGCAGTTTCGCGGCGATGGAGGCGGGTAAACCGTAGCCCATGGCGCCGTTAGTGGGGGCCAGTTCGGTGGCGGGCCGGCGATAGCGGTAGAAGCGATGCACCCAGACCGTGTAGTTCCCGGCGCCGTTGGTCATGACAGCGTCGTCCGGCAGCACCTCGTTCAGGTGTGCGACCACCGAGCCCATGTCCACGCCCGCCAATTGCGGGTGCGGCAGCGGCGGGGTGGAGTGCTCCAGATAATCGGCGCGGGCGGCGTCGGTCCAGCTTTTCCAGGCGCCGCTGGCGACAGGTTCGAGGGCCGCGGCCGCGTGGGCGAAGGTGCCCAGTGAGGACAGAATCGGCAGCTGTGCACGGTAAACCCGGTTCAACTCCTGCGGGTCGGGATGCACATGCACCATCGGCTGTTTCGGCGTCGGGCTTTCGATCAGCGTGTAGCCTTGGGACACCGTTTCGCTCAGCCGCGAGCCGATCACCAGCAACAGGTCGCTGGTCTTGACCCGCTCCAGCAGCTTTGGCGAGGTGCCCAGACCGAGTTGGCCGACGTAGTGTGGATCGCGATTATCGAACAGGTCCTGCCGACGAAACGAGGCGGCCACCGGCAAGTGATTGGCGTGAACGAAGCGCTGCAGGGCTTGCGTCGAGCCGGCGTCCCATCCGGTGCCGCCGACGATCACCAACGGCTGTTTCGCCGCTGCGAGCAGATCGCGCAATTCAGCGAGCGCAGCGGCGTCGGGCGCAGCATGGGTGACACGCACTGGCTGCGCGTCAGCGACATCGGCGGAGCCGAACAACACTTCTTCAGGCAGGGCGATGACCACCGGCCCCGGTCGGCCGGACAGGGCGATGCTGAAGGCTTTGCTGACGATTTCCGGGATGCGCTCGATGCTGTCGATTTCGGTGGCCCACTTCGCCAGGCCACCGAACATCTGCATGTAATCGACTTCCTGAAATGCTTCGCGTCCCTTGAAGCGGCTCTCGATCTGGCCGACGAAAAGAATCATCGGCGTCGAGTCCTGTTTGGCGGTGTGCACGCCATTGCTGGCGTGGGTAGCGCCAGGGCCGCGTGTCACGAAGCAGATGCCGGGGCGCCCGGTGAGCTTGCCGTATGCGTCGGCCATGTTCGAGGCGGCGCCTTCGTGACGGGTGACGATGGTGCGGATGGACGTAGCGTCGTGCAGCGCGTCGAGCACCGGCAAGTAGCTTTCGCCTGGAACGCAATAAAGGGTGTCGACGGCGTTTCGGATCAGCGCTTCGACGAGAATCTGGCCGCCATTACGCGGTGCTTTGGAATCAGACATGGATTTCGAGTTCCTTGTTACGGGTTTCCGGCAGAACGAGAGCGACGAGGAAGACCAGCACATACGAGCAAGCAGCCCATACGCCAATCGACGCCGCAAGCCCGAATGAGGCGCTGGTCAGGCCGACACCGGCCGGCACCAACGCGCCGATTCCGCGACCAAAATTGTAGGAAAAGCCACCGGCAGTACCGCGAATCTGCGCCGGGAACAGCTCGGTGAAACAGGCGCCCATTCCCGACACGATGCCGGACTGAAACAACCCCAGTGGGAAGCCCAGCAACAGCAGGCTCCACATCGGCAGGTGCAATTGGGTGTAGACCAGAACGGTGACGGTTGCACCGGCGGCGGACAGGGCGAAGGTCTTGCGCCGCCCCAGGTAATCGCTCAGGTACGCCATGCCGACGTAACCGCAGAACGAGCCAAAGATGTTCACGGCCAGGTACAACGTGGTCATGCTCACGGTCAGGCCCTGGGTCTCTCGCAGGTAAGTGACCAGCCAAGTGAGAATCGTGTAGTTGCCACCCAGTGCGCCTGCGGCCATCAGCGAGGCCATCGCCGTCAGCGGGAAGACCCCGGGCGAAAAGATCAGCGCGAAGTTGGTCCACAGGGACGTCGTCGCCCGGTATTGCGCAGCGGCTTCGAAAGCCTCGGATTCGGCGATGTTGCGGCGCATCCACAGCACCAGAAAGCCCGGCAGCAGCCCGATCAGAAACAGCACGCGCCAGGCGTCGTGTTCAGGCAACAGGTTGAACGTCACCCAGTACGCCAAGGCGGCCAGCGCATAACCCACAGGCCAGCCCGCCTGGACCGATCCCACCGCGCGACCGCGAATGCGTTTATCGACCACCTCACCAATCAACACCGCGCCCGCCGCCCATTCGCCGCCAAAGCCCAGGCCTTGCAGGCTGCGGGTCAGCAACAGTTGATGGAAGGAGTCGGTGAAGGCCGAGAGGCCGGTGAACAAGGAAAACCAAAGGATTGCCAGCTTCAGGACTTTGACCCGACCGATGCGATCAGCCAACAGGCCAGCAATCACACCGCCGATGGCCGAAGCGATCAACGCCGACGTGCCGATTACACCCGCTTCGGCCTTGGTCATGCCCCAGACCGCGAGCAAGGTGGGGATCACGAAGGCAAACAGCTGGACATCCATCGCATCCAGCGCCCACCCCATGAAACACGCCCAAAACGTTCGCTTCTGGCTGGGCGCCATACTGCCGTACCACGACATAGATACTCCATTGCGCTGCTGCGCTGTTGTTATTGGAATCTGGATAGATGCCCACAGGCGGCGACATCATGGGGCGAGTATGTGAGAGCCGCGGGGTAGGGCGAATAGCATGGGGTGCATAGCTGGTATGCGGGGGATGGGGAGAGGCGTGGGAGGCTAGCTGTAGCAGCACGGCTTGCCGACGGTGGCTTCCTTGACACCGCCACCGCCGGCAAGCCGTGCTGCTACAGCGGTCATGTCACTGTATTCAAGCTTATTGCTGAACCGCGCTAAACCCTTCGAACGCCGTCTGCTGCTGAATTGCAGTGACGATGTTCTTGCGCGTGGCAGGCTGCTCGTTGCCCTCTTTGTCGACGAACATTTCGTTCTGCAATTCGGCTTCGTCGCCTTCACCAACGAAAGAGAAACCGAGGAACTCGAACGCTTCGCGGTCGGCGTTAGCCTTGGAGCGTGGGGTGCGCAGGGGCAGGGTGACGCTGGCGCCGTCCTTGCTGATGATGAACACTTCGGCTTCTTTTTTGACCCGCGCGGCCTTGCTCTTGCCGCCGCTCGGGTTGCTGACGGCCTGATGCGTCTGGTTCAGGACTTTCAGCGCCAGGCTGTAGACCAACTCTTGAAAGCTCGGGTCATCCTTGTAACTGGACAGAATCCGGCTGATCGGGAATTTCGTGCTCAGGTCTTCCAGAGCGGCCATGTCGGCGGCTTCAGCGTCTTTCAACTGTTTCAGCTGACCCATCAATTCGTAGGCCTGATCGTCATCAAAACGGTCGTGGGCCTGACGGATGGCGGCGCGCAATTCACGAATCTGATCGCTTTCCTTGGCGCTATGAAAGGCGTCGAGGACCATTTCGCTGATGGTTTTCGCCTGCGGCACATGCTGTGAAAGATTGATGGCGTCTTCGTAAGCCTGCTTGGAGGCGAGTGCAGGCGCTGCTACGTCGGTGTGGGAATCAGACATTGAACATCCATTGCTTCATTAACGGGTTTGATCGCGAAACGCGCATCCGGCGTTTCGCGAAGGAGGGTAAATTATTTACCGCCCAGAGCACCACCCGCTGCGCCACCTAAACCTGCGCCGATGGTCCCGCCCGTACTGCCGCCCAACTTGTTGCCAATGACTGAACCGGCCGCGCCGCCCAGGCCGCCGCCGATGGCGGCGCGAGTCTTGTGGCCTTTTTTCGCGCCGACGGCACTGCCCGCCGCGCCTGCCAGGCCCGCACCGACGACCGCGCCATTACTGCCGCCCATCTTTTGACCGACGACGTTCCCCAGCGCACCGCCCAGACCGCCACCAATCGCGGTGTTGGTGCTGCCTGCCATCGCGGCTTGGGAAATCAGAAGACCTAAAACCAGTGCAGGAAGTGTGAAGCGCATGAATTCGACCTCGGAAGAGACAGGGTGATGGGCTGATTGGACCAGAGATGTCTGGACCGACAAGGCCATGAGCGGCACGTGTCGGACACCCAGAAACAACAAAGCCCGCACGAGGCGGGCTTTGTTGAGGTACTTGGTGGCTACACAGGGACTTGAACCCCGGACCCCAGCATTATGAATGCTATGCTCTAACCAACTGAGCTATGTAGCCAAGTGGCGCGCATTATTCGCTCAGATTGAAGATGTGTCAAGCTTCTCTCCAAAAAATTTATGCGTGTGATCAAGCGGTTAGGGTTTTCAGCCCGAATCCTCTGCGCATAACGCTGAGCGGCCGTCACCGGGTGACATCTTTACAGCGCGGCTTGTGTGTTTTTGCCCCACTTTTGTGCACGTGAAGTGCACTGTCTTTGTTCGTGCGCCCAATTAGATGGCGTCTTGCTATCGGTCCGTTTCTTGCTTATGCCTGCTCTATGGCTAGCCCTGGTGCGGGGCGTTGGCGCATTGATTTGACACCGCCGATCGATCCCCGGCATAGGGGACGGGTGGTTGTCGTTTTTGAAACAAAGACATGGCATTTTGCCGGTAAGAATGTGAGGCAGCAGCTGTAGTGGTCACAAGCCGCGACAGCGGGTTGTCCGTGAGGAGTCGTCGGACATGCAAAGTCTTTTGTCGCCAGGAATCCGCCTGCTCGGACGTTTCGGGTTTGCACGCAAGTTTCAGGTGCTTTTCTTCCTGTTCATGCTGCCGCTGGCCGGCAGCTTATGGATGATTGGACAGGATTACCGCAGCAAACTGGCGGTCATTTCCGGCGAGCAATCCGGGGTGCGCCAATTGCTGGCGCTGGATGCACTGGATGCGCAACTGACGTCTCAGCGCAATCTCGCCGCCCGCTGGAAGGCGGCCGATATCCTCCACGATCCAACCCCGGCAGCCAAAGCCGCCATGGCGGCGCTGGATGCGGGCAACCCGGTCCTGATGCAAACGCTTGCCAAAGTGGGCGATGAGCTCAATGCGCGTAAGGCTGGCCCGGACACGCTGGCGCGCTTTAAGGCGTTGCAGGCGCTGGTGAAGGGGATGGATTCCGAATCTCTGCGGACCATTGGCTGGTGGCCGGACGGTTACGACCGCTTCACTTCCGCGTTGACAGGGTTGCAGAGCCTGCGTGAGCAGATCGCCATGGACAACGGCCTGATTCTTGATCCATGGCTCGAAACCTACCTGCTGATGCAAGTCTCCACGCAACAGGCGCCTGATTTGATCGAGCGTATCGGTCGCATGGCCAGTATCGGTCAGTCCTCCATCGCGTCGGGCCAGTTCACCCTGCAAAGCCGTTTGCAGATGCGCGATCTTCGCGGGCGCATCACCGATGCTCGCGACCAATTGGTCAAGGCCGCTGCGTCGCTCCAGGCGAAAGCTTACCCCGGCATGGAGCCGTGGACCCGGGTCTACAACGACAGCCTCCAGCGCCTCGACGCCGAGCTGAAAGTGCTGGATGACGGCGTCTTCGGCGGGAGCATCAAGCTCGACACCGCCGGGTTCGAGCGCAGTGTTGATAGTGTCCTCGAAGCCCTCTCGATGTTGCGCAATCAGTCGTTGAACGCCCTCGACAGTCGTCTGGATTACTACCACGACCGGGCGATCAAGCAGTTCATCCCGGTCGCGGCAATCTTCAGCGTCCTGGCGCTGGCCGCGTTGTACCTGTTCATGTGTTTGCAGGCGTCGATTCGTCGCAGCGCCAAAGGCATCACCACCCTGGCGGAGTCTCTGCGTGACGGCAACCTGTGTGTCGAAGTCGCTGTTGAGGGCCGTGACGAGCTGGCGGCCATTAGCACGGCGTTGAACGTGGCGGTGGTGCAGCTGCGCGCTAGCCTGCTGGGCGTCAACCATGAAACGCAGCAGTTGGGTTCGGCGGTGGTCACGCTCAACTCGCAGGCGGGCAGCACGTTGAACGAAGTCGAAGATCAACAACAGCAGATCAGCCAGATCGCCGCTGCCGCCACTCAACTCGCGGCGACTTCTCTCGGTGTCGCCAAGAGCTGTGAGGAAGCGTCTGGCAGTGCTCAGCAGACCCGCCGCATTGCCGAAGACAGCAGCCGTGACAGCGTGCGCACCACCGCCAGCATCCAGCAACTCAATCAGCGCCTGACCGATACCGCCAACGCGCTGGGCAAAGTCAGTGAGCAAGGTCAGCAAATTCAGTCAGTGGTCGACACCATTCGCGGCATCGCCGAACAGACCAACCTGCTGGCACTGAATGCCGCCATCGAAGCGGCCCGGGCGGGCGAGCAGGGCCGTGGTTTTGCGGTCGTGGCAGATGAAGTGCGCAGCCTGTCGCAACGCACGCAGGCCTCCACCGCGCAGATCGCCGGGACAGTCGACAGTCTGCGCGCCACGGTGAGCCAGGCGGTGACTTTGATGGAAGCCGCCTGTGGCCAGGCGATTACCGACGCGCAATCGGTCACCGGTCTTGGCGAGCGTCTGGGCGAGATTGCCAGTGCGGTGCAGATCGTCACCGACACGCTGGCGCAGATCGCCACCGCCGTGGAGGAGCAAGCTGCCACGGCCGATGAAGTCAGCGGCAACATCCAGCAGGTTGACCAGGCGGCCGGGCGTCTGCTCGATGGCGCGCGGGCGGTGAATCACGCCGCTGACACCCTGAGCAAAGGCAGTCGGGCGTTGAGCGATAACACGTCGAGGTTTCAGTTGGGATGACCCGTCCAGTGTCCGGCCGACGCGACACGGCGAGGTTGAAATACAAAAAGTCTTGACGATGGGGGTGAGTCATCGGTTTTATCGCCGCTGACTCATTCATTCAAGGCTTCCCTCATGACTGACAGTAGTGCCGCCGGCGCCGCGGTGTATTCGCCGCTAACGTTGGCTTTGTATGACGCATGGGTGCTCGGAATCTCCAATCGCTATGCATGGCGTTGTCCGACCCAAACTGCGTTGCTGCCGTTCTTTCGCGCCAACGTGCGCCCGCGTCATTTGGACATCGGCGTGGGCACGGGCTACTACCTGGCAAAGACGCAACTCTCTTCGCAAACCCAGATCACCCTGCTCGACCTTAACCCCAGCAGCCTTGAAGCCGCTAAACGGCGCATCGCTCGACCGGGGACGCGCACGATCCAGCACGACGTCTTCAAGCCCATCCCGGGCGACGAGCGTTTCGATTCGATTTCCCTTTTCTACTTGCTGCATTGTCTGCCGGGGCCGCTGGATGCCAAGGCGGCGATCTTCGGCCACCTCAAGCACAATTTGCAGCCGGACGGCGTGCTGTTCGGCGCGACGATTCTGGGGGATGAGGCCGGGCACAATGCCTTTGGCCGCAAGCTCATGGCCGTCTACAACAAAAAGGGCATTTTTGGTAATCGGCACGACACCGAAGCTGGGTTCGAGGGCCGTCTGCGCGAACACTTCCGTGACGTGACCCTCAAGCGTGAAGGATGTGTATTGCTGTTTCGCGCAGCGCAACCGATTGTCTGAGCCATTCAATGGTGATGTCTCAAGAGCACAATAAAAAGATGAATGCTGTGACGATTCCGTCGATCCGGACAAGCCTATTTCAGGGCTTTTCACTGGAGACGACCGCCAAAGACGCTGTGCAGATGGGCCGGGCCATGGCGGCTCTACCCCCTGGAACACCCGTCAATATCGCTTTCTTGGGGAGCGAGAGTTTCGAGCAACGGCTGGCAGCTGTTCAGGCGTTGATCTCAGGCCGTGTTAGCCCAAGACCGATTATTTCTTCTCGACGAATTACCTCGCACTCCGTGCTTCAGTCATTTCTGGAGCAGGCGATGGTCAGTGCGCCGTTAACGGGGATATTTCTGGTGGGGGGTGATCCGCAGGTGCCGCAAGGGCCGTTCCGCGACTCGCTGGAGCTGATTGGCAGCGGGCTCCTGGACGGGCTCGACGTGCAGATGGTCGGCGTGCCTGGCTACCCGGAAGGCCACCCGCATATCCGGGATGAGGTCTTGTGGGATTACCTGACGCGGAAAATCGCTGCGCTGCGCGAGAGAGGCTTCGACGTCGAAATTACCACTCAGCTGTCATTCGACAGCGAAGCAGTGGTCACGTGGATTGAAAAAGTCCGACAGGCTGGTCTGAATGTTCCGATTCGCGTCGGCATTCCCAGCCCATCGTCGCTGACTGGCATTTTGCGGTTCGCCAAACAATGCCGGGTCGGAACGTCAGCCCAGTTGCTCCAGCGCTATGGCCGGCACGTCACATCGCTGTTGGGCACCGAAGGGCCTGAACGCTTTCTGACTGAACTGATGCAGGCGCTGGAGCAGCGAAATCTCGGAGAGGCTCGCCTGCATTTGTATCCGCTGGGCGATGTGCCCAAGGCTGTTGCGTGGCTTCATGCCTGTGAGCAAAAAGCCTTGGGCTAAGCGTTTTGTTCAGCCGTGTGATCAGTCGGCTTTCGGCGCGTTCGTGGCGGTCTGGCCAAACAGAATCCTCTTGCCTTCCTCGGTGACGGTGGCGCGGTTCTGCGACAGCGCCTCTCCCTGCGCGTAGGCCCGAAGGGTCGCGGGGCGTGCCTGAATCGTCTGGAACCAGCGTTTCAGGTTCGGAAAGTCGTCCAGATTCTGTTGCTGGCGTTGCCACGGCACCACCCACGGATACGCGGCCATGTCTGCGATGGAATATTCGTCGCCGCCAATAAATACACGACCCTCAAGGCGGCGATTCAGGACGCCATACAAGCGGTTGGTCTCGTTGACGTAGCGGTTGATGGCGTAGGGCAACTTCTCCGGGGCATACACGCCAAAATGATGATTCTGACCCGCCATGGGCCCCAGCCCGCCCATCTGCCACATCAGCCATTCGGTGACGGTTTTCTTGCCGCGCACATCCGTTGGCAGGAACTCGCCGGTTTTCTCTGCCAGGTAGAGCAGAATCGCGCCCGATTCGAAAACCGTGAGCGGCTCGCCACCGTCAGCAGGGGCCGTGTCGATGATCGCGGGCATCCGGTTGTTCGGCGAGAACGCCAGAAAGTCGGGTTTGAACTGATCCCCGGCGCTGATATCGACGGGATGAATGCGGTATTCCAGCCCGACCTCTTCGAGAAATAGAGTGATTTTGTGACCGTTGGGGGTTGGCCAGTAGTAAAGCTCGATCATCGCTGAGATTCCGTGGCAAACGAGGGAAGGGGAGTTGCATGTGTGTGGGATGTGTTTGCGTCGAGCAAAGCAAGCACGGGCCTTACGACGCTTTCCAGCAAGGGGCGCTGTGGCCGGGCGCGGGCCAGGACGCGGATGCCGAGCAATACGCCGAGCAACAGACCGCTGACATCCATAGCCGAAAGCGACCGGGAAATACTGCCGTCAGCCTGGCCCGCTGCCACGCAACGGTAGAAAAACGCTTCGGCCCGCGTCAGGAAGTCATCGATGATTTCCTGTGCATCAGGCGCGTCTGGTACGGCCTCAAGGGCCGAGTTCACCATCATGCAGCCGCGGTGATGAACATCACTCATCGAGCGGTCGATGATTTCGACGAAGAAAGTTTCAATCGCCAGGCGCGGAGCAAGCGTTCTTTCTAGCCGCACCACCCGTTCACCAAAACTGCTTTCCAGGTAGTGCGCCAATGCCCTGCGGTAAAGGCCGCGTTTGTCACCGAATGCGTTGTAGACGCTGGCGCCGGTGATCCCCATGCATTCGATCAGGTCACGCATCGACGTCGCTTCGAAACCCTTTGCCCAAAAGCACTGGATCGCGGCGTCGAGCACAGCCTGTTCATCGAATTCTCTTGGTCTTGCCATCGCTGATGTCCTCTCAGGGGCAAACGCGGGCGTTGCGTCTTGCTCCGTAGTTCGCCTAATCTAAAACAGTCGTTCTAAAACTAAAACCTGTTTTTTCCCGACCTCGACCTTTCAGAGATGACCGCCATGATTCGTTTCTATTTTCACCCGACCCCTAACCCGGCCAAAGTTGCGTTGTTCCTGGAGGAGTCAGGTCTGGCCTATGAGGTGGTGCCGGTGGACACCAGCAAGGGCGAGCAGCATCTGCCCGAATTTCGCGCCGTAAACCCCAACGGCAAAGTCCCGGCGATCATCGACACCGACGGCTTGGGCGGCAAAGAAGTGCGCGTGTTCGACTCCAGCGCCATTCTGCTGTACCTGGGCGAAAAGACGGGTCAGTTCATGGGCGCTCCTGAAGACAAGGCTGAACTGCTGTCCTGGCTGTTCTTCATCGCGTCGGGCTTGGGGCCGTTTTCCGGGCAAGCGGTGCACTTCCAATACGCCGCCCCCGAGGGCAACGACTACGCCATCAACCGCTACCGTCGCGAAATCGAGCGTCACTACGAAGTGCTTGATACGCACCTGGCAGACCGCGAATACATCGTCGGCAACGAATACACCCTCGCCGACATCTCCACGTGGGGTTGGCTGATCAGGGCGCCTCGCGTGATGAAAGGCTCGGAAGATGCGCTCGCTGATTTCCCGCATCTCAAACGCTGGTTCCAGCGCATCGAAGCCCGCCCTGCTGCTCAGCGTGCTCGAAATGTGGGGAAAGAGTTGGCGTTCAAGAAAGACATGGACGAACAAGCGAAGCGCGCGCTGTTTCCGTCGAATTATCCGAAGGCGTGATGGGCGGGTAGAGGCGTAAGGAAACGAGCAACAAAAAGCCCCCAGGCGGGGGCTTTCAAAGGCGTGCTAATCGGGCAGGAAGCCTCGGATTAAACGTTGAACCGGAAGTGCAGCACGTCGCCATCCTTGACGATGTAGTCCTTGCCTTCCAGGCGCCATTTACCGGCTTCCTTGGCACCCGCTTCGCCCTTGTACTGGATGAAGTCGTTGTAGGCGACGCACTCGGCGCGGATGAAGCCTTTTTCGAAGTCGGTGTGGATCACGCCCGCAGCCTGTGGCGCGGTGGCGCCGACGCGGACGGTCCAGGCGCGGACTTCTTCGACACCGGCGGTGAAGTAGGTCTGCAAGTGCAGCATTTCGTAGCCTGCGCGGATCACGCGGTTCAGGCCAGGCTCTTCGAGGCCCAGGGCTTCAAGGAACATGTCCTTCTCTTCGCCGTCGTCCAGCTCGGCGATTTCGGCTTCGATCTTGTTGCAGACCGGCACCAGCATCGCGCCTTCTTCTTCGGCGATGGCGCGAACCACGTCCAGGTGCGGGTTGTTTTCGAAGCCGTCTTCCGCGACGTTGGCGATGTACATGACCGGTTTGGTGGTCAGCAGATGGAAGCCCTTGATCACGGCTTTCTCATCGGCACCCATGTTCTTCATCAGGCTGCGCGCAGGCTTGCCCTCGGTGAAGTGGGCGATGAGTTGTTCCAGCAGGCCTTTTTGGACGACTGCGTCTTTGTCGCCGCCCTTGGCATTGCGGGTGACTTTCTGCAGCTGTTTTTCGCAACTGTCGAGGTCGGCGAAGATCAGTTCAAGGTCGATGATTTCGATGTCGCGTTTCGGGTCGACGCTGTTGGAGACGTGAATCACGTTCTCGTCTTCAAAGCAGCGGACCACGTGAGCGATGGCGTCGGTTTCGCGAATGTTGGCGAGGAACTTGTTGCCCAGGCCTTCACCTTTTGACGCGCCTGCGACGAGGCCCGCGATGTCAACGAACTCCATCGTGGTCGGCAGAATGCGCTTCGGGTTGACGATGTCGGCCAGCGCCTGAAGACGTGGATCGGGCATGGGCACGATGCCGCTGTTCGGCTCGATGGTGCAGAAGGGAAAGTTCTCCGCCGCAATACCGGATTTGGTCAGGGCGTTGAACAGGGTGGACTTGCCGACGTTGGGCAGGCCGACGATGCCGCAGTTGAATCCCATGGTGTTTCCCCTCAGTGATGTCAGGCCTTCTGGCTGTGCAGGACACGCATCGCTTTGGCGAAGTCGCCTGCGAGGACATCCGGCAGCGCGCCGAGGGCAAAGTCGATACTGGCGTCCAGTTTTTCCTGTTCGGCGCGTGGCGCACGACCCAGTACGAAGTTGGAGACCAGGCTGGCATCGCCGGGGTGGCCGATGCCAAGCCGCAGGCGATAAAAGCCGTTTTGATTGCCGAGCTGCGCGATGATGTCGCGCAGGCCGTTATGCCCGCCGTGTCCGCCGCCCAGTTTGAGTTTGGCGACGCCCGGAGGCAGGTCGAGTTCGTCGTGGGCCACCAGTATGGCCTGCGGAGGAATCCGGAAGAAACCCGCCAGCGCTGCGACAGACTGGCCGCTGCGGTTCATGTACGTGGTGGGAATCAGCAGACGAACGTCTTGGCCTTGATGGCTGAATTTAGCCGTCAGACCGAAATACTTGCGGTCAGCCGTCAGATTGACGCGCTGTGCGCTGGCGATACGTTCAACGAAAAGAGCCCCTGCGTTATGCCGGGTCTGTTCGTATTCGGGGCCGGGGTTTCCCAGGCCGACGATCAGTTGGATGGCGGTCACGTCAGGGGCTCTTCCTTGGGTCGAGTGTGATGGTGCCGGGCACCATCACGGGTTCAACCGGCTAGCGAGTAATGATTACTCTGCTTCGCCTTCTGCGGTGCCTTCTTCTTCCTGGACGACACGTGGAGCGTGGACGTTTGCGATGTCCAGGTCCTTGCCGTGTGCCAGAGCGACGAATTCAACACCTTTAGGTGCTTTAACGTCGGACAGGTGAACGTTGTCGCCGATTTCCAGCGCGCCCAGGTCAACTTCGATGAACTCAGGCAGATCTTTAGGCAGGCAGGACACTTCCAGTTCAGTGGTAGTGTGCGAGATTTCGCCGCCTTTCTTGATCGGAGCTTCTTCGTTGATGAAGTGCACCGGTACGGTTGCGGTCAGTTTCTGGCCAGCAACAACACGGATGAAGTCAGCGTGCATGATGAATTGCTTGGCAGGGTGACGTTGCATCGCTTTAACGATCACGTTCTGCTTGGCGCCATCAACGTTCAGTTCGATAACGTGGCTGAAAGCCGCTTCGTTTTCGAACAGTTTGGCGATTTCCTTGGCCACGATGGTCACGGATTCAGCAGCCTTGTTACCACCGTAAACAACGGCAGGGATGCTGGCGGCGTGACGCAGGCGGCGGCTCGCACCTTTCCCCAGGTCAGTACGCGCTTGGGCGTTCAGAGTAAAGTCAGTCATTTTGTATCTCCAAAATAGCCATCATCGAGCGGCGTTTGCGACCAGCGCCAACTCGATATGGGCAAAAAAGCCCCGCCCCAACAGTCACTGTTGGGGCGGGGCGCTTTTCGTCAACGGAGGTTTCGAGAGGGCAGGGCCCTTAACGGAACATCGCGCTGATCGATTCTTCGTTGCTGATGCGACGCATCGCTTCAGCGACTACCGGTGCGATATCCAGTTGGCGGATACGGTCACAGGCTTGTGCTGCAGCGGACAACGGGATGGTGTTCGTGACCACCAGTTCGTCCAGCACGGAATTTTCGATGTTTTCGATTGCGCGACCCGACAGCACAGGGTGTGTGCAGTAGGCAAAGACCTTGGCAGCGCCATGTTCTTTGAGGGCCTTGGCCGCGTGGCACAGGGTGCCGGCGGTATCGACCATGTCGTCGACCAGAATACAGGTACGACCTTCGACATCACCGATGATGTGCATCACTTCAGAGTGATTGGCTTTCTCGCGGCGTTTGTCGATGATCCCGAGATCGACGCCCAGAGACTTGGCTACGGCACGTGCACGCACGACGCCACCGATATCCGGGGAAACGATCATCAGGTTTTCGAAACGCTGGTCTTCGATGTCATCCACCAGAACAGGGGAGCCGTAGATGTTATCTACAGGAATATCGAAGAAGCCCTGAATCTGGTCAGCGTGCAGGTCAACGGTCAGCACACGGTCGATACCGACAACGGTGAGCATGTCCGCAACCACTTTGGCGCTGATGGCCACGCGAGCGGAACGCGGACGGCGATCCTGGCGGGCATAACCAAAGTAAGGGATAACAGCGGTGATACGAGTAGCCGAGGAACGGCGGAAGGCATCAGCCATCACGACGAGTTCCATCAGGTTATCGTTGGTCGGCGCGCAGGTCGGCTGAATAATGAAGACGTCTTTACCGCGAACGTTTTCATTGATCTCAGCGGTAATCTCGCCGTCGGAGAACTTACCGGCAGAGATGTCACCGAGAGGGATATGCAGCTGACGTACGACACGCCGAGCCAGATCGGGGTTGGCGTTCCCCGTAAAGACCATCATCTTGGACACGCGCAGTACCTGGAGGCTTAGGGTATGCCTGGATGACTATAGGAAAATGGCAGGGGCGGCTGGATTCGAACCAACGCATGGCAGGATCAAAACCTGCTGCCTTACCGCTTGGCGACGCCCCTGTATCTGTTGCACGAGTGCCTGGCACTCGGTTCTCTTAGAGCAGTGTCTGTAACTTTCGGTGCAACATCGAGATGTTGCTGCCTTTTGCCACAAACCCTGTAAGGGTCTCTGTAAGAAGGGCCGAGACTTTATCAGCTTCAGCTTTGCTTGGGAAGGCCCCAAACACACAACTTCCAGTTCCGGTTAACTTTGCTTCGGTAAATTTACCTAGCAAATTCAATGCGTTACGTACTTCTGGATAACGCCTTGCTACAACCGGTAAGCAGTCATTTCGACTGTTTCCCTTGGGAACGGGGCGCACTTTAATGGGCGGCGTGTCACGTGTCAACAGTGGATCTGAAAAAATTTCTGCTGTACTTACAGAGACTTGCGGCACAAGCACCACATACCAAGGTTCTTCGGGGTCTTCAGGGGTCAGGATTTCGCCCACGCCTTCGGCAAACGCGGCGTGTCCGCGCACGAAAACCGGGACGTCAGCCCCGAGCTTGAGCCCCAGCGCTGCCAGGCGATCCTCATCCCAACCCAGATGCCACAGGTGATTGAGCCCGAGCAATGTCGTCGCCGCATCCGAACTCCCACCACCGATACCGCCGCCCATGGGCAACACTTTCTTGATCCAGATATCAGCGCCAAGTGGCGAGCCCGATTGCTCTTTCAGTGCGCGGGCGGCTTTGACAATCAGATTGCTGTCGTGGGGGACGTCAGCTAATTCCGTTTGCAGGCGAACTTCGCCGTCCTCGCGCAGTGCGAAACTCAACTCATCGCCGTAATCCAGAAACTGAAACAGCGTTTGCAGTTCGTGATAGCCGTCCGGGCGACGGCCAAGAATGTGCAGCATCAGGTTCAGCTTGGCGGGCGCGGGGAGTGTCAATGGTTGCCGGGACATGATCATTGCCCCAGTTTGCGCGGTTGCCAGTCCTTGATGACCAGCGTGACGTCGAGGTCCTGGCCGTGCAGTTTCATCCGCTCAGGCAGCCAGTAGCCGTTCTGTTCGGTGTAGCTCAGGTATTCGATTTTCCAGCCGTCCTGATCCAGATTGGACAGGCGACTGTCGCCGTCCAGGGTCAGGCTGCTTTTACTGTCGGGTGCAGGAAGGCCGCGAACCCACCAGACCAGATGCGAGACGGGCAGCTTCCAGCCCAGTTGGTCTTTGAGCAGCGTTTCGGGGTCCGGCGCGTCGTAGCGGCCCTGATTGGCGACTTCCAGCGACACGGCACCAGGGCGACCGGTCAATCGAGCGGCACCACGACCAAGAGGGCCGGAGAGGCGAATGTCGTAGTAATCCTGACGCTGCAACCAGTAGAGGGTCCCGCTGCCAGAGTCTTTCGGAGCGCGAATCCCCACTTTGCCGTTGATTTCCCAGCCGTCGAGGCTCGCGAGCTGTTGCTTGTTGGCTTGCCATTTGTTGGCGTCGCCGGTGCCCTGCACGGCTTCACGGGAGGTGATGCCGGCGCAACCGGCGAGCAGGGCGATGAGACTGAATGCAATTACGTGGCGCAGTGACATAAATCAGAGGTTCTCGGAGCCGGTCAGGCGTTTGAGGGTGCTGCGCAGGACCGGGCTGTCAGGTTGTTGTTCGAGGGCCTTGCCCCAGACTTTACGGGCTTCGCGCTGTTGGCCTTTGGCCCAGAGCACTTCGCCCAGGTGCGCGGCGACTTCGTGATCGGGATAGCGCTCCAGCGCCTCACGCAGCAGGCGCTCGGCTTCGTCGAGGTTGCCGAGGCGGTAATTGACCCAGCCCAGACTGTCGAGGACAGCCGGATCATCCGGGTTCAATTGGTGCGCATGCTCGATCAATTCTTTCGCTTCGGCGTAGCGGGTGGTGCGGTCGGACAGCGTGTAGCCCAAGGCGTTAAGGGCCATGGCGTTGTCCGGTTCACGCTTGAGGATCGCCCGCAGATCGGTTTCCATCTGCTTCAGATCGTTACGTTTCTCAGCCAGCATGGCGCGGGTATAAAGCAGGTTCAGGTCGTCCGGATACTGTTTGAGTGCCTGAGTCAGCACCTGCCAGCCACGATCGCTCTGATTGTTATTGGTCAGGGTTTCGGCTTCGATCAGGTACAGCTGAATCACGTAGTCGGGCTGGTCCGCGCGGGCCTGGGCCAGTCGTTTCGAGGCTTCGGCGGTACTGCCGTTGCTCATCAGAATGTCGGCCTGGCGCAGTTGAGCGGGCAGATAATCGTTGCCCGGGCCCACTTGTGCGTATTCGGCAAGAGCGTTTTGGGGATCGTTGCGCTCTTCATAAATACGGCCAAGGTTCACATGCGCCGCATCGACGTGGCTGCCACGGGCGACCAGGTCTTCCAGATAGCCCTGCGCTTCATCCCACGCCTTGTTTTCCAGACACACCAGCGCCAGCGAATAACGCAACTCGTCGTCGTCCGGGTATTGCTGGACGAGGCTGGAGAACTGGACCTTGGCGTCTTCCATGCGGTTCTGTTCAACCAGCATGCGGGCGTAGGTCAGGCGCAGGCGCTTGTCGTCCGGGTATTTCTTGATGCTTTTTTCCAGCAGCGGCATCGCTTCCTTGCCACGGTTCATGCTTTGCAGCAGACGGGCGCGGAGGAGGATCGGCGCGACTTCGCCTTCGCCGGGCGGGTTGTCTTCGAGCAGTTTGAGCGATGCGGCGCTGTCACCTTCTTGTTGCAGCAGCAGGGCCTTGCCGAAAATCAGCTGACCGTTTTTCGGGTATTTGGCCAGCAGGCGATCAAAGCTGTTGAGCAGCCCCTTGCGCGTATTGGAGTCGGTTTCAGCTGCCGACAGCGCGAGGAAGTCGAAATGGGTATCGCCCTGACCTTGAAGCACCTTCTCCATATACCGCATGGAGTCGTCGTAGCGTCCGGCTCGGGCCAGTTGAATGGCGGCGGCGCGTTGTGCTTCAAGGTTGTCCGGGTCATTTCTGGCCCAGATCATCGAGGTGTCCAGTGCCGCCTGATCAGCGCCCAAGTATTCGGCAATGCGGAATGCCCGCTCCGAAATGCCGGGGTCTTGGGTCTGGATCGCCTGGGTCACGTAGTTATCCAGCGCAATGTCGAAGCGATTGCGTTGTCCGGCCAGTTCGGCGGTCAGCAGGCTGACGACCGTGTCCTGGGTAAACGATCCGTAGACCTGGGGCTTGGCCTCAGGAGCGGGCGTCGCTTCTTTCGTCGCAGCAGCAGGCTGTGGCGAAACGGAGGCCGTAGACTGGCAGCCACCAAGAACGACAAGGGCAAGGAACAACGCGGAGGATTTATTCATATAGGAGAGAGGGCGGCTTACCTGCGGTTTGAAAGCATCATGACACAAGGCAGGGAGCAAACCCACAGCCCACTTGAAAACCAGAACCCGCTATTTACAGCCCGCGCTTGGACAATTTGTCGCAGGGGCATCGCCGTAAAGCGAATCTCTATAGGGACAATAGACTGTCCCGGACGTTCTGAATGTATTGCGGTGGTTGTTCTGAATCTATTGAAGTAGGACAATTGCCGGCTTCACGTCACCATCAGCGACCTTGAATGGCCTTTCTTGCTCTGGGTATCAACCATAAGACTGCATCAGTGGATGTCCGCGAGCGCGTGGCATTTACGCCTGAGCAGCTGGTTGAAGCATTGCAGCAACTGTGTCGTCTGACCCAGAGCCGCGAAGCCGCCATCCTGTCGACTTGTAATCGCAGCGAGCTTTATATAGAGCAGGACCAGCTTACCGCTGACGTCGTGCTGCGCTGGCTGGCCGATTATCACCACCTCAATGTCGACGAACTCCGCGCCAGTGCTTACGTGCACGAGGAAGACGCCGCCGTGCGCCACATGATGCGCGTGGCTTCGGGGCTGGATTCGCTGGTGCTGGGCGAGCCGCAGATTCTCGGGCAGATGAAATCCGCCTACGCCGTGGCTCGTGAGGCCGGAACCATCGGTCCATTACTGGGGCGACTGTTTCAGGCGACCTTCAGCGCGGCCAAACAGGTGCGCACCGACACGGCCATCGGCGAAAACCCGGTGTCTGTCGCGTTTGCCGCCGTCAGCCTGGCCAAGCAGATTTTCAGTGACCTGCAACGCAGCCAGGCCTTGCTGATCGGTGCGGGGGAGACCATCACGCTGGTCGCCCGACACCTGCACGATCTGGGGGTCAAGCGTATCGTGGTCGCCAACCGGACGCTGGAGCGCGCGAGCATTCTGGCGGAAGAGTTTGGCGCTCACGCGGTCCTGTTGGCTGATATCCCTGCCGAACTGGTCAACAGCGACATCGTCATCAGTTCCACTGCCAGCCAGTTGCCGATTCTGGGCAAGGGCGCGGTGGAAAGCGCGCTGAAACTGCGCAAGCACAAGCCGATTTTCATGGTCGACATCGCCGTTCCCCGCGACATCGAGCCGGAAGTAGGCGAGCTGGACGACGTTTACCTGTATACCGTGGATGACTTGCACGAAGTTGTCGCGGAAAACCTCAAGAGTCGCCAAGGTGCAGCCCAGGCGGCAGAGGAACTGGTCAGCGTCGGCGTGGAAGATTTCATGTCGCGTCTGCGCGAACTGGCGGCGGTCGATGTGCTGAGGGCCTATCGTCAGCAAAGCGAACGCCTGCGAGACGAAGAACTGCAGAAAGCGCAACGCATGCTCGCCAACGGCAGCAATGCGGAAGAGGTACTGATGGCGCTGGCACGTGGCCTGACCAACAAACTGATGCATGCGCCAAGCGTGCAACTAAAGAAGCTGTCCGCCGAAGGCCGCGTCGATGCGCTGGCCATGGCCCAGGAACTCTTTGCCCTCAATGAGGGCTCCACGGATAAACCCCCGCAATGAAAGCTTCACTGCTCAATAAGCTGGATGTGCTCAGCGACCGATTCGAAGAATTGACCGCGCTGCTGGGCGACGCCGAAGTCATTTCCGATCAGACCAGATTCCGTGCCTATTCCCGTGAATACGCGGAAGTCGAGCCGGTGATTCAGGTCTATACGCAGCTGCGAAAAGTGCAGAGCGACCTCGAAGGCGCCCAGGCGCTGCTCAAGGACAGCGACCCGGACATGCGTGAAATGGCAGTCGAAGAAGTGCGCGAAGCCAAGGAACAACAGGTGGTGCTGGAGGGCGAACTGCAAAAAATGCTGCTGCCCAGAGACCCCAACGACGGTCGCAACGTCTTTCTGGAAATCCGCGCGGGCACTGGGGGTGACGAGGCAGCGATCTTCTCGGGCGACTTGTTCCGCATGTATTCGCGTTACGCCGAGCGCCGGGGCTGGCGGGTGGAAATCCTTTCCGAAAACGAAGGCGAGCATGGTGGCTTCAAAGAAGTCATCGCCCGGGTCGAAGGCGACAATGTCTACGGCAAACTGAAGTTCGAATCGGGTGCGCACCGCGTGCAACGAGTGCCCGAGACTGAATCTCAGGGGCGCATTCACACGTCGGCCTGCACGGTCGCGGTGTTGCCTGAGCCGGACGAGAAGCAGGCGATCGAGATCAATCCGGCGGATTTGCGCGTGGATACGTTCCGCTCATCGGGCGCCGGCGGTCAGCACGTCAACACCACCGACTCGGCGATTCGTATCACGCATTTGCCAACCGGCACCGTCGTCGAGTGCCAGGAAGAGCGTTCCCAGCACAAGAACCGCGCCCGGGCCATGTCCTGGTTAGCGGCCAAACTCAACGATCAGCAAACCGCAGCGGCCGCCAACGCCATCGCCAGCGAGCGTAAATTGCTGGTGGGTTCGGGTGACCGTTCGGAGCGGATTCGTACGTATAACTTTCCACAGGGGCGGGTGACGGATCATCGTGTGAACCTGACCTTGTATTCGCTGGATGAAGTTTTGGCCGGCGGGGTCGATGCAGTGATAGAACCGTTGCTTGCCGAGTATCAGGCAGATCAACTTGCGGCACTGGGTGAGTAAATGACCATCATCGCCAGCTTGTTAAGAAACGCTGAACTGCCGGATTCTCCGACAGCCCGTCTGGATGCCGAACTGCTGTTGGCGGCTGCCTTGGGCAAGCCGCGCAGCTTTTTGCACACCTGGCCGGAGCGTATTGTCAGCACCGAAGCCGCCCAAGCGTTCGACGGCTATCTGCAGCGTCGTCGCACGGGGGAGCCGGTGGCGTACATTTTGGGGCAACAGGGTTTCTGGAACATCGACCTTGAAGTCGCGACGCACACGCTGATTCCCCGGCCGGAAACCGAAATGCTGGTGGAAACCGCATTGGAGTTGCTGCCGGGGGCGATTCCCCATCGCTTGCTCGACCTTGGAACGGGCACGGGGGCCATCGCGCTGTCGCTGGCCAAGGACCGTCCGCAGTGGAACGTCACGGCGGTGGATCGGGTGGATGAAGCGGTGGAGCTTGCCGAGCGCAACCGACAGCGTCTGCACCTGGATAACGCCAATGTCCTGCGCAGCCACTGGTTCAGCGCCGTCGAGGGCCAGCGGTTCGACCTGATCCTCAGCAACCCTCCCTATATAGCGTCCAACGATCCTCACTTGGTAGAAGGCGACGTGCGCTTCGAGCCGAGTAGCGCGCTGGTCTCGGGCACCGATGGCCTCGACGATCTGCGTCTGATCGTGTCACAGGCGCCAGCCCATTTAGCAGCAGGTGGCTGGCTGTTGCTGGAACATGGCTACGATCAGGGCGCCGCAGTGCGCGATCTGCTCAACACCCATGGCTTCGAACAGATCCAGACCCGCCGCGATCTGGGGGATCACGAACGCATCACTTTCGGGCGCGTGCCGTGCTGAGCGACGAAGAACTGCTGCGCTACAGTCGGCAGATTCTGCTGCAACAGGTTGATATCGACGGCCAGATGCGCCTCAAGCAGAGTCGTGCGCTGATCATCGGCGTCGGCGGACTGGGTTCGCCGGTCGCGCTGTACCTGGCCGCTGCCGGGGTCGGGGAGTTGCACCTCGCGGACTTCGACACGGTCGATCTGACCAACCTGCAACGTCAGATCATTCACGACACCCAGAGCGTCGGGCAGGGCAAAGTCGATTCTGCGATGGCCCGGCTGACCGCGATCAACCCGGACGTGAAACTGGTGCCCCATCGTGTGGCGCTGGATGAAGATTCGCTGGTTGCGGCGGTCGACGCCGTAGATCTGGTGCTCGACTGTTCCGACAATTTCACCACCCGCGAGGCCGTCAACGCGGCATGCGTCGCTGCGGTTAAGCCGCTGGTGAGTGGCGCTGCGATTCGGCTGGAAGGGCAGCTCTCGGTATTCGACCCGCGTCGCGCCGACAGTCCGTGCTACCACTGTTTGTATGGGCACGGGAGTGAGAGCGAACTGACGTGCAGCGAAGCCGGTGTCATCGGTCCGCTGGTCGGGCTGGTGGGCAGCCTGCAAGCCCTTGAAGCGCTTAAACTGCTGGCCGGTTTTGGCGATCCGATGGTGGGGCGGTTGCTGTTGATCGACGCCTTGGGCACGCGATTCCGCGAACTGAAAGTCAAACGTGATCCGGGTTGCAGTGTCTGCGGTGCAGCCCATGGCTAGAACGGTCGAACATGGCTAGAGACAACGACGCGCCGGTGGGTGTGTTCGATTCCGGCGTCGGCGGACTGTCGGTGCTGGGTGAAATTCATCAACTGCTGCCTAATGAATCCCTGCTGTACGTTGCCGACTGCGGGCATATCCCCTACGGCGAAAAAACCCCAGAGTTCATTCGCCAGCGTTGCGTCGATATCGCAGGATTTTTCCGCGAACAGGGCGCCAAGGCCTTGGTGATCGCCTGTAACACGGCCACTGTGGCAGGGGTCGCCGATCTGCGTCAGCGTTACCCGGATTGGCCGCTGGTCGGCATGGAGCCTGCGGTCAAACCCGCTGCGGCAGCGACTAAAAGCGGCGTAGTGGGCGTCCTGGCAACCACCGGGACACTGCAAAGCGCCAAGTTCGCAGCGCTGCTGGATCGGTTCGCGGCTGACGTTCACGTGATTACCCAACCGTGTCCGGGTCTTGTCGAGCTGATCGAAACCGGCGACCTGGTCAGCCCGGCCATTCGCCTGTTATTGCAGGGTTATGTGGACCCACTACTGGCAGCGGGTTGCGACACCATCATCCTTGGTTGCACCCACTATCCATTCCTCAAACCGCTGCTGCGCGAGATGATTCCGGCGTCGATCACCCTGATCGATACGGGCGCTGCAGTTGCCCGTCAACTCCAGCGGCTACTCAGTCAGCGGGACCTTCTCGCCAGCGGAAGGCCTCTGCCAACGCAGTTCTGGACGAGCGGCAGTCCGGAAAATTTCAGAAACATCCTACCGTTACTATGGAAAAAATCTGACAGTGTGCGAAGCTTCGTCTCGTGAAAAAAACGTGAATAGCACTGTTCCGCGCTGAACTTATGTTCACCGGCAGATTTCTACACCCGGTCTGTTGATATAAAAATTTCTAACTGCACTCGGAAATGGGAAGTTTCAGATGAAGCGACTGTTTTGTTTGGCTGCGATTGCGGCTGCGTTGTCGGGGCAAAGTGCGATTGCACAGGCTGATGGGGTTGAGTTCTCAGTGGGGCACACTGGCGAGTCGACCATGACCTACCGTCTGGGCGCGCAGTTTGATTGGGATAAAAGCTGGTGGCAGACCAGCGTCGGTCGTCTGACCGGTTACTGGAGTGGCGCCTATACCTATTGGGAAGGCGACAAGAGCGCAAGCAACAACAGCCTGTCGTTCTCTCCGGTGTTCGTTTATGAGTTCGCTGGCGACAGCGTCAAACCCTATATCGAAGCCGGTATCGGTGGTGCTGTATTCCAGCGCACCGAAGTCGAAGGGAACAAAATGGGCAGCGCCTTTCAGTTCGAAGACCGTATCGGTTTCGGCCTGCGTTTCGCCGGTGGACATGAAGTGGGCCTGCGCGCCACTCACTATTCCAACGGCGGCATGACCAGCGACAACGATGGTATCGAAAGCTACGCCATCCATTACACGATGCCGTTCTAACGCAGTACCCGTTGCTACACACCCTGTGGGAGCGAATTCATTCGCAATGGGTCGATACAGCCGACATTCAGCTGTCGACCTTTCGATCCTTCGCGAATGAATTCGCTCCCACAGGTTACGCAACTGTCGTATCAACGCGCGGGTCACAGATACGCCGTCGCAATCCCTTCTCGCTCGGTGATGCATTCCGGCGAACCCATCTCGAATTCCCTGCAGATCAGTGGCCGTCTGTCATAGATCGTGCACCGCATCGTGTCGCGATCCAGTGCCGCGCACCAGCCATCATCCAGGCGCAGCATCACCTCACCGCCCCAGTCGTCAGTGTCGATGAAGCGTTCGGGCACGCCCGTGTCGGTGATCAGCATCACTTCCAGCTGACAGCAGCAGGCGGCGCAGGTTGAGCACGTTACCGCAGGCTCGGCAGGCGTGACGGGGAGTTGAAGCAGGGGGATGGCAGTCATGGGCCGCAGTGTAAAGCAGCGGCTGGTGCATCGGGTGCTGGTCTGACGGACGCGGCTTTCAAGCGGACGCTTCGTGGCGGTGCGCTTGACGGAACCACGCCGCCAGCCAATGCAGGAGCGGGAAGACGACCGCCCAGATCGCGCCGATGATCAATGCGCTTGGCCACACGCCCAATGGCAAATGAACATAGGTCAGGTGAGAGCCCGCGATGTAGGACGCCGGGCCGCCGACCGCTCCCAGCGCGCTGCCGAGCCACCAGGGCCGGGCGGTCCACCCCAGGCAGTGCCCCAAAGTTGTCGCGAGCAAGGGCCAGAGCAAGGCCAGCCACAATGGAATGACTCGACCGGCTTCGCCAAAATCGAACACCCCGACTTTGATCAGCGCACTGTCGATCACGCAGCCCAGCGCGAACACCGTCATCAGCAATTTGCCCTCGGCCTGCCAAGAGCCGATCAGCCACAAATGGATCAGCAAAATCGCAAGCACGAGCAACAGCCACCCGCTGTTTCCACCCAACACACAGGTGAACCAGCCGATTTGAAACAGCGCCGCGTTGGCCAGCTTTTTAAGCATCGAACCGTCCCAACAGCGGCGCCGTCATCGCACGGGGTTTGGCCAGCAGCAATTGCGCGGTGCCAATGGTGCGCTCCAGAAAACCGCCCTCGCAGTAGCACAGGTAAAACTCCCACAAACGCAGGAAGTAATCGTCGTAGCCAAGCTCGGTCAGGTAGCCGGCCGCGTGGCGGAAGTTGTCGTGCCACATGCGCAGCGTGCGCGCGTAATGCAGCCCGAAATCTTCCATGTGCAGCAGGTTCATGTCGGTGTCTTTGCTGACGATGTCCAACATCCGGGTAACTGAGGGCAGCGCGCCGCCGGGGAAAATGTAACGCTGAATGAAATCCACACTGCGCATGGCCTGCACATAACGCTGTTCGCGGATGGTGATCGCCTGCAGCAGCATCAGGCCGTCGTCCTTGAGCAACCGCGTGCATTGCTTGAAATACGTCGGCAGAAAGCGATGGCCCACCGCCTCGATCATCTCGATGGACACCAGTTTGTCGAACTGGCCCGTCAGGTCGCGGTAGTCACTGAGCATCAACGTGATCTGCTCGCCTAGGCCCAGTTCGGCGATGCGTTTTTCGGTGTACGCGAACTGCTCTTTCGAAAGGGTCGTGGTGGTGACCTTGCAGCCGTACTGCTGCGCAGCGTAAATCGCCATGCTGCCCCAGCCGGTGCCAATTTCCAGCAGATGATCGGAAGGCTTGAGCGCGAGTTTCTGACAGATGCGCTCCAGCTTGTTCAACTGCGCCTGTTCCAGCGTGTCGTCGGGGCTGAGGAATTGCGCCGCCGAGTACATCATCGTCGGGTCGAGAAACTGCTCGAACAGGTCGTTGCCCAGGTCGTAATGGGCGGCGATGTTTTTCTGCGACCCCTTGCGGGTGTTGCGGTTGAGCCAGTGCAGGCCTTGCACGAATGGCCGACTCAGTCGCGCCAGCCCGCCTTCCATTGCATCGAGGACGTCCAGATTGCTGACGAACACGCGGACCACGGCGGTCAGGTCCGGGGTGGTCCAGTAACCATGAATGAACGCCTCGCCCGCGCCAATCGAGCCATTGCTGGCGACCAGCCCCCACGCAGCCGCGTCCTGCACGTGAATTTCACCTTGCAGCGCCGCGCCTGCCGCACCGAACACGTGGCGGTTGTCGTTTTCGTAGACCACCAACTGGCCGTAGCGCAGGTGCTCAAGCTGCCGCAGTACGCCGCGTCGCAGCAGGTTGGAGGTCAGGCTGTTGGCGCCGAACCCGGCAGATACGCTACTGCTTTTCATGACGTCGTTCCTTCTGTTGAGCGGCGGCAATGCGGTACGAGCCTTCGGCGGCCTGATGGGAAAAAATCGGTATGCGTTTGATGAAAAGCCGCAGCGCCTGCCAATAAATGGCGAGGCATGTCTTGGCAGTCATCCACGGGAAACTCAGCAGATGTCGGTGCAAGGTCGAGCGGCTCAACGGCTGGCGCTGCAAATTCAGGGTGGCGTCGAACATCTTTTCGTCGCCCTGCCAGTCGGCCATGTGCACGCCGAGGCGCTCGTCGGGCTGGCTGAAGCTCATGCGGTATTCCAGATCCCGGGGCAAGAACGGCGATACGTGAAACGCTTTGGCCACGGCGAAATGCTGATGGCCCTCGGCGGCACTGGCGGGCAGCACGTAGTGATAACGCTCGCGCCACGGCGTGTTGGTGACTTCGCAGACAATCGCGGCCAGCGTGCCGTCCAGTTCGAAGCAGTAGAAAAAGCTCACCGGGTTGAACGACAGGCCCCAACTGCGCGCCTGGGTCAGCAGGCAGATACGGCCCAGTGGCGCGCGGCCCAGGGATTGGCGAATGATCTCGCGCACGGCGCCGGTCAGTGAAATGCCCCGGCGGGTGTATTCGCGCAGGTAATCATTGGGCCGAAACGAAAACGGCGCCAGACGCCCAACCCCGGCGAGCGGAGACAGGCGCATCACGGCGTCCTGTTCATCGAGGTCTAGGTACAGCATGCCGATGCGGTAGGTGAACGCATGGGCCTTCGGCGCAAAACGCCGATGGGTGATCAGGCCGCTGTAAAGGGCGCTGTTCATCGGCAGGCTGCTCACAGCGACTCCCCGAAGGCGGACGCCACGCGCAGCGCGCTGACGACACCGTCTTCATGAAAGCCACTCGCCCAGTAGGCGCCGCAGTAATAAGTGTGTTGGGCGCCGAACAGTTCTTGCCACCGGGCTTGGGCGGCGATCCCTTTGAGGCTGTATTGCGGGTGGGCGTAGCGATAGCGGGCGAGGATTTTGCTCGGGTCAATGGCCGGGGTCTGGTTGAGGCTGACGCAAAACGTGGTGTCGCTGTCGATGCCTTGCAGAATGTTCATCGCGTAGGTGACGGCGGCTGATTGATCGCCCGCGCCGCCTAGCCGGTAATTCCAGCTGGCCCAGGCGAGCGGGCGTTTGGGCAGCAGGCGGGTGTCGGTGTGCAGCACCACGTCGTTGTCGGCGTAGGGCAGGGCGCCGAGAATGTCGCGCTCGTTGGTGCTGGGTTCGGCCAGCATCGCCAGGGCCTGATCGCTATGACAGGCGAAAATCACCTTGTCAAAACGCTCGCTGCCGCTGGCGCTGTGAACCGTCACGCCGTCGCTGTCGCGCTCGACGCGGCTGACCGGGCATTGCAGGCGGATGCGTTCCCGGAACGAGGCCGTCAATGGCTCGATGTAGCGGCTTGACCCCCCTTCGATCACGCACCATTGCGGCCGGTTGCTGACGGACAGCAAACCGTGATTCTTGAAGAATCGCACGAAGAATTGCAGTGGAAAGCCCAGCATGTCTTTCAACGACATCGACCAGATCGCCGCGCCCATGGGCACGATGTAATGGTCGGTGAAGCGTTGGCCATAGCCTTCGGATTTCAAGTAGGCGCCGAGGGTGGTGTCGGCGGCGATGCGCTGGCTTTGCAGGTCGGCGAACGCCTGTTTATTGAAGCGCAGAATGTCCCGGAGCATGCCCCAGAAGGTCGGCGACAGCAGGTTACTGCGCTGGGCGAACAGGCTGTTGAGGTTGTTGCCGTTGTACTCGGTCTGGCTGTGCGGATCGCACACCGAAAAACTCATCTCGGTGGGTTTGAACGCCACGCCCAGCTTGCCGAGCAGCTTGATGAAGTTGGGGTAGGTCCAGTCGTTGAAGACGATGAACCCTGTGTCGATCGCGTGGGTCTTGCCGTTCACCGTCACGTTCACCGTGTGCGTGTGCCCGCCGATCCAGCTGTCAGCCTCGAACACGGTAATGTCATGCACGCGGTTGAGCAGCCAGGCGCTGGTGAGGCCGGAAATTCCGCTGCCGATGATCGCGATCTTCATTGCGCGCCCTCGCGTTGGCCGGGAGCCGAACCAGAAGCGCGCACCATGCGTTTGCTCAGCGCCAGCTGCAGACGACCGGGCAGAATCGCCATGGTCTTGAGCGTGAGGATCAGCAGGAACGGGAAGGAAATCTCCAGAGGGCGCCGGGTTTTCTCCAGACGCTGCGCAATGAAGTGAGCGGCTTTTGGAGCAGACCAGCGCAACGGCATCGCGAAATCGTTCTTCGCAGTGAGCGGCGTATCGACGAAACCGGGGTTGATCAACGTGACGTCGATGTTTTCGTGGGCCAGGTCGATGCGCAGCGATTGAAACAGGTAGCGCAACCCGGCTTTCGACGCGCCATAGGCTTCCGAGCGGGTCAGCGGCAGAAACGCCACCGAGCTGGCCACGCCGACGAGGTGCGGGCGTTTCCCGAGGCGCAATAGAATCAGCGCTTCCTGAACGCAGTACGAGGTGGCGATGAGGTTGGTTTTCACCACCCGCTCGACCAGCCGCGCATCGAAGTGGTGGGTGTCGACGTATTCACAGGTCCCTGCGTTGAGGATCGCGGTGTCCAGCGCGCCCCAGACCTGGGCGATGCGTTCGCCAATCGCCGTCACCTGTTGCAAGTCGGTGACGTCGCCGGGTGCGAGCAATACCTGATCGGGGAATCGCTGCTCCAGTGCCTCCAGCGGCGCGACGCTGCGGGCCGTCAGCGCGACCTCGTGGCCGGCGTTCAGCAGCTCTTCGGCCAATGCCAGGCCGATTCCGCTGCTGGCGCCGGTCAACCAGATACGGCGCTTCATGCGAGCCTCCTTTTGAGCCAGCCGATCATGCGGCCCATCACCGGCAGATGCTCATAGAGCAGGGCGCCTGCGTCGAAATAGTCGCGGTGTTGAAACACTTTGTTCTCCGCCCACAGCAGGTGCGAGCAGCCTTGCACGGCAATCGGCTCGCCCTGGTTGAGGCGCGGGTGGCGGTAGGTCATGGTCCAGCGCAAATAGCCCTTGCCCTCGCGCACTTGGTCGAAGGCGTGAAACTCGAATGACAAATCCCGAACGTTGGCGTACAGCTCGGCGAAATACCTGTGCAGCTCGGGCAGGCCGTGGACCTCGTGCAGCGGGTCGGCGAAGTCAATGTCCGCGCTGTACAGCTCATCCAGCAGATGCAGGTTGTCTTTGTCGAGTTCGGCGAAGCGCCGGGCGTAATCGCGCAGGAATTCACTCATGATCTTGAGTCTCTGCTTGTCGATGGGGCAGGGATTTGAACGCCGTGAGCGCGCGCTCGCGGCTGGCCTTCAGGTTGACGATGGGCGAGGGATAACCTTCGACGCCGAACAGCCCTCCGAGTGACGACGGGTCGTGAATGTCGCGCTTGTTCAGGTCTTTCAGCTCCGGCACCCAATACTTGATGAACAGGCCTTCCGGGTCGAATCGCTCGGACTGATTCAGCGGGTTGAAGATGCGGAAATACGGCGAGGAATCAGTGCCGGTGGACGAACTCCATTGCCAGCCGCCGTTGTTCGCTGCCAAGTCGCCGTCGATCAAATGCTGCATGAAGAACCGCTCGCCTTCGCGCCAGTCGAGCAGCAGGTTCTTGGTCAGAAACATCGCCACGATCATGCGCAGGCGGTTGTGCATCCAGCCGGTGTGCACCAATTGCCGCATCGCTGCATCGACGATGGGAATCCCGGTGCGGCCTTGTTGCCAGGCTTCCAGCTCCTTGGGCGCGTGACGCCATTTCAAGGCTTCGGTTTCAGGCCGGAACGCGCGATGGCGGGAGACACGCGGGAAGCCGACCAGCACGTGCTTGTAGAACTCGCGCCACAGCAGCTCGTTGATCCAGGTCACCGAGCCGACGTTGCCGGTCTCGAACTCGCCGTTGTTGCTGCGCAAGGCCGCATGCAGGCACTGACGGGGCGACACTACGCCCGCCGCCAGGTACGCAGAGAGCTGGCTGGTGCCAGGCTTGGCGGGGAAGTCGCGCTCGTCGTTGTAGTAATGCACCTGGTCGTCGGTGAAGTGTTCGAGACGTTTGCGCGCTTCGTCTTCACCCGCGGGCCAGAGTTTGCGCACCGCGTCAGAGGGTGCCGCGAAGCCTTTGACGTGATCAGGCACGGCGTCGCTTTTCACATGCACATTCGACTGTTTACTTGGCAAGCGAATCACCGACGGCATCGAATGATGCAGACGCTGGTAACAGACTTTGCGGAACTGGGTGTAGACCTTGAAGTAGCCGCCGGTCTTGGTCAGCACGCTTCCCGGCGGGAAGAACAGTTGGTCGAGGTGACGGGTGAAGCCGATGCCGTGTTTATCAAGCGCCGCTTCGACGGCCTTGTCCCGGTTATCTTCGTTGACGCCGTATTCTTCGTTGATGTGCACATGCTCGACGTCGTGGGCCGTGCACAGGTCCAGCAGCGCTTTCGGCGCCTTGTCCCACGTGTTGGCGTGCACGATCAGCAGCGGCACATTGAGGGCGTTCAGTTCGTGCTTCAACGCCTCAAGATTGCGCAGCCAGAAATCGACTTTGTTCGGCGAATCGTCATGGCTCTGCCACTGCGCGGGACTGATCATGTACACAGCCAGCGTCGGCCCCTGCTTCATCGCAGCGCTCAAGGCGGTGTTGTCGTGTACGCGCAGGTCGGTGCGCAGCCAGATCAATTGCATGCTCTTGAATCCTTAAATGAGGTCCAGACGTTGAAGTGCGGTCTGGGCGGTCAAGGGGTCTTCGGCCAGAGTGAGTCCGGCGACCTCACTGACAGATACGGATAACTCGGCCGAATGGATGCGCACGGTCGGACCAATAATCAATTTCGGGCAGTCAATGGCATTCAGCAGGCGGGGCAGCTGGCTCAGGTTCAGCGGCTTGCTGGAGTAGAACAGCACCGCGCGCGGCTTGAGGTGTTCGCACGCCAGGCCCAATTCCCCCGCCGGCACCGGCCAATCGAAGACCTCCACCGGGCAGTCGGCGCTGCTCACCAGCCAGGCCGTCAGCCACAGGTGCGGTTCGAGTGGCACATCGGACTGATTGATCAGCAAGACGGGTGCGCCGCTGACTTGACGATTGTTGTGGTAAAGCCGTGCCCCGAATTTGCTCCGTAGCCAGGAAAAGAAAAACACTCGTTCCAACTGCGCGCCGAACTGGCCTTGCCAGCGTTGTTCCAGCGTCGCCAGCAACGGCAGCAACAGTTGCTCGCAGAGGGTGCGCGGCGGGTAGAGCGACATGGCCTGATTGAGCGTGTCGTCCAGTCGCCGTTCCGACAGGGTCGTGATCGCTTGCAAGAGCGTCTGCCGGAGCTGATCCCAATCACTTTCAATGCTCGGCGGCGGTGCCTGCTGATCGTCGATCAACTGCTTGACCTGACTGACCGACACGCCGCGATTGAGCCAGGTGAGGATGGTCAGCACCCGGTCCACATGGGCCGTGCTGTAGAGACGGTGGCCCTTGGGCGTTCGATGGGGAACGATCAGGCCATAGCGGCGCTCCCAGGCGCGCAGGGTCACGGCGTTCACCCCGGTCAGCCGGGCCACTTCGCGGATCGGCAGCCAGCCTTCTTCCAAAGCATGGGCATAGTCCTGCGTGTCATTCAGCGGTTCTGTTTCTTTCATGGTTTAAATCGCGTTGCGCAGGCTGAGGTTTTCCGGATGCGGTTGCAGGTACACCTGCAGCGCGATGTACGGGTCCGGGTGTTGGCGAAAGTGGTGTTTGAGGAGCGTCAGCGGCACTACCAGCGGCACGATGCCTTGGTGGTACTGGTTGATGACGGCCTGGATTTCCTGCTTGTCGGCGGCACTGATGGTTTCGCGCAGATACCCGCAAATGTGCTGGAGCACGTTGGTATGGGTACGGCGCGTGGCTGGTTTTTTCAGGGCCGCCATCAGTTCGCTGAAGTAGCGCGGCGCGATGTCGTTGGGATCGCAGCGGCCCATGTTGCCCAGCAGGTTGCCCAGCGCCTTGTACTGAATCGGGTCATTGGCCATCAGTTGGTATTTGTAGCGGGAATGAAATTCGGTGAGGGCGCGACGGGTGACGCCTTCTTTCAGCAACTGTTGCCAGGCGGCGTAGGCGTAGACGCGGGTGATGAAATTCTCGCGCAGCACCGGGTCGTTCAGGCGACCGTCTTCTTCCACGGGCAGATTGGGGTGTCGGGCGCAGAACGCCTGTGCGTAAATGCCGCGACCGCCCGCATCGAACGGCGCACCGTTGTCGCGATAAACCTTGACCCGCTCCAGCCCGCAGGAGGGCGATTTCTGCATGAAGATGTAGCCGCAGATGTCGCTCATTTCCTCAGCCATGTGTGCGCCGTAATCGGCCAGCGGCTGGGTCACGTTCATGTCTTCATGAACACTGCCCACGGCTTGCGGATGCTCCGGGTCGCCCACCAGCCGGATCGCTTCACGTGGGATGCCCATGCCGATGGCGACTTCAGGGCACGCGGGAACGAAATCGAAATACTCGTGCAGAGCCCGGGTCAGCAGGTGTGATTCTTTATGGCCGCCGTTGTACCGAACTTCTACGCCCATCAGGCAGGCGCTGACGCCCAATTTGGGTTTGGATTTCTGTTCCGGCGATTGATCGGCGGGTACGGACATGGACAAACCTCGATAAACTTTCTTGTACAGACTGACAGCGCTGTACAACTTCTGTTCATCATAGGTTTGAGGTTGTACAAGTCAAATGATTTGTACAAGGTCTGTCATTCGGCCAGTCAGACGGCGGGATGAATCACTTCCACCCCATCAACCAGCGTTCATCGTCCTGCAACGCTTGCCAGGCGAAACGTTCGCTGCGTTGGGTCAGCACCGCCTGCAACTCGATTTCCAGCACCGTGCCTTCTCCGTCGCGAAAGAGTTCGGTTACCAGAAAGTGTTTTTCGCGATGGCGGGGATGGGCTGCTGTCCATTTCGACAGCAGCAGTTTGCGCGGGTTGAGGCGATTCACTTGAGGTGTTCGAGCAAACGGCGCGCAGCTTCTTGACCGCTGAGCCAGGCCCCTTCGACTCGCCCGGACAGGCACCAGTCGCCACACACATAAAGGCCCAGATCCGGATCGGACAGTGCGCCGACTTCGCGTCCACCCGCCGGTCTGGCGTATAGCCAACGGTGGGCGAGGGTGAACGCCGGGGCGGGCATCGCGCAGTTGATCAGCTCGGCGAACGCGCCGTGCAGATGATCGATGACCTGCTCGCGAGGCATGTCCAGATGTTGACGACTCCAAGCGCTGGTCGCATGCAAGACCCAAGTGTCCATCGTGCTGTCGCGCCCCGGTTTGCTGCGGTTGCGGGCGAGCCAGTCGATGGGGCTGTCCTGCACGAAGCAGCCCTCCAATGGGGTGTCCAGCGGTGTGTCGAACGCCAGTGCCACGGCCCAGGTCGGCTCCATTTTCACCCCGGCCACGACGCTCGCCAGCTTCGGTGCCGCAGCCAGCAGCGTTGTCGCTTGAGGGGCGGGAATGGCGATGACCACCTGACTGAACGGCCCATGATTGCGGCCATCAGCGTCGATCAAGTGCCAGTGCTCTTCGCCCCGGAAGACCTCGGTGATACGGCAGGAGAACGTGACCGGCATGTCACTGAGCATCGCCCGGGTGATCGCGCTCATGCGCGGTGTGCCAACCCAACGCACTTGCTCGTCCGGGGACAGGCTCAGCGCGCCATTCTGGAAGTTGTAGAGCTTGGGTTTCCATTCAGCGACGTGACCTTCGGCCTGCCACTGTTGAACCACAGCGGCGAAGCGACGATCACGGGCCGTGAAATATTGCGCGCCCATGTCCAGGGCACCCGCATCGCTGCGCTTGCTGGACATGCGTCCGCCGCTGCCACGGCTTTTGTCGAAAAGGTGGATGCCATGCCCGGCAGCTTGCAATGCGCGGGCGGCAGAGAGTCCGGCGATACCGGTACCGATGATTGCGATGGGTACAGTCATAGGGGCCTCGTTACCTTGTCTGCACAGACTACGCCGACGTCAAAACCTGTACAATGCTGTTTTTCGGTATAACTTATCGTCCCTCGACGTTCAGGACGTTGATCGTCTCGCGATCCATCTTGAGTGTGATGTTCTTCAGTGTGACGCCTGCTTGGAATCGTTCAACTGCGCGAACGGATTAATCGAACGTACGGTTCAGAAGCCGTTCTCTATAGCGTGGCCTACTCTCCCTTCACAAGCGCGTTGTTTGTGAAGAAATAGACTACCGATTTGCGACGAACGCCACGCGAGGGAGACACTCATGCACATCTTGCTGACCGGCGGTACAGGCTTGATAGGCCGTCGCCTATGCCGACACTGGCTCGATCAAGGCCATCGACTGACAGTCTGGAGCCGCAAGCCCGACGATGTGCCGCGTCTTTGCGGTGCCGGCGTGCGCGGCATCGCTCATCCCGATGACCTTAGCAGCGAACCGGTCGATGCCGTCATCAACCTGGCCGGCGCCCCGATTGCCGACCGTCCCTGGACCCGCAAGCGCAAAATGCTGCTGTGGGACAGCCGCATCACCCTCACCGAACAACTCATCACCTGGCTTGAACGTCGTGAGCAAAAGCCCGGCGTATTGATCTCGGGATCAGCCGTGGGCTGGTACGGCGACGGTGGTGAGCGGGAGTTGGACGAAACTTCGCAACCCGTCAGCGAAGATTTCGCCAGCCGCCTGTGCATCGCCTGGGAAGAAACGGCCCAGCGCGCCGAGGCCTTTGGCATTCGCGTGGTGTTGCTGCGAACCGGTCTGGTGCTGGCCCGCGACGGCGGCATGATGCAGCGCCTGTTGCCGCCGTTCAAAATGGGCATGGGCGGACCGATCGGCAACGGACGCCAATGGATGCCGTGGGTCCATATCGACGACCAAATCGCCGCGATTGATTTTCTGTTGAACCGAGAGGACGCACAGGGCCCCTATAATGCCTGCGCGCCATCACCGGTTCGTAACCGTGATTTCGCCAAGACACTCGCCGGGATTCTGCACCGTCCTGCGTTCATGCCCATGCCGGCCATTGCGCTGCGGGTCCTGATGGGCGAACTGTCGATTCTGTTGTTGGGCGGCCAGCGCGCTCGCCCGAACCGGTTGCTGGAAGCCGGATTCACGTTCCGATTCACCGATCTGCACGCGGCCCTGGAAGACCTGTTGGGCCGCCACTGACATCAAGGTGTTGCATGACCGATCACGCGTTACTGCTGGTAAACCTGGGTTCGCCAGCCTCCACCGACGTTGCGGATGTTCGCCGCTACCTCAATCAGTTCCTGATGGACCCTTACGTTATCGATCTGCCGTGGCCGGTGCGCCGCTTGCTGGTGTCGCTGATCCTGATCAAACGCCCCGAGCAATCGGCCCACGCTTACGCTTCGATCTGGTGGGACGAAGGTTCGCCCCTCGTTGTATTGAGCAAGCGTCTGCAACAGGCGATGACGAAGGAATGGGCCCACGGCCCGGTCGAGCTGGCGATGCGATACGGCGAGCCGTCGATTGAAACGGTCTTGACCCGTCTGGCGGCGCAGGGCATCAAGAAGGTCACGCTGGCGCCGCTGTACCCGCAGTTTGCCGACAGTACGGTGACCACCGTCGTCGAAGAAGCTCGGCGGGTGGCTCGCGATAAAAAGCTGAGCTTTGAGTTGGCACTGCTGCCACCGTTCTTCAACCAGCCGGAATACCTCGACGCGCTGGTACAGAGCGTCAAGCCGCACCTGGAGCAAGATTACGATCACCTGCTGCTGAGCTTTCATGGCCTCCCCGAGCGGCACATCAACAAACTCGACCCCACTGGAAACCACTGCTTCAAGAACGGCAACTGCTGTGAAACGGCGTCGCCCGAGGTGCTGGCCGTCTGTTATCGGGCACAGTGCATGCGCTCATCGGCGGAGTTCGCAAAGTTGATGGGTATCCCCGACGGCAAATGGTCCGTGTCATTTCAGTCCCGGCTCGGTCGCGCCAAATGGATTGAACCCTACACCGAAGCGCACCTGGCCGAACTGGCGGGGCAGGGCGTCAAGAAGCTGCTGGTCATGTGCCCGGCGTTCGTCGCGGACTGCATCGAGACGCTGGAAGAAATCGGTGATCGCGGGGCGGAGCAGTTCAAGGAAGCGGGGGGCGAAGAGCTGGTGCTGATCCCGTGCCTGAATGACGACCCGAATTGGGCGAAGGCGCTTAATACGCTGTGCGAGCGTGCGCCTGCGATGGTTTGATGGATCACTCTGATCTGAACTGTGGGAGCGAATTCATTCGCGATAGGCCGGTACACTCGACACAAATACGCCGCCCAAGCCGCCGTCTCGCGAATGAATTCGCTCCCACAGGAGATGGACGTACACGTACAAAAAAGGGGCCACATGAAGATGGGGCCCCTTTTTTCATGGCATGAAAAAACTACGGCAACTGATCATCCAGATGCTTGTTCTTCCAGCTGTCATTGCCCGGCAGAATCAGGTTCAGCAGGATCGCGGTCACCGCGCACAGCGCAATGCCTTTCATGCCGAAATCGTCAGGCCCGTTGCCAGTGCCGATCAGCACGCCGCCGATGCCGAACACCAACGTCACCGAAACAATCACCAGATTGCGCGCTTCGGCCAGATCAACCTTGTGGCGAATCAGCGTGTTCATGCCCACTGCCGCGATGGAGCCGAACAGCAGGCACAGAATCCCGCCCATCACCGGCACTGGAATGCTCTGCAACAGCGCGCCGAACTTGCCGATGAACGCCAGGGCAATGGCGAAGATCGCCGCCCAGGTCATGATTTTCGGGTTGTAGTTCTTGGTCAGCATCACCGCGCCGGTCACTTCGGCGTAGGTGGTGTTGGGCGGGCCACCAAAGGCGCCTGCGACCGTGGTCGCAATGCCGTCACCGAGCAGGGTGCGGTGCAGGCCGGGCTTCTTCAGGTAGTCGCGACCGGTTACGCTGCCGACCGCGATCACGCCGCCGATGTGCTCGATGGCCGGGGCCAGCGCCACCGGGACGATGAACAGGATCGCCTGCCAGTTGAATTCCGGCGCTGTGAAGTGCGGGATGTCCAACCAGGGCGCTGCAGCAATTTTCGCCACGTCGACCACGCCGAAATAGAACGACAGCGCAAAGCCCACCAACACGCCAGAAATGATCGGCACCAGACGGAAAATGCCTTTGCCGAACACGGCAACGATCAACGTGGTCAGCAGCGCCGCCATCGAAATCGTGATGGCCGTGTGGTACGGAATCAGCTCGGCTGCGCCGTCGCCGGTCCGGCCCATGGCCATGTTGGCGGCAATGGGTGCCATCGCAAGACCGATGGAGATGATCACCGGGCCAATCACCACCGGGGGCAGTAAACGGTCAATGAAACCGGTGCCTTTGATCTTCACGGCCAGGCCGAGGAAGGTGTAGACGAAGCCCGCCGCCATCACGCCGCCCATGGTCGCCGCCAGGCCGAATTGGCCTTTGGCGAGAATGATCGGGGTGATGAACGCGAAGCTGGAGGCCAGGAAAACCGGCACCTGACGGCCTGTCACCACTTGGAAGCACAATGTGCCCAAACCTGCGGTGAACAGCGCGACGTTGGGGTCGAGGCCGGTGATCAACGGCATCAGCACCAGGGCGCCGAATGCCACGAACAGCATCTGGGCGCCCGACAGTACGGTGCGCCACAGTGGATCGTTGAACTCATCCTGTTTCATCAGGCGTCCTTTTGTTTGGTGCCGAAAATCTTGTCACCGGCGTCGCCCAGGCCCGGAATGATATAGCCGTGTTCGTTCAGGCGCTGGTCGATGGACGCGGTGTAGATCTGCACGTCCGGGTGCGCTTTCTCGACGATGGCGATGCCTTCCGGCGCGGCCACGAGCACCATGGCGCGGATGTCGCGGCAACCGGCTTTTTTCAACAGGTCGATCGTGGCGACCATCGAGCCGCCGGTGGCCAGCATCGGGTCGATGATCAGCGCCAGACGCTGGTCGATTTCCGGTGCAAGCTTTTCCAGATACGTGTGGGCTTCAAGGGTTTCCTCGTTGCGCGCTACGCCCACGGCACTGACCTTGGCGCCCGGAATCAGGCTGAGCACGCCTTCGAGCATGCCAATGCCCGCGCGCAGGATCGGCACCACGGTAATCTTCTTGCCCGCGATCTTCTCGACCTGAACGGTGCCTGCCCAACCTTCAATGTCGTAGCTTTCCAGTGGCAGGTCCTTGGTCGCTTCATAGGTCAGCAGCGAGCCGACTTCCTGCGCCAGTTCACGAAAATTCTTGGTGCTGATATCGGCACGGCGCATGAGGCCGAGCTTGTGACGGATCAGCGGATGGCGGATCTCACGAATGGACATAAGGGGAAGGCTCCAGCGGGCGGGCAAAAAAAACGGCTTAGATTAATCTATTACGCTGTAACTTGTCTTACCGGTTAGGTTCGCGTTTCTTACATTAATGGGACGTCAGTGCAACGTTAGTCCAGAAACACTTGCTCTGGCTAAGGCGGATGCGTACCTTTGCCCGCTTTTCCTTAAGCACCCCCCTTGGAGAGCGTCATGTCCGCTGATCTCGATCACATCCGTCAAGTCATGCGCGAGGCTGACTGCCTGTACACGAACGACGAAGTCGAGGCGTCCATTGCCCGCGTCGGCGAGCAAATCAACAGCGTATTGGCCGACCGCAACCCGGTCGTGTTCTGCGTGATGAACGGCGGTCTGATCTTCGCGGGCAAGCTGCTGACCCACCTGAACTTCCCGCTGGAAGCGTCTTACCTGCACGCCACCCGCTACCGCAATGAAACCAGCGGCGGCGAGCTGTTCTGGAAGGCCAAGCCTGAAGTCTCGTTCATCGACCGTGACGTGCTGATCATCGACGACATCCTTGACGAAGGTCACACCCTGGGCGCGATCATCGACTTCTGCAAACACGCCGGTGCCAGCGCCGTGCACACTGCCGTATTGATCGACAAGGATCACGACCGCAAGGCGCGCCCTGACCTGAAAGCCGATTTCGTCGGCCTGCCGTGCATCGACCGCTACATCTTCGGTTATGGAATGGATTACAAAGGCTACTGGCGCAACGCTGCCGGGATTTATGCCGTAAAAGGGATGTAACAGACGCCCTGCTTGACCCTTGTAGGAGCGAATTCATTCGCGAGACGGCCGACCAGGCGACAGATGTGCATCGCTTGTACCGACGAATCGCGAATGAATTCGCTCCCACAGGTGAGCCTGCGCCTGGCTCAGACTTCGCAGCGCAGATGAGCTTCTGTGGGAGCGAATTCATTCGCGAAGCGGTATTTCAGGCGAAGAAATGTTTTGGCTGACATGCCCTTGCGAATAAATTCGCTCCTACTGGTTATGCGGTGTCCGGCAGAAGAACGATGCTCACATGCTAGAGTGCCTCCCACTTTTTCCGGGAGGCACCCATGACGTTATCGTTTCGTAGTCAAGCTGCGTTGATGTTGCTGTTGACCCTGCCGCTCCCCGCACTCGCCGAACCCATGCACGCCCAATACCTCCCGCCTGACGAATTGTCCGTGCGCGAAGGCGAGCCCGAGCAGCAGCAATTGCTGCAAATCACCGACTACACCGTCGTCGCCGGCAGCCAGCGTCAATCGAATCAACAACCCATTCCTGTCACTTCGCCCCTGAGTTTGCGCCTCAAAGGCAAACCCATGAACAAGGGCGCGACGATCTCGGAAGTCGTGATCCACTTCGACGGCGAAAGCAAAAGCCTGAAAAAACCGGCCTATGACGAGCCGAGCCGCACCCTGACCCTTTTTTACCCCGCCAGCCAATACCGTGTGCTCGTGGACCTGCTGCGCAACGAAAAGGTCTATTGCCAGTTCCTTAGCTACGCCAACGGCCACGTCTGGGCTGACTTGCACACCGGCAGCGTACGCGCGCGTTGAGCCCGTGGCCGGGCGAGGGGTAAACTGCCCGCCTGTGAAAATGTCCCGCAAGTCAGTTGGAGTCAGCAATGCGTAAAGATAAGAAGCAGGTGATTGGCGATGAAATCGGCGACGCCCAGATCAAGCTGTTCCTGGATTTTGAGCCGGTCGATGCCACGTCGCCATCGCTGCACAAGCTGATCAAAGGCTACCGCGGTCTGCGGGTCGATGATTTTGAGCGTTTTCTGGTGTTCTTCAAAGAAGCAGGCTACGACCTGGATGGCAAAGATGAGCACGGCAACGACTTCATTGCCTTGATCAAGGATCAACGCAACGCTCAGGACTATATCGACCTGATCGAAAAAGCTCGCGCCTGATTGCTTGCTCCATCGGTGCCTGGCGACAGGCACTTGCTTCAAATGGGTTCAAGCACGCCCGACATCAACGACGCTTACACACTCTTCTGAAATTTCCTGCTTTATACATCTCCTTTTCGCTCCATTAATAGATACTGGCTAAGTCCATACTTACAGCCGCGCCGAACAGTGCGCATATCATGGACGCTGTATTGAAATGGAATTTCTCGATGAATAAATATGTACCGCATGCGGTATGGGTCTTTGTACTTACACTGCTTGCTGGATGGGCGCAGGCCGCTGATCCCATCGTACTGGATATCACCGTCGTCAATGAGACGAGGGAAGAACTTGAACTCAGAAGAGCATCATGGCCGTTTGGGAATTTCACCGCGGAGGATTATCAGATCCCCAAACACCATACCGGATTCTTTCGAATCAACACGTGGGATGAACAGAAGGGGCGCGTGATCTTCGGGTACACCACGGGAGACAAGACTTGCAAATTCTCCGGTGGGATCGATCAGCGACGTGGCGCAGGCTGGATCATCCCGACATGGGAGACTTTCAGTTGGTCGAAGACCGAGTCGGTGGGCAATTTTCATGCGTACTGCACGTCTTCCATCAAGAAAAAAGAGCAGGGCAAAGGATATGACCTGCGGTTCGTCATCCAGTGACTGAGCGCGTCACTCGAACGGCTTTAGTGCCGATGAAATACCCAGTTGGGTGAAAGGGAATTTACGCGATGTACTCGAAAATATCATTGATCTTCTTGGCTGCTCTGACTCTGACGAGCGTGCACGCACAAGAGCAAATGCAGTTCGACGGTGAAATCAAAAACTTCCTGAGCCGTGAAGTGAGCGTCGTGTATCCCAGTTGGGATGTGGGAGCCTATGAACCGGAAGACTTGATCGTAGAGCCGGACGAACACGTCAAGTTCAGATTTTCTGCACACCCGCACCGTGCGGAGATTGGCTTCGCACTAACGGGTGGGGCGGGCAAAGACAGGGTGCTGTGCTTATACGACCTTAGGTACGGCAATCGGTCTTTCGTGCAGGGCGCCATCAAGCTGACCGGGCCACATGTCTGGCCACAGGGTAGAAGTATTGGCAACACACCTGCCACGTGTTCCGCAGAGGTCATTGATTGGGATTACGAGAAGAGTATGAACGTGCTTTTTCTTATTGAATGAATAGCTAAGGCTGTCGATCGCGCTTGTGTGGACTGTGGGACATACACCGCAGTCGTCGCCTGATCGAATAATGAAGGGAGCTGCATGAACACTACAGTAAGGATGAAATACCGCGGGGCGTTACTGTGCATGGCGATGCTGATATCGCCCCTGTCTCAGGCGGCTTACCCTAAAAAAATGGCCGTGACGGTGGAGATCTGGAATGACACCGGGACACAGCTCAATTTCACGACGGCGTCATGGTTGGCCGCCGGGACAGACCTCAGCGCATCAGTCATTCCACAAAACGCCCAGACGGCGCATTTTGGCTTGACGCTCAACAACCCCATGAACGATTCCGCTATTTTTCGTTTGAGGAGCGGGGCACGGGAATGCAAATTCACGTTGGGCCATGAAAAGGTCTTCTCATGGTTCGGGCTCAGCCCTGCGCCTGACAAGTTCGCCACTGCAAAATCCACGGGGACGATACCTACCCGTTGCAGTGCATCGGTGATCAAGGGGCTCAAGTCTATGGAGGCTTACAGCGTACGCGTCAGGATGAGTTAACACCGTTTTGCCTGCCACAGAAACCAAAAGCCCCGCTGCGTGGGCGGGGCTTTCAGTTTTCACAGACTCAGAAAGGGTTCTGAATCAAGCGAAGCTTGCTGCCGGACTGTTCGGAACCAGATCCAGGCTCTCGTCGCTTTCGGCGCTGACGCGCTGATACAGCTGCGCGTCAGTTTCCAGCGCTTTTTCCCGAGCCGGGAAGATTTCGTTCAGTTTGGCAGCCCACTCGGTTTTGGTTTTTTCCGGGAAGCAGCGTTCGATCAGGTCGAGCATGATCGAAACGGTGACCGACGCACCTGGCGAGGCACCCAGCAACGCCGCGAGGGTACCGTCTTTGGCCGAGACCAATTCGGTGCCGAATTGCAGAACGCCGCCTTTCTTAGGGTCCTTCTTGATGATCTGCACCCGCTGACCGGCCACTTCCAGGCGCCAGTCTTCGGCTTTCGCTTCCGGGTAGAAGCGACGCAAGGCATCCAGACGCTGTTCCATCGACTGCCGCACTTCGCTGATCAGGTACTTGGTCAGGTCCATGTTGTCGCGGGCCACGGCCAGCATCGGCGCGATGTTGGCAGCGCGAATCGACAAGGGCAGGTCCATCAGCGAGCCGTGCTTGAGGAACTTGGTGGTGAAGCCGGCGTAAGGGCCGAACAGCAGGGAGGTCTTGCCGTCGACGACGCGGGTGTCCAGGTGCGGCACGGACATCGGTGGCGAACCCACCGCAGCCTGGCTGTACACCTTGGCCTGGTGGCGCTTGACCACTTCCGGGTTGTCGCAACGCAGCCATTGGCCGCTCACCGGGAAACCGCCGAAGCCTTTGCCTTCTTCGATGCCGGACATTTGCAGCAGCGGCAATGCCGCGCCACCAGCGCCCAGGAACACGAACTTGGCGTCGATTTCGCGGGTGCCGCCGCTGTTGACGTCCTTGATGGTCACGCTCCAGCCGCTGCCTTTACGGCTCAGGCCGGTCACGCGCTTGCAGTATTTGACCTGCGCATCGGGCGCGCTCGACAGGTACTTGAGCAGCTGATTGGTCAGGTTGCCGAAGTTGACGTCGGTGCCGTGCATGACACGGGTCGCGGCGATTTTCTGGTCGGCAGGACGGCCGGGCATCATCAGCGGCATCCACTCGGCCAGTTTGGCCTTGTCTTCGGTGTATTCCATCGAAGAGAACGCGTGGTGCTTGCTCAGCGCTTCGAAGCGTTTTTTCAGGTAGGTCACACCTTTTTCACCCTCGACATAGCTCAGGTGCGGAACCGGAGTGATGAACGAGCGCGAAGAACCGAAAGTGCCCTTGCGAGCCAGGTAGGCCCAGAACTGCTTCGAGACTTCAAACTGTGTGTTGATATGAATCGCTTTCTTGGTGTCGATGGAGCCATCCGCCGCTTCCGGCGTGTAGTTCAGCTCGCACAGGCCCGCGTGGCCAGTACCGGCGTTGTTCCAGGGGTTGGAACTCTCGGCGGCACCGGAATCCATCAGCTCGACGACCTCGACTTTCAGGCTCGGGTCGAGCTCCTTTAGCAGTACGGCGAGGGTGGCACTCATGATGCCTGCCCCGACCAATACCACATCGACTGCTTCGTTCTGCGCCATTAACGCGTCTCCAAAAATCTGCTGCACCAAATTGACGGCATGAGATCCCGAGGTCAGTTGCCGGGGGGCGGGCGGCGCGTTATCGCGCAATGCCTCGTACCACCCGACCGGGAGCGTCATGTCCGATTCTTCGCAATTTTTTGCATGTCAGCGCACGCCTTGAGAGGGCCTGGTTGATGCTTTTATGGAAAGCATGAACTCATTTTTCGGCCTGGACAGCCATTCGACCATCGTCAAGACATCCGGGGCACGCAACCAAATCCGTAGCGGACAGGCTTCAAGCTCCGGTTGTGGAGGCTGCGCGGCAGTCGGTCCTGTGCAAGGGGGCTGGGTCAGACGCTAATGGTGCATGTACAAACGCGTAACTATTCATTTGCTCGCCACACTCTTGTGAAGTTGTGAAAACCCGTTTTTTTCACGCTCTTTTGGAGACGCGAACCTCAAAAAGGGGCTGCGCGATGGCAGCTCCGACAGATCAGGTTCGGACCCAGTGTGGGCAATGGTGGGCAAGAAAGGTTCGAGTGCATCGACCATCTCACGCTCGCAAGGCGACATACCGGGCAGCACATGTCTGTGTGGAAGGCTCTCTGTGGGCGTTACGAAGGTGCTGATTTTGTGGATCAGCGGTGCTGCGAGGCCCGATCAGGAGACGTCCTTATAATCGGGGGGAGATTATGAGCGGTGGGGCTGGATGCCGCAACACATAACCATGCTCGGATCGACGTCCAGCACTTTGTCACACCGTTGGGTCGACTGTGTGACAGGCCGAAGCGGCGCCATGCGCGGACGCCCGCAGGCGCACGGTTACCACAGGGCTTACTAGAGCGGGCCGACCCCGTCCGGTATCTGGAGGGCATCGGTTTTCGCTTTATGTTTTGTTGCCGCTGACTCGGCCGTCCAGAGCCCTCGGGCTTCTCGCTCTTTTTTTGACGAGAGGGGATCTTCCGAGTGCGCCTGAATGAGGGCGGGCGCTTCTCTATCAATACGGCCCGTTTTCAGTTTTAGCTGGAGCTCTGATACGCCGTAGTGCTCTTCGATTTTCTAAGATACTCGCCGGAAGGCAGGGTATTGGATTCGCTGTAATGGTTGAGTCGTGCGACAGGAATGCCTGTTTTTTCAGCAGCTGATTTGATCTCTTGCGCGAACTCTCCGTTGAGGCCAAGCGCTTCGAAAAATTGATTTGAATAGCCCATCGTCATTGTCTTTGGGGGTAGCGAGTCAGTGTCGGCTGCCTATCATAGGCTGTGTTCAGCCTTGCATTCTGGCGACAGCGGAACGAGGAGAGGCGGGGAGGGATTCGCGCGGGGGAGGGGCCGCCAGGCCCGATTTTCAGAAAGGGATAACACTTTTTTCACGCCGGCGCCCCTTGGGCGAAGGACGTTCTTTCGGGTAATGGATGTCGCGATGAAACTGGTGTTCAGATGCTGAGCAAATGCCGGGCTGTCATTGCGCGTACTCGCGGGCTGACGCGGGCGCTGGCGGGCAATGGATGGTGCAGCCAGCACAGCTTCGGTTCATGGACTTCCACCCAGGCGTGCCCTTCCGGCGCAACGGCGCAGTGCTTGAACGACAGGCAGATGCCAAGGTGGTCCAGGCGAGCGTAGTGGCGATAACGGCGGCGTAGCGAGAACAGAGACCAGAGAAAGTCCATCGCGAGGACTCCTTGTTTGGGTGGTTGTGAAAAGTATGTCGTGCGCCGATGACACGGCTGTGACGCTGGTGTTGCTCGATGATGTCTGTCATCGATGGGGCAGACCGGCAAACAGGAGGGTGGGAACCGCGACGAGGGCACTTTGTCGTATCTTTACGCTAGTGAGCGACCTCCGGAGGTCGTTATACTGCGGCACAATTTGTGCCTTGGCCCATGGAGAGATGAGCATGTTGCGTCGTGTTTTGTTCGGTTTGCTTGCAGTCGGCAGTCTGACGCTGGTGGGGTGCGCCCACAGCCCGCAATCACTTAACCCGCAACCGAAACTGAATGCCCAACTGGCACCAGTCGGTCACGGCCAGCAAGTGACGGTTCGCGTGGTCGATGGTCGTCCTTCGCAGACCCTCGGAACCCGTGGCGGCCTGTACCCTGAAACCAGTTCGATCACTGTCAACGGTCAGCAATTGGTCCCGCAGCTGCAGGCCCAAGCCGAAGCGGCAGTGCGTTTGCTGGGCTTCACGCCGGTTCAGGGCGGCAATGGCCCTCAGTTGACCGTCACCCTGGCTGAGCTGAAGTACCAGTCGCCGAAAGAAGGTCTGTACGTGACAGAAGCCAACATCAGTGCGACGTTCCGTGCGGATGTGCAGAACAACGGTCGCAGCTACAACGGCCGTTACGCCGCTTCGCTGGATCAGCGTTTTGGCATGGCGCCGAACGAAGAGACCAACACCAAGCTGATCGGCGACGTCCTCAGCGACGCATTGACCCGCGTGTTCCAGGACCAGACCATCGGTCGCCAGCTGGGTCAGTAACGCTTTCGGTTGATACGAAAAAGCCCCGGTATCGTGAGATGCCGGGGCTTTTTCTCTCCTATGAGTGGCGTCCTATATTTGTTGTCAGCTTAGCAGCCACGGATATCGTACAAATTAATAGCTACCAGTAGTGATGGCAGGTGATAAAACCTCCATCGGGCCATGCAGCAGAGAGCCACACAAAACTATCCTTCGGCGTCGTGACTAACTTACTGCGGGTCTAGGATAAAGTTGATGATTTTTCCGGGAATGAATATGACACGCTTTGCCGGTACGACCAGCCATTTTTTAGAATTCTCATCCGACATGACTAATGCTTGCACTGATTTGGCGTGTGCTCCTTGTGGAGTGTGAATGTAAAATCTAGTTTTTCCATTGATTGCAACAGGAAGAAGATTCATTTCCGAGGTTGAAATTGATACGGCCGAAGGATAAGGGCCTAGTGTTATGTCCGACTGTTTCCGTAGCGCTCGCTGCCATAGCTCAGATGTTATAAACGGGGCAAAAGGGTGCAAAATTAGAAGCAATTTTTCCAAGATGATAGAGTTGAAGATCGCATTTTTTGTTAGTTCCTTTACGCAGGACATCATCGTTGCGATCGCGGTATTAAAGGAAAGTTCGGCAGTTTGGTTGCTGACTGAAATAATGGTATTGTTGATTAAAGCTTGGCTTGCCGCGCTAGGCATGTCATCAACAACCATTAACTCTCCAGAGTCGTTATAAAAGAGTCTCCATAAGCGGCTCAAAAATCGGAAAGGTCCTTCTATAGTATCCGTCGACCATGTCATTGTTTGATCGATAGGACCTAAAAACATCTCGTGAAGACGGAAGCAATCCGCGCCATATTTAGCAATGACGTCATCAGGCGAAATTACATTATGTTTAGATTTGGACATCTTCTCAGTGAGCCTACGGCACAAGAAAACCCCAGCGTTTAGCTGAAACTTAGCCTCGGCGAAATCTTTACGCCAGCTACGAAGTCTTTCGATATCAACGACGTTATGCTCGTCTACGAACTTAGTGTCAATATAGACAGGTTGCAGTTCCTTTTCGTCAGATAGGTCCGCGGAAACAAATTTACCGGACGCATTATCGCGAAAAATTATGGCGGAAAGTCCTAATATCATTCCTTGGCAGACTAAGCGCTTGAACGGCTCGCAAAAATCGATTTCTCCTATATCGTATAGGAAGTTTGTTAGGAAACGCGCATAGATCAGGTGTCCAGTAGCGTGTTCTACACCTCCGATATACATGTCTACTGAATTCCAATATGATGTATTCTCCTTGCTTGCAAAGGAATGGCCGTTATGCGGATCGGCAAACCGTAAAAAATACCAACTCGATGCTGCCCATCCAGGCATTGTCGTGGTCTCAATCTGGTAGTCTCTGTATTTCCAATCTTCAAGCCTTGCAAGCGGGGCATCACCCAGCTGCGTTGGTGTAAATGAAGTTACCTCCGGTAGCATTAGGGGGAGACTGGATTCCTTGTAGCCGGTTGGTATTCCGTCCGAATCGTAATAAATCGGTATAGGTTCGCCCCAGTAACGTTGGCGTCCAAATACCGCATCACGTAATTTGAAAGTTGCTTTTTCAGCTGACAAAGCTCTTGTTGGTTTTTCACAACAAGTAGAAGCTGTTTCTTTGTCTGTTAAGAAGCAGAACTCATTCCAAAATCTTTCGTGGATGGTTCCCGCGTTCGGGATCCCAAGCTTACTGTTTAATCCTAATTGAGATATGTAGCTCGATATAAAAATTGGAAGCATTGTGTCATTGCCCAAATGCGCATAGTTTCCAGTGAACAGGGCACTTAAGGTGGGAGGGCTTAGTTTGCACTCGGGATCAGACAGGGTGCAATGTTTCAGAAAACAATCGACTTTTGAGTCTTCAACATCTTTAAGGATTTCCCTCCACTGTGGATAGTCTGGGGAGATTACGACAAACCTAGCATCTTCATTGTTGTCGATGTCGGCGCAGAATACAGTTACCATTAAGCTGTTAAAATAGCATGGTAAACTTAAGTACTGGCCGGTAGTCCGACCAATCCAGTTTCTTTGGATGGCTTTAACGGGCTCTGGCCAATCAAGCGTGTCTAAGTTATCAAGCAGTCGGTTGGCATAAGCGGTTGTACGAAGCAGCCACTGTGACATTTTTTTTTTGGTTACAGGATGGCCCCCGCGCTCTGAGCGACCATTTACAATTTCGTCGTTCGCAAGAACGGTGCCAAGGTAAGGACACCAGTTGACTACGGTCTCTGCTCTATATGCCATTCTGTAGTGACCGAGGAACTCTTCTTTTTCTCGTTTGGATAATTGATTCCAGATATCGCTGCTAATCCGCGGAGTGGATGCTGCCAAATGGTGGTCCAATGAACTTGTGCCGCCAGTTTGGAGAATGGTTATGAGTTCAAATATGGGTCTTGATTTCTGCTCTACAGGATCATACCATGAATTAAAAAGCTTTAAGAAAATCCATTGTGTCCAGCGATAGTAGGCGGGGTCGGATGTATTAATTTCACGATCTGTATCATAACTAAGTCCGAGCTTAGTTAGTTGCATTTTGAATTTTTTAATATTTATTTTGGTGGTTACAGAGGGGTGTTGTCCTGTTTCAATAGCATACTGCTCTGCTGGCAAGCCGAACGAATCGAACCCTAATGGATGAAGAACATTAAAGCCCATCATCTTTTTATATCGGCTGAATACGTCAGACGCGATGTATCCTCGAGGGTGCCCGACGTGTAAGCCCGCGCCGGAAGGATAAGGAAACATGTCGAGACAGTAATATTTTGGCTTGTTCACATCTGCATGCACCTTATAAGCTTTGTGGTTTTTCCATCTATCAATCCATTTGGCTTCAAATTTTTTAAACTCAGACTCAAACATGATTTACTTCCTAGTTATACGCTAGTTTTGACTTGGTGGTGTGGGGCAGTTCTGGGGCATTATGCGCCATTCAATTGTCTAGCTTTTGCTATATCAGTAACTCGGCATTATGAAGCCCAGCCGCTACATAGAATTTATCAAGGTATGAAAGCTCACAGCAGTCTCCTCCTTGGGCGCTAAGGCCATGCCGTGAAATGTTAAGTAACTCAATTAGAAGTGTAGAGGCTTTGAGGTTCTCATCTGTAACTGCATCCAATCCCTGTTTTGCACAATTGACGTAAAAGTCTAAAAGAGATGCCGGGTTGATGAAGTTTAGAAGATCGTCGGCAGCAGTTAACGCTTCGTTAGAATAAAAAATTCCTTTCCAGAATGATGCTAGCGCTGCCGCATATAGCGCGGAGCATGTGTCTGCGGAGCGCATTTCTATTACATTTTTTAATCTTGCTTCCGGGTAGAGGCTGCTCAAATGCAGGTACCAGTCGTCAATGGTTGGTTCACTTCCACGATATCCGTAGTTTACAAACTCGGAAAAAGTCAAGTTTGTTGGCTGGATCGCTATGTTATCCCTTACGAAGTACAGTAGCGGGCGATCAAATGCCCAAGCGGTATAAGCTTGGAATATGCCTCCGACACTACGGTCAAGCATAAAGTCCGGTATCCCTCGACGGTCATTAGGGAAGTCCATCCACATTTTACTTCTGTAACTTTTCCATCCCGTACGAACGCCTCCAGCAATAGGGGAGTTGGCACACACCGCAACAATCAACGGTTGCGCTTGCAAACCGACTCTTAGACATTTCTCAGCATGGGTTTCTGAAAAGTAGTCTAGAGACACTTGCATAGATGCTGTGAGTTTTTGGCAGCCGCTTCCATTTTTTTCGTGATGGAGGGAGGGCATCAGCGCTTGATAACGTTTTGTGGGTACTAGTTCAACTTGGCTTACCGTATTAATCGGATTGCAGCCCATGGATAGGATATCTACTCCCATCGGTTGGCATACCGAATTTAGCAATGCTAGGAATCTGCACAGTTCGTTATAGAGGACAGAGATTTTTTCATGCGGGGCTCCTGAAAACTCCAGCTGCCCACCAGGTTCTAAAGATATACATACTGCAGCGTCCTTCAAGCCGATAATAAGTCCGTCCTCATAAACTCCTTGATATCCTCTTTGATTCAATTGCAGTAATAACTGTCTGATGCCTTGTTTGCCCCAGTAGGGTAGTTGTGTGCGGCTGGCACGGCTCATCAAAATGACTTCATACTCCACACCCGCCCTTAAGCAATGAGATTCGGTTATGCATTCTTCAAAATAGTGACAGCAGATCTCAAAGCTGATCGATTTGTCCATGCGTATCCCTCGCATTTATCGCGATGTCCGGATTATCTAAAAATTTCTGTTATGGCAAATATAAGTTCGTCTATTTCGACGGTGGTGTTATACATGTGAAGGGATACTCGTATTCCGCCTTGCAAGCCCGCTTCACGATAGAGCTTTTGGTTGCATTGGTATCCAGAATTTATTGCAATTCCATAGTTGTCTGAAAGTATGCTTGATAGCAGATGAATGTTTATATTTCTTTCAATGTTAAAGGTGATGATTGGCACCCGGTTAGCACTCGCGATGAACGGGAACGTCAAGTAATCTATTTTTTTGAGTTGTGCAAGCGCATAATTGTCTAGATATCTATTATGCTGTTCGATCATAGCTAAGCTGATGGTCGTAATGAAATCGAAGGCTGCCCCTGTTCCAATGACTCCTTCTATATTTGGAGTGCCAGCTTCAAACCTAGCTAGCCCTGTTTTATATCGGATGCTATCGGCTGAGACCTGGTCTACCATTCCTCCGCCATATCTAAAATTCTTTACGAGATGCTGGGAATCTTGCCTTATGTAAAGACCTCCGACCCCTGATGGGCCAAAAGCCTTGTGTGAAGAGAACGCCAAAAAATCGCAGCTTAGTTCCTTGACGTTAACAGGAATGTGACCCACGGCCTGTGCAGCGTCTACTAATGAAAGTGCTCCATGGGCTCGAGCCAACCTGCAAATCGCAGAAACAGGTTGAATGTTCCCTGTGACATTCGAAACTTGGCAAACAGCTACAAGCTTGGCAGGAATACTCAGCAGATCTTGGAGGTGGTTCAGATCTACGAGACCACTATTGTCTAATCTTACGAATTCTACGTTTGCACGCTCCAACCAAGGTAACAGGTTGGCGTGATGCTCGAGTGTCGACAAAATTACTCGATCATGTTTTTCAAGTCTTAAACCGTTACAAATCAAATTAATACTATCAGTGCAATTTTGTGTAAACAAGACTTCTAGCGGCGAGCAATTTAAGAAAATCGATACTCGCTCCCGAGCGCGCTCAAATTCGGCCGTCGTGCGCTCAGAGTATTTATGTTTGGAGCGCCCTACATTTGAGATACTCCTCATTACGTTTCCTACAGCACTGATGACATGATTCGGCTTTAATGCAGTCGATGCGTTATCAAAATATACAAGTCCGGCTGAGCTAAGCTGGGGGAAGGCATTTCGCGCTATGCCTGTTCTTGAAGTCTCAGGTGGGTACGTGTCAATCATCGGAAATACTCCGCAGCGTCACAAACTTGCCCGACGGAGCAGGTTGAATCATATGTGATTTTTGAAATACCAACTTGGTTGGTGCTAGCAGCTTCGTTAGCGCCTTAAAATTTAAATGCGCCGGAGATAAGTTATCTTCTTGGCATGTTCGAGAATAGTACAAGGTTGCAAATTCATTAGATTTTTCCAAACAATAAAATTCCGGTTGCCATTCACACAGGGCAATTGCGTTATCAAGCTTCAGCGTTGTTACTATCTTTTTTTTAGTTGAAAATATAGCCGAGTCGGAACGTCGCCCATGCAAATGGTCGATGCAAAAAATTTCACCCTCACGCCATGTTTTTGCCGCGGCAGCTTTATCTTTAATCTCAACTAGATCTCCAGTTCGATATCGCAAAAGGGGCATGAGGGGGTTTCTCCATGAAGTGACTATTAGTTCATAGATGTTTTCCTCGGGATATATAGGGCATAGCTCAATCAAACTGGCGTGCGGGCAACGCGTATAAGTTTCGTTTTCAAGCTGAATAAAAAGAACCCCTAGCTCAGAAGAGCCAAGCATGTCCAAAATGTTCATATCGAAAAAGTTCTCAATGCATCTGCGCAGTCCTAACGTGAGAAACTCGTAAGAAGACAATAATTTTCTTGGTTTGTGCACAGGTTTTGCGACATCAAAATGTCGTAGCTTATTAATAAAGATTGCAAGATAACTCGGATTGACTTGGAGAATGTCGGGCTTAAACTCGTTTAGCTCTCTGACTATTCTCTTTATGTCAGACGGAGTCCAGTCATGTGGATTGTTGCTAGTGTTTAGATATAGCGTGTTCCTATCTTTCCGCGCATCAAAATTAGTGTCTACCATGCCACAGCTGTTACCAGAACATAAAGTGCTTGTGAGCACCGCGATGTTGCACTCTTTATAACTAATTCCCTTCAATATATGGTTCTCAGTGTAAGCCTCACGGTACTCATCGTGCCACCAACTCGGGCTCCTGATCAATGGAAGTCTCTCCCCTGATGAGCCGGAGGTACTGGCGTATTCGACGGATCCTGCACTAATTGCTTCGCTTAGAGCAGGGGTTCTGAAGCCAGAGGGAAAACAGCTTTGGAGATTCTTTTTCTCCAAGTACGGAACGTTAAGGGGTTCTCCACCCGTTAGAAATATTTTTGCGGATTCTATATAAGGCATGTAAATGGGGGTGTTGAAGAGACTGTCATGCATTAAATCGGTGCTCTTTTGCTGCTTGTGCGAATGCGGTCCAAATATTTTTTAGGATAGACTGGTTCTTCAGGCCTTTCTCAAAATGGCCTTGTAAGCCCAGCACAAAAGTATTTTCATTATCTAATTCTATACCTTCTATCAATCCGTCATCAGAGTGCGCGCAGGCGATCAAGTTATCACCTAGCTTGTCGATGCCCTGATGATGAATGCTGGATATTATTGTAGAGTCCGCTTTTAGTATTTTTCGGAGCAAGGATTTATCTTTTATACGTATGTCGTGGTAGTTTATCCAGCCATCTTCTTCTATGTTATGTCCCACCCTGCCCGCGTCCATTAGATGCTGATGTAATGTTCCACCTTCGGCGACATTAATTATTTGCATTCCCCGACATATCCCTAGAATGGGGATACGGCTTGTTATCGCTGCATTGTATAAAGCAATTTCCAATCGATCTCTGGCATAGTCAGGCCCGATCGGGCGCCGGCTTTCCCCATCAGTCTCTGGGGCAATCACATGGTCCAGTCCTGAAAATTTAGTTGTTTCAAGTGCAATGTCCTCTCCAGGGCTCAAAATGAGCCCATCAAACCGGTGTATCAGTTTTCTTGCTTCTACAGGTTTCACGGTATTAGGAAGCAACACTGGTACGCAGCCAAGGTTGGAAATTATTTCAATAACGGCGCTTGAAGCATACGTGAGGAGCTGATTTTTAGAATGGTTTACAGGCACGTATGTTCTACTAGTTGTTATCAATATGTGTGGGGCGGCTGTCATGATTTGCATATTTCTGGGCGGAAGATATACTTGACTATTTCATCTACTTTGGCATCGTCGTATGCATATGATTCATGTGCTTTTTGGGGAGGCATTCTCGTTCCCGCCATCATTGCGGACTCTACGAAGATTCCCAATGTTGGATTAACTTCCAATACATAAAATTGGTGGTCATTAATTCCTTTAACCATATCCACAATTGTGCCTGTTACGCCCAACGCTTTTGCGGCATTCAGCGCTATCTCCACTTCTGGGCCCATTTCAGACGGCGCCATTCGGCCGCCTGCGGATATGTTGGTCTTAAAGTCATGACTTTTGATCCTGCTGTAACCCCCTATCACGTTCTCGTTGAATATTTCCACTCGAAAATCCCGCTCTCCGAATTCAATAAATTGCTCAATGTAATATCCCGAATTATCATCGGTCATAGCTTCGATAAAATCTATAAATTGCTCACAGTCGCAGAATTTTACAATTCCTTTGGCTCCGTGTCCTTTACGGGGTTTTATCAGCCAAGATCTCCATCGATGCAGTATATTCTTTAAAATTGACTGGTCGATGCTTTTGCAGAACAGCAATGATTCAGGCACATTGATACCTGCCGAACGTAACATATTGTTCATTACAAACTTATCTTGGCAAGCGAAGAAAGTTGAACAGTCATTCAGTACTGCTGTACCTCCTTCCTCGATTGCCTTTAACATATCTCGTTGATGATCCGATTGCTCGTCTGCATTCATGTGGAATAAAAAGTCAAATTTGGACAGGTTTACCCCACTTGCTGTATATACTTTCCCATTTAATGCATAGCAGGTTCTTAAGTCAAACTCACTAAATACATTGGCACCCTTTTCTTCGAGCTTTGTCCTTAATGCATTCAGCGGGACTCGTCCATTATCGTTCTGGTACATCCAGATCGCCACATTTATAGTCTTGGTAGATGCTTTCATAGTCCTTCTAGCTCCTGTTTCTACCGAATAAAGCAGGCCATTTAAAAACCGCCTCTCGTGCATTGCATCCTTCACAGATCTTCATATTACCCAGGGTGTAATGCCGTTTCCTCACCCACTCTTTAAGGTTGATCGTCTCGATATTCCCCATTAAAGACTTGTGGCCGAAATCTTGAAAGCATCCTAGAATTTCTCCGCGGTAACCGATGCTGACACTGCCATCGCCTACGTGACAAAAATTTGGGTTTATAATCCAGCTTCTCAGAATGTGTGAAAAATATTCAAGTTTATTTGAGCTCGCTGAGTACTCACCTTCTGATGTATTCAATTTATGCATGCTTATAAGCTGTTGTCTCGCATAATTTTCCTGCTTAGCGATTATGTCTCCGCCTCTATTCCATAGAGGAAACAGATTCAATTTCTTCAGGCCAATGTTTTTTAAATAATCTACTGTTTGAGGTAGATGTTTGTATATTGCCGGTCCGCCTGTGAGATGAACGATAACTTTGTCTGGCGCCGCTTCAGCCAGCGAACTTACATTTCGCCAAATCTTTTTATAATCAAGCCCAATATGGACTGCGTTAAAGGTTGCTTCGTTTATCGAACTTACAGACAGCCTAATAAAGTCGACTTCCGCTACTAAAGCATCAAGGTTTTTCTGATTTAAAGTCACTCCGGTTGTGGTAACTGCCGTAGGGACAGTTGCTTGACCTAGAATTTTTAGAAGGCTATCAAATTCTGGATGTATAGTCGGCTCGCCTCGGCCCGCGAGGTCCAGTTCCCATACGAAACTCGAATCAACTTGCGCTACTATTGTTTCCATTGTGTCTAAAGACATAAAACCATAGTCTTTGATTGCGCTTCTTGGGCACATGCTGCAGGACGCCGGACATGATGGAGTCGGTTCTGCGTTCACTAGAATCTTTCGCACTGATATATACCTCAAAACTTTGAAGCTATCGTCAATCAATATACGGTAGCTGGCTGCGGTGTCAGTAGTCAATGAACAAGATTTCCACAGTGTGTATAACTAACTTAACTCCGATTCGGGTGTTTGTTTATTCAACATTGCTCGCTATAAGATTTTCGCTAATGTTCAGGTTAACTTAGTTTAAATCTCTCCGGCGAAATGCTTTTTGTGCTACTAAAGCACTTGGAAAATTCCTATGGTGCTGTAGGAGGAATCAGACTAATTCGAAATGGTTCTAAATAATTCTTGTTTAATCGTATTATCTATATGGGCGAGTTTTTTTAGCTCATCGCTTATGATTTCGGTCTTGAAATGGCCTGAAAAAAGAAAAAACAACACCAAGCTGATCGGCGACGTCCTCAGCGACGCGTTGACCCGCGTGTTCCAGGACCAGACCATCGGTCGCCAGTTGGGTCAGTAACGCTTTCGGTTGATACAAAAAAGCCCCGGTATCGCGAGATGCCGGGGCTTTTTTGTGGGGGAATGCATGACTACATCTGTGGGAGCGAATTCATTCGCGATTGGCCGGTATGTTCGCTACATATCTGTCGTCTGTACCGCCGTCTCGCGAATGAATTCGCTCTCACAGGTTTCGGGTCGTTCGCCAGACGTGTATTTCAGGCGTGAGGCAATCTCACGCCGCCTGATAAAAATCCAGAAAGCTGAACCCGGTCACCAGGTCTACTTCAGGCAGGTCGTTATGCTGATGGCCGCCCAGTGCGCAATAGACCAGCCAATGACGGTCCTGCACGTTGAACGCCAGGCCATCGATCAAGGCTTGTTGCTCGTCACTGGGGGCAATGAGGTAAAGGCGATCCTGGTTGTGGGCGTGCAGCATGACGGGCTCCGCGTCTGAATGGGGGCGTTCGAGGCGCTACACAGTGACCGGTTCAGGTGACGTTAAGGTGACAGGCGATACCGTATTCGGCAGATCCCACCGAAGACACGGCGCGCCATCGATCGCGTGCCATTGAGGCCCCATGTCGCTCATCCAGCACTCCCCCGGGATGGTCATCAATCTGTTCGCGCTGCTGACGGCGGGCCCTGGTATCTGGCTGCTGTACACCACGCGCAGCCGTGAACAGCGAGAAACCACGCACCTCAACAACCTGACCGAACAAGCCCCGATCGATGAGCCGATGCACCTGATGGACGTGCCAACACTGCGCATGATTCGCCAGAGCTACCGGATCGGCGCCGGGTGCCTGGCGTTTGCGTTGGTGTTGTCGTGGGTGAGCACGAAAATCTGACGGCTATGGATAGCGGCTGTAGGAGCGGCTGACTCAGGCTTCGCAGCGCAAATGAGCTTCTGTAGGAGCGAATTCATTCGCGAGGCGCCCGTAGAGGCGGCAGATGTGTATCGACTGTAGTGACGAATCGCGAATGAATTCGCTCCTACAGGTTTTGCATCGCCGGCGTGCCATGGCCGGGAATAAAAACGGCGCCTGATCAGGCGCCGTTTTTTCATGGAGCAGTCATCAGAGCGGCAATCCCGCCTTGACTCGATACTGATTGCGGACCGGCGTCGCGTATTGCAGTACCAGATAAGGCCGGTGCGTTTCAGGGCAGCCGTCCAGACGACGCTGCCATTCCTCCTTCGCACGCTCCAGTTCATCCGCCGGAAACACCTCGGCGGCCGTCGGCACGTTCAGGCTCGGATCGGCATCGGCCCACTGCGCATACGCCAGGTAATGCACCGGGAAGAGGCGATAGCCGCCGAGGATCTGCTTGTCCATCTCAATCGCCAACTGCTTGGTGTCTTCGAACACTTCGGTGATCGGCGGCGCGAAGTTGACGTGCACGCGGCCTTTATACCCCGTGATGCCCAAAGCAATGCTGACGTCGTCCTCGCCAGGTGCTTTCGTGTAGCTGCCGGTGGTGGCGCGGATGAACAGCTCGCGCGCCTTGGCGTGATCGCACGGGTCGTATTCGTAGCTGATGGACACTGGCGTCAGATTCAACGACTGAATCACTTCGCCGAACGGCTCGTCCTTGCGGCTCATGTGGAACATCTTGAGGATCGCCGATTCAGTGCGGTCGTCGCCGTCCTTTGCGCGGCCTTCGGCCTGGGCGATCCAGATCGATGCGCAATCGTTGCGGATCGAGTGGTTGATGTACGCCGACAGCAACTGGTATGCCGCCATTTTCTCGCGACGCCCGGCAATGGAGCGGTGCACGATGAAGCTCTTGTTCAGGCGCATCAGGTCGCTGACGAAAGGCTTTTGCAGCAGGTTGTCGCCAATGGCGATACGCGGCGTCGGCAAGCCTGCGTGGTACACGGCATAGTTGACGAAGGCCGGGTCCATCACGATATCCCGGTGGTTGGCGAGAAACAGATAGGCGATCCCGGACTTGAACTGCTCAACGCCGGTATAGGTCACACCATCGGTGGCGCGCTCGATCGTATGGTCAACGTAATGTTCGACCTTGTCCTGCAAGGCCGCGACCGAGTCGATGCCCGCGAACTGGCGACGCAGCTTGCGCGCGATGGCGGGCTGCAAGATCCAGCCGAGGGAGCCGGCCAGACGTGGAAAACGGAAATGCGTGAGAATCGCGAGGAACGCCTTGTCACCCAGCAGCCGATTGAGTACGGCTTTTACTTCGGTGTCGTCGTACGGTCGGATGGCATCGAATTCGCCCATCATGCTCTCTTGTTGGAAACGGCTAGGGTAATGGTAGGTCGGGCGAATACTGAAGAATGAAACCCGGCCTGCAAACGAGTCGGCGATTATACGCAAAACTGCTCTCGGAGACTGTGATGCACGAAATACAACCAGCAGCGCCTTACGAGTGCCCCTACTGCGGCGAGCCGGGAGAGACCCTTCTTGACCTCTCGGAGGGGGATCATCATTTCATAGAAGATTGTCACGTGTGCTGTCGCCCGATCGAATTTCATCTGGAAACCGATGGCGAGCAATGGGACCTGGAAGTCCGTGCCGAGAACGAATGATGCGCAAAATCTACGAGCCGGAAAACATGATGGAAGGCGAGTTGTTGCAGGCCATGCTCGCCAGCGAAGGCATCGAGTCCCACATCACCGGGCGTCATTTATTGGGAGGGATCGGCGAATTGCCGGTGTTCGGTCTGTTGGGCCTCGCGGTGGACGATGAACAGGCCGAACGCGCGCGCCAGTTGATCACTGAGTACAATGGCGCCTTTCCGTTGTCGGGCGACGAACCCGACAGCTACCCCGACGTGTTGTTGTGCTGAAACCGGCGCCGCGTCATTTGAATGGCTTTACAGACGAGTTGCCCTGAGCCCATGTGTGGACGTTATGCGCTGTTTCGTTGGACGCCCGCTTTTGCGGCCTTGCCCGGATTCCCGGCAGACCAGCAGGCGCAGTGGAACATTTCGCCTGCCGATTCGGTGCTGATGATGCGGGCAGCGCAGGGCGAGGAGGGCGATCGTGAACTGGCGCGGGCACGTTGGGGGCTGACGCCGTCCTGGCTCACGGACATGTCGAAAACCCCAGCGCACGCACGGGCCGAAACCCTGGCCGAACAACCGATGTTTCGTCAGGCGTTTCGTGAGCGACGGTGTCTGCTGCCCGCGAACGGCTTTTACGAATGGCGTGGAACGGTGCGCAAGCGGCCTTTCTGGCTGACGCCGGGTGAAGGTTCGGCGCTGTTTTTTGCCGCGATCTGGGAAGCGTATCCGGTGGAGGGGCACGTGTACCTGAGTGTGGCGGTGGTGACGCAAGCGGCAATGAGTCAACGCAGGCCGCTGATACTCGATGCCGAAGGGCAAGCCGCCTGGCTCGACCCCGAGGCGTCGATGCCGACGTTGCAATCGCTGCTGGCTGCGCCGCAGATGCAACTGCGTGAGCGGCCATTGGCGAATTTGGTGAATGATCCGAAGCTTAACGCACCGGAGTGTTTGACCCCGCTCTGAATGTTGCGCTGATCCATTGAGTCCAGGCACAAGTCCTGTGGGCGCGAATTCATTCGCGAATGGTCGGTACATCCGACACATCTCTGTTGCCCGACCCTTCTTCGCGAATGAATTCGCTCCTACAGTGAGTAATGCGGCGTGTCAGGCACGCCGCATTTTTTGCATCAAACCCTGAACTGATTGATCAACCGGCGCTGTTGCTCCGCCAATTTGGTCAACTCGGCACTCGCCTGACTCGATTCGTCCGCGCCGCCCGCCACTTCGTTCGCCACTTGACCAATGTTGATCACGTTGCGGTTGATGTCGTCGGCCACGGCGCTCTGTTCCTCGGCGGCACTGGCGATCTGGGTGTTCATGTCGTTGATCACCGACACGGCCTTGGTAATGCTTTCCAGTGCCTGCGCTGCTTCCGCCGCATGGCCCACGCTTTCGTCGGTCTTGGTCTGACTGTCTTCCATGACCTTGACCACTTGCCGCGTGCCGGTCTGCAGGGCTTGAATCATGCTCTGGATTTCTTCGGTGGCCTGTTGCGTCTTCTGCGCCAGATTTCGCACTTCATCGGCCACGACGGCGAAGCCTCGGCCTTGCTCACCTGCGCGGGCCGCTTCGATAGCTGCGTTCAGGGCGAGCAGATTGGTCTGCTCGGCAATCCCGCGAATGGCCGTCAGGATCGCGTTGATGTTCTCGCTGTCCTTGGCCAGCGTCTGCACCACGCCCACGGCGCGGCCGATTTCCACCGCCAGTTCGCTGATGGAGTTCGAGGTGTTGTGGACGATGCGCATGCCCTGATTGGCGGCATCATCGGCATGGTTCGCGGCTTGTGCGGCCTGAGTGGCGTTGCGTGCGACGTCCTGAGCGGTGGCGGTCATTTCATGCACGGCCGTGGCGACCAGATCGATCTCGGCCATTTGTTTATGCACGCCCTTGTTGGTGCGAATGGCGATGTCGGCGGTGTGTTCGGACGAGTCGCTGACTTTCTGCACCGAGGTCACTACCTGGCTGATCATCACCTGCAACTTGCTCAGGAAGGTATTGAAGCCGGTAGCAATGGCACCGAGTTCGTCGGCACGGTCGCTGGTCAGGCGGCGGGTGAGGTCGCCTTCGCCCTTGGCGATGTCGTCGAGCATCACCACCATCTGTTTCAACGGACGGGCAATCCCGCGACCCACAAACCAGACAATCAACAAGCCCAATGCTGCGATCAGCAGGCCGACCATGGTCATGCCGAAAATGTCGGTTTCACGCTGGTGCGCCAAATCACTTTGCAGCTTTTGCAGGTCGGCCATCACGGCGTTGACGGGCATGCGAATCATCAGGGTCCAGCGCGCGTCGGTGTCGCCGATGCCGAATGGCATGTACAGCTCGATGTGGCCGTGTTCCTTGTCGATGTCGTAACGCACTTCGCCTTTGGTAATGGTGTTCAGGTTCGCGACTTCGTTGGCGTCGAGGATGTCGCTGGCCTTCTCGCCGAGCTTGCTGGTGTCCCTGGTGTAGGCGACCAGTCGACCGTTGGTGGCGATCAGCGCCATGTCACCGGCGCCCTCGTAGAGCTTTTTGTCAGCGCCTTCGAGCATGTCCTGGATGAAGTTCACTGACAGGTCGGCGCCGACGATGCCCTGGAACTTGCCCTCCAGCATGATCGGCTCGATGAACGACGACAGCATGACCATTTTGTCGCCGACTTTATAAGGGGCCGGGTCGATCACGCAGGGTTTGCGGGTTTCTCGTGAGCACAGGTAGTACTCGCTGGAGCGAATGCCCGTGGAGAGGATTTTGGTGTCTTCGAGGCTGGCGAGTTTTTCCAGATTGAACGTGCCGTCCGGCTTGCGATACCACCAGGCCATGAAGCGGCCGTCCTTCGGATCGACGCCGGTGATGGGCGTCTCGGCATACGCGGCATCGTTGTGATCCAGTACGTCTTTTTCCCAGCCGATGTAGGAACCGAGAATTTTCGGGTTCCGCACGACGGTTTCGTGCAGCACGTTGAGCAATTGCTCGCGGCTGACTTTCAGCAGCGGTTCGCCCTTGCTGTCTTTCATGCCTAACGTGGCGTTCATGGTCGCGAGGCCGGCTGCCGTGTGTAACGGCGCTTCCAGTTCGCGCTGGATTTCACTGGCCTGGGTCCGCGCAATCGCGGTCAGGCGCTGCTGGATGGCCTGTTCGAATTGTGCGGTGGTGCGCTTGTCCACCAGTTCCTGAGTTCGGGCCCCGGAAAACAAGGAATAAAGCACGAGGGCAGCCACGACGCTGAGCACGATGGCACCCGCCAGTGCCGCAACTGAAAACTGGATCGATTTGAACTTCATAGTGGCTCCGGACGTGGAATTACGCCTGAAGGAGATATCGCCTTGTCTCGCACTTAATTGAGGCGAAACCGACGAAGTGGCCGCTTTTGAATCGCTCAGGTCGCAATTGGGTATGTCGCCCACAGCCCACGGTTTCTAAGGCCTTCGAACTTTTTGAAGCGTTGATGCAGGAACTAAGGGGAATGTTTTATCTCTGTTACAAATGTGCGAATTTTTAACCGCTATTTATATGGCAATCGGCTGCTATATGGCACTCACCGGGCGTACGGCCTAGGATGAGCGCCTTGTTTCCAAGGAGATACAACATGCGTAAGGCCTTTACTCTCTGTTCCTTGAGCGCCGCGTTGCTGGTGGCAGGCTGTCAAGCCGTCAACACCACCCGCGGAGATTCGGTGGGCGTCGAGCGCAAGCAGTACATGTTCAGCATGTTGTCGACTGATCAGGTCAATCAGATGTACGCGCAGTCCTACCAGCAAACGGTCAGCGAGGCGTCGTCCAAGGGTGTGTTGGATAAGGACAGCGCCGAGGCCAAGCGCGTGCAAGCCGTTGCCCAGCGGCTGATCGCCCAGGCGCCGAAGCTGCGTCCGGATGCCGCCCAGTGGCAGTGGGATGTGAACCTGATCAAGAGCGATGAGCTGAACGCCAACTGCGGCCCGGGTGGGAAGATCATCGTGTACAGCGGTTTGATCGATACGCTCAAACTCAGCGATGACGAATTGGCGGCGGTGATGGGGCATGAAATCGCCCACGCCTTGCGCGAGCACGGTCGTGAAGCGATGTCCAAGGCGTATGGCGTGCAGATGGCCAAGACCGGCGCAGGCTCATTGCTCGGTCTGGGGCAGGACAGCCTGGCGCTGGCCGACACCGTGGTCAATTACAGCCTGACGTTGCCGAACAGCCGTGCCAATGAAAACGAAGCCGACCTGATCGGGTTGGAACTGTCGGCCCGTGCCGGTTACAACCCCAACGCCGCGATCACCCTGTGGCAGAAGATGCAGGCTCAGGCGGGGGCGTCGCAGCCGGAGTTCATGAGCACACACCCGGCTTCGTCCAATCGGATTGCCTCGTTGCAGGCGGCGATTCCAAAGGTGATGCCGCTCTACGAGCAAGCGCCGAAGGGGTAACCCTCATTTGATGATTGACGCGATCCCAACTGTGGGAGCGAATTCATTCGAGAACAGGGCTTACAAACGACAGATATGTATCGAATGTACTGGCCAATCGCGAATGAATCCGCTCCCACAGGGATAGCATTCCAATACGGGTGAAGCGGTATTTTCAGGTCGGGGTTAAACCCAGCCGCTCACCTGCATCGCCTTGTACACCGCCACGATGGCGAGAATGAAGAATGCCCCCGCTGCCAGGCGACGGATCAAGGTGAGGGGCAGTTTTTCCGCCGCGAAGTTACCCGCCAGCACCACCGGTACGTTGGCCAGCAGCATGCCCAGCGTCGTGCCCAGAATCACCAGCCAAAGGTACGAATACTGCGCCGCGAGCATGACGGTCGCGATTTGCGTCTTGTCGCCGATTTCCGCGAGAAAGAACGCGATCAGCGTGGTCATGAACGGGCCGAATTTACGGGCGGTGTTCGCTTCATCGTCGTCCATTTTGTCTGGAACCAGTGTCCACAGAGCGGTGGCGGTGAAGCTCGCGGCGAGAATCCAGTGCAGCATGGCATCGGAGAAGAAACTGCCGAACCAGGCACCCACAGCACCGGCTGCGGCGTGGTTGGCGAGCGTGGCCGCAACAATGCCGGCGATGATTGGCCAGGGCTTGCGAAAGCGGGCTGCGAGGATGAGCGCGAGGAGTTGGGTCTTGTCACCGATTTCGGCCAGTGCGACGACCGCGGTGGGGACCAACAGGGATTCCAGCATCAGGATTTTCCTAAGGGGCGGGTCAACACGGCTATGACACGTACAACCTCCCCGCCCCGGGTCAGGATGTTCGTGTCATAGGTCTTGTCAAACCACCGATCCGTCTGATGCGGATTCCGGGTCGCGCGCACCATGGTCTGAGGACCAAGTATGTTGATGCACGCCGGACGAGCATGGCGCTCGTGGGAGACTACTCCCCTAGGACGGAGCGGATTCTGCCTTCGAGAATCCGGTTCGGCAAGCGTTAATTTCAGGCGCGTTTGGCGCGGTAAATCCGGAACCCATTCCCTTCGGCCATGACGGCACATACGCCAAGGTGCTGCTCGATGATCGGCTGATAGCGCAGGAAGCTATTGGCAACCAGGCGCAGTTCGCCGCCTTTTTTCAGATGTTCGCGGGATTTTCTCAGCAGACTTTCAGTTGCAGCGTAATCAGTATGAACGCCTGTGTGGAAGGGCGGATTGGTCAGAATCACGTCCAGATGTTCCGGCGCGGCGTCGATGCCGTCACCGGTAATGACCTCGGCTTCAAGACCGTTGGCGACGAGCGTCAAGCGGGTGCTGGCCGTGGCGAAGGCGTCGACATCGAGCATCGTCACGTTCATGTCAGGGTTGCGACGTTTAACCGCCGCGCCCAAGACGCCCGCGCCGCAGCCGAAATCGAGCAAATGGCCGGTGGGCAGGCGATCAAGATTGTCCAGCAACAGGGCAGAGCCGCGATCCAGACGGCCATGGCTGAACACGCCGGGCAGGCTGACGACTTTCAAAAGGCCGCCTTGTACTTCGATGTCGAAGTGTTTGGCGAGGCTGTTCAATTCGATGGCGTGAGGGGCGTCCTCGACGCTGACCTGCCACAGCTGGCAATGACGAGCGCTATCGAGTTTGCGCGCACGGCCAAATGGGCTGAGCTGACGGGCCGCCGCTTCGATGCCTGCGCGTTTTTCGCCGACCAGAAACAACTCGCGACCGGCCAGGCGCGAGGCGAGGGCGTTGAGCAGGTAATCGGTGAGGTCTTTGGCTTTCGGCAAGAACAGCACCGCTGCCTCTAGAGGCTCGGCGGGTGCTTCGGTCCCGAAATGGGTGCGACCGTTGAAGCGGGTGTCCAGCGCGGCGAAATCCCCGGCATGCCAGCTCCAGCCTCGGGCGTTCGGCAGTGTGCCCAGCAGGTCATCAGCGGGCAGATTGGCGAGCAGCAACGAACCCTGAAAAAGCTCGGCCTGACGGAGTAACACTTCACTGCGCGGGTCCATCATCGGCTCCTGAAAAAAGAGCGGAGTTTAACAGGTGATACGGCCGGTACACCTACTGTAGGAGCGCGCTTGCCCGCGATGGCGGTGTTCCTGAAGCACATGTGCACGCTGACACTCCGCCATCGCAGGCAAGCGCGCTCCTACGGCCTCCTCAGGTTTTGCTATTGCTGCGCAATAGATCGTAGGCAAGCCAACTCCCACGCCCTTCGGGCAGAATCAAATGCGGCCAAGGGTGGCAGTCGCCTTCAGCCAGCATTGATAGTCAATCTGCTGTGCGGGGTGGATCAGCCAATCACCCGAATCGGCGCACCGGCATAGAACGCGCGTGCGTTTTCGTTGACTTGGCCGACGATGCGCTGGCGGGCTTCCTGGCTGCCCCAGGCGCTGTGCGGCGTGACGATCAGGCGTGGGATGTCGCCGGACAGCAGCGGGTTGCCGTTGACCGGTGGCTCGACAGTCAACACGTCGGTGGCCGCGCCGCCCAGATGGCCGTTGCGCAGGGCGTCGGCCAGCGCCTGTTCGTTGATCAATCCTCCGCGCGCGGTGTTGACGATGAACGCCTTGGGTTTCATCAGGCTCAGCTCGTGGGCGTTGATCATGTCGCGGGTGTGTTCGTTGAGCGGGCAGTGCAGGGTCAGCGCGTCCACTTGCGGCAGCAGTTCATGCAACGGCACGCGATCCGGCCGGGCAGGGCGGCCGGGAATCTGCCCCACGATCACGCGCATGCCAAACGCTTCGGCGAGTTTCGCCACCGCGCCGCCCAGTTCGCCATGGCCCAACAGGCCCAGCGTCTTGCCTTCCAGCTCCACGATGGGGAAGTCGAGCAGGCAGAACTGTTTCGATTTCTGCCACTGACCCTGTTGAATCGCCTGCTGATAATCCGGCAGACGCGTGGCCATCGCCAGCAACAACATCAGGGCATGCTGCGCCACGGACGGCGTGCCGTAACCCTGGCAGTTGCTGACCACGACGCCATGTTTGCGCGCTGCGTCGAGGTCTACGTTGTTCACGCCCGTGGCCGTGACGAGTACCAGCTTGAGGTCCGGACACGCTGCGAACGTGGCGGCATCGATCATGATTTTGTTGGAAATCACTGCGTGCGCACCTTGGAGGCGTTCAATCACCTGATCAGCCGTCGTGCTGGAATGCAGGACCAGTTCACCAAAGGTTTCACGCCAAGGATTCAGGTCCAGATCGCCGAGATCCAGTGAGGTGTGATCCAGGAAAACTGCTCTGCGTTGACTCGACATCAGCTGTACCTTTTGTCCGTTGGATAGGAAGCGTAAGGTAGCGAACGTAACAGCGCATGTCATTGGCCAAAGCGCCTTGGAGACCCTTCGATGTACTGGACGGAATTTTTCACCGTAGCCCTCATTCACCTGCTCGCTGTGGCCAGCCCCGGCCCGGACTTCGCGGTGGTCGTGCGCGAGAGCGTGACCCACGGTCGCAAGGCTGGGACTTACACCGCCATGGGCGTGGGAACTGCGATTTTCCTGCACGTTGGCTATTCGCTGCTGGGCATCGGGCTGATCGTGTCGCAGTCCATCGTGCTGTTTAACGCGTTGAAGTGGGCCGCTGCGGCGTACCTGCTGTACATCGGCATCAAGGCCCTGCGCGCCAAACCGGCGAACGCATCGGACGCACCGGTTGATCTTGCCAAGGGCGAGCGAACGGCGCGAGGCGCCTTTACCGCCGGTTTCGTCACCAACGGTTTGAATCCGAAAGCGACACTGTTTTTCCTGTCGCTGTTCACTGTCGTGATCAACCCACATACGCCGCTGCTGGTTCAGGCGGGTTACGGCGTTTATCTGGCCGTCGCGACCGGCGTCTGGTTTTGTCTGGTGGCGCGTCTGTTCAGTCAGGAGCGTGTTCGGGCCGGTTTCGCCCGCATGGGGCATTGGTTCGATCGGGCGATGGGCGGGGTGTTGGTGGCGCTGGGGCTGAAGCTCGCGCTGACCGAGATGCATTGATAAAACCCCTCCTGAAGCCGGAGGGTGAACCCTCTGTAGGAGCGAATTCATTCGCGATTGGCCGGGACAATCGATACACATTTTTCGTCCGAAAAGCCGCATCGCGAATGAATTCGCTCCTACAGGTTTATCCCGCCTGGGCCTCCATATCGGATCACCGCTTCAGCTGGCTCAACTGCCGCAACGCCCCCAGATACTCCCGGGGGCTCTCTCCCAAGAGGCGGCTGAACATCGCGCTGAACGCGCGTGCGCTGCCATACCCCAGATCATTCGCCACTCGCTGCACACTCTCGCCATCGAGCAGCCTCGGCAACGCTTCCATCAAGCGCACTTGCTGACGCCACGCGTTGAAACTCAGGTCCAATTCCTGTTTGAACAGCCGCGTCAGTGTGCGTGAGCTGGCGCCGACTTCCTGCGCCCAATCCTCCAGCGTGTTGCCGTGATCCGGGGCCTTGAGCACGGACATACAAATGCTGTGCAGACGCCGGTCGCGGGGCATCGGGATGTGCAGCGGCAGGTTTTTCAGCCCGGCGACTTCTTCCAGCATCAGCTGCTGAATCAGCGGATTGGCCGCATGCTCGTCACCTTGAGTGGCCCGCACGATCAACTCGCGCAACAGCGGCGTAACGGCCAGTACGCAGCACTGATTCAACCCCGGTGGGCAGTGTTCGCCCGCAATGAACAACGAGCGCATCAACACCTCGCCGGACATGAACGTCTCATGCTCTACCATCGGCGGAATCCATACGGCGCGCGTCGGCGGAATCACCCAGGCGCCGGTTTTGGTCACCAGGCGCATCATGCCGCTGACCGCATAGAGCAATTGCGCCTCTGCATGAATGTGCCACGGGTGATAGCCGCCTTCGGGGTAGTCAGCAGGGTGAGCAGTCACGGGGCTGTGGCGGAGATGATTGATCAACATGGCGGATTCGATGACTTTGTTGTCTGAAATGCGAATTGTCGCCAACTTAGCATGAGCATCCACCTTCACTGCAAGCCTCAGGATGCGCTGCCATGAGTCAATCCCAACGATCCAACTCACCCCAACGGGTGATCCATTTCATCAATGCTGCCCACGTCATCGATCACATGTTCATGCTGATCTTCCCCGCGGCCGTGCTGGGCATGACCCAAGCCTTTGCGCTGGACTACGCGCAGCTCATCGGCCTGTCGCTCGGCGGCTTCATTGCTTTCGGGGCCTGCTCGCTACCGGCGGGCTGGCTCGGTGATCGCTGGAGTCGGCGGCACATGATGCTGCTGTTCTTCTTCGGGATCGGCGCCGCTTCGATCATCACCGGGCTGAGCACCAGCACGACCATGCTGGCGGTCGGCATGACGCTGGTGGGCGTGTTCGCCGCCATCTATCACCCCGTCGGCACCGCGATGCTGGTGGCCTACGCGCAGAACCGTGGCCGCGAAATCGGCGTCAATGGCATGTGGGGTAACCTGGGCGTGGCATTTTCCGCGCTGCTGACGGGCTTTCTCGTCGCGCAATTTGGCTGGCGCTCGGCGTTCATCCTGCCGGGCAGCGTGTCGATTCTGATCGGACTGGCGTTCGCCTGGCAGATCAAGGACGAGCCGATCCCGGTGCGGCCGCACGCCGCGCCAAAAGGCAAATCGGGCCAGCGGATTTCCATGACCATGGTCTTCACCGTGCTGGCCGTCGCCACGGCAACCGGCGGCGTGGTGTTCAACGCCACCACCATGACGTATCCGAAGCTGTTTCAGGATCGTCTGCACGACCTGTTCGCCTCGCCGCAAACGCTGGGTCTCATCGTCAGCCTGGCCTATGCCTTCGGGGCGATTGCGCAATTGACCATCGGCCGTTTCCTCGACCGATTCAGCCTGAAGTGGCCTTTCGTGATCCTGACTGTTTGCCAGGCACCGTTTCTGTTCGCGCTGGCCTACGTCGACAGCTGGCCGGTGATAATGCTGGGGGCAGGTTTCATGTTCGTGGTGTTTGGTCAGGTGACGGTTAACGATGCGATGGTCGCTAACTTCGTCGCGCCGCAATGGCAGTCGCGGGTATTCGCGTTGCGTTACTTCTTGTCCTTCGGCGCGAGTGCCACAGCGATTCCGCTGATTGCCTACGTTGAGCCACGACAGGGGCTGGCGGGGCTATACCTCATTCTTGCGGGCTTCGCGGCATTGACCTTCCTTGCGGCGGCCGTTTTCCCACGCACCCCGGCTGAAAACCCCTCGCCTCAGCTCGCTTAGGGCCGTTTCACCCTGTCAAATGGCGCAATGCCTGCATGGTCACTCGTCAATCGAATCATCCCTTTGGCTGATTTGGCTGGCGAGTGAAGGCTCTAGAGTGCATATTTTCAGCACCGCCCATGCATTTTGAAAAGGGATTCCTATGCTGCAGACTCGCGTGATTCCGCCAGCCGATGGCGCGTACCAGTACCCCCTGTTGATCAAAAGTCTGCTGATGTCGGGCAGTCGTTACGAGAAATCGCGGGAAATCGTTTACCGGGACCAATCACGCTATTCGTATCTGACCCTCAACGAGCGCATCTGCAGACTGGCCAATGTGCTGACCGAGGCGGGGGTGAAAGCGGGTGATACCGTGGCCGTCATGGATTGGGACAGCCATCGGTATCTGGAATGCATGTTTGCCATTCCCATGATTGGCGCGGTGATCCACACCATCAACGTGCGGCTGTCGCCGGATCAGATTCTGTTCACCATGAATCACGCCGAAGACAAGTTCGTGCTGGTCAACAGCGAGTTCGTTCCCCTTTATAACTGCTTCGCGAGCAAGCTGACCACGGTCGAGAAAACCCTGTTGCTCACCGACACGGCAGACAAGACCGCCGACCTCCCGAACCTCGTGGGTGAGTACGAAACGCTGCTGGCGGCTGCCAGCCCGCATTACCGTTTCGAGGATTTCGACGAGAACTCAGTGGCGACGACGTTCTACACCACCGGCACCACGGGCAACCCTAAAGGTGTGTATTTCACTCACCGTCAGTTGGTGCTGCACACCCTGGCCGTCGCGACGATTATGGGCAGCGTCGAAGGGCAGCTGTGCAGCGACAAGGTCTACATGCCGATCACGCCGATGTTTCACGTGCACGCGTGGGGTGTGCCGTACGCGGCCACCATGCTCGGCGTGAAGCAGGTTTACCCCGGTCGTTATGACCCGGAATTGCTGGTCGAGCTATGGCGCAAGGAGAAGGTCACGTTCTCCCACTGCGTGCCGACCATCATGCAAATGGTGCTCAACGCCAAGGCCGCGAAAGACGTGGATTTCACCGGCTGGAACATCATCATCGGCGGCAGCTCGCTCAACCGTTCGCTCTACGAAGCGGCCAAGGCCAAGGGCATTCAACTGACCGGTGCGTATGGCATGTCCGAAACCGGGCCCCTCGTCTCGGTGGCGCACCTTAACGACGAACTGATGGCGGGCAGCGAAGACGAGCGCATCACGTACCGGATCAAGGCCGGCACACCCGGTGTTTTGGTGGAGGCCGCGATTGTCGACAGCGAGGGTAATTTCCTGCCGTCCGATGGCGAGACCCAAGGCGAGTTGGTGTTACGGGCGCCCTGGCTGACCGAGAGCTACTACCGCGAACCGCAAAAAGGCGCCGAGCTGTGGGCCGGTGGCTGGCTGCACACAGGCGACGTGGCGACGCTCGACAGCATGGGCGGCATCGACATTCGCGATCGCATCAAGGACGTAATCAAGACGGGCGGGGAATGGGTGTCTTCGCTGGAGCTCGAAGACCTGTGCAGCCGCCATCCCGGTGTGCGCGAAGTGGCCGTGGTCGGGGTCGCCGATCCGCAATGGGGTGAACGCCCCTTTGCGTTACTGGTGGTGCGCGAAGGTCATGTGGTCGACGCCAAGGCCTTGAAAGAACACCTGAAACCTTTCGTGGAACAGGGGCACATTAACAAGTGGGCGATTCCGAGCCAGATCGCCCTTGTTACTGAAATTCCCAAGACCAGTGTCGGCAAGCTCGACAAGAAGAAAATCCGCCTCGACATCCTCGAATGGCAGAGCACCAACAGTACTTTCCTCTCGACTCTCTGAGTCATTTTGCTCGCATGCATCGCTCGGGTCCTGACCCGGGCGATGTGTCGCGAAGCCGCCGTCTAGACGTCCTGCTTGCCAAATTCCTAAATTCAGCCATCCTCCCTTTGCCGCACGCGTGAGTCCGTCGAAATCGGCGGATCAGAGGCGTCGACGCTGTAAATCACACTTTAGAGGGATCAAGCCGTTGTACCTGCTGGCTATAGTCGGCAGTAGGTAGGAACCGGAGAAAAACGCCGCCTCGTTTCGCAGCTTTACATGGGCTGCCCGACACGCGTTGACACCCAGGCATCGCGGATCTGTCTGCCTGAGTCGTTTCTGGAAGCACCCACTGCCATAAAAATAAAAGCACATGGAGTAGCGTCGATGACATCAGCAAACCCGTTCTGGCGCCGGGCAAGATTGCCCTTGGCCGTCAGCCTCGCTTCCACGCTCGCCGGTCCTGCGTTCGGCGTCAGTTTCAACATCGGTGAAATCGAAGGTAATTTCGACTCGTCGCTCTCCATTGGCGCCAGTTGGTCTACCCAGAACGCCAACAAGAACCTCATCGGTTCCAACAACGGCGGACACGGTCTTTCGCAAACCTCCGATGACGGCCACCTGAACTTCAAAAGTGGGGAAACCTTTTCGAAGATCTTCAAGGGCATTCACGATCTGGAGCTGAAATACGGCGACACCGGCGTATTCCTGCGGGGCAAGTACTGGTACGACTTCGAACTCAAGGATGAAGGCCGCGAGTTCAAGGACATCAGCGATTCAGGCCGCAAAGAAGGCGCGAAGTCCTCAGGATTCCAGCTGCTCGACGCGTTCGTTTACCACAACTATTCCATTGCTGATCAACCTGGCGCCGTGCGTTTCGGTAAGCAGGTGGTGAGTTGGGGTGAGAGCACCTTTATCGGCGGCGGCATCAACAGCATCAACCCTATCGATGTGTCGGCGTTTCGCCGTCCAGGCTCGGAAATCAAGGAAGGCCTGATTCCGGTCAACATGTTTTACCTGTCGCAAAGCCTGACCGAGAACCTCTCGGCCGAAGGCTTCTATCAGCTGGAGTGGGATCAGACGGTCGTCGACAACTGCGGCACCTTCTTCTCGCAGCCTGACGTGATCGCCGACGGTTGCCAAAACAACTTGGCGGTACTGCGCACTCGCAACAGCCTGAACGCTGCCTTGCCGGCCGCGTTGCGTGGGCCGGTTCAAGCGACACTGGCGGCGCGTGGCGTCAACTTCGGCAACCCTGACGAGGGTGCCATCGTAGCCCGCGGGCCTGATCGCGATGCCCGCGACAGCGGCCAATACGGCCTGGCCATGCACTACAACTTCGAGCCGCTGGACACCGAGTTCGGCGCCTATTACATGAATTACCACAGCCGCTCGCCGATCTTCAGTGGCAAGGGTGGCCCGGCCAGCGCCTACAGTGCGGCCGGTCTGGTGGGTGGTCTGGCGAGCCGCGGCGTACCGTTGGGTGTGGCGACCAGCCTCGCGCCGACGCTGCTGCCGGTCGTGGTCGCGGCCAACTCCAGCTATTACGTCGAATACCCCGAAGACATTCACCTGTTCGGCCTGAGCTTCTCCACCACGCTGCCTACCGGTACGGCGTGGAGCGGCGAGCTGAGCTACCGCCCGAACGCGCCGGTTCAGCTGAACACCACCGACATTCTGTATTCCGGCCTGACGCCGCTGAACCCAAGCGTTGCGTTGCTGCAAGGCACGCCGGGCGCTGACCAGAAAGGCTACCGCCGCAAGGAAGTCAGCCAGGCGCAGACCACCTTCACGCACTTCTTCGATCAGGTGATGGGTGCCGAACGTCTGACCATGGTGGGCGAGGTGGGCTGGACTCACGTCGGCGGCCTGGAAAGCACGTCCAAACTGCGTTACGGACGTGACCCGAGCTACGGCCCTGGCCCGTTGCCGAATGGTCAATGTACCGCGCTCAACGCCAGCACCCTGGCAGGCGCGCCGCTCAACAACCTCAGCCGCTACTGCGAAAACGACGGTTTCACCACCACCGATTCGTGGGGCTACCGTGCCCGCGCCATCTGGGATTACAACAGCGTGTTCGCCGGCGTGAACCTCAAGCCAAGCGTGGCGTGGTCCCACGACGTCAAAGGTTATTCGCCAGGCCCTGGCGGCAACTTCGAAGAAGGTCGCAAGGCCGTGAGCCTGGGCTTGGAGGCGGAATATCAGAACACCTACACCGCCAACCTTTCCTACACCAACTTCTTCGACGGCAAGTACACCACAGTGGATGACCGCGACTTCGTGGCCCTCAGCTTCGGTATGAACTTCTAAGGAATGACCATGAACATGAAAATCACGAAGGGGCTGCTGCACGTCGGCGTACTGGGTCTGTCATTGCTGGCGACCGGGGTGATGGCAGCGGTTTCCGCAGACGAGGCGGCCAAGCTGGGCACGACGCTGACGCCGATGGGCGCCGAGAAGGCCGGCAACGCGGCTGGCACCATTCCGGCGTGGACCCCGATGGCGACCAGCGCGGGCGCGGTGGATGACAAAGGCTTCCTCGCCAACCCGTACGCCAATGAAAAACCGCTGTTCACCATCACCGCGCAGAACGTCGATCAGTACAAGGACAAGCTCGCACCGGGTCAGTACGCGATGTTCAAACGGTACCCGGACACCTTCAAAATGCCGGTTTACCCGTCGCATCGTGGCGCGACCGTGCCCGCCGATGTCTTTGCTTCCATCAAGAAAAACGCCACCAACACCAAGCTGGTCGGTGGCGGCAACGGTCTGGAAAACTTCGAAACCGCGGTGCCGTTCCCGATTCCCAAAGATGGCCTGGAAGTGATCTGGAACCACATCACCCGCTATCGCGGCGGCAGTGTGTCGCGTCTGGTCACCCAAGCCACGCCGCAAACCAACGGCTCGTTCAACCCAGTGTATTTCCACGACGAGTTCGTCTTCCGCGACAAGATGAAGGACTACGATCCGAAGAATCCCGGCAACATCCTGTTCTACTTCAAGCAAGAAGTAACCGCCCCGGCACGTCTGGCGGGCACTGTGCTGCTGGTGCATGAAACCCTCGACCAAGTGAAAGAGCCGCGTGCAGCGTGGGTGTACAACGCCGGTCAGCGCCGCGTGCGTCGTGCGCCGCAAGTGTCCTATGACGGCCCAGGTACCGCCGCCGACGGTCTGCGCACCTCCGACAACCTTGACATGTACAACGGCGCACCGGATCGCTACGACTGGAAACTGATCGGTAAACAAGAGCTGTACATTGCGTCCGACAGCTACAAACTCGACGATCCGAAGCTCAAGTACGCCGACATCATCAAGGCAGGCCACATCAACCAGGACCTGGCGCGCTACGAGCTGCGTCGCGTCTGGCACGTGACCGCCACCCTGAAAGAAGGCCAACGCCACATCTACGCCAAGCGTGACTTCTTCATCGACGAAGACACCTGGCAAGCCGCTGTCATCGACCACTACGACGGTCGCGGCCAACTGTGGCGTGTCGCTGAAGCCCATGCCGAGAACTACTACGACAAGCAAGTGCCGTGGTACGCCCTCGAAGCCCTCTACGACCTGCAATCCGGCCGCTACCTGGCGCTGGGCATGAAGAACGAAGAGAAAAAGGCCTACGATTTCGGCTTCACCGCCACCATCAGCGACTTCCAGCCTAACGCGCTGCGTCAGGAAGGCGTGCGCTGATCAGGCAAACGAATGGGCGCAGAGCCGTGCATTGTTGATCACAGCTACAGAGCACGGGCTGTCCTGCGCCGCTTTACCCTACGGCTGAACCCCGTGGTTGCACGTAAAAACACCCCGAATTTTCGGGGTGTTTTTTTGTGCGACGAATGAGTGTGGTTGAGGCTACTTTGGATTCGGGCGTCAGGACGTTCGGGAGCGCGTACAGCCGATTTGCTGTCGCTGCGCAACAGATCGCAGGCAAGGTGGAGCGCCACCCCGGCAGCTCCTACGCCTTCGGCAGAAGCAGTCGTACAGCGCACTCTGGCTCTTGATTCTGGCCGCAGGCCGTAGGAGCTGGCTTGCCTGCGATCTGCCGGGAACCGGCAGCAAAACCAACCGGCCACGAAGCTTCAGGCGCTCCGCATGATCCGGATTCGCCTGGGGGCATGACCCAAATCTGAATTCTTGTGCAGAATCGCATTAACGTAAGGCCCCCCCTCCCCAAACATATAAAGCAACATTCGCCCTGTTGATGGGATACGTTTTCTTACAGTCTTTCGTCGAACATTCTTCAAAAGCGCTGACTTAGCCGCTAGTCTCCCGACATCTGAACGCCGAATAACAAGCACCTCTAACAAGAGCCGGCCATGACTGATCTGTCGCGTTTGCAAGGAATCGCAAATCACGCAGTCACTGCGTTGGAAGGACGTTTCTTCCGCCCACCCCTGCCTGAAGGCTATGTGCCCAGGCCCAGGTTGTGCGAGCGGCTGAGTGCGGGGTTGTCAGGACGGCTGTTACTGGTCAGCGCGCCTGCCGGATTTGGCAAAAGTTCGCTGGCAGTGGAGTTTTGCGAGAGTCTTCCTGGTCAATGGCAAAACCTCTGGCTGGGCTTGAGCCAGCGTGACAGCGATCCCGGTCGCTTCCTCGAACGTCTTCTGTCAGGCCTTCAACAATTCTTCCCTCAATTGGGCAATCAGGCGCTGGGTCTGCTGAAAATGCGCCAGCGGCATCAGCCCTTTGCCTTTGAAGAGTGGCTCGACGGTTTGCTGGACGAACTGGCGATGCACCTGATGTTGAGCAAACCGCTGCTGCTGGTGCTCGACGACTACCACCTTGTGCAAGGCCCGGTGCTCGACCGCTGCCTGCAATTTCTGCTCAATCACCTACCTGCGGGCCTGATCGTCATGGTCACCAGCCGACAGCGCCCGGACTGGCACCTGGCGCGGTTGCGGTTGTCTCGGCAATTACTCGAACTCTCCGAAAACGACCTGCGGCTGACCGACGACGAATCGATGGCCGTGCTGGATCAGCACAGCAGTTCGTTGACCGATGAAGCGTTACACAATTTGCTGCAGCGCAGCGAAGGGTGGGTGGCCGGTTTGCGTTTCTGGTTGCTCGCCGCGACAGAGGCGGGCAGTAACACCCTGACTCAAGGGGTGAACGGCGGCGAAGGGCTGATCCGCGATTACCTGCTCGAAGAGGTTATCGACTGCCTGCCTGCTGACGTCCAGGCCTTCCTCTATGAAACTGCCTGTCTGGAGCGCTTTTGCAGCCCCTTGTGCGACGCGGCGCGGGACAGTCACGACAGCACGGAGATCATCGCTTTCTTGCAAGCACATCAGGTTTTTCTGGTGCCGTTGGACGAGAACGGGCGCTGGTTCCGTTATCACCACCTGTTTTCCGATCTCCTGCGCGCCCGAGCGGGCAACACTGTCGCGCCGCAACAAAGACGTCTGCATTTGAACGCCTGCCGCTGGTTCAGCGAGCAAGGCCTGCTGGACGAAGCCATCGAACAAGCGTTACGCGCAGGTCATCACGATGTCGCCGCCAATCTGGTCCAGAACCTGTCCGAAGAGCAGTTGTTGGCCGAGCAAAACGTCGGCATGTTGCTGCGTTGGAAAATGGACCTGCCTGACAGCCTGCTGATCAGCACGCCGCGTTTGATCGTGCTGTACGCGTGGGCGTTGGGCCTGGCCTGTCAGCTCGATGCTGCCGAGGAGTTGGGCAATCACCTCAGTCGCTTTCTGCCTGCACCCTCGGCCACTGCCCAGAAATCCATGCTGGCGCAGTGGCTGGCCCTCAGCGGCATCATTGCCCGTGGCCGCGGCGACAGCGACACCGCGCAGCGTTATTGCAGCGAGGCGCTCGTGAGCCTTCCTCAAAAGCGCTACGGCCAGCGGCTGTTATGCCTGTCCACCCTGGCCAATCTTGCCATTGCCGACGGAGACTTATGGCGCGCACGGGCGTTGAACCGCGATGCGCTGGAACTGGCGCAACGCGTCGCCAATCCCCTCTTCGAGGCGCTGGCCCACTACGACCGGGCGCGCACGCTTTTGGCCAGGGGGGAAGCGTTACGTTCTCTGGAAGAGGTGCGTCAGGGATTACGTCGTTTGAACGGTTTGTCCTCGCAACGTATTTACGCGGTTCGTGCGCGGCTGACGCTGTATGAAGGCTACTTGCTCGTTCAATGCCTGCAGTTCGACGCCGGGCGCAAACGACTGAATAGCGGGCTGGTCGAAGCGCGCGCGTGCCGGGACATCAGCGTGCTGATCGGTCATTGCGTGATCGCCGGGATGGAGGGGCGGGAAGGGCGGTTCGCCGAAGCTTTCGCGGAGTTGGCCGAAGCCGAGCGGCTGATGCACATCTGGGACGTGCCGCCCGTGTATTACCTGGCGATGATCACGCTGGCGAAATGCGAGCTATGGCTGGCGCAGGGAAGAATCGACCTCGCCGACGCCTGGCTTTTGCGTCTGGGGCAAACCTATGGCGGTGACCATCCCGCCGCCGCGCCGGAATGCATGCCGCTCATGCCGCAACACATCGAATTGCTGCGCGCCATGCTGGATCAGATACAAGGCCGCACGGAGGCATCCGTCGAACGTCTGATGGGCCTGGAAACTTATGCGCAACAGATCGGCGCCGGTCTACTCGGCTTGAGCGCCACGAGCCAGTGGCTCACTTTGGCGCTCGACACCGCAGACAAAACCCATGCACAAACGTTGCTCGGCCGCAGTCTTCAAAACGCCACCGGTGGTGCGATCCTGCCCCTGCTGCCCGTCATTCGCCAACACCCGGACTGGCTGAGCGAGCAATTGCTGAAACGCCCCCGTTGCCGACTCGTCGATTACCTGCTTAATCAACTGTCGCCCCATGTCAGCAAAGACCTGCCCTGCGCGCGGGACATCAACGACACCGCCCCATGCCCCGGTGCCGACGCGCTCAGCGCCCGCGAACTCGGAGTGCTTCAGTTGATTGCCCAAGGCTGTTCCAATCAGGAAATCAGCGAACGGCTGTTCATCTCGCTGCACACGGTCAAAACCCACGCCAGCCATATCAACAGCAAGCTGGGCGTCGAGCGTAGAACCCAGGCCGTGGCGCGGGCGCAGGAATTGGGATTGTTGGGGTGATCGGCATTATAATGCTGATTATTTCAAGTGGAGTGCTATTTTAGGCATTAAATTGCCTTTTTTCTGATTTGCCTCTATGGTTTAGGCATTAAATTGCCGAGTCCAAACCATGCATCTGACCCTACAACTTTACGCCGCTGGCGAGTGGCAGGACGTTATGGGTCTGGAGTTCGAGAAGCCAGAGCAGGGTCAAGCCAGCCCTTGTAGCTTTGCTTATAACCAACCCTATTTGCTCGCCCATCTCGACGCATTGGGGGCGACCACTGCACAGTCGGTCAGCGCCAAAATTCCCGTCACCTGGGATCTTCACCGAACCTCCACTGTCCCGGCGTTCCTGCTCGATATCTTGCCTGCTGGTGCGGCACGCCGTTTTTTGTTGGCGCGACTTACTATGCCCAAGGGCGCAGACGAAGCCGCTGATCTGGTGCTGTTGCAACGGTGCACGCCAGCGCCGATAGGGCACCTCAGGATCAAAGAGTCGGTCGAAGCGCTCGCGCAGGGACACAGCATTGGGTTTGACAGGAACGAGGTCATCGCCCGCGACAGCCGGTTTCTCGAATACGCCTATGAACAGGGTGCTGCAGTAGGTGGGGCGACGGGGGCGGGTGGTGAAGCGCCCAAGCTGTTGTTGGCCGAGGATGCCCAAGGAAGGATGCATCCTGATGCAACTCTGCTTGATCGGGATGTACGCCAGCATTGGTTCGTGAAGTTCTCCCGGAACAAGGGTAACGAGACGGACCGCACGATTCTCAGGAGTGAGTTCTGCTATTAACAGGCGCTGGAGCAGCTTGGCTTCAATGTTGTGTCCTGTGATGGCATGAGTCTGGAGGAGGCGCGAAAGCCCAGCCTGTGGATGAAGCGTTTTGACCGCAGGGTGGACGGGCAAGCTGTTGTTCGGCTGGCGGTCGAGTCGGTTTATTCGTTGGCAGACATCACACGACCCGGCAGCTACATGTCTCATGTTCAGGCGCTGACCGCGCTCGCCGATGCCTGGACAGCCAACGGTCAGCAGGACGAGATTCCTCACTTGGTGGCTGAATACCTGCGTCGCGATCTGATCAATCAGGTGTTGGGAAACAGTGACAATCATGGGCGCAACACGGCCATTCTGCGAGATCCGCACAGGCTGACGCTCGCCCCTATCTACGATTTGGCGCCCATGGTCATGGATGAAGAAGGGGTGACGCGCACAACCAAATGGCCCGAACCCATCGAAAGGGCGGGCGAGGTCGACTGGCTCGGCGCCTGTCGATCATTGTCGCAGTGGGTAGATCCCGATCGGCTTTTCGAAGGACTCAAACTTGACGCTCGAAAACTTATCGCGCTCCCCGATGTTCTCAGCGACATTGGCCTGCCTCAGCAAACGTTCAGGCATCCGAGGATTACCCTCTCTCGGCTTGAGCGCACGTTCATTTCATGGGGGCTTATGTGAAGGACGAAATACGTCAGCGCGGCATCCTTCTGGATGAACTTCGCGATCAATTGACGGCGGGCACTATCAGCATCGGAGGCGCTGTAAAGCGTTTGCGCACGGATGTGACGGGGCTGCGCCAGGAGCAATTCGCCGCCATGTGCAAAATATCCCTGCGTACGCTGCGCCAGATTGAACAGGATGATGGAAACCCTACGTTTCAGACACTCAACGCCGTGTTCAGGCCTTTCGGTATGCAGGTAGGCATCGTCCCGCTGCGGCGCAGTTGAGTGCGTACTGAACGAATCTTCAGAGACGCATCACGGGGCCGCATCACCCGCCCACATCGCGTCCACATCCCCGAGGCCCCAGGCCTCCGCGAGCTCGAATTTGACGATGCTGTCCTGCGCACCGGGATCACCCAGGTTGATGACTTCCGGCTCGAAGGTCACGCGTGTCCGAGTGGACATGAACACCTTCACTTTGGGGTGCAGCAGCGATTTTTCGCCTTGCTCGATAACCACGCCCAGCCGTTCGCTTTTCAGGCGGACCAGTGCGCCAATGGGGTAGATGCCGACCGTCTTGACGAAGTGCTGGAAGATTTTCTCGTCGAAGTGGCCTTTCCACGACGCCATTTCGCGGATGGACTGCGCCGCGTCCCAGCCTCGTTTGTAAGGCCGATTTGAAGTGACCGCATCGTAGACGTCACAGATCGCGCCCATTTTGGCGAAGATGCTGATCTCTTCGCCTTTGAGGCCGTGGGGGTAGCCGCTGCCATCGACCTTTTCATGGTGGTGCAGGCACACGTCGCGCACGGCGTTGGTGACCTGCTGGCAATTTTGCAGGATTTCCAGCCCGGCCTGCGGGTGATGCTTCATCGCTTCGTATTCATCGAAGGTCAGGCGGTCGGGTTTGTTGAGAATGGCGGGGGAAATCATCATCTTGCCGACGTCATGCATCAAGCCCGCAACGCCCGCATCGCGCACCTGGTCTTCGCTCAGATTCATTTGACGGGCGAGCGCCACCATCAGCGCACAGACCGCCACCGAGTGCATGTAGGTGTATTCGTCAGACGTTTTCAAACGCGAAAGACTGATCAGCGCGTGAGGGTGGCGCATGATCGACGTCGAGATTTCTTCGACCAGCAAATCGACGTCTTCGGCGTTCATCGCACGGCCAATCCGGGCGTCGGTGAACATGGTCATCACCGCATCTTTGGCTCGGCCACAAATCATCTTGGCGCGCGCCAGCTCTTTCTCTATAGAACTCGCGGTGGTGTCAGGCGCGGGAACGTGTGTCGAGGCGACAGCCAGAATCGGCGTCTGCTCATCGGGGATCTTGCCGCGCCGGGTGTCGATCCACACCTCGCGCGTCGATTCCTGAATGCGCTGGAGCACGGCTTCGTCGCGCAGTTCGCGTTCCACGTGCATGGTCCAGAACGGATCGTGAACACGAGGGCGGCAAAACTCATGGATGTACATACCCAGCGTCAGGTCGGAGACCGCGATTTTTCTTAGCATGGAGCTTGCTCGTTCTTCGCTTCGGGTCTGTGCTGCCTTGCGGGTTCATCGGGTCGACTTCTTATCATCCCGAACGCCACACATTCCAATGGTCGCGCAGTGCCAGTATATGAGCGGGTTTTTGAAAAATATATGAGTTAAACAAACCCCTTAAAACAGGGCATTTTGGACTTTGTTCATACTAAACAGGCAGTTAGCGTGAATTGCTCATTTCCCCCGAAAGTTGAGCAACAAAAATAAATGGATGAGTTGTCCTGCCCCCTCGTTAAAACCCACTCGGGTGAGTGTAGAGGCTGAACGAAAGACTGTCGGACCGTATGGAAAAAACCGGCGCTAGTTCAACCTTTTGCATGCTTAGATTCTCCTTAGTCGCGGGCATAGTGGCTGGGGGAACGACCCGTTAGACGACGGAACATGGTCGAAAAAGCGCCCGGGCTTTCATAGCCCAGCTCCAGCGCAATGCGGGTAATGGATTCACCGCTCGACAGTCGCGACAGCGCCAACACCACGCAAGCCTGTTGCCGCCATTGGCCGAAACTCATCTGCGTCTGTTCACGAAACAGACGGCTGAACGAGCGCTCACTGACGAACAAATCCTGGGCCCAGTCCTGGGGCGATTGATGAATGTCCGGGTGTCGCAAGAAGGCCTGGCAGCGGGCGAGCAGGCGGTGATCATCGGGCAGGGGAATGTGCAACGGCAGCGTTCTGGCCTGCCCGATTTCCAGCAGGGCCAGCGTTATCAGCACCCCATCGCGGCCGTCGACTGCGTACGTCAACGGCATCTCCACCGCCTCGATCAGCAGTTGGCGCAGCAGGGGCGAGATTCCGATGACCTCGCAAGTCTGTCTGAAGACGGGCACCGCAGAGGGTTCGATATACAGGCTGCGGGTGCTGACCCCGAGCATCAGGACTTCGTGTTCCATCTGCGGCGGAATCCACACCGCCTGTTGAGGCGGCACCACCCAATCGCCCTGAGGGGTCGAGACTTTCATTACCCCCGTCGAGCCGTACAGCAATTGCGCACGGCGGTGGTGATGACGACGCAGCAGGTAGCCATCGGCGTAATCATTGCCAATCGCCACGACCGGGCGGGGGGTGTTATCGAGCGTTTCGATAGAGACGTTGCGCATGGTGTTTTTCCAGAGTCTGGCCGAAACACAAACATGAATGGCCCGAATCCTCAAGTTCGACGTGATCAGCCTGCTTATTGTGAACACCTCTTTTTCGAGGGTTCAGGGCGATGACGTATCTCTTGCTGGCGCTGTTCGGCGGTCTTTCCGGGGTGACGACCGTGCTGTTCGGGTTCGGAGGCGGCTTTGTGGTCGTGCCGGTGCTGTACGGAGTCTTGAACAACGAAGCTGTCGGCGGCTTGAGCGCGCCCGTTGCGATGCACGTGGCCGTGGCGACCTCAACCTGCGTGATGATCGTCAACGCCTCATTGAGCACCCGCCGCTCCGCCCGCTCGGGCACGCTGCTCAAGGATTGGCTGTGGCCACTGGCCGGCTTCATTGGCATTGGCTCGCTGATCGGCGCCGTCGCGGCTGGCTTCGTCAACGGCTTGGTATTGCGCGTAGCGTTTATGGCTTATCTGGCAATCACCATCGCCGATTGCCTGCTCAGACGCGGATTCGTTTCACGCGCTGCTGAAAATGAACCACGCCCACTGAGCACAATGACGCGCGGCCCCGGCGGCATTCTCATCGGCGCCATTGCGACATTCTTGGGCGTCGGCGGCAGCGTCATGACTGTCCCGCTTCTGAGGCGCTGCGGCCTGAGCATGACCCAGGCCACCGCCATGGCCAACCCGCTGAGTCTACCCGTCGCCCTCGTCGGCACGGCCACCTACATGGTCACCGGCGCATTGGACAACACACGGCTGGGCGCGGGCTACATCGGCTACGTCAACCTCATCGCCTTCGCACTCCTGACCCTCGGCGCCTGGTTCGGCATGTGGCTGGCTGCACGTTGGGTGGGGCGCATCCCGGATCGGCTGCATGCGTGGGCGTATGTGGGATTGTTGGGAGGGGTGTTGGTGAGTATGGGATTGACCTGAGCTGCTCGGCGCTTTACAGGGTGAAGGCGGGTTGAACCATCAGGCTTTTCGGGCGAACCTTGCGTATCGGCTGCGAGGGCATACCCCGCACCTCACCCAATACGATCAGGTCATCATGCAACCCCCAACACCCACCCTCATCCGCGAAACCTTCCCCGTCGGCCCGTTGCAGTGCAACTGCACGATCATCGGCGATCCGGTCACGAAACAGGCCATCGTGGTCGATCCCGGCGGCAATCACGAGTTGATTCTGGCGAAGCTGGAAGCGCACGGTCTGAAGTGCGTGAGCATCATTCATACCCACGCGCATCTCGATCATTTCCTCGCATCGGGTCAGTTGAAGGAGAAGACCGGGGCGACGTTGCATCTGCACAAGGAGGATCAGTTCTTGTGGGACAACCTCGAAACCCAGTGTCAGGTGTTTCGTGTTCCCTATGTGCCGGTGCCTTCGCCTGATCGGTGGCTGGAGCACGACGAAGAATTGGCCTGCGGGTGCGGAGTGGCGTTGCACACACCGGGGCATACGCCCGGGTCGATGAGTTTCTGGTTCGAGGACGCGAAGTTGTTGATCGCGGGCGATACCCTGTTCAAGCGTGGTGTGGGGCGGACGGATTTGTGGGGTGGCGATCAGGCCACCATCGTGCGTTCGATCAAGGAGCGGTTGTACACGCTGGACGAGGCGGCGACGGTGGTGACGGGCCACGGGCCAGACACTCGATTGGGGGATGAAATGCGCGAAAACACTTTCGTCAGGGCGTAAATCGTTCAGGCCGCGTTAAGGAATTTTTGACGGTCTCCATGCTCTAATCGCGCATATCGTCGGCCTCTGTGGTTGGCCGTAGACATGCAAAACAGGAGCTTTCCTTGATGTTTACCTTTCGCCGTTTGATCATCGCTGCTACCGCGTTGGCTGTCCTTTCGGGCTGTGCGACGCAGAATCCTTACGACAATCAGGGGCAGGCGCAAAACTCCGGTGGTGTGAGCAAAACCGCCAAATACGGCGGTCTGGGGGCGTTGGCCGGTGCCGTCGCCGGTGCTGCCATCGATCATAACCACCGTGGCAAGGGCGCGCTGATCGGCGCGGCTGTCGTGGGTGCCGGTGCGGCCGGTTACGGTTACTACGCTGACAAGCAGGAAGCCGCCTTGCGGGCGAGCATGGCCAACACCGGTGTCGAAGTGCAGCGCCAGGGCGACACTATCAAACTGGTGATGCCGGGCAACATCACGTTCGCCACCGACTCCTCTGCGATTGCCAGCAGCTTCTATTCGCCGCTGAACAACCTCGCCGGTTCGCTGAAACAGTACAACCAGAACGTCATTGAAATCGTGGGCTACACCGACAGCACCGGCAGCCGTCAGCACAACATGGACCTGTCTCAACAGCGTGCTCAAAGTGTGGCGACGTACCTGACGTCCCAGGGTGTGGATGCGTCCCACCTGTCGGTTCGCGGTGCCGGTCCTGATTCGCCGATTGCCAGCAACGCCGATGTCAACGGCCGCGCCCAGAACCGTCGCGTAGAGGTCAACCTCAAGCCGATTCCCGGTCAGCAGTATCAGCAGCAATAAGCTAAACGCGTAACACCCAAAACCCCGGCGTGAGTGCCGGGGTTTTTGGTTTCTGATTGACGGAGATTCCTTGTAGGAGCGAGTTTATTCGCGATGCGGTGGTGCATCCGTAGGCTCTTTATCGGATGTCCGATTTTTCGCGAATAAATTCGCTTTCATGGGTCGTCACCCTTGCGAACCGTTGATGAATCTCACACGTAACTCGTCGCTTTCCATCAATCCCCACCTCCGCCATCGCCCTAGATTAAGTCCCAGCACAAGCCGCCAAGCCGAGCGGTCGTCACTGTTGAGGAGAGCGCCATGCAACCCATTCATGTCCTGAAGCAGCAAAGTCCGGTGGAAGGCTGGGATCAGCAAGATCCCGAAGAGGCGTTCACGCTGCCATCGCGTTATTTCTTCGACGACACGCTTTTCAAGGCCGAACGCGACAACATCTTCATGCACGCCTGGCATGTGGCGGGGCACGTCAATGAGTTTGCGGAGCCGGGGCAATACGTGGTGGTGGACCTGTTCGACCAGAGCGTGGTGATCGCGAAAAACCGCCAGGGCGAAATCCGGGCGTTTCACAACGTGTGCCAGCATCGCGGCAATCGCTTGCTGGAAAATCGGAGAGGCACGACAGGCGGCGTCGTTCGTTGCGCGTATCACTCGTGGTGCTACGAAATGGATGGCAGCCTGAGAGGCGCGCCGCGCTGCGACCGGATGAAGAATTTCGACCTGCAACAGTTCAACATCCCGCAACTGCGCACGGAAGAAATGGGTGGGTTTATCTATTTTAATTTCGACGCCGAAGCCCCTTCATTGCGTGAGCTGTTTCCCGGCGCTGACGCAGAGATGCGTCGGGTGTTTCCGAATCTCGATCAGATGCGTCTGATCGACGAGCAGGACGTGATCGTTCCAGCCAACTGGAAAGTGATCATGGACAACTCCATCGAGGGCTATCACTTCAAACTGTCAGGGCCGTGCCACATTGACCTCGCAAAGCTGATCGACTTCAAAGGCTACGCGCTGACCAAACGCGATAAATGGTGGACTTACATCGCCCCCGCCAATCTGTCAATGAACGAGGCGTATGGGGTGAAGTTGCGCGAAGACCTCAACCCCGACGAGTGTTTCTTCAACATTGGCATGTGGCCGAACAACACCTTTTACACCTTCCCGTTCTCCGAGTTTTTGGGCTCGTTCATGATGATCCCGCTGGACGCCGAACGCTCGCTCCTGCGCTTCGGTTACTACTCCGCCAACCCCGAAACGGCGGAAGTTTCCAAAGCCTGCATGAAGTGGATGAACGAGGACTTGGGGCCGGAAGACATCGCGCTCAACATTTCGGTGCAAAAGGGTCTGCACTCGCTGGGCTACGACCAGGGCCGCTACATGATCGACCCCCAGCGCAGCAACGAAAGCGAGCACCTGGTGCATCACTTCCATCGATTGGTGTTCAACGGGATTCACGGCGAGCGCGCTCGCTGATTGTCTTTCGAGCACCTTTGGGATGGAGGCATCGGATCATGTCCGAACAAAGATTCGACTATGTGATCGTGGGCGCGGGTTCCGCAGGCTGCGTGCTGGCGAACCGGCTGGGCGAAGACCCGAGCGTTCGGATTCTGTTGCTCGAAGCCGGGCCTGTGGATAACAGCTGGACCATCGACATGCCCTCGGCGGTGGGCATCGTCGTTGGCGGCACCGTTTACAACTGGAGCTACAGCTCCGAGCCTGAGCCGTATCTGAACAATCGTCGGATTGGCACGCCCAGAGGCCGAACGCTGGGTGGGTCGTCGTCGATCAATGGCATGGTCTACATCCGGGGCCATGCGCGGGATTACGACAACTGGGCCGAGCAGGGCTGCATCGGCTGGGGTTATCAACAGGTGCTGCCGTATTTCAAGCGCGCACAGACCCACGCCGAAGGCGGCGACCAATACCGAGGTGGATCAGGGCACTTGCATGTCACGCCCGGCAACGTGAAAACGCCATTGTGTGCGGCATTCGTGAGGGCAGGCGCAGAGGCCGGTTATCCCCTGAGCGACGACCTCAACGGTTATCAACAGGAAGGCTTCGGCCCGGTGGATCGCACGACCCGCAATGGCCGACGCTGGAGCACGTCGCGGGGGTATCTGAGCGAGGCGTTGGCGCGGGGCAACGTGACGGTCGTGACTCAGGCAAGGGCGCTGCGGATTCTGTTCGACGGCAACCGGGCGACAGGGATCGAGTATGCCCACAATGACCAGGTCCATACGGCGTTGGTGCGCCGTGAAGTGCTGTTGACAGCAGGTGCCATCAACTCGCCGCAGCTGTTGCTGTTGTCCGGTATCGGGCCCGCCGCTGAATTGCGCGATCTGGGCATCGACGTGAAACGGGATTTACCCGGTGTCGGTCGGCGGCTCAACGATCATCCGGACGCCGTTGTGCAATATCTGTGCGAGCAACCGGTGTCGATTTATCGCTGGACCACCGCGCCGGGCAAATGGTGGATCGGTGCTCGTTGGTTCGTCCGGCACGACGGGCTGGCGGCGAGCAATCACTTCGAAGCGGGGGCGTTCATCCGTTCTCGGGAGGGCGTTGAACATCCCGATCTGCAACTGACATTCATGCCTCTGGCGGTGCAGCCGGGCAGCGTCGATCTGGTGCCAAGCCATGCGTTTCAGGTGCACATCGACTTGATGCGCCCGACGAGTCTGGGCAGCGTGACGCTGAAAAGCGCCAATCCCTACGAAGCGCCGCGCATCCTGTTCAACTACCTCAAAACGGAGCAGGATCGAGCGGACATGCGCGCAGGCGCTCGTCTCGTTCGGGAGATTATTGCGCAACCGGCCATGGCGGCGTTCAAGGGTGGAGAATTGGTGCCCGGACCCGCCGCGCGCACCGACGCGCAACTGGACGCCTGGGCACGGCAGGTGACCGAAACCGGCTACCATGCCAGCGGTACCTGCAAGATGGGTGTGGCGGACGATCCCGAAGCGGTGGTCGATCCACAACTGCGCGTATTGGGGCTGGACGGCCTGCGGGTGGTGGACGCGTCGATCATGCCGGTCATCGTCAGCGGCAACACCAATGCGCCGACGGTGATGATCGCGGAGAAAGCCAGCGACATGATTCGCGGACTCGACCCCTTGCCCGCTGAAGAGGTGCCAGTGTGGATTCATCCGCAGTGGGAAATCCGGCAGCGATGAGCCGGTTTCTGTAGGGGCGCGCTCGCCTGCGAAGACCATTTCAGATCCACCGCTTTGTTCACGGTAACCACCATGACACCGACGACTGTGCAGCCGACTCCGATCAACCGATGCCCTGACGCAACAACGCCGCGACGTATTGCCATCGTGTTACTGCCGTCGTTTTCCAACTTTGGACTGGCGGCTGTCATCGAGCCCCTGGCGATCGCCAACTGGTTGAGCCAGCGCACGTTGTTCGAATGGACGCTGTTATCCCTCGACGGCCAGCCGGTGCAGGCGAGCAACGGGTTGATGAGCGTGGCGCAGGCGAGTCTCAGCGCGGAGCAAGCGTTTGATGTGTGCGTGGTGATCGCCAGTTTCGACGTGCACAAACACAGCGCCAATGCTTCGTTGAAAAGCTGGCTGCGTAAGCAGGCGTTGTTCGGCGCGGTGCTGATGGGCGTGGAAACCGGCACTGAACTGCTGGCGGCTGCCGGGGTGCTCGACGGTTTCGAAGCGGCTGCACTGGGACAATTTGCAGGGCTTTCGCGAGAGCTACCCCCGAGTCAAAGCCCGAGCGCAGCTGTACACCCTGGAGCGGCAACGCCTGACGTGCGCGGGAGCCACCTCGACGCTGGACATGCTGGTGAGCTGGATGAAGCAGAGCGTCGACAGTGACCTGGCAAGAGAAATCGCGCTGCATTTATTGATGGGCCGCGTCCGCGAACCGGCCGACAGCCAGCACGAAAACGGCCTGAACAACGCAACGTTGTACGGCGGCAAAATGCGCCGGGCCGTGCAATTGATGGAGCAGGCGCTGGAGGAGCCGTTGGACTGCGAGGCGATTGCCGGTCAGGTGGGGTTGTCGCGTCGTCAACTGGAGCGGCAATTCAAACAGCACACCGGGCTGTCGCCGCTGAAGTTCTATATGACATTGCGACTGGCCAAGGCCCACAGCCTGTTACAGCAAACGCGCCTGAGCGTCGCGCAAGTGGCGGCGTGCGCCGGGTTTGGCTCGCTGGAACACTTCTCCCGCACCTACCGCGCGAAATTCGGCTGCGCACCGAGCGAGGATCGTAGTCAGGTGTGGACCGCTCCGGTGATGCGCCAGCCGTTGGGGCGGGTGTCTGAGATCGATACAGAATTGCACTGACACGCAGTCCTGCTTTTGATTCTGGCCGCAGGCCGTAGGAGCAGGCAAGCCAGTTCCTACGGCCTTCGCACAGAAGCGGGATTCGAGGGCTGCATCGATGCAGGTATAAGGTCATGCCCTTTAGTCTCTGAAATCAGGCTCTTCTTCATCCAGAATCGCCATTAGCGCACTGAAATGCTTGTGCGCGAATCCCGGATAGTCCCGCCATTGCTGCGCGGTCTTGCGGGCGATGTCGTCGCTGGCGATGCGCAGCGGTTTACCCGTCGAAAGCGCCGTGATGTAGACCTCGCAGGCGCGCTCGAAGTAATACAGGTCATCGAACGCCTGGGCGACGCTGGATGCTGCGACCAGCAGTCCGTGATTGCCCATCAACAGAATCGGCTTGTCGCCCAGCAAGCGGCTGACTCGCTCTGCTTCCTCGCCCAACCCCATTCCGTCAAACCCTTCGTCGATCACCACGCGTTCGAAAAAACGCATCGAGTTCTGCTCGATGGGCGGCAAGCGCGAGTCGGCGAGACACGCCAGCGCCGTGGCGTATTTCGAATGGGTGTGCAAGATGCAGCGGGCGTGGGGCTGATTGCGATGCAGTGCGCCGTGCAGGGCCGACGCGGTGATGTCCGGCGCATCCGGGCGGTCGAGGCTGGCGGGGTCGTCGGCGTCGATCACCAACAGGTCGCTGGCCTTGAGCCGGGAAAAATGCCGACCATAGGGATTGATCAGAAACTCCCGCCCATCGGCCGATACCGCGACGCTGAAGTGATTGGCAACGGATTCGTGCATCCCCAGCCGCGCCGTCCAGCGAAAAGCGCAGGCCAGCTCGGCACGCAGGGTTTGATGGTCAATGTTCATGGCGCTCTCCCGCTCATCGATTGATGCGAGTGTAGAGCGCCAGTAAAGCGGGGCTTGATCAGCAGCGACGCTCAATGTCGCTGCGGTCTCGCTCTGCGAACGCAATCTCCCTGTAGGAGCGAATTCATTCGCGAGGCGCCCGTACGGCCGGCACACCTGTATCGAGTGTACCGGCCTTTCGCGAATAAATTCGCTCCTACAGGGGGGGGGGGGCGGCGTCGCGAGGATGAGGGCCGGCGGGGGTGTTATTTACCGGGAATACCGCTCATGCATCTGCCCCAGCAATGCATCCTTCTCTTCCCACAGCCGATTGATCCACCGCTGAAATTCCGCGCGATACGCTTCGTCCTGGTCGTAGCTTTTGCCAATGAACTGCTGCGGAATCTGCACTTCTTCAAAGTGCGCCACCACCTCGCGCACGTTGCCGCACAGCAAATCCCAATAGCCCGGCTGGCCCACCGGGTAATGAATGGTCACGTTGATCAACGATTCCAGTTGCTCGCCCATGGCATCCAGCACAAACGCGATGCCGCCGGCTTTTGGTTTCAGCAGGTAACGGAACGGCGATTGTTGTTGAGCGTGCTTGCCCTTGGTGAACCGTGTGCCTTCGGCGAAGTTGAAAATCCCTACCGGGTTATTGCGAAACTTCGCGCAGGTGCGGCGAGTGGTTTCCAGGTCCTTGCCTTTCTTTTCCGGGTGTTTGGCCAAGTAGGCCTTGCTGTAGCGTTTCATGAACGGGAAGCCCAGCGCCCACCACGCCAGGCCAATCACGGGCACCCAGATCAGCTCCTGTTTGAGGAAAAACTTCAGCGGGCGAATGCGCCGGTTGAGCACGTACTGCAAGACCATGATGTCAACCCAGCTCTGGTGATTGCTGGTCACCAAATACGAGTGCTGATAGTCCAGACCTTCCAGCCCGCTCAGGTGCCAGCGGGTGTGGCCAAGCAGGTTGATCCAGGCGTTGTTGTTGCTGATCCAGGCCTCGTGTATGTGGCTCATCAGCCAGTCGGTGACTTTCTGCGCCGCCGGAAAGGGCAGGCACAGCTTGAAGATTGCGACGATGAACAGCGGCGTGCAGCAGACAATGGTGTTGAGCGCCAACAGCAGCGAGGCGAGAACACCGCGCAAAGGGGCGGGCAAGAAATCCATGAGGGATCGAACTCCGAAGGTAAGACAGCCGCCGGTGAGTTCCCGGCGGCGTTATTGTGAATGACTGATATTGCAGACCGGCGTTATTGAGGCAGGTTCGCCGCTTGAATGGCCGTGAGGGCGATGGTGTAGACGATGTCATCCACCTGAGCGCCGCGCGGCAAGTCGTTCACTGGCTTGCGCAGCCCTTGCAGCATCGGCCCGAGGCTCACGCAGTCCGCACTGCGTTGCACGGCCTTGTACGTGGTGTTGCCGGTGTTGAGGTCGGGGAACACGAACACGTTGGCACGACCGGCGACCGGGCTGTCCGGCGCCAGTTGCCTAGCCACGTTCTCGTTGGCTGCCGCATCGTATTGCAATGGACCGTCGATCAACAGGCTTCGGCGGGTTTCCTGCGCCAGTTGCGTGGCCTCGCGCACTTTCTCCACTTCCTCTCCACTGGCCGAGTTGCCGCTGGAATAGCTGATCATCGCCACGCGCGGCGACAGGCCGAAGGCAACGGCAGAATCCGCGCTTTGCACCGCGATTTCCGCCAGTTCTTCTGCGGTCGGGTGCGGGTTCATGATGCAGTCGCCGTACACCAGCACCTGCTCGGGAAACAGCATGAAGAACACCGACGACACCAGCGTGCAGCCCGGTGCGGTTTTGATCAGTTGCAGGGCAGGGCGGATGGTGTTGGCAGTGGAATGCACGACGCCCGAGACCAGGCCGTCCACTTCGTCCAGCGCCAGCATCATGGTGCCGATCACGACCGGGTCTTCCAATTGCTGCTCGGCCATCGGCGCATTGAGGCTCTTGTTCTTGCGCCGGTCGACCATCGGCCCGACGTAGCGCTCACGAATGTCATCCGGGTCGAGAATTTCCAGACCCATTGGCAATTCAATGCCCTGAGCGCGCGCCACGGCCAGCACCTCATCAGGTTTGGCGAGCAGTACACAACGGGCGATGCCACGGGCCTGACAGATCGCGGCCGCCTGGACAGTGAGCGGGTCGGCGCCTTCCGGCAGCACGATGCGCTTGTTGGCCGCTTGAGCCCGCTGGATCAGTTGATAGCGGAACACGGCGGGCGACAGGCGCATCTCCCGAGGCGTACCGCAGCGCTGATGCAGCCAGTTGGCGTCCAGGTGGCTGGCGACGAAATCGGTGATGATTTCCGCACGTTCGCGGTCGTCAATGGGGATTTCCTTGTTCAACCCGTTGAGCTGGTTAGCGGTGTCGTACGAGCCGGTGCTGACCGACAACACCGGCAGGCCGGCTTGCAGGGCGCCAGCGCACAGCTCCATCAGGCGCGGATCGGGGCGGGTGTCGCTGGTCAGCAGCAAACCGGCCAGCGGTACGCCGTTCATGGTCGCCATGCTCACGGCGAGAATGATGTCGTCGCGGTCGCCGGGTGTGACCACCAGCACGCCGGGTTTCAGCAGTTGCAGCGTGTTTAGCACGGTGCGGGCGCAGATGATGATTTTCGACATGCGCCGCTGTTCGTAGTCACCGGCGTTGATCACCTGAGCGCCCAGCAATTCAGCGACGTCACGGGTGCGCGGGGCGTTGAGGTCAGCCTGGAACGGGATGCAACCCAGCAGGCGGAAATCGCCGCTGCGCAACAGGGGCGAGTGTTCCTTGAGTCGCGCCGAGAAGGCTTCCATGCTTTCGTCAGTGCGCACTTTGTTGAGGATCACGCCCAGCACTTTCGGGTCTTTCGGACCGCCGAACATCTGCGCCTGCAACTCGACGCGGCCGGAAAGCTCCGTCAGCACTTCGTTTTCCGGCGCGGACACCAGAATCACTTCCGCGTCCAGCGCCTTGGCCATGTGCAGATTGACCCGCGCAGCGTAGCTGGCGCTGCGGGTCGGCACCATGCCTTCGACGATCAACACGTCGCGGCCGATGGAGGCTTCCTGATAGAGATTGATGATTTCTTCGAGCAACTCATCCAGTTGACCTTCGCCGAGCATGCGTTCGACATGGCCGAGGGCGAGGGGCTTGGGCGGCTTGAGGCCGTGAGTGCGGGCGATCAGTTCGGTCGACCGCTCCGGGCCGAGGTCACCGGGGTGGGGCTGAGCGATGGGTTTGAAAAAGCCGACCTTGAGTCCGGCGCGCTCCAGGGTGCGCACCAGCCCAAGGCTGATGGACGTCAAACCCACACCAAAGTCTGTGGGCGCAATAAAAAAAGTCTGCATGCGGGCTTCTCGAAGGTGAGCGTGCAAGGGTCTTGATTCGTCAGAATCAGGGACCTAAGTCAAACAGGACGCTGTTCAGTCGCAGCGTCTCAACGGGGCACAAGGTTATCGTCATCTGCCCCCTGCGCGCACCAGCCGCAGTGAAAGGATTGACCTGTTTTTTCCTGTCGCGCCTGCGCATCGAGCACCCAGGCGCGGGATTGCCACGGTGGTTGATGCCGCAGGTGCTGGGTGTGACCGCAGGCGAGGTCGGCGACCCAATGGCCATCCTCGTCCTGATGAAACCCGATAATCGTGGTGTCGTTCTGAGGCATCGCAGGGTCGTGCAATCGGGGCCGTCCGTCTGAGTTGCGTTCGCTTTCGCGCGAGGGCTTGGTTAGACTTGCTCGCTCATATCTCTATTTGCAAAAGGTCTTGCCCCATGCCGATCGCCGCCAACAAGGCTGTCTCCATTGACTATACCCTGACCAATGACGCTGGTGAGGTCATCGACAGTTCTGCCGGCGGCGCGCCGCTGGTTTACCTGCAAGGCGCAGGTAACATCATTCCGGGTCTGGAAAAGGCACTGGAAGGCAAGGACGTCGGTGACGAGCTGAAAGTCGCCATCGAGCCTGAAGACGCTTACGGCGAATACTCGGCTGAACTGGTCAGCACCCTGAACCGCAGCATGTTCGAAGGCGTCGACGAACTGGAAGTGGGCATGCAATTCCACGCTTCCGCGCCGGACGGCCAAATGCAGATCGTCACCATTCGTGATCTGGACGGCGACGATGTTACTGTCGACGGTAACCACCCGCTGGCCGGTCAGCGCCTTAATTTCCAGGTTAAGATCGTTGCCATCCGTGACGCCAGTCAGGAAGAAATCGCCCACGGTCACGTGCATGGCGAAGGTGGCCATCACCACTGATTTGTCCTGCTAAGCTCAAATAGCTGGCCAGGCGTCCTCGCGGGCTTTTGCGAAAACCGTCTTGGTTTCGCGGCCTGACAGGGCGCCTTTTTCGGCCGATGGTGTTTGTTTGGTGAGCAGGGGAGTTTCGTCATGAGTATATTTCACGACCTGAAATTAAAAGCTCTGGATGGCCAGGAACTGCCTCTCGCGCCCCTGAAGGGCAAAGTGGTTCTGGTGGTCAACGTGGCCTCCAAGTGTGGCCTCACGCCACAATACGCCGCACTCGAAAATCTCTATCAGAAATACAAGGACCGCGGTTTCAGCGTTCTGGGTTTGCCTTGCAACCAGTTCGCGGGGCAAGAGCCAGGTTCTCAGGAAGAGATTCAAGAATTCTGCTCGCTGAACTACGGCGTCACCTTCCCTCTGGGTGACAAGCTGGAAGTCAACGGGCCGCACCGTCACCGCCTGTATCAGATGCTGGCAGGTGAAGGTGCAGAGTTTCCGGGGGATATCACCTGGAACTTCGAAAAGTTTCTCGTCGGGCAAGACGGCCGCGTGCTGGCGCGTTTTTCGCCACGTACCACGCCGGATGATCCGGCGGTGATACAAGCGATTGAAAAAGCGCTGCATTGATTGTTTGCCAGCGTGATTCGCTCCTTCTCGCTTCTTGAACGCTGCCTCAGGTCTGTGGGAGCGAATTCATTCGCGAAAGGCCGGTGCGATCGCTGCATCGGCGTCGCCTGACCTACATTCGCGAATAAATTCGCTCCCACAGAGGTCTCCTGGCGTACGGAAGGCATGTGCATACGCCGACCCCTAGGCGTCTTTTCGCGACTTCTAAATCTTAATCACCCAAATCAATAGTGCTAGTCATCCCGGCTCGGTCGGCTCATTCTGTATGACCTTCATAATATTTCCTGAGCCGAGGACGTGCGCATGCCAGTCAAAGCCTTGTTTAAACCTTTTTACTTGGGCAGCCTGGAATTGCCTACGCGGGTCGTTATGGCACCGATGACCCGTTCGTTTTCGCCGGGTGGCGTGCCAAATTCCAAGGTCATCGAGTACTACCGTCGCCGCGCCGCGGCGGGCGTGGGCTTGATCATCACTGAAGGCACAACCGTCGGTCACAAGGCGTCCAACGGCTACCCGAACGTCCCGCAATTCTTCGGCGAAGCGGCGTTGGCAGGCTGGAAAAAAGTGGTTGATGCGGTTCACGCAGAGGGCGGCAAGATCGTTCCCCAGCTGTGGCACGTGGGCGCCGTGCGTCGCTTGGGCACCGAACCGGATGGCACCGTTCCTGCGTACGGCCCGACTGAAAAACTCAAGGATGGCAACGTCGTCGTCCATGGCATGAGCAAACAGGACATCGTTGACGTTATCGCCGCCTTCGCTCAAGCGGCGAAAGACGCCAAGAACATTGGCATGGACGGCGTGGAAATTCACGGTGCTCACGGTTACATCGTCGACCAGTTCTTCTGGGAAGGCACCAACCAGCGCACCGACGAGTACGGCGGGGACCTGGCCCAGCGCTCGCGTTTCGCCATCGAACTGATTCAGGCCGTGCGCGCCGCCGTCGGCCCTGATTTCCCGATCATCTTTCGTTACTCCCAGTGGAAACAGCAGGACTACACCGCGCGTCTGGTGCAGACCCCGGAAGCGTTGGGGGCTTTCCTCAAGCCGCTGTCTGACGCGGGCGTGGACATTTTCCACTGCTCGACGCGCCGTTTCTGGGAGCCGGAATTCGAAGGTTCTGACCTGAACCTGGCAGGCTGGACTCGCAAATTGACGGGCAAACCGACCATCACCGTCGGCAGCGTCGGGCTGGACGGCGAGTTCCTGCAATTCATGGTCAACACCGACAAAGTCGCGCAACCCGCCAGCCTGGAAAATCTGCTCAAGCGTTTGGGTGATGAGGAATTTGACCTGGTGGCCGTGGGCCGTGCGCTTCTGGTCGATCCGGATTGGGCGGTGAAAGTGCGCGAGGGTCGCGAGGAAGACATCCTGCCGTTCAGCCGGGACGCATTGGGCAAGCTGGAGTAAATTACCGCCTGCGCAGGTGTGTTTTTCGGTGGGAGCGAACGAATTCGCGAGACGTCGGTACAGACGACACGGATGTGTTGAATGTCCGATCACTCGCGAATGAATGCGCTCTCGGGGTGCTAGACCCCTAAAGCGACTCCATCCCGCCGCTCACTGGCCACCCGCAAATACTGCTCGAACGCCTCGATCACCCCCGCCCACCCCTGACGGCTGGCATGTTGTCGAGCATTCAGACGAACCCTGCGCAGGGTCTCGTCGTCCTCAAGCATCCAGCGTGCAGCGTCAATAAAGCCCTCTGCATCGCCTGGCATCGCGACTGCGCCGTTGTGGCCGTGTCGAATGTGCTGGGCCGCCGCCGCTTCGTCGTACGCCACCACGCCGAGCCCTGAGGCCAGCGCTTCAAGAACGACATTGCCGAATGTCTCGGTCATGCTCGGAAACAGAAACAGATCCCCCGACGCATAGTGAGCCGCCAGCGCCTCACCTCGTTGGGTGCCGCAGAAGATCGCGTCCGGCTGCTGCTGTTGCAGCGTTGCGCGGACCGGCCCGTCACCGACGATCACCAGCTTGAGCTTTTTGTCGGGATAAGCGCTGACCAGACCGTCGAACGCGGTGTTGAGCAGCCCCAGATTTTTCTCCGGAGCGAGCCGTCCTACGTGCAAAACGGCGGTGTCACCAGGCTCCAGGCCCCAGGTCTCACGCAGCACGTTCGAACGTCGGGATGGATGAAACAATTGGCAATCCACGCCCCTCGACAGCAGCTCCAACCGCTCGAAGCCGCGCCGTTCCAGCTCTGTCTTCTGGCTGGCGCTGGGCACCAGGGTGGCGTTCGAACGATTATGAAACCAGCGCAGGTACGAGGTCAGCAGGCGGGTAATAAAGCCCATCCCGTACTCCCGCGTGTATTGCTGAAAATTGGTGTGAAAGCCGCTAACAATCCCAATCCGCAATCGGCGCGCTGCTCTCAAGGCAGACAGCCCCAACGGCCCTTCAGTCGCGATGTAGAGCACATCCGGCCGACTTCGCTGCCAGCGCCGCAGCAGCTTGTGCATCGACGACTGACCCCACTGCAACCCCGGATACCCCGGAATCGGCCAGCCGCGACACAGCATCAAATCATCACCCGCCGCCCGCAACTCGTCCTCGTTCTGCCTGGGACGAATCACTTCCACACGATGCCCACGCAGCCGCAAGCCGTCGCACAACCGGCTCAGCGTGGTGGCCACGCCATTGATTTCAGGTGCGTACGTTTCAGTGATCAACGTGATATGCAAAGACTTACTCATAACCGCCAGTTTCAGACGCTGGCGTTGCGCTTGTGTGGCGGTTGGGTGATGGATTTGTGACATGCCCAATTTGCTCTAACTGTTCAAATAATCGCCGAGCTAGATCAATGAGTTCTATTTTCTGACAAGAGGGTCTTACAGTCCTATGGCGCTGTGCGAAATTTCCGAAAGGCCTTTGTTTTAAGAACGCGCCATCCGTCGCAGCCTTTCCTTTTCGAGCTCAAGTTATCGGACCCTGGACGTGTTCCCGTTGGAGGACTGCAAGGCAGGCTAACCGTGGATTGGTAATTTATCAGACCGCCTGCACGCCGCTGAACGGCGTGCAGGCTTTCGTCATAGTCCAAGCATGCCTTTGAAACGCGCAGGCATTGAGTCATGAAAGTTGAAGATTTTCTGTAAAATTTCTTCCGCAGGTGTTCCTTTGGAAACTTCTTGTCGGTAGAGATTGTTGCAATGTTGCTGCATGGTTTGACTCATGTGGCTGAAATACTGCTCTGTGAGTGGAGTGACAAGCTCTCCCGTAGCGGCATATCGTATGTTTGGTCGGTCTGAAAGATCTAACAAAGCTGAAGATAAGGAGTTGTGCGTGTATCCGAAAGCCAGCGTTGCCGCTTCCGAGGGACTGGTTTTTGCTTTTTCCAGCATATAGTTCCGTTCACGAATTAGATCCGCAGAGTGAGTCATGTCGCGTGCGGTTCGTGATGGAAGTGTATTTTTTAATGTATCACTGAAGAGGTCGCTAGACGTAGTAGCGACTTGGTGCGTGTTGGCCGGTCGAGACAATACAGAAAATGCTTCGCTGTTGTTGATCAACATATAGCTTCCTCTTGGGTCTGAATGTGCGATGCGGTTCAAAAGATATCAATGATCTCCCACTGTGAACGGCACGATCCGCGATGACCCGATCTTTTCCAGTGCAGCGGCCTCGGGGGTGTAGTGGGTTTGAACGGGATTGAGGCTGACCAGATTCAGATGAGAGCGTGGTTTCACGGGGCGGGCGAGTGTGGCCGGTTCAGCAGGTGAGGTGTTGGAGGTGGTTGTTTTCACTGCATCGGCCAATGCTTGCATGAACGCGGGTGCGTTGGGATCACGTTTCGCTTTTTGCGGCAGCAGCGACGGTTGGGTGTGATTCGCGGGATTGAGACGGCTGGTTTCCATGCGCTTGAACTCCCATTGATGAACGCGCCCGGAGTGGGCGTCACCATGGTTGAACAAGGTGGCTGTGGGACGTATGGAAGACGTTTGTAGGATCGGTCCTGATTTTTGGGGGTGTGATTAAAGGTCGGTTTTCGCCATTAGGATGCGCATCTCCAATTCATCGAGGGACCGAGATGTCTGAGGTTTTTTATACGCCGCCGAAGGCTGATCTGACCGCCACACCGAAAAGCAGCCAGCCGTTTTTCACCGTGTCGCTCGACAAATTGACGGTGATGTTGGTCGTCACATCAGGGCTGTATGGCCTCTATTGGTGCTTCAAGCACTGGTCGCTTTACAAGGTGCATTCGGGGCGTTCGCTATGGCCGCTGCCTAGAACAGTGTTCGGGATGTTCTACATGCCTTCGTTGTTTTACAAAGTGGATGCTGTACTGAAAGAGGAGAACAAAGGCGGGATGCCTTATTGGGCAGTGTCTGCGGCTGCAATGATTCTTTTGGCACTTGTCCCCCATACCGTGGGGTTCATCATCGGCCTCGTCACGAGTTTGAGCGGTCAGCCGTTCACAGGTGTGGGCTTTATTCCCATGGTTGCCGCGTCGACTATTCCGATGCTACTCCAGTGCCTGATTTTGCGTCGGGTTCAGTCGTTCATGAATTTGGCCAATGGTGACGCCCAAGGGAGTCAAAACAAGGATTTCACCCCATGGAACTGCGTGTGGATGGTCATTGGCGTCATCTACTGGGGCGTTAACATGATGGTAGTGGCCTCGATGAATGCAGTCTCCTTCTAGCGCAAAAAACAAAGGCCTCGTATGAGGCCTTCTTATGCAATCAGCGAATCCGCTCCGCCAGCGTCTCCGCCCCCCGCTCTCGGACCCAGAACAACGTCGCTCCCGCCACGGCAGCGGGCATCATCAAAATGTTAACCACCGGAATCAGCAGCACCAGATACACGATTCCGCCGAAGCTCATGCTCTGCCAGCGCTTGGCGCGCAGCCAGGCGAGCATGTCTTGCCAGCTCATTTTGTGGTTGTCGGCAGGGTAATCGATGTACTGGATGGCCATCATCCACACGCCGAACATCAGCCAGAGTGGCGCGGCGACGATGTTGACGACGGGAATCCAGGACAGGATGAAAAGCCCGATGGCACGGGGCAGGAAGTAGCCCAGCTTGCGCATCTCGCGGCTGAGCGTGCGGGGGACCATTTCGATTAGCTCGCCCCAACTGAACGTAGGGAAATCATCGGTGCCGCGCAGGACCACTTCGACTTTTTCTGACAAAAAGCCGTTGAATGGCGCAGCGATGACGTTGGCGATCATGGTGAAGGTGAAAAACACCATCAGCACGACCAACACCACGAACAGCGGCCAGAGGATGTAATTGAGGAAGCTCAGCCAGCTGGGCAGCGTCGGCATGAACGAATCGACCCATAGGCTGAATTCGTGACCGGCGAAATAGATCAGTGCGCTGAACAGCACCAGATTGATGGTCAGGGGCAGCAAGACGAACAGCCGCAAACCGGGGCTGAGGACCAGTTTCAGGCCCTCGCGCAGGTATTGCGGGCCAGACAGGGCGGGTGCAGGCATACAAGCCTCCAAACATTGAAAACGCGCCGACCTTACCGGCTTTCCCCCAGCGGCGGAAGCAGGATCGGTATGGCGACATTCGCCGAAACAATCTGGCGAAGGCAGAGTCTATCGACGATACACAGGCCATCGATTATCGGGATAGGTACGGCCTATGAGCTGGATTGTGAAACGATATTTCCTTAATCTTCCCCGCCCCGATAAGCTTGCGGGCATCTTTCAGACCTCTTCCTTTCACTTTGAACCTCTCAGGAGTCTTAATGAGCGTTCTGGTTAACAAACAGGCCCCGGATTTCACTGCTGCCGCCGTTCTGGGCGACGGTTCGATCGTCGAAGACTTCAAACTGTCTTCGCTGCGCGGCAAATACGTCGTGCTGTTCTTCTGGCCACTGGACTTCACGTTCGTGTGCCCGTCGGAAATCATTGCGCACGACAACCGTGTCGCTAAATTCCGCGACTTGGACGTTGAAGTGGTCGGTGTTTCCATCGACTCGCACTTCACCCACGCTGCATGGCGCAACACCCCGGTTGAAAAGGGCGGCATCGGCCAAGTCCAATTCACTATGGTTGCTGACATCAAGCACGACATCACTCGCGCTTACGGCATCGAACACGACGACGGCGTTGCGCTGCGCGGTTCGTTCCTGATCGACCAGAATGGTGTGGTTCAGCACCAGGTGGTCAACAACTTGCCACTGGGCCGTGACGTTGACGAAATGGTCCGTCTGGTTGAAGCACTGCAGTTCACCGAACAGCACGGCGAAGTCTGCCCGGCTGGCTGGCGTCCAGGCCAGAAAGGCATGAAGGCTGACGCTTCGGGCGTTGCCGATTACCTGGCTGAGAACGCCAAGAGCTTGTAATACCGTCGCTGCGGCTTCGGTCGCAGCGTCATGATTTCAGGATGGGTGGGCGAATCTTCTCCAAGTGGCTCACCGATCCGTTTTATTCAACCGGTCCGCCGGTTTAGACCACAGTGACTCCGACCACACGTAATGGCCGGTCAATAGGAGTGTGTCATGTCTGATGTACGTCATTCCCGAGTGATTATTCTCGGCTCCGGCCCAGCCGGTTACAGCGCTGCGGTCTATGCGGCCCGTGCCAACCTCAAGCCTCTGCTGATCACCGGCATGCAGGCGGGTGGTCAACTGACGACCACCACCGAAGTCGACAATTGGCCGGGTGACCCCCATGGCCTGACCGGCCCGGTGCTGATGGACCGCATGCGTGAACACGCCGAGCGTTTCGAAACCGAGATTATTTTCGACCACATCAATGCTGTTGATCTGGCGGGTAAACCGTTCAGCCTGAAAGGCGACAGCGGGACTTATACCTGCGACGCGCTGATCATCGCCACTGGCGCCAGCGCCCGTTACCTGGGCCTGCCGTCCGAAGAAGCGTTCATGGGCAAAGGTGTTTCCGCCTGTGCGACCTGTGACGGTTTCTTCTACCGTAACAAGCCTGTCGCTGTGATCGGCGGCGGCAACACGGCTGTTGAAGAAGCGCTGTACCTGGCCAACATCGCCAGCAAGGTTACGCTGGTTCACCGTCGCGATACGTTCCGCGCCGAGAAGATCCTGATCGACAAGCTGCATGCGCGTGTCGCTGAGGGCAAGATCGAGCTTAAGCTGAATGCCACGCTGGATGAAGTGCTGGGCGACAACATGGGCGTGACCGGTGCGCGACTGAAGAACAACGACGGCAGCAGCGCGGAGTTGAAAGTTGACGGCGTGTTCATCGCCATCGGCCACACCCCGAACACCTCGCTGTTCGAAGGCCAATTGGCGCTGAAAGACGGCTACATGGTTGTTCATGGTGGTCGCGAAGGTAATGCGACTGCGACCAGCGTCGAGGGCGTGTTCGCGGCAGGTGACGTGGCTGACCACGTCTACCGTCAGGCGATTACCTCGGCGGGTGCAGGCTGCATGGCGGCACTGGACGTCGAGCGGTATCTGGATGGTCTGGCGAACGCTTCGTTCTGATCGGCTGTTCCAAAACGAAAAAACCGGCTCATTGGGCCGGTTTTTTTGTGTCTGCACTGTAGGAGCGAATTCATTCGCGATCGGTGTTTCAGGCGACACATCTGTATCGGATGTACCGGCCAATCGCGAATGAATTCACTCCTACAGGGCCAGCGTGCGCCGCCATACCGCGGCGCAGTAGCGATCAGGCTTTACGCGTCAACGGCTGAGCGCTGAACTTCACGCCTGCCAGACCGTGGGTGATCAGCGCCCGGATATTGCCGTGGTCGCTGCCTTCAGGCGTCGCCACCACCGAGCGATAGTGCTCGCCGAACGCCAACAGGGCTTCTTCGTCGCTCAGGCCTTCCAGCAGCGCCAGACCCAGCGTCTTGCACGAGCCTTCGTTCTGACCCGCCGCGTTCTCGACCGGGCCGTTGCTGAACGCCTGTGGCTGGTAGTCGTAGTGCGCGGCGACGAACGCCAGCGTATCGGCGAACGCGTGTTCGCCGGATTTCAGGCTGGCGCGCAGGGTGTTCAGGTCAGTCATGTTTCTTTTCCTTGGCGAACGCCGCTTGCTGATCGGCGCTGGCTTCTTTCTGGTAGAGGGATTTCCACTCGCCGTACGGCATGCCGTACACCACTTCGCGGGCGTCATCGAGGCTGATGTCGATCTGCTTCTCGTCGGCGGCGGCCTTGTACCACTTGGACAGGCAGTTGCGGCAGAAACCGGAGAGGTTCATCAGATCGATGTTCTGCACGTCCTTGCGGCTGTCCAGGTGCGCGACCAGACGACGGAAGGCGGCGGCTTCGAGTTCCAGGCGTTGTTGCTCGGTCATGATGGACTCTGTGGGAGTTGAAGATGGGGCGGATGATAAGAGTGTGGGGCAGGGCGGGCAATGGTTCTCGTCAACCGGACGCGTGACCTGTGGGAGCCGGCTTGCTGGCGAACGCGATATATCAGTCACTATGGATTGAACTGAACCGCCGCTTTCGCCGGCAAGCCGGCTCCCACAGAAGGTTATCGTTTGGCAATCAGACCGGCGGTGTCTGGCAACGATTTTCAGCGCTCGGCGGCCAGCGTAATCGACACCGACTCGGCGAAGCGCAGCGCGTGGGGTTTGTCGACTTCGACTTCGGCGTATTGCACGGCCTCGTGGCTCATCACCAGGTCCAGCACTTCCTGGGTCAACCGCTCCAGCAGCGCGAAACGATTGCTCTCGACGTGATGAATGATTGCCTTGGTGATGGTCCGGTAATTCAGCGCGTGATCGATGTCGTTGTCGCGCACCGCTTCCTGGGCGGCGTACAGGATCGTCAGGTTGATGAGGACGTCCTGCTTGTTGAGGATTTCATCTTCGTTGATGCCGATAAAGGTTCGCAGGCACAGGTCCTTGACCCGGATGCGTGCGGTGCCTGGTTCGAGTCTTGCCATGGACTACTTGCTCCGTCCGATCAGTTGCAGGAATTCCATCCGTGTCGTGTTGGATTCGCGAAAGGCGCCGAGCATCACCGAGGTGTTCATGGTCGAGTTCTGCTTTTCGACACCGCGCATCATCATGCACATGTGCTTCGCCTCGATGACCACCGCGACGCCTGCCGCATGGGTCACGCCCTGAATGGCGTCGGCGATCTGGCGGGTCAGGTTTTCCTGGATTTGCAGACGCCGGGCGAACATGTCAACGATGCGGGCGATCTTCGACAGCCCCAGGACTTTGCCGGTGGGGATGTAGGCCACATGGGCCTTGCCAATGAACGGCAGCAGGTGGTGTTCGCACAGCGAATACAGCTCGATGTCTTTCACGATGACCATCTCGTCGTTGTCCGACGCGAAGAGCGCGCCGTTGACGATCTCTTCCAGCGTCTGATCGTATCCATGACACAGGTACTGCATGGCCTTCGCTGCACGCTTGGGGGTGTCCAGCAAACCCTCGCGCTCCGGGTCTTCGCCCAGGCCGACAAGGATTTCACGGTAGTGCTCTGGCAGTGACAGGGTCATCAAAGGGGTCCTCGGGGCGGCTTACTTGACGTGCCGTCCGCCGTTTACGGTCAATGTGGTGCCGGTGACATACGGGTTATCCAGCAGATAGCGCAGGCTCTGGTAGATCACTTCAGGGCCGGGCTCAATGCCCAGCGCCGATTTGGCCAGCGCGCGTGCGCGGTACGCCGCGTCGTCGTCGGGTTGAAACATCAGCATGGCCGGAGCGATGCCGTTGACCTTTATAGAGGGGGCATAGCGGGCAGCGAACGACAGCGTCAGGTTGTCCATGCCTGCCTTGCTCGCGCAGTAGGCAATGTGCTTGCTGCTGCCCTTGCGCGTGACGTCGTCTCCGATGTGAACGATGTCGGCGATCTCCGAGCGCTGTAGCAACTCGGCGCAATGCAGGTTGATCAGGTAGGGCGCGAGCATGTGCACGTTGAACATGCGCATGAACACATCGCCTTCATCGCCCTCGGTTTCCGCCAGCCACTCGGAGGCGTTGTGGATGATCGCGCGCAAGCGTGGGGTGTGTTCTTTCAATTGCGCGATGAAGGCCATCACGCTGTCCTGCGACGAAAAGTCTGCCTGAATCGCGAGGGCGCCCAGTGCCTCCAGTCGCTCGACGCCAGGGCGTTCGGTGCGATAACTGATAATCACCGGCTGACCTTCGCCCAGCAGCCGTTCGGCGCAGTGCAGGCCGATGCGCTGGCTGGCGCCAGTGATCAGGACAGGGGCGGGGGAGGAGGCCATGGCAGCTCGTGGGTTATCAGGGAAGAGGAAACCGGATGGTCATTGGCGTATCGGCTCCGGATTGCGGGCGCCGGTTGCTTTCATTGCGCCATCAGAGATCGAACGTCTGGGGCAAAGTTAACCCAATGGTCAGTGGTGTACAACTGTGGGTTCGGCGCTGGAGGTCGGGACGATATGGGATCAGCGAGTAGACGCCGATTCGGCAGACACTGATGGCGTCTGACTGTTGCTCTGCAACCACCCTGACAACAGATGCGTCGACAACGGAATGAACCAGAACACCATCAATGGCGTGAGAAGGAGCGTGCTGATCATGATCCGCGGCAGCAACGCCAGCTCACTCAGCAAGGGCCCCAACACGTAGTTGAAGATCAATGAGACGGGAAAGAACGCCAACCAAATGGCGATGGCCTGTTTCCAGCGCGGCGGACGATGTCCGACGGTGCCGAACCAGCCGTCCAGCCCGCGCACACGGTGCACGGAATTCTTGGCGAAAAGCCCGCTGCCACGCACCAACCAGGAGCGTCGAGACGCAGAATGCTCCCACGCGTGCATGGTGGCTTCATCGGCAAAGCGGAAAATGATCTGGAATTCGTCGTCTCCCGGAGGCGGCGCGAGGACGCCCGAGCCCAGGTAGCCGGGAAAGTCAGTGGCGAGGTGCTCGCCTTCGTGCAGCCAGGTAATGAGTTCCTCATAGCGGCCATGGGCAACGCGGCGGGCGACCATCAGCGTGACGGGTGAGGTAGACATTGTGTATCTCCGATAGACGAGTGAGCTTCCCGGGTAGGGAAATCACATGGCGCAACGCCGGGGTGGTGGCGTCGCGTCAATTTCATTACGAAATGCAAGCAAGGATTATTCCTGATTCCGTGGACAAAGCCACAAGTCTTTGCGGATCAGTTTTCCTTGATTGAATCCCGGCAGATGTACAATCCTGTTTCTAAATAACTTCAAGACGGACACTTTCATGACTCAGTTGCGCAGTGCGTCATCTGAAAACGATGAGGAGCTGTTGCCCATTCGCGAGTTGTCGCGCCTGACCGGTGTCAACTCGGTCACGCTTCGCGCATGGGAACGCCGTCATGGCTTGATCACACCCATCCGTACCGACGGCGGACATCGGCTTTATACCCACGCGGATGTGGCGACGGTTCGCAGCATTCTCATGTGGACCGAGCGCGGAGTGGCCATCAGTAAGGTTGGAAAAATCCTTGCCGATACCCGCGATCTGAATGCCAAGGCGCGAGGGCCGCTGAGTGTCGTCGACAGCGCGGGGAAAGAGGCGTGGCAAGGGCGACTGCGTCAAGCCACCGAAAATTTCGACGAACGCTGGCTGGATCAGATCTACGATCAGGTCCTTTTCGCCTACCCGGTTTCAGTGGTCTTCGAGCAGATTCTGATGCCGGTCTGGTACGACCTCGTCGCTCGTCATGACGCGTTTGGCCCTCTCAGCGAATGGCTGTTCTTCGACCACTTCCTGCGAGGGCACGCACTCCAGCGGCTCACTTCTGCGCGAGCAGACGCCGATTATCGGGTTCTGGTGGTCGCCATGCCAGGTGGATGCAGGGAGCTGGAACTGTGGGTTGCCGCTTTGCTGATGACCTCTGAGCGTACATCGATCAGTGTGCTGGCGCCGGGGCAGCCGCTGGAAGAACTCGGGCTCGTTTGCGGCAAGATCAAACCTGACGCGTTGGTGTTGTTCTCTGATCAACTGCCCTCGGCCGACTTCAGCAGAAAGCTGGAAAGGCTTGCGCTGGGGCTTGCCTGCCCGCTGCTGCTGGCGGGCAAAACCGCTGACATGGCGCAGGCCAGTTTGCAGGGTTCGATCGTAGGGTGTCTGAGTAGTGACGCAGGCGTGATGCAACAACGCTTGCAGCAGTTTCTGTCGGGGCGTCTCGATACTTGAGAGCCGCCGCGAGTTTTGAGCCTTAAGCGGCAAGTGGGGCGGCACGGTCAATTTTGCAGCTTGCCGCTCAAAACTCGCCGCTGCTACAAATGCATTGAAGGATGAATCTTGCGGTGTTCCTGAAGGATGTACTGCCGCAGGCGCTCGGTGTCTTCCTTGCTGTTCTGGCTCAAGCGGTACGCGGCGAGGCCCTGTTCAGTCAGGCGCTCAAAGGTGCCGCGCAGGGCGATGGGGGCAAGGCCGGCCGGGGTAAACCAGGCGGAAAAATACTTGGGCGGCTTGGTCTGTTTGCGGATTTCCAGCAGGATGCCTTTAAAAGAAATCTCGTGCACCCACAGGGCCGTCAGCGCGCCTTTCTCGGTTTCCAGCGCCATGGGCTCAGGCAAACTCAAACGCCACGGACGGATGCGCGGGCCTTCTTCAAAAATGCTGGGGGCGCCCAACTCCAAGTGCAGTGCGTGGAATTCGTCTTCAACCAGATGCAGCGGAAAGGTCATCTGCTGGTTGTCGAACTGGGCTCGAATTGTCACTTGCTCATGAGCGGCGAGGCGCGTCAGCAGGTCCTGAATCTGGACACCGCCGTTGACCACCAGGCTACGGGACTTGTCGCGCAGGTTCAGCTTGGGGTTGTGCTGCATGTTTTGGATGAAGTCCAACTCATCCTGCGTGAGAATGTTGTCGCGCTGCATGGTCAAGCTCGATTAACCGGTTATTGAAAAAGCAGACATTAAATTCGCTTTTTGGTTGCTGCCGTTCGTCAGTTACAAGGTATTACCGCTTTAGCGCCGCTATTTCCAAGCGAGCTTGCGCCAGTTCTGCCTGCAATTCGACAACTTTTTGTTGCGTTTGCACGTGGTCGGTCACGTCCTTCTGTATGCCAATGAAATACAAAAGTTTTTCAGCATCGTTGAAGACGGGCGTGATCGAGAGTTCGTTCCAGAATGCGCTGCCGTCCTTGCGGTAATTGCGCAAAATCTGACGGCAGGGTTGCCCATTTTTCAGGGCTTCGCGGATGGACCGGCGCGCGAACTGATCGCGGTCGTCGCCCTGCAACAGGCGGCAATCCTGATAGAGCACCTCATCGGCGCTGAATCCGGTCAGCCGTTCGAACGCTTTGTTGGCATATATAAGGATGTTGTCGTCGCCCTCATGCTCGGCGATCACGATCCCGTCGATCGAGGCGTCGATCGCCAATTGCATCAGCTTTGCGTTGATCATCAACAGCCTCCGTGCGATTGCGCAAAGGCCGCATTCTAAGACATTGCGCTCGACTGGGGCATAATGCCGCACGATTTCAATCAGTCACAGGATCACACAATGAAAGTCGCCATTGTTTCGGGCTCGGTGTATGGCTCTGCCGAAGAAGTCGCCCGACACGCCCAGCAAATTATCCAAAAGTCCGGCCACGAAGTCTTCTTCAACCCGCGCGCGACGTTGGCCGATCTTCAGGCATTTGCCCCCGAAGCGTTTCTGGCCGTGACATCCACCACCGGCCTGGGTGAACTCCCTGACAACATTCAGCCGCTGTACTCGCAGATCCGTGACGTGCTGCCCGCTGCATGGCGCGGCCTGCCTGGCGGCGTCATTGGTCTGGGCGACGCAAGCTATGGCGACACGTTCTGCGGCGGTGGCGAACAGTTGCGCGAACTGTTCATGGAAGTGGGTATTCGCGAAGTGCAGGACATGCTGCGGCTGGACGCCAGCGAAACCGTGACCCCGGAAAGCGACGCCGAGCCGTGGCTCGCGGAGTTCCTCGAAAAGCTCGGCGCCTGACCGGTCGGACGGGCGCCGAAGCGTTGCGGCTTACTTGCGCATCAGCGCCAGCCACGCCTGAGCGGCTTTGGACAGGTATGCGCCTTCACGCCAAATGAAGGCGATGTCCCAGCGCAAGCTTTCAGGCGCTTTCAAGGTGAGGTGAGCGACACCCGGCCGCACCAGCGCCCGCGCGACGACCTGCGGCAGCAGCACGACGCCTTGCCCTGCCGCGACCAGCGCGACGAGGAAATCTGCCTGTCCGCTGCGCCCGCCTTCTTTGGGGGTGAAGCCCACTTGCTTGCACGCCTGCAGCAGTCGATCGTTAAGCACGAAGCTACGTTGATACAACAGAAAGGGTGTGTCAGCGAGCTGGCTCAGTTCCACTTCCTTCAGGTGCGCCAGTGGGTGGTCGATCGGGAGCAGGGCATCCATCGGCTCGTCGCAGAACGGTTGTGATGCGAACATCGGGTCATCGGGGGTCAGGCTCGCGCCGATTTCCAGATCGCCCGTCATCACAGCCCGCTCGATGGCGCGACTGCCGTCTTCGAGCAAATGAATGGTGACGTTGGGGTAAAGCCGCCGGTATTCGGCGAAAGCTTTGGCGAACAGCGTGTCACTGCCCAGCATCGGCAGGCCGAGGCGCAACTCACCGCGTGCCAGATTGCTGAGGTCGTCCAGCTCTCGCAGCAGACCGTTACGCAGGATGAGCATCTCTTCAGCCCGGTGCAGCACGACCTTACCGGCGGCGGTCAGGTTGACCTGTGACCCTTGGCGATCCAGCAGGCTGACCCCCAGGCTTTCTTCCAGTTGTGCAACCTGTTTACTCACCGCTGACTGACTGATGAACAGTGTGCGAGCGGCTTGGGTGAAACCGCCTTCCCGCACCACCTCAATAAAGCTGCGAAGCTGTTTGAATTCCACGTTGAATACTGTCTGCCGGGATGAGATATGCCGACAGTGTGAATGATGCGATTCCATATTGGAATCGCTAAAAGTCTCACAATTCGTTTTTGGGATGTTAAGTCAATCGTTAGACTGGAGCCCTCAGAGGGCTGAATGACCATGAAACGATTGTCTCGACTCGCACGGCTGGTGGGCGAACTTGTCGCCTTAATCGCGACTTACCAAGTGGGTTGCGAGATTGTGTTGTGGCTTAACCTCCCTATCCCAGGTGGGGTTGTCGGCCTCGGGCTGTTGCTGGTGGTGTTCGCCAGCGGCGTACTCAACCCCGCTACCTTGCAAACCGGTGCGGGCCTGTTGCTGGCCGAGATGTTGCTGTTCTTCATTCCTCCGTTGATGAGCCTGCTGGACTATGGCGCGCTGGTCCGTCACGAAGGCTGGCGCATCATGCTGGTGATTGGGTGCAGTACGTTGATGGTCATGCTGGTCACGGCCTGCACCGTCGAAATGGTCTGTCGCCTGAAGGACCGAACTGCGGAGGGCGGGGCATGACTTTTGAGCCAATGCCGATCTTCTGGCTGCTGATCACGGTGACCGCGTATGTCAGCAGTCGCTGGTTGTACCGTCGGACCGGTCGGTATTTGCTGTCGCCGCTGATCCTTGTTCCTACGGTTCTAATGGCCATTGCTGCGCCCATGCACACGGGCTACGCCGAATATTCCGCCAACACCCACTGGCTGATGCTGGTGCTCGGCCCGGTCACCGTGGCTTTCGCCGTGCCGATCTGGCAGCAGCGTGCGTTGCTCGCCCGGCACTGGCCCGCCTTGCTAATTGGCATGTTGGCGGGAAGTGCCGCCTCGATTGCCAGTTCGTTCGGGCTTTCCAGGGTGATGGCTCTGGACACCTCGGTGGTGATGTCGTTGGTTCCTCGCTCGATCACCACGCCATTTGCGATGCCCCTCGCACATGACTTGGGTGGCGTACCGGAACTGACCGCTGTATTTGTGATGTGCACCGGTGTCTTCGGCGCGGCATTGGGTGGCGTGCTACTCAAATGGCTGCCGCTGCGCACTTCATTGGCCCGTGGCGCGCTGTTTGGCGTGGGCGCGCATGGTGCTGGCGTGAGTCGCGCTCGGGAGGTGGGGGGAGAAGAAGGCTCCGTGGCTGGACTGGTCATGGTGCTCACCGGCATTCTCAATCTCTTCGCGGCGCCCTTGCTGGTTTGGATGCTCTGAAAGCTTTGCGCTAGAGCCATCGCAGCGCCTCTGACTCGCCGGGCCACTAACGTGGCTGCGAAGGCAAGTACCGCTTGTTCCCGGTCTGACTAGACTGCTGATCCATTAGAGCAGAATAACCGCCGAGGAACGCCGATCGTGAAAGTCGCCCAAGTAGCCGCCGATGGCGTGAGCCACATCCACCCCAGCGTCAAAGAGCGGGTCAGCCCCGAAGAGTGGCAGGCTCGCGTAGACCTTGCCGCGTGCTACCGGCTGGTGGCCCTTCACGGTTGGGATGATCTGATTTTTACTCACATCTCGGCCAAGGTGCCCGGCACCGAAGATTTTCTGATCAACCCCTACGGGATGATGTTTCACGAGATGACGGCGTCCAGCCTGGTCAAGGTCGATCAGTCGGGCAAGAAACTCATGGACAGCCCCTACGACATCAACCCGGCGGGCTACACCATCCACAGCGCGGTGCATGAAGTCCGTCATGACGTGATGTGCGTCATGCACACCCACACGGCGGCAGGTGTTGCGGTGTCCGCGCAGAGACAAGGCGTGTTGCCGATCAGCCAGCAATCGCTGTTTGTGCTGTCGAGCCTGGCCTATCACGGGTATGAAGGCGTTGCGCTGAACCATGAAGAGAAGGCCCGTTTGCAGGCAGACCTGGGGCCCTCCAACTTCCTGATGCTCAACAATCATGGGCTTTTGACCTGCGCCTCCAGCATCGCGGACACCTTTCTAATGATGTTCACCTTTCAGCGGGCCTGTGAGATTCAGGTGCTCGCCCAAGGTGGCGGGGCCGAACTGATCCCTATCGACGGACAGATTCTCGCAGGCGCGAAGGCGATGGTCGCCGGCGTAACGCGCAGCGCCGAGGGCATGGGTGGCAAATTGGCCTGGCCTGCCTTGTTGCGCAAACTCGATCAATGTTCTCCGGGATACGCGCAGTAATGTGTCTCTCGGAAATCCCCCTCAGCGTCTGGCGCAGACGAGGCCATGACTTCGTGTTTCGCGGCCATCGCATTCGCTATTGGGCGGCCGGGCAGGGCGAACCCTTACTGCTGATCCACGGTTTTCCTACGGCAAGTTGGGATTGGCACTACTTGTGGCAGCCGCTGGCCCGCCGCTACCGGGTCATCGCCTGCGACATGCTGGGATTCGGCGACTCCGCCAAACCTCGGGATCATGTGTACAGCCTTATTGAGCAAGCGGATCTTCAGCAGGCGTTGCTCGGCCATCTGGAGGTGAGCCAGCCGGTGCACATCCTCGCCCATGACTACGGTGACAGCGTCGCCCAGGAACTCTTGGCGCGGCATGCCGAGGGGCGGTTTGACATGGGCAGCTGCGCGTTTCTCAACGGCGGCCTGTTTCCGGAGGCGTATCGACCGTGCCGGGTGCAGAAAATGCTGCTTGGCCGATTGGGCTGGGTGGTGGGGCGCCTGTTCGACCGCAACAGCCTGGACCATGACTTCAGTCGGACATTCGGGCCCGACACCCGCCCCAGTGAAAGCGAACTGGATGATTTCTGGAGCCTGATTTCAGCTGGCCGAGGCCATCACATGCTGTATCGCCTGATCAATTACCTCCCCGAACGCGTAGAGCTGCGCGACCGCTGGGTGCAGGCGATGCAGCGCAATCAAGTGCCAATGCGCTTCATCAACGGCGCCGCCGACCCGATTTCAGGGCGCCATATGGTGGAGCGCTATCGTGAGCTGATTCCCGACCCGGACACCATCTTGCTGCCGGATGTGGGCCGCTACCCCCAGACGGAGGCTCCCGCACGTGTCTTGAGCTGCTACGAGGCGTTTCGCGCTTCAGCCGCTGACTTCAGACCTCCAATTGTCGTGCCGCTGGCGATCCAGAACAGTAAGCCTGCCAATCATCCCTTTGTGTTATCGAGCACCATTCAGAACGGCTCGTATTGATTGTGACCCGCCAGCGACTGGTTGACACTCCATGACTGTTTAGCACGCCCTCGAACGCACCAGCTGATTGGCGCGGACCTCACGGAATCGAGTGCGTGCCTCATCATTGGGGAGTGCGGCATGAGTGAGTCCATACGTTTCGAAGACAAAGTGGTCATCGTCACGGGTGCCGGCGGCGGGCTGGGGCGGGCTCACGCCTTGCTGTTCGCCCGTCACGGGGCGCGCGTGGTGGTGAATGACCTGGGCGGTTCGGCCCATGGTGAAGGCGCCAATGCGTCGGCAGCCGACCGCGTCGTGGCGGAAATTCGCGAAGCGGGCGGCCAGGCAATGGCCAATCATGATTCTGTGACCGATGGCGACAAGATCGTCCAAAACGCGCTGGATGCGTTCGGTCGCGTAGACGTCGTGGTGAACAACGCGGGGATTCTGCGCGACAAGAGTTTCGCCAAAATGGAAGACGCTGATTGGGAGCTGGTTTACCGGGTCCACGTCGAAGGCGCCTACAAGGTGACCCATGCCGCCTGGCCCCATCTGCGCGCGCAGAACTACGGGCGGGTCATCTTCACCTCGTCCACGTCCGGGATCTACGGCAATTTCGGCCAATCCAATTACGGCATGGCCAAGCTCGGCCTCTACGGCCTGACCCGCACACTGGCGCTGGAAGGGCGCAAGAACAACATTCTGGTCAACGCCATCGCACCGACCGGCGGCACGAGAATGACCGAAGGGCTGATCCCGGCCAGCGTCTTCGAGCTTCTCAAGCCTGAACTCGTCAGCCCATTGGTGGTGTACCTGGGCAGTGAACATTGCCAAGAGAGCGCCGGGTTATATGAAGTCGGAGGCGGCTGGATAGGCAAGGTCCGCTGGGAACGCAGCATCGGCGCCGGGTTCGACCCAAGGGCAGGGTTTTCGCCAGAGGATGTCGCCGCGCAATGGACCACCATCAACGACTTCACCGACGCCACGCATCCTGGCGACAACGTTGAAGCGCTGAAGGAAATGATGGCGAATCTGCAGAGGTTTGCGGGTTGAAGTCGAGGCTGGGCGTGACCGTTTCAGCGGAGTGGAACGGGTCAATTTTGTAGGGCCATTATTGGCTTGTTTGTAGGAAGGGTCTCTTTACGAGGCAATGATTCCGTCTTCAGGTTTTTTGCCTCAAGCCTGGGACGGCGCCCCCGATAGGACGAACGTAATCGTTCCTATCGTGGAGGTCGAAAATGCTTCAGAATTTTTCCGAAATAAATCGCCGGCTCAGTACTTATGCCGTGCTTCCAGATAACCGGTTCCGGACTCAATCAGGGGCTTCGGAGCAGGAAGAAAGTGTCAAGCAAAAAGTCAGACAGTACTGGGCTGACGAAAGCATCTCCAATAAAGAGAAATTGAAGGGCTTCAACCTGGACCTGTCAGGTTTTGATCCCAGGAATACGACCAACCGACAATTGCGTGAAATTGGCAATGTACTGGTGGACATGGGCATCATTGATTACGGCACGTCGGGGTGGCTTTCGGGCATTGATCTGGATTTTGATGCGCAGGGAAATGAAATAAGCCTCGATAAGAAAGTGGATATGTATGACTACTTTGAGCGTCAACTCGGGTTTCTCAATAAGCACATATCGGAGGGACACGGGTTTGCCAGAGATACGCTGACCAAGCTGAAAACGGTCATGTCGGTCACGCTCGCGCTTGAGGAACATGCCAATACGCCTCGCGAAAGGTCTTTGGTTAACATCCGAACATGACCGAGATCATGAAGCCGGAGCGGTGAGTCGGTCACCGCTCCGGCGCCCCTTACAGCGGCACAGAGAAACTGCCGCGATAAGCGATAGGTGTTGTGCCATTACGATTATCGAGAATCACCCGAAAGCTGCCACCGCCCCATTTGGCAGACGGGTCGTGTGCATCTCTTGCAACAGTGACCCAGCCACCGCCTTGGAGCTGTTCCACTGTCACAGGCTGCAGTGACCCCTGTTGAGTTCTCAACGTGATGTTGTGAAGTGTTGTTCCGCAATTGACGGTATAGCTGTGAACCACTTTGTACTCGCCGGGCTGTGCTACGCCTGGTGACATCTGGTTGCTGTACCTGAAGCAGGGAAATGCTTGAGAAGACGGTGCTGCCGTGGCGGTGCTTGCAAGATGAGTCAGACTCAATGCCAGTATAAAAACTGCTATTTTTTTATTATTCATGATCAAACCTCATTTATTTAAAAGCGCTCAACATCGGCCCGTAAACGTGGAATCCACATCCTGCCGATAACTACCTTTAAACATATGATCTTGTAGGACTGCTGCTAATAATCCCGTAAGGCATTTCTGATCGCACCCGAATCCCATGGAGCGCCCACCGCTGCTGCATACGAAGTGCCGTCGCTACCGTAAATAGACATCCCAAAAAAAAGCCGCTGCAAACGCAGCGGCTAAATATGACGTCAGATCCAGGAGCTTGAAAATCTACGTCAGGAAATCCATTGAGAGGCCTGAGGTGAAAACACCGTCAGACGAAATAAGAGGGATTTCCAGTTCGCGACGAGGGTGACCGCGAAGTGAGTGAATGATAGGTGTTTCTCGGTGGCTTAAACATCGGCGTTTACGACATGCAGTTTTACCCAAGCGGCAACAATGTGATTTTTCCTGGCAGCTGGTCCGATGATTCCTACGCAGGCTGTCATGGGGTGCAGCCGCTGCATATAAATATGTACCGCTACCCAGGACGTGTGAGGTCGTTTCATAAGCGCTCACTTTCGCCGATTACCTGTTTTCTCGTTCGGCTGGATGCCGAGTGGGGGTAAGCGACCTACCTTGGAGCTGTACCCATGAATGCTGTTCTTGAACCCAAAGTCGAGCCCGCGACTTCTCAGACCTTCGATCAGATCACTCAACACCTGACGGCGTTGTCCACAGCCAGTTCGGGCTGTCAGCAGGTACTCACGCCTAGCCATACGCTACGCGAATGGGTGTCTGAGCGACTGCGCGAGGGCATTAGTCAGGTCCGTGCGGGTACTGATCTGGCCGTGTCCAACCCTGATGCAATCTTCTGCAACCGCTCTGGAGACGATGCGATTGCCTCCACCAGCATGACTGACCTTCTGATAGAAACGTTGCGTGCGGGAACATCGGTTGACGCGATAACCGAAGGCGGTTTTTACACCCGCCATGCCACGGTCGATGAAATGTACGCGTTGACCGTGGAGCAGAACCAGCACATGTGGCAGGTTCTGGAGGGCCTGGCACCCACTGCATTCGTCGACTACGGGGCTTACCTGCGCGACCATTGGGGAAAGATGATCCACTTTCCCGGCATGTTCGAACGCATTGAGTCAGTCGGTGATGCGTTGATGAGCTTGCACCGGGAAGCGTTGAAGCACGAATTCGATCTGCGCGTCGCGTGCCAGGCCATGTTGGCATCGGATCGCAGTCGTTTGTCGAGTGTTGTCGTCGACGGCACTGTCGCCGGGGTCTATGGGGTGTCGCTCGATCTGCAAGACGCCGGGCCTGCCGCGCTGCTGCCCGTTTATGTCGTCAGCGGGTCGAACGAGCAGGCCGATGAGCCATCAGCGCCGGTGTTTCTCGTGATGCCTTGCAAGGGGGTTGAAGCTTTCAAGTCCATGGACAGTCTGCGTGAAACGTTGAGCAGCCGATTATCGCTCGACACTCGTGACCCGCATCTGGTCAGTGCACTGCCGCTGTCCGACCAAGCGCGGCTGGCTCTGAGTCAAAGCGTTACTGCCGATGCCTGGATATTTGAGCCGTTGGCCAGTGCGCTGCTGGAGGATCACCTGCGATTCGTGCAGACGAAGCAAGCGCAGGACTTCGCTTACCTGCTGGAGCAATCGACGCCGGATGCCGCTATCTGGCACGAGCGCGTCGACGCCGCCCAGTTGTGCAGCCATTTGGACGAGGCAATGGGGCACCGATTCAATCTTTTGTCGGTCAGGGCAGACGACCTCTCGGCACCTGAGTGGCGCAAGTTCGCTCAGCCGGCCGACAAGCGTCATCTGCTGGAGCTTGAGCGGCGCCATCGGACGCTCAAGCACGACTTGGCGCAAAGACTCGCCGGGGTGGAGTCGATCACTGTCTTCGCGTTCAACGAGCTAACGAGTGCGATGCAGAATCGCCTCGGGTGCTCGATTGATCCCAACGCCGTCACCCTGACCCTTGAAGACTCCATCCCATCGGGCGACGGCGACAGACTTTCCGTTAAATACGAAAAGACGTTATTGGAGTTTGCGACGTCAGGATTGCCTGACACGAGTGGGCCGATGAGTTTTGCGCCGGCCATCAATCATCTTCACGCTGAGTTCTCGGAAGCCTTCGTTCGCATGCTTCTCTCGGATCTGAATCTTCACCATCGCTACGGGACAGCGTTGCGGCAGGCTTATGAAGATGCCGATAACATCCGGCAACTGGTAAAACATCGCGACAGCGCTATAGCCTTGAGCGCGTTCTCGGCGTCCCTGCAAGGTCACCTGATTCAGGATCGCAGCCATGAGCTGTTGAACATGATTCGCGGCGACGGGCGAAAGGAGGGATCGACCTACAGCATCGGTAGCCTTTATCTGTTGGAAACTCATACGCGCTTCAATGACTTCATTGTTTTTCAGGATAAGGCCGGCTCTGATGAGCACTACGTGTTGTATGCTCCAGGCGCACCGCGGGGGCAGGACTTCTTCGAGTTCGGATCGTGGCGGCAATTGTGTTTCAAAGTTGGCGAGTGGCTGGCAACCGAGGCGGGGCGTTCCTTTGTCCATGCCCAATTGACCGGCCCGACGGAAAGCGGCCACGCTGCCGTGATTAACAACGTGCACCTGAAGCCTTCGCTATGGGGGCTGAACAGTTGTCTCTTCGTGCGTTGTACGGGCAGTACGTTCGAGCAGAATCTGGCCGATCTGATTGGCCAAAAGGTGTCCCGGACCTTGCAGGCGGCAGAAGGCGCTGCGCCGCTGCTGGACAGCCAGACCTCTTTTGCGAGTCCTTCGATTCAAGCCCTCATGGAGGCTCGAATCGAGGCGCTAAATGCCGAGTTCATACGCATCAGCGATGGGTTGATCGATTACAGACGCTATGCTCATGCGCACACGACCTCAGTGCTGAACGCCTTCCTCCGTGAAAATGGCTACACCCGAAACGTCGACCCTGACACCTTGTATCTCGGCCTTGGCGAGCCCTACAACAACGCCCCCGAATTCGGTGAGCATACCGAGCTGCATCAGTTGACCCAGCTTGTGATGGACGGCAGTGAGGACATTCTGAGTCATCGACCTCAGGTTCATCTGTACTCGTCGACCGGGCTGAACGTGACCATGCTCCCGGTCACGGTATTTCACTTCATGGATAAACAGATCCGGGAATTCGATCTGGGCGCGAAATACATGAATTTCATGGAGCGGGAATTCCTTGGCCGTCAAAGTCCGCTTTACGCTCGTCGAAAACGGTTGATGGCCAAGCGTATCCAATATGAAATGTCACGCGGTGCGTTGAGAGAGTTCATGCGAGGCGAACTCAGCGAAGGCCAGTACAGCTGGTTAAGGCGTGCGATCATCGGGTTCGATCGCGACGCGACAACCACCTCCCCCACGACCGGTGTGTCAGCGTTCACCATCGCCGGACAAATCATCGAAGGTGTCTATATCTTCCGGGATTTCGGCAAGACCGATCCTGACTTCAATCTGCTTTACACCCCAAGCTCGCCTGACGGTGTCCACTTCAGAGCGTTGAGTGACTATGCCCAGTTGTTGGCGTCGTCGCAGATGCAGAATTATTACTACAGCCGGGCCGCTTATCAGGGGCAGCCCCAAGTCGGCAGTTACTTCGATGAGCTTGAGCGGGGCGGCAAGTTCGATGAAGATTTCATCCGTATCGTGAATCGCATCGAAAATCGCATCGCCGATGCGGAGCGGATGTACGGAGACATGCTCGAACGCATGATCGCGGATGTCGATGCCCAGACCGAAAGCCATGCCGAAGCGCGGTTTTCAACAGCCTGGACGATTATTCAGTGGTTGGGCACCATGCTCTCGATACCCTTTCCGATAGTCAGCATCGGCTGGGGATTTTTCACCAGTGCGGTGACGATCTACCAAGGGCTCGATGCCTACCTTTCAGGCGACCGGGCCGCGGCACTCCCGCTCTTGCTGGAGGGCATACTGGGTCTGGCCACAGCAGGAGGCGCAAGATTGCAGTTGTTCAATGCGTCGCAGCTGGCGGCCAAAGGGGCAGCCCTTCCAACAGGAGTCTGGGTGTGGAACACGTTGGAAGGCAAGGGCAAATTTCAGGAGGCCGTCAATGAATACCTCCGCGGGACGGCAGAGTCACTAATCTTTGAGTGAGCCTGATCCGTTGAACAGGGTCTTCGCTCAACAATAGCGCGTGTTCCAGGTCGTAACGCTCGGCCTGCGGGCACTCCAGCGCCTGGTACAGGCTGGCGCGTGCGAGGTAATCGCTGGTGTTGGCCTGTCCCAGTTCAAACACCCGGTTGGCATCTTTCAGGGAAGCGATTGCATCGTCATTGATGTGATGCAGGTGGCGCAGGTTGCGTGACAGGCGCTGCAGCATGGCCTGGGGTGTGGCGGTACGCATGTGTTCGGCCTTGAGCGGCATGTCCGGCCCGAACTGGCGCAGCAGCAGTTCGCGGCAATCCTTGGGATAGAGCCTGCGGCCGCCGCAAGGGTCGAGGGTATGGTCAGCGCCCGGCACACGCAGCAAGAAGTGACCGGGAAAGTTGACGCCCTCAAGAGGGATTTCCAGACGGCGCGCGAGTTCCAGCGCAATCATCGCCAGCCCCAGCGGCTGGCCTCGGCGACGCTCGACAATCTTGTCCAGCAAGGCAACCTGCGGCTTGGGTTGGGCGACATCATCCTGTTGAAATCCGATAGCCGTCATATGGCGCAGAAGCGGTTGCGCCAGTTCAGTGGCAGGCAGCATCGGCAGAGTGGCGCTGACCTGGCGCTGAAGTTGATCGATCCATTCGAAAACCTGCCGAGGATCGACCAGCGCATCGTGTTCGACACCGATCCACAGCGCTGCTTCGAACGTTGCAGGTGGCACGCTGTGGAAGCAATCGAGGCATTTTTGGCGTGGATTCATCGACTTCTCCGACCGGACCAGGCGTCTGAAATGCTGTTCCAGGAAGCTTCGTTTTAGCCCCCCGTGTGGGGTTTCGTCCAGTGCCCAAGACCGATTGGCGGCTTCAGGTCGGCAAGTTGTCAGGATGTTCCCATCGCTGCCGCCGTTTTTTCAGCGAACGCCTATACTCGCAGTACAAAAAAACGGGAGCACTGCCGATGTTCGCTCTCATGCAAAATTCACACATTCAATCGCTGCACATGGTCGTCGATCCACAGACCTGCCTTAAAGCCGTGGTGGCGATTCACAGCAGCCGCAAGGGCCCGGCCCTCGGTGGCTGTCGCTACCTGTCCTATCCAAATGAAGACAGCGCCATCGAAGACGCCATTCAATTGGCGAGGAACATGAGCTACAAGTCAGTGCTCGCGGGCCTGTCGCTGGGCGGCGGAACGGCGGTCATTTTGCGGCCCGCTCATGTGCCGGACCGCGCCGCGCTGTTCGAGGCCTTTGGCCGATTCGTCCAGACCCTGGACGGCCGCTACATCACGGCCATCGACAGCGGCACGTCCAAAGAAGACATGGACTGCATCGCGCAATACACCCAGCACGTCACCACGACTACGAAATCCGGCGACCCCACGGCTTACACGGCGTTGGGCTTGTATGCAGGCATTCGCACCACGGCCATGGCCCGGTTGGGAAGCGACAATCTGGAAGGGCTGCGCGTCGCGATTCAGGGGCTGGGGCACGTGGGATGGGCGTTGGCCGAGCAGCTCCACGCGGCGGGTGCCGAGCTGCTGGTCGCTGATCTGGACAGCGGAAAGGTGCAGTTGGCGATGGAGCAAATGGGCGCCAAGCCGATTGCCATCGAAGCGCTGCTTAGCACGCCTTGCGACATTCTCGCGCCCTGCGGCCTGGGCGGTGTGCTGAACAGCCACAGCGTCACCAAACTGCGTTGCGCCGCGGTGGCCGGGGGCGCCAACAACCAACTCAGCTGCGCGGCCATCGCCGACCAGCTCGAATCCCGAGGCATCCTCTACGCGCCCGATTACGTGATCAATTCCGGCGGCCTTATCTACGTCGCGCTGCAACATCAGGGAGAAAACCACAGCACCATCACCGCACATCTGTCCCAGATAGGAACACGGCTGACTGAAGTATTTGCCCATGCCCAGGCCGAGAAGCGCTCACCCGCGCGGGTGGCCGATGCATTGGCAGAGCGCCTGTTGAACCTTGAGTAGACGCCTTACCGGCATCGCTCAATCAAGGCTCGCCATCACAAGTGGCGAGTTGAGACCACCACGCGCGCGCTGTGCTGCATGCCGCGCGTGCCAGGAGTGTGCAATGTCCCATAACAAGATCGATCTTGCGTACACCCGTTATCTGTCCCCCGACGGTCGCCTGACCGGAGAGCTTCCCCCTTGGGCCGATGACTTCAACCTCCTCACCCGCCTCTACAAACACATGGTTCTGACCCGGCTTTTTGACCAGAAAGCCGTCGCATTACAGCGCACCGGGCGCATCGGCACTTACGCCCCGACGCTCGGTCAAGAGGCTATCGGCGTCGCCATTGGCAGCCTGATGAAGCCGGAAGACGTGCTGATTCCCTATTACCGGGACACGGCCGTGCAGCTGATGCGCGGCGTGCGCATGGAAGAAATTCTGCTGTATTGGGGCGGTGACGAGCGTGGCAGCGATTACGCAGAGCCTGCTGTCGCCCAAGACTTCCCGCTTTGCGTGCCCATTGCGACTCAAGCGTTGCACGCGTGCGGGGTAGCCAGTGCGTTCAAAATTCGTGGCGAACACAGGGTGGCCGTGACCACCTGCGGCGACGGCGCTACCAGCAAAGGCGATTTCCTTGAAGCTTTGAACGTCGCGGGCGCGTGGCAGTTGCCGGTGGTGTTCGTGATCAACAACAACCAATGGGCCATTTCGGTGCCCCGGCGCATTCAGTGTGGCGCGCCAACCTTGGCGCAGAAGGCCATTGGCGCGGGATTTCAGGGTGAGCAGGTCGACGGCAATGACATTCTCGCGGTGTATGACCGCATGCAGATTGCGCTGGAACGGGCGCGCAAGGGCAAAGGCCCGGTTCTGCTGGAGTGCCTGAGTTATCGGCTGGGCGACCACACCACCGCCGACGACGCTACGCGCTACCGGCCGGCCGATGAAGTAAAACAGGCATGGCAGGAAGAGCCGATCAAACGCCTGCAATCGTTCATGGCCAGTCAGGACGTGTGGGATGAAGGCCGCGAACAGGCGCTCATCACCGAATGCCAAGGGCTGGTGCAGCGCTCCGTGGACAACTTCGAAAGCGCCGGCAATCAGGCTCCCGAATCCGTGATTGATCACGTTTACGCGAAATGGCCGGTGCCGCTGGCGGATCAGTGCGAGTGGTTCCTCGAACGCGTGGCCCGTCGTAATGGAGGTGCCGATCATGGCCAATGATCAGTCTTCAGACAAACTCCCGGCAGACAAGAAAGTCAGCCTGCTGGAAGCCGTTAATCTGGCGATGCACCGAGCCATGGGCGAGGACGAAAACGTCGTGGTGCTGGGCGAAGACGTCGGCGTCAACGGTGGGGTGTTTCGCGCCACACAAGGGCTGCGAGACACGTTCGGCTTCAAGCGCGTAATCGATTCGCCGCTTGCGGAAACCATGCTCGGCGGCCTGGTCGTTGGCATGGCGGCACAAGGGCTGAAACCGGTCGTGGAAATTCAATTCCTCGGCTTCATCTATGCCGCTATGGAACATCTGGTGTCACACGCCTCCCGCATGCGCAATCGCACACGGGGTCGCCTGAGCTGCCCGATGGTGTTGCGTTCGCCCATGGGCGCGGGTATTCGCGCACCGGAACACCACAGCGAAAGCACCGAAGCGATCTTCGCTCATGTGCCGGGGTTGCGCGTGGTCATTCCGTCATCCCCTGCGCGGGCCTATGGATTGTTGCTCGCGGCCATCGACGACCCGGACCCGGTGATCTTTCTCGAACCGACGCGCCTCTATCGCATGAACCCGCAACCCCTCGTCGACGACGGGAGACGCCTGCCGCTGGACACCTGTTTCACCTTGCGTGAAGGCAGCGACATCACCCTCATCAGTTGGGGCGCCAGTGTTCACGAAACGTTGCAGGCCGCGAGCGCGCTGGCCGAAAAGGGCGTATCAGCCGAGGTGATTGACGTCGCCTGCGTCAAACCGCTCGACCTCGACACCCTGGAAGCCTCGGTGCGCAAGACCGGCCGCTGCGTGATCGTTCACGAAGCACCGCGTTCCGGTGGGCTGGGCGGGGACATCGCGGCGAGCCTTTATGAACGGGTGTTTCTGGATCTGCAGGCGCCGATTCAGCGGGTCACTGCGCCGGACATCCCGCCGCCGCTGTACCGGCTGGAGCAGCTCTACATCCCCAGCGTCGAAGACATTCTTCACGCGTGTGACAGCGCCCTGACTTTCGCCTGATGGCCGAGGAGGCTTGCGATGAAATATTTCAAACTGCCCGACCTGGGCGAAGGCTTGCAGGAAGCGGAAATCGTCGAATGGCACGTCAAGGCGGGCGATACGGTGCAGGCTGACCAACGGATGGTGTCGGTGGAAACCGCCAAGGCCATCGTTGATATTCCTGCCCCCTACGATGGCGTGGTGGCGAAAGTGTACGGCGGCGATGGCGACATCTTGCACGTGGGTGAACCGCTGATGGCGTTCGAAGGCGAGGGCGATGCGGGCACGGTCGTCGGGCGTCTCGAAGGGGGCGGCAACAGTCAGGATGATCAGTTCTTTGTCGGCGCGGCGCCCTCGACCCGCGAGCATCTGTCGACTCGCGCCACACCCGCCGTTCGACAATTGGCGCGTCAACGGGGTGTCGATCTCAACGCGCTGAGCGGTTCGGGCAGTGATGGCTTGATCACCCGCGCGGATGTGGAAGGTGCTTCTCAGGCCGAGCGCGACAAGTTTGGCGGCGAGAAGCTGCGAGGCGTACGCAGGAGCATGGCGCTGAACATGGCCAAGTCCCACGCGGAAGTGGCGCCCGTCACGATCTTCGGCGATGCGGACTTGCATCAATGGGGCGCGGCGCGCGATCCGCTGATTCGTATCGGCAAGGCGATAGCAGCGGCGTGCAAGGTCGAGCCCGTTCTCAATAGCTGGTTCGACGGCAAATCGCTATCGATCAAGCACCATGACAATCTTGATCTCGGGATTGCTGTCGACACGCCGGATGGCTTATTCGTGCCGGTGCTCCGCGATGTCGGCAATCGCGAGTCCGTCGATTTGAAAGAGGGCATGAATCGTCTGCGCGCCGACGTGGAAGCCCGCTCGATTCCACCTCGGGAAATGATGGGCGCCACGATCACCTTGTCCAACTTCGGCACCTTGTTCGGGCGCTACGCCAACCCGGTGGTCGTACCGCCACAAGTGGCGATCATCGGCGCGGGGGGCATTCGGGAAGAACCGGTGGCCATGAACGGCGAAGTCGTCATTCATCCGATCCTGCCCCTGTCACTGACCTTTGATCATAGAGCCGTAACGGGAGGCGAGGCGGCGAGGTTTTTCAAGGCGCTGGTCGAGGCGCTCGAACAGCCGGAGTGATGAACACGCTGGCTGTCGTTTCGAGTGTGAACGAATCAGCTTTCGCTGTCGGCTTCGCCAGGACTTGAGAGCTCGTTCAGCGCGGTGGCGTTGTTCTTGAACGCCGCCGCGAACACGGCGCGGTTTTTCGCCATGTAAATGCTCGCGTCTTCGGCATGCTTCTCTGACAAGCCCGGTACGTTTTTCATCAGCACGTCGGTAAGGAGCTCGGCCAGCTCAAGCATTTGATCATGCGCATCGGCGAGTTTGCGGTCCACGAACGTAGTCTCCAAATCGCGGGTACTGCGGTAAAGGGTTTCAACAGCCATTTTGGCCTCGTCGTCATGTCCAGTGTGGTGAGGTTGGCCCCGCGCTCGGCGGCATCAATGGCCAACGGTAAGCTCATCGCAATTACTGTTTATTTATACAGTGCGCAGCATAAGGCAATCGTTACGATCTGGATAGTGGCAATTCACGCGCATTTCTAGCGCCTACCCGCTGCCTTGCGACAACCGGTCGCGTTCACAACCATAGCCGATGGCCCCTTTAATGCACGGCAATCCCAAGGTTCGTCAGGGATTGAGTGTGGGTCGTAGCAGTGCTTGAACATTTTTGCCGGTTTGGCGAGCGATAGGGAGTAAACGCATGAAATGGGCAGATCGGATGCGCATCAGGCTTCATGCCGGGGCGAACAGCCTGGGCAATCTTGGGGTGGAGTTATTTCATTACCTTGCGCTGTTCGGGATTGGTGCAATTACTGTCTACGCGGGCATCACCGCGTTTATTGAAATGCTTCATCAAGATACGATTAGCGTCGACGACATTCTTCTGCTGTTCATCTACCTTGAATTGTTGGCGATGAGCGGCATCTACTTTCGCACCAACCACATGCCGCTCAGGTTCCTGCTTTACATCGGTGTAACGGCATTGATTCGTTTGCTGATCAGTGATGTGTCGCATCACAAATCGCCCGATGAAGGCATTCTTTATTTGACGGGCGGGGTGGTGCTCCTTTCGGTGTCCATTCTGGTGGTTCGGTACGCTTCTGCCCGGTTTCCCTCGGTGAAAGAAAAAGCCGAGTGACGAGATTTAACGCGTCCGACGGGCTTCCTGGCGGGTTGTGCAGGCGCTGGAGGTCAAGGTAGGCTTTCGGGCATCAGGTGCACAACGAAATACAGCAGAGGCGATAAATGGAGTTGTCTTCGAAATCAATCCGGCTTCGACTGATAGAGGAATCGGACGCGGCGTTTATTCTCACGTTACGTCTGGACCCGCGATACAACACGTTTTTATCTGCCGTCGTTGCCGACGTCGCCGCTCAAAAGAAATGGATATCCCACTACAAAGAGGATGAAGCCAAAGGCGCTCAGTATTACTTCATCATCGAAAGGCTCGACGGGACGCCTTGTGGCACCGTCAGGGTCTACGATATGAGAGAGGATTCTTTCTGTTGGGGAAGCTGGATACTCAACGAAAACAAAACCCGTTATTCCGCCTTGGAAAGCGCGTTTCTGGTGTACACGTTCGGTTTTGAGCACCTCGGCTTTAACAAATGTCACTTCGATGTCAGAAAAGGAAATACCAAGGTCATTTCCTTCCATGAAAAAATGGGCGCCTATCGCACTGGCGAAGATGATGTGGATATTTTCTTCGAGATCACGCCCGATGCCGTGGCGGCGGCCCGAGAGCATCTTGCGAGCAAGATTGTGTAGTCGAGGTCGGCGGACTTTGGCGAGCCGACCACGTTCGGATGATCAGACAGGGTTGCTTGTCTTTGAAGCGACCCACTCATGGATGGGTTTCAAATCGAGGGTGTAGTCGTGAAAGTAGAGCGCCCGTGAATTTGAAGTGCCTGCGGGGTACAGGATGTAATCCATCTCGACGCCGTTGATGTCTGCGATATTGGAAAAGCAGGCCGTCTCGCCAAACTCCATCGGCATCCAGCACAACGCGCGGGTGCCTGGCGATGCAAATATCAAGTTAGTCCACGCAGCACCTGTAGGGCCCATGATCAATTCGGCGTTAGCGATCACAGAAATCTGATCGGCGATGTCAAGGTCGTCCATGTAGACGGGCTCGAAGCCATAGGGCTCAAGTAGCGTGATCAATTCCCGTTGATTGTATTTGCGCAGGTAATCCTTACGGGCCAGCAAAATGCGAGTCGGCATTTTCCTGGGCGGGTGGCTGCTCGTGAGATGGGTGATGGTCTGGCGTAGAAAATGGATGGACTCTGGCCTGGCGAAGCTGTTCTCCGCACACCCTACAACGGGGCCTCTGTAGTTGGGGACGAGATTGACAGCGGCGCTGATCATTAACAGATCGTCTACGTTGTAAGCGGTCATCGATTTCAGGAAAACGATGTCATGCCCTTCGGTAAGGCCATCCAGCATGAACCGTATCGCGGGTATTTTCTGACTGCGTTCCGAGATCAGCAATGGGTAGTTTGAAAACGGCTGAGGTAATTCACGGATGAACTGTAATTGGGTCAGGGTTTCAGCCACCCAATGGTAGTAGTTAAGCTCGTTAACCCCGTTGATGATAATGCCTTTGGGAATGTGTTCGGCTGACTCACTCGGGCGAACCAGCGCCAGGTGTTCACCGTGATAGATCACAGGCCCCGCACAATAATCTGCGGTGGGCGTAGCGGTTGTGGTCACACGTTCCACGACCAGGACGCCGTCAGGCAGTTGCACGGATCGTGAGGTGGAGTACACGGTGGCTTTGTTGAACCGGTAGAGGGAAACCTCGGGAATCAACAGGCGTTTAGGCGGTGTATGAACCCCGAGTACTCTGGGCGGTTGTACAGAGCCCTGCATCGGCTCCCTGAAACGGTGCACTCGATAGGCCTCGCAAGTGTCTAGCCAAGCGAGATTCATGCGCTTGATCCCCGATGCTTTTCCGAAAATGAATGGGAAAATAGCGTCTGAGAGCACATCTCTTTTCTTGCACAGTCGATCGTAGAGGGCGAATAAAAATGTTTGCTTGATGCGCTTGAACCACGGGATGGCGGCACCCGCATGGAAAATGTTGATGATGTTGTCATCAATGTTCAGCGATGACACCAGCTGTTCATGTATTTCCAGGTAGTAATCGCTTGCGATCAGTATTTTGTCATAACGTAAATGAGGCAGTTCGGCGGGTGCGAATATCTTTGTTCCAAACAGGCGTTTTCCCTGCTTCTGCTTGTCGTTGTCCAGAAAACCTACGATGTTGTAACGGCCACTGTGTTGTCGATAACAGTTGATGCCCCCTGCGCCAGTGCCAAAGACTAAAACACGCGTTTTTCTAGACCATCGTTTCATTCGTTGTACATGCTTTTATGGTGTGTGTTGAGGCTGTCGAGTTGTCAGGGATTCGTCGTTTATCGGCGCTTCGGCTGTGCGCTGGAAACACCAGAATGGTAGTGGTTGACGTATTGAGGTGCAATCCGGGATTCGGAGCTTGATGCCGCAAAGGGGCGCGGGGAGAGGAAAGTGTTCGTGGGGCTCTATGTTATGGGCCCGCTAATATGGCGGGCACTCATGCAATAAGGCTCGCCGGGCGATAGCGTCTTGAGGTTGCTAACGCCAACAAGCCGTGCGGCTCCAGGTGAGTTCGAACGCTAGCCTTGCAGCCTCGGCTCCACCGACTCTGCCAGCCGCGTCAAAATCAGGCAGCACGACACCGCCCCCGCGTCCAGCACACCCAGCGAACGCTCGCCTAAACGACTGGCGCGGCCAATTTTGGCGATCAGGTCCTTCGTCGAATCACGCCCTTTGGACGCCGCCGCTTTTACCTGCGCCAGCAGTTCATCGAAGGATGCGCCTTCGCTGGCGGCCTTTTCTGCCGCTTCAACGGCGGGAATCAGTGTGTCCATCAGGCACTTGTCGCCCACGCCTGCGTCAGTGATGTCCTGCAATGACGTCAGACCGCCGCGCAACAATTTGGCGAATTGCGCCGCGTCGATGGTCTGGCTGTCGCGCACTTCGTTGGCCATGCCGATGAACAGGCTGCCGTAGAGCGGCCCCATCGAGCCGCCGATGCCTTCCATCAGGCTCAGGGTCAGTTCGTCCAGGGCTTCGGCCAGACTTAGCTGTCTGCCTTCGATGGTCCGACCGCAATGGGCGAAGCCTTTGGCCATGTTGATGCCGTGGTCGCCGTCGCCGATGGCGCCGTCCACTTCGCTGAGGTATTCGCGGTTGGCGACGATCACGCTGACCAGATCGCCGACGATGGCGCTGCCCTCAGCGCTGGAAAAATGCTGGCTCATGATTCACTCCGTCTGGGTCAGTCCGATGGACTGGCAGGGTTGATCGATCAGGGTTTTCAGTTCGTCGTCCAGACCCAGCAGGGTCAGGGTGACGCCCATCATTTCCAGCGACGTGAAGTAATTGCCGACATAACAGCGATGCACCTTCAGGCCCTTTTCGGTCAGGAGTCGCTCGACCTCCGCGTAAAAGATGTACAGCTCCATGACCGGCGTCGCACCCAGACCGGAAACAAGGACCACAACGCTGTCGTCCTGATGGAAATCACGGTCGGCGAGGATCGGCTTGAGCATGCGCTCGGCCATCGCGGCGGCAGGCTCGATGGGCACGACTTCGATACCGGGTTCGCCGTGGTGGCCGATGCCCAGCTCCATTTGCCCGTCGGGAATCTGAAAGTTCGGTTTGCCCACGGCAGCGATAGTGCAGGGGGTGAGGCCGACACCGATGGAGCGGCAGTGATCCACCGCTTTCTGCGCGACGCGGATGACGCCGCTCAGGTCGTAACCTTGGGCAGCCGCGGCGCCCCCGATTTTCCACATGAAGATTTCGCCCGCCACACCGCGACGCTTGGCAATGTCTTCGCGCGGGGCCGACGCCACGTCGTCATTGGCAACGACCGTACGCACTTCGAGGTCTTTGCTGGCAGCCATTTTCATCGCCAGCTTCACGTTCATGTTGTCGCCGGCGTAATTGCCATAGAGGCAGGCAATGCCCGCGCCATGGTCCGCAGCGCGAAACGCGTCGAAAAAACTCTTGGCAGTGGGGGAGGAGAAGATTTCGCCCACGGCGACGGCATCGACCAGTCCCGGACCGACATAGCCGAGAAACGCGGGCTCATGGCCCGAGCCTCCACCGGTGACGATTCCGACCTGACCCGCGCTGGACGCCTTGGCCTTGGTGATGACCCGTGGGTTGTTTTCGTGCTGACGCAATTGCGGATGGGCGACGAGGATGCCGCGCAGCATGTCCTCGACCACCAGATCCGCATCATTTATCACTCGATTCATGACGCGTTTTCCTTGTTCTTTTTCTTGTTCAGTCGGCGTATCGATCAGGGCTCAAGCACCACTTTCAGAGAGCGATCACCTCGCTCCATGACCGCGAAGGCTTCTTTGAAATCGGCCAGTGCGAATTTGTGCGTGACCACATCGCGCATGTCAATCTTGCGATTACCGATGAAGTCGATGGCCCGTGGGTACATGTACGGCCCCAGGTGCGAGCCGAGCACGTCCAGCTCCTTGCGGTCGCCGATGATCGACCAGTCCACGGTGGCTTCGTCGTTGAACACACTGAACTCGACGAAGCGCCCCAGCTTGCGCAGCATTGCCAGGCCCTGATTGACCGCCTTGTGATGCCCGGTCGCTTCTATATAGATGTCGCAGCCGTAGCCTTCGGTGATGTCGCGGATTTTTTGCAGGACGTCTTCCTGTGCCGGGTTCCACACCTCGTCGGCGCCCATGCGCAGGGCGAGTTCGGCGCGCTCGGGTTTCATGTCCAGCACGATCAGGCGCTTGGGGTTACGCAGGCGAACGGCCCCGATGATGCCCAGCCCCAGCGTGCCTGCACCGGCGACCACCACGATGTCATCCAGACCGACGTTTGCGCGGTCAGCGGCGTGCAGCGAACAGGCGAGAGGTTCGATCAGGATCGCTTCGTCCGGCGCGATGTCGTCCGGCACTTTGTGCACGATGCCTTCCTTGGTGAAGATCATGTACTGCGCCATGGCGCCCTGAACGTTGTTCTGGAAACCGTACAAATCGTGTTTCTGGCACATCCAGTATTGGCCGTGGTTGCAGAAGCGGCAGCCCCAGCACGGCACGATCTGTTCGGAAATGACCCGGTCGCCGACCTTCACGCCACGCTTCTCGGCGCCGGGGCCCAAGGCAACGACGCGGCAAACGAACTCGTGACCGGGGATCATCGGCGGTTTGACGTAGCGCGGTTGCTCGGCGTCGCCCCAGAACGAAGGTGCGCCACGGTAGGTCTTGATGTCGCCCATGCAAATGCCGCACAGCTCGACTTTGGTCAGGATTTCATCCGGTCCAGGCGTAGGAACGGCGACCTGTTCGAGTCGGTAATCTTCCGGTCCGTAGCAAACCACCGCCTGCATGGTCGGCGGAATGACCGGGTTGAGGTGGTCGCTGGACGTGGTGGCGGGATTGCGCTCGATGACGGCGGACATAAAAAACCTCACAAAAAGAAAAAGAGTCGAATCACTGAATGCTGTAGCCGCCGTCGATCACCACGTTCTCGCCGGTGACCATCTGCGCGGCGCCACTGAGCAGGTACATGACCAGCCCGGCGACTTCTTCCGGCTGGGCGAAGCGGCCCACCGGGATTTGCTTCTTGGCCTGCTCGCCGCGCTCACCCGCCTAGGCTTTCTTGCCCAGCGCGGTTTCGACGATGGTCGGGGAGACGGCATTGACGGTGATGCCGTGGGCCGCCCATTCCATGGCCAGCACCTTGGTCATGCCGACCACGGCGGCCTTGCTGGCGCAGTAGGCGACGTGCTGGTCGAGGCCAATGACAGCGGCTTGCGAGGCCAGGTTGACGATGCGTCCCTGGCCTTGATCGATCATGTGACGGGCGCAGGCTTGAGCGACGAAAAAGCTGGCCTTGAGGTTGATATCGAGGGTGCTGTCCCACGTCTCTTCGGTCACATTCAGCGCTTTGTCGAGGAAAACCACACCGGCGCTGTTGATCAGGAAATCGATGCGACCGAAGCGGGTCGCGACGCTGTTGATCGCGTTCTGAATCTGGTCGAGCTGGCGCAGGTCGGCCACCACGCCGATGTGGTCCGGTCCGAGTTCGGCCGCCACGCCTTCAACGGCGGGATCGCGGTCGAGCAGGGCGACCCGCGCGCCGCATTCGGCGAGCAAGGTGGCGCAGGCCAGGCCGATTCCGGCGCCGCCCCCCGTGACCACGGCACAACGCCCCTTGAAGTCGAACGCGCGGTTGATGAATCCGGACATGGCCTGGCTCCTGAAGAGGCGGGTCGCGATGACCCGCACAGTGATTGAAAAAGGATTACTTGGCTGCAGTGACTTGCTGATACAGCGCATCGGCGTTGCTGTGCACCACCGGCACCCACGGCAGGATGTACAGCTGATCCTTGCCATCGGCCCATTTCACGTCTTTGGCGTAGCGCTCCCAGATCACCGAGCGCGGCTTGTAATCGGCGCCGATGAGTTTTTTCAGGGCCACGTCGAGGGCGCCTTGGGATTGGGCCTGCGCGTCTTGCAGGAAGGTGGTGACTTCGCCTTTTTTCGCGGCCTGGATTGCATCGGGCATGCCGTCGATTGAAGTGATCGGCACGTCAGTTGGCGAGAGGCCACGGGACTTCACCGCTTGCAATGCGCCCAAGGCCATGTCGTCGTTCTGCGCGATGATCCCCGAGATGCCGCCGTTCGGGTGAGCGTTCAGCCAGTCTTCGGTGAGGGTCAGGGATTCGGCCCGAGACCAGTTGGCGGTCTTCATTTCGATCACTTTGATGTTCGGGTTTTTCTTCAGGATTTCCATCTCACCTTTTTCGCGATCGATCTGAGCGGACTGGCCAATCGGCCCCTGAATGATCACCACGTTGCCCTTGCCGCCGATCTTGTCGACCATCGCCTGGGCTTGCAGACGACCGCCTTCCACGTCGTCATTGCCGACGTAGGGCACTTTGTCGCCCGCCACTTTGGTGTTGGAGGCGATCACGGGAACCCCGGCCTCTTCAGCACGCGCCACGGCGCCGACGCCGGCCTTGGTGTCGATGGGCACGAAGATGATCGCGTCGTAATGCTGCGTGACCATGGTTTCGATCTGGTTGTTCTGGGTCAGCGCGTCGTAGTTGCCGTCGAACACCGTGATCTGCACGGTGCCGTCCTTGACCGCCGGGTGTTCCTTGATTTCGCGGACCCAGTTCTGCATGAATTGGCCCTTGAGGCCGTAGACCGCGGCGCCGATCTTGTAGGTCTGCGCCTGGGCGATGCCAGTGGCGAGGGCGGAAAGGGCCAGTGCGGCGAGTAAGGTTTTGCCTGCTTTCATGAAAGAACTCCTTATTTTTGTAATCGTTCTGTTGCAGTGGATGTCAGGGTTCAACGTTTTCTTTTGCGCCAGACGTCGATCAGCACCGCGAGGACGATGATCAGACCCTTGGCGACTTGCTGGTAATAGGACGAGACGCCAAGCAGGTTCAGGCCGTTGTTGATGACCCCGATCAGCAGGGCGCCGAACAGCGTGCCGACGATGCTGCCTGTGCCACCGGAAAGGCTGGTGCCGCCGATGACCACGGCCGCGATGGCGTCGAGTTCGTAGGACATGCCCGCTTGAGGCAGTGCCGAGGTGGTGCGGGCTGACAGCACCACGCCTGCCAGTCCTGCCAGCAGGCCGGACACCACGTACACCGAGAACATCACCTTCCGTACACCAATCCCCGACGTGCGCGCACTCTTCTCGTTGCCGCCCACCGCGTACACATAGCGGCCATAGGTGGTGTAACGCAGGACCATCCAGAAAATCAGCGCGACCACGGCGAAGATCACGATGGGAATGCCGATGGGGCCGAACTTGCCGATGCCCAGCGCGAGGTACGCGTCGGGCAGGTCAGTGACCGGGCTGCCGTCGTTGAGGATGAAGGTCATCCCGCGCGCAATGCTCAGCATGCCGAGGGTGGCGACGAAGGGCGGAATCGACAGGTTGGCCACCATGAAGCCGTTGACCACGCCGAGCATGGCGCCGGCGAACATCCCGGCGCTGACGGCGGCCAGCAGGCCATAGCCCTGAGTGGCGACCAGCGCGCTGCACAGTCCGGCAAAGGCGAGGATCGAACCCACCGACAGGTCGATGCCCTTGGTCAGGATCACGTAGGTCATGCCCACGGCGAGAATCCCGTTGATCGAGGTCTGGCGCAGGATGTCCATCCAGTTGCGCCAGGTCATGAAATATTCGCTGGCGAAGGTCATGACGATGCACAGCAGGATGAACACCAGCGGCAGGCCGAAGCGGTCGAGGGTCAGACGCAGCCGACGGCGTGGCGCGGCGGTGGTCAGTGGCGCGGAGAGGGTTTTGGTGTTCATGAGGCGAGACTCAGCAAGGCTTCCTGGGACAGTGCGGTGTCGGTACTGATGGTGACCAGACGGCCACCTTTGAACACCGCGATGCGATCACTCAGATGCAGCAATTCCGGGGCTTCGGACGAGACCACGATGGCGGCCCCGCCCGCGCGCACGAACTCGTCGAGCAGGTGATAGATCTCCTGCTTGGCGCCTTCATCGATGCCACGGGTGGGTTCGTCGCACAGCAGGCAGATCGGCTGGGTCGACAGGCATTTGGCAAGCACGACCTTCTGTTGATTGCCGCCGCTCATGGACTCGACGGGGAGGTCCAGCGAGGCAGTCTTGATGTGCAGGCGCTTGACCATTTTCTGCGCCAGCTCGTTTTCCTTGCGCGCGTTGATCAGCGACCAACTGGACAGGCTTTTGTAGGCGGAGAGCGCGATGTTGGCCATGACGCTGCCGTTGAGCACCAGCCCGCTTTCCTTGCGGTCCTCGGTCACCAGCGACATACCCGCTGAAATGGTCGACGCCGGAACGCCGACCGGCAGCGGTTTGCCCTGGAGGGTTACACGTCCGGAATCGGGCAGCGTCAGGCCATAAATGCAGTTGAGGAATTCGCTGCGACCGGACCCCATCAGCCCGTAGATGCCGAGAATTTCGCCGGGGCGCACGTGCAGGCTGATGTCCTGGAACTCACCCTCGCGGCTCAGGCCCTCGACATTCAGGCAGGTTTCGTTCTGGCATTCGCGACCGATCTTGTGATCGATGCTTTGCAGCTCCTGGCCAACGATGCCGCGCACCAGATGCGCCCGGTTGATGTCGGCCATGTGCCCGCTTTCGACGAAAGCGCCGTCGCGGAAGATCGTGTATTCGTCTGCAATCTGTGCCAGTTCGCTGAGGCGATGAGACACGTAAATGATCCCGGCGCCTCGTGCGGTAAGACGGCGAATGGCCTTGAACAAGGTCTCTGCCTCGCGCTCGCCGATGGCCGAGGTCGGCTCGTCCATGATCATGACCTGGCAGTCATGGCTGAACGCCTTGGCGATCTCCACCAACTGAATCTGCGCCACGCTCAGGCGATGCATCGGGCTTTCGGCGTCCACGTCGAATTCCAGCTCGTCGAGCAACGCACGGGTGCGCCGGTTGAGTGCTTTGTAATCGACGATGCAGCCCATGTGACGCGGTTCGCGGCCCAGCCAGATGTTTTCGGCCACGGTCATGAACGGGATGGGTTCGAGTTCCTGAGTGATCATCGCGATCCCGGCGGCCAAGGCATCGCTGGGGCGGTTGAATTGCACGGGCTGGCCGTTGAGGGAAATCTCGCCGCTGTCCCGCTGAGTGATGCCCATCAGGATGCCAAGGAAAGTCGATTTGCCTGCGCCGTTGCCGCCGCAGAGGGCGTGGACGCTGCCGGCACGCAGAGAAAGTCGGCCGTCACGCAACGCGGGAATCCCGGCGTATGCCTTGGCGACCTGTTCAGCCTGGAGCAGTAATGGCGGGGCCATTGGCGTGTCCTCGTGCTGTGAATTCTTATTAGGGTTCGCAGTATTCAGCGATCAAATGCGCTGCGAAGTGAACATATGTTTAGCAAATGAAATTCTGATCAGTCAACTCGTTTTATTTCAGTTCGACCGAAAGCGGCTTTTTTGCGCCGTCCTAGAGCCTTCTCTTTTAGTTTGGCTTAATTTTCTGTCCGCTCAAGCGTCTTGACGCTTGACAGGTCAGGTCGATTCGCTGCGAAATGAATGAGCATATTTTCACGCAGTGATCATTTGATCGATTCTGCGTTTCTTTCGGCAACGGAGTGAAAACGCCATGAACACACCTTTTTCGGTGGCCGTCGGCTGTGATGAAGCGGGGCTGGAGCTCAAGGAACTGTTGAAGCGGCACATCCAGTCGCTGGGGTATCCGGTCGAAGACTTCGGCACCCATTCGATGGAGCCGGTGCTGTATCCGGACATTGCGCTGGCGGTGGCCACGGCCATCAACGAAGGTCATCACCGGCTCGGCGTGTTGGTCTGCGGGACGGGCATCGGCATGGCGATTTCCGCCAACAAGGTGTTCGGTATTCGCGCGGCACAGGCCCATGACACCTATTCCGCCGAACGCGCCCGCAAAAGCAACGACGCGCAGATTCTGTCCATCGGCGCCCGGGTGATCGGGCCTGAGCTGGCCAAGAGCGTGGTCAGCTCGTTTTTGCAGTCGGAATTCGAAGCGGCGCGCTCTGGCGCGAAGGTCGAGCGCATCAGGGCCATAGAGCGTGACAACCATTAATTGCGGCAGGCACGCGGCGTGGCTGGACGCCAGCAGCCAGGTATAGCGAGAATGGGCCTTTGAAGTTGAAACGGAAGCCAGTCCACATGAGTGACAGTACTCAAGCCGGGGTCAGCGACATCGATCTGATGACCGACGTCGCCATGCTCTATTACCTCGAGAACGTCACGCAGGAAGCCATTGCCAAGCGCTTCGACCTGTCGCGGGCGAAGGTGAGTCGTCTGCTCAAGCGAGCGCGTGACGAAGGCATCGTGGAAGTCCGGGTGCTGCAACACCCGACCATGAACAACGAGCTGGAACAGGCCCTCGTGCAGCGCTTCAAGCTGGATCGTGCGCTGATTGCTGTCGATCACAGCGACCCGGACACCCAGCGCTCTGCGGTGGCCAGCCTGGTGGCCAACTACCTGAACAAAACCTTGAGCGACGGCATGATCGTAGCGGTCGGCATGGGCCGCAATGTCGGCGCGGTAGCGGACAACGTCTTTCTGCCGGTCAGCAAAAATTGCACGTTCGTTTGTGCCATCGGCGGCTCTTTGAAAGCCGGGGAGTACATGAACCCCGATCACATCTGCCGTCGCCTGGCGCTGCGTTTCGGCGCGGAAAGCGAAACCCTCTACGCCCCCGCGCTGGTGGCGAACCCTGAATTGCGCAGCGTGTTGATCAGCAATGACACCGTGCGCTCGACCCTGGACCGCGCCCGTCGCGCCGACATCGCGTTGATCGGAATCGGCGACATGAGCGAAAACAGCAATATGGTGCGCATGGGCTGGTTTTCACCCCAGGAAATCGCGCAGGCGAGGCTGTCCGGCACGGTGGGTGACATGATGGGATACGACTTCATCGACATTCACGGCCAGCCCGCGATCACGGCGATGCAGGGGCGGATCATCGGGTTGAGTGTGCAGGAACTGGCGCGTATTCCCGATGTGGTGGCGATTGCCAGCGAAAACACCAAGGCGGCTGCGACGTTGGGGGCGTTGCGGTCTGGTGTGATCAATACGCTGGCGACAACGGTCACCAATGCGCACACGATCCTGGCGCTGGACGATGCGACGCGCAAAGCGACAGTCGAATGAAGTGAGAGGCTGCGAAGGGGGAGGCGACAGGGAATCGCCTCCGTCAGGTTCGCGTCATGGTGTCAGATGCCCACGTTCAATTGAGGCCGGGTGAGGAAGTTGTTGCGCGCTGGCGGTGGCGTCAATTGCTTGAGGTCGCCATCGGTCATGGCGGCAAGAATCTTGATGGCGCTGTGGCCTTGTTCGATGGCGATGCCGAATTGCACGCTCTCGATCAGGCGACGCAGGCGCTTGGGCGAATTGCGCTGTTCAGCGCTGATCAAGCGTTTGGCGACCACGCCCGACTCGTTGGAGAGTGTCAGCATGATGGTGCCGTCGAGGCCCTGGATGCTCAGGTTGACCCGGTAGTCTGGGTGAAATGCATCGGTGATCTGTTGAAAAGGATTGTCCATGAGCTGCTACCTGATTATCGATCTGCATAAGTTGACTTGGGGTTAGTCCCTTTAGTTCTCGACGCTGGATCAACGGTGGGTTGAAAACGACGTCTGGGTTGGCGAGTCAGCTGCCCGTCGAGCCAGAAAGGGCGGGGCTTGCAGAGATAAAGGCTCGACGTTCGGATACTTGCAGGGTTCGGGCCATTCAGGACGAACGGCACTTTCAGGCGGTCCATGAGTCCTTTCAGCGATCAAACCTTGAAGGGGTTTACCGTTTCGAATGAATACTTAAGTAATAGCCATCTGCTGCTCTGGTTGTCTACAAGCACCATTAGCGCGCCTGGCGCCTGCTTTGTGTGCGTGTTGTCAGTCGCTGGGCGAGGACCTGTGGGAGCGAATTCATTCGCGATGCAGTGGTACAGCCGATAGGAATCTGTCGGATGTACGGGCCAATCGCGAATGAATTCGCTCCCACAGATTGAGTTCGTCGGACGTGTTGAGCGGAGCACAAAAAAGGGCGGGCCTGTTTTCGCAGGCCCGCCCTTTGTGTCCTCTTTTTAAGCCGCCGGTTTAACCGTGCAAGGCCTCATCTTTCTCCAGAAATTCTTCCTGCAGCAGGGCATCCGGGTTTTCCGAATCGCTGCCTTGGGCACTGTCGATGGACGTCACACCTCCGCGCTTGCTGCGCAACTTGCCGAACAAGTGTTCCAGCGCGTGATCGAGCTTCACGGCGGCACCGTCCACGGCCAGATCCAGAGAATCAGCCTTGTGGGTCACGGAAATGGGTTGGTGTCCTTTTGGCCGGGCTTCCATCTGGCAGCGGATGTCATGCGGGCCGGGTTTGTCGCCGTTCTCGTCGCGGATATGGACTTCGATACGGGTCAGGTCTTCTTCGTAGCGGTCGAGCGTGCTTTCAACGGTGGTTCGTACCCACTCCTCCAGTCGGATGCTGCTTTCGATGTGGTTATCGCTGTTGACCTGGATTTGCATAGTTCTTCCCTTACTTTGGCTTGCTCGGGAGAGTCTCGACGAAGGTGAATTTTCGTCTGCCCTCACTCACAGTGTTGGCGCCGAACGGAAAACAATTCAACCCCCAAAACGAAAGAAATATTTCATCGCAGAAATGGTTTTGCAGTTGGGCGGAAAGTGCGTCAGGAGCGCGGAACGTCCCGTGTTTTCGCGGGTCGTGCCCGCAAAAGGCCTCACGAGCAGCGGTTGGATTCGCCGAATGATAAGTCAGTTCAAGCAACGAACAGGTCGGCATCGGACGCGAAATAACGTGGAACGTTGATTCAGAGCAAGGCTTTGGCTGTCGGTCAAAACCATCAAAATAGCGCCTTTTTTTAGAGTTCTTTGCACATGAGAATATTTATCATTAATATTGCGTTCTTTTAAGCGCGCCGGGTGTGTCAGGCCTGTGCGTCGCTTGGTTTCAGGATGATCCGGCTCATGTCGATTGCTTCAACGACCCCCTCCATTCCCGACCCATGCATTGCAGCGACCCTGTGATGGAGGCGATGTCGGTGACTGTGCCCGCGCCTGGAAAAAGGCCGAGAAAAAACCGTTCAGATGGGGTATCGCTGAAAGGACGGCTAGCGGTGGCTTCTCGCGTGGTCGCGGCTTTGGTCGGCGGTTACCTGGTGACGGCGTTGTCGAGCATTTGTCTGGCGCAGTTTCTACCGCTGGCTCGCGCCGAGGCTGTGGTGCTGGCGATGACCCTTTCATTTTTGGTGTACCTGATCGCGGTGCTCTGGTGTTTCGCCTGTCGCTCGGCGTGGCGCGCCTGGTTGGGATTACTGCTGCCGAGTGCGGTTCTAGGGGCGATGCACGCCAGCGCGCGGTGGCTGTTGTGAAAGAGGGCTTTCGTCAGGCGATGGCCTGGTTGCACACCTGGGCGGGGTTGCTGTTCGGTTGGCTGCTGTTCGCGATTTTCCTGACCGGCACGCTGTCCTACTTCAAGAACGAAATCACCCAGTGGACCCAGCCGGAAATCGTGCCTCATGAGGTGACGGCGGCGGATGGCGTCGCTCGCGCACAGGCGTGGCTGCAACTTAATGCGGCGGGTGCGAAACGCTGGTTCATTACCTTACCGGACGAGCGCACGCCGGAGCTGAGCGTCAGTTGGAGCGATTCCAACGATCGCTACACGGAACGATCCCTGGACGCCCTGAGCGGTGCGCCGGTGCAGGCCCGCGAAAGCATGGGCGGCGAGTTTTTCTACCGTTTCCACTATCAGTTGCAGATGCCTTACCCGTGGGGCCGCTGGCTGGCGTCGCTGGCCGCGATGGTGATGTTCGTCGCACTGATCAGCGGCATCGTCACCCACAAGAAAATCTTCAAGGAGTTCTTCACCTTTCGTCCGCGCAAGGGCCAGCGCACCTGGCTCGACGGCCATAACGCGGTCGCGGTGCTGGTGCTGCCGTTCCACCTGATGATCACCTACAGCAGCCTGGTGATTTTCATGACGATGATCATGCCGGTGAGCATTCTGACGACCTATGGCAAAGACACGCAGGCATTTTTCAACGACCTGTTTCCGGCCTACAAAAATACCCCGGCAGCGACCGAAAAGGCGCCGATGGCCGCCATTGCGCCGATGTTCGAGATTGCCGCCGACAAATGGCCCGGCAGTCGCGTCGGCATTATCACGGTGAACAATCCGGGCAGCGCCAACGCGTCGGTGACGCTGACCCGTCACGTCGCCGATCACATTCCCCATGAGCCCGCGACCACGCTGGTGTTCGATGGCGTGAGCGGCGCGCTGATCAACCAGAGCACGATGAGTGCGGCGTCGCTGATGTTGGCGGGCGGCCTTTATGGGCTGCACATGGGGCATTTCGCGGGGCCGTTGCTGCGCTGGCTGTATTTCCTGGCGGGCATCGGTGGCACGGCCATGATTGGCTCTGGGTTGGTGATCTGGCTCGGCAAACGCAAGCTCAAGCACGCCAAGGCCAGTGTGATGCCCTTCGGTCTGAGGCTCGTGGAAATGCTGAATGTCGCCAGCATGTCGGGGCTGATGCTGGCGGTGGTGAGTTTCTTCTGGGCAAACCGACTGCTCCCCGTGAGCCTTGCCGGGCGCAGCGACTGGGAAGTGAAGGTGTTCTTTTACGTCTGGGGCGCCGCGCTGTTGCACGCTTTTTTGCGCGTGTTTTTTCGCGACGGCCGCAGTGCGTGGCGTGAGCAACTGATACTGGGGGCGGCCTTGTATTGCGCCCTGCCGCTGTTGGACATGGCGACAACGGGCGGCTATCTGCTGGCCTCGTTGAAACAGGGACACATCACCCTGGCCGCGTTGGACCTGACGGCGTTGGTCGCGGGGATTTTTCTGGCGTGGGGCGCCTACAGATTCCGACGTGGCGCCAAACCCGTCATCGCGAACACGCCCCTCCCTGCGGTTTCCGGTCGTGAACCACGCACGGTCCGGGAGGCCAACTGATGCTTCTCGCGACGTTGCTCTGCTACCTCGGTTTCATGGCGCTGTGCCTGTCGATGAGCCGTCATTACGAGGACCTCGTCGGCGGTGTGCTGTCTCAGACCCGGAGCAAGGGATTGAAGCTGTTCGGCTGGGGCGCTTTGCTGGTGTCGCTGTGGGTGGCGCTGGTATCAACCAGCATCGGCCAGGCCTTGGTGCAATGGTTCGCCGCGTTGATGAGCAGCGCATTTTTACTGATTTTCGTGATGTCTTACTGGCCAAGGCTGGCCTTGTCGTTGGCGGGGATCGGAGTGTTGCTGGCTCCGGTGGCCGCTTGCCTTCAACTGCTGGCCTGAGCCCGACATGATCGACCTCATCCCACCGACGCCCGATGCGTCCGCACCCGATGGTGATCCGGACGCGCCCAAAGCCGCTCGTGCGCATTTCCTTAAAGTGTTCCTGTCCCAGCGTCTACAGATGGAGGCGCTGGTGAACCGACGCGTCGGTTGTCGGGCGACGGCCGCGGACCTGGTGCAGGATTTGTTTTTGCGCTTCTGGCGGCGGCCGTTGGTGCAGGTCGAAGAACTCAACACGTACTTGCTCCGTTGCGCGGGCAACATCGCCATTGATCATCTGCGCAACGAAGGCGCCCGGGCACGGCTCAATGAAGGGCTGATGCCTGACGCGCCAACGCTGCACACCGACGAACCTCAAGCGGCGCTGGAAGCCAGCAACGACCTGCGTCACATCGAAGCGGCTCTGCGCGGGCTGCCAGAGAAGACGCGGCAGATCTTTCTGCTCAACCGCATCCACGGGCGTAAATACGGCGAGATCGCCAAGGCCGTGGGGCTTTCGCAAAGCTCGGTGGAAAAACATATGATGCGCGCTTTGCAAGCCTGCAAAGCGAGTCTGGATCAGGACGGTGCGCGGGTCATTCCCCTGCGTGCGAAGTCCGAGGACGCTCGTCGATGAAAGCGTCTCTGGATTCCACTCTGATGATCACCCCCGAACAACACGATGCCGCGTTGAGCTGGCTGAGCCTGCTGCACGACGCGCCGAGTGCGGCGGATCAGGCGCGCTTCAGCCAGTGGTTGCAGGCCGATCCTGCTCACGCCGAGGCGTACGCTCAGGCGCAAGTGATGTGGGAAATGAGCGAGGAGCCTGCGGCGAAGCTCGCCGTAGAGGACTCTGTCGCCCTGCAAGCCTTGCTCGCGGCAATGGGCGCACCGGTTTCCCGCAGGCGTTCGTTGCCGCAATGGAGCGCCGGGCTGGCGATGGCGGCGTGTCTGCTGATGATGGTCGGCGTCGGGCTCGGGTGGCAGCCGCAGCGTTGGCTGGATGATGTCGGCGCGGATTACGTGTCGGCACCAGGCCAGGTCCGCACTGTGACGCTGGTCGATGAGTCGCAGGTGACACTGGACGCTGACAGCGCGATCGCCGTGCATTTCGTCAGGGGCGAACGCCATGTGCAGCTGCGTCGCGGCGCGGCGTTCTTTCAGGTGACGCACACCGGCGAGCCATTTGTGGTTGATGGCGGGCGCGGCGAAACCCGCGTGCTCGGCACTCAGTTTGAAGTACGTTTGCAGCCTCATGGGGCGCAGGTCACGGTGTTGTCCGGGCGCGTGGGCGTGAAGGCTGGCGCCGACCTGCCGCAGCAGATTCTCACGGCGGGGCAGCAAGTCAGCTACGACCAGACCCGCACCACCGACCCTCGAACTGTCGACAGCGACAATCCGCTGGCCTGGCGACAAGGCTGGCTCAATTACTACCGCACCCCGCTTGCTGATGTGATCAACGACCTGAGCCGCTACTACCCCGGCCGCATCGTCGTGCTGAACGCCGCGCTTGGCACAAGGAAGGTCAGCGGCAGCTTCCCCAGCAAAGACCCGGTGGCGGTATTGGCGGCATTGAAATCCGTGGTGGGGTTCGAGCAATACGAAGCGTTTGGACGGGTGATCGTGATTCGTTGAGTGAGTCCGCAGCCGGGGTGTATCCCTGTGGGAGCGAATTCATTCGCGATGCGGTGGTACAGCCGACCCATCTCTATGGTCTGCCTTATTTTTCGCGAATGAATTCGCTCCCACAGGAGAAAGTGCCAGTGCCCTACAAAGCATGCACATCAACAGGAGGCACATTGGGGTGAACGTCTGGCTCGGCCTGTCCATCCTCACCGTCTGGACCTCATGCGTTCAGGCGGCGGAGCCTGCCTATGACTTTTCGATCCCTGCCAAACCCTTGCCCCAGGCCCTCAGCGATTTCAGTCGGGTCACCGGGCAAAGCGTCATTTACACCCAGGACACGCCTTACGGCATCGAAGCTCCGGCGCTGAAAGGCTCGTTCAGCGCCGAACAGGCATTGCGGCAGTTGCTGAACAACTCCGGGCTGAATTTCCGCCGTGCGACCGACACCACGTTCACCCTCGAACCTGCCTCCCATTCCGGCGCAATCACCCTGGGCCTGACGCAGATCGACTCGCGCCGCAATGTCGCTGAAAGCTATCAAGCGCCCGCCATTCCATCGGTGACGCGCACCTCGACGCCGCAGCTGGAAAACCCTCAAGCCATCAGCGTCGTGCCCACTCAAGTCCTGCGCGACCAAGCCCCGCGCAACCTCGACGATGCATTGACCAACATCAGCGGCGTGACCCAGGGCAACACCCTCGGCAGCACCCAGGACACCCTGATGAAACGCGGTTTCGGCGACAACCGTGACGGCTCGATTTTGCGCGACGGCATGCCGGTGGTGCAGGGACGCAGCCTCAACGCCACCGCCGACCGGGTCGAAGTGCTGAAGGGACCGGCCTCGTTGTTGTACGGGATTCAGGACCCCGGCGGGGTCATCAACGTGGTCAGTAAACGTCCGGAATTACAGTCGCACCATGAACTGACTGCGCGCGGTTCAAGCTTCGGTGCAGGCAAGAATGGCAGCGGCGGCACGCTGGACAGCACCGGGGCGCTCGGTGAGCCGGGCCTGGCCTATCGCATGATCGTCGATCACGAAGACGAGGATTACTGGCGCAATTACGGTGTGCATCGCGAAACGTTGGTCGCGCCCTCGCTGGCCTGGTACGGCGAAAACACGCAACTGCTGGCCGCCTACGAGCATCGCGAATTTCTCTCGCCGTTCGACCGCGGCACGGCCATCGATCCGCGCACCAATCGCCCGCTGAACATCCCCGCTACGCGGCGTCTGGACGAGCCGTTCAACAGCATGGAAGGGCGCTCGGACCTGTACCGCATCGAGGCCGATCATCAATTCGGCGACAGCTGGAAGGGCCATCTCGGCTACAGCTACAACCGGGAAACCTACGACGCCAGCCAAGTGCGGGTGACGGCCGTGAACCCGGACAACGGCACGCTGACCCGCTCGATGGATGGCACCGGCGATGCGTTGAGCACAGATCGGTTCACGACGCTGACGTTGAGCGGCGACGTCCAGACCGCGGGCCTGCAGCACGATCTGCTGTTCGGCGCGGACGACGAGTACCGCAAGATTTATCGCGGCGAGCTGATCCGGCAAAAGAGCCGCACGACATTCAGCTATGTGAATCCGGCGTATGGGCAAGAGCCAGAAGGGACGCAGGTCAGCGTCCCGGACAGTAATCAGGTGGACATCCTGCGCAGCGACTCGCTGTTCGCTCAGGATTCGGTGCACCTGACCGATCAGTGGATTCTCGTTGCGGGGGCACGCTATCAACTGTTCGACCAGCAGGCCGGGAAGGGCACGCTGTTCACCCGCAACACCGACCTCAACGGCGAAAAATGGGTGCCCCGCGCCGGGTTGGTGTACCGCTACACCGACGCGCTGTCGTTCTACGGCAGTTACACCGAATCGTTCAAACCCAACGCCAGCATTGCCCCATTGGCAGGGGGCACGGTGCTGGATTCGGCGACTTTGCCGGAGCAATCCAGGGCGTGGGAACTGGGCGCCAAATGGGACGTGGACGATCGCATCAGCGGGACGCTCGCATTGTTCGACATCCGCAAGCGCAACGTGCTGGTGGCCAATTTCGATTCGCTGACCACCAATACCGTGTACTCCACCGCAGGCGAAGTGCGCTCGCGGGGGGCCGAGCTGGACCTGAGCGGGCAACTGTCGGAGCGATGGAGCGTGATCGGCGGTTATGCGTTCACCGACGCGTGGGTGGTGGAAGACCCGACGTTGAAGGGCAATCGGTTGCAGAACGTGCCGAGGCACAGCGGCTCGCTGTCGGCGGTGTACGACGTCGGCAGTCTGATCGGAGGAGACCGTTTGAGAGTGGGGGCGGGCGCCCATTACGTCGGCGAACGCGCGGGCAATCCCGACAACGATTTCAACCTGCCGGGTTACACCGTCGCCGAGGCCTTCGCCACTTATGAAACGAAGCTGGACGGGCAGAAAGTGAGGTTTCAGCTCAACGTGAAAAACCTCTTTGATCGCACGTATTACAGCTCGGCGGTGAGCCGGTATTTCGTGTCGATGGGTGATTCGCGGCAAGTGATCATGGCGACGACGCTGGAGTTTTGATCGTTGGTCAAGGCCTGAGTATGCGATGCGCCTGATACAACCGAGGTGTCCGGTTTTACTGTTGCTGCGCAACAGATCGCAGGCAAGCCAGCTCCCACGCCTTCGGCAGACGCGGATAGGGGCGGGTCATGCTTTTGATTCTGGCCGAAGGCCGTGGGAGTTGGCTCGCCTACGATCTGTTGCGGAGCGACAGCACATCCTGCCTAAGCGGTGTGTCCGGTGGTTTGAGTTGCCGGGCAGAGCCGGTACGTGCCCATTTCAGGATTGAAACGCCAATCGATACGCCCGCGGTGTCGCGCCCATGGCCTGTTTGAATGTGTTGCTGAAATGACTGGCGCTGGCAAAACCGCAATCCAGCGCAATGTCGCCAAAGGGCAGGCGTGTCGTGCGCAAGAGCTGACGGGCGCGGTTCATGCGGCGGGCCAGCAGGTATTGATGGGGTGGAAAGCCAAAGCTTTCGCGGAACATGCGGGCGAAGTGGTATTCCGACAGCGCACACATCGCCGCCAGTTGCCCAAGACTCAAGGGCTCAGCAAGGTTCGTCTCGATGAACTCCACCAGCCGCCGGCGCACATGGGGCGCCAGCCCGCCTTTCAGGCGCAGGCCGTCGCGCAAGCCCACCTGATTCAACATCATGTGATCGAGCAGCTCGTGGGCCAGGGTGCTGGTCTGCAAGCGCTCGCCGGGCTCGTTCCAGTTCAGGCGAATCAGGCGATGAAACCGCTGCGCCTGCTGCGGATCGTCGATGAAGGTGTTTTCTTGCAGCACCATTTCCCGAGGCTCACGGTCCAGCAGGGTCAGGCAGTTGAGCGCGAACTGTTCAGGGCTGATGTAGAGGTGCGCCAGGCGAATGTCGCCGTTCACCACCCACGAAGACTGGTGCCCGGCGGGGAGCACGCAAATCTTGTCCGGTGCGCCTTTCAGGTCGGGGCGGTCGCGGCGGTAGGTTTCGGTGCCACCCCCGATGTAGCAAGACAATGTGTGATGACTCGGCCCGTGATAATCCTGAGCGTCATGCCGGTTGTTCCACAAAGCTGCCACAACGCCATCGCCCAGGGATGCGCTCTGCTCCAGCTGCGCGTGGGGCGAGCTGTTGAGCGATTGAAACACCTGGATTTGATCGAGTGACGACATGGGTTCGGCGCAAGGCTGATGTTCTGTGCCTCGCATCCTACTCCGTAGACGCGGTGCTGCCACCGGGCCAGCGATCAAATGCGCAAGATTTTGCAAATCATGTCAGCCGCGCTGGCCCAGACTGAAGGCTCATTGAGGAGCCTGTCATGAACATCTCGCTGTATCTGCTGACCGTTTTGATCTGGGGCACGACCTGGATTGCCCTGAAACTGCAACTGGGCGAGGTGGCGATTCCGGTGTCGATCGTCTATCGCTTCGGCCTCGCGGCGCTGATTCTGTTCGTCATGCTGCTGGCCAGTCGCACCTTGCAGAAGGTCAATCGTCGCGGGCAGTTGATTTGTCTGGCCCAAGGCGTCTGCCTGTTCTGTGTGAACTTCATGTGCTTCTACACGGCGAGTCGCTGGGTTCCCACCGGGCTGGTGGCGGTGGTGTTCTCCACGGCGACGCTATGGAACGCCCTCAACGCTCGCATCTTCTTCAAGCAGAAAGTCGCCCGCAACGTGCTGACCGGTGGCGCGCTGGGGTTGGTGGGGCTGGGTTGCCTGTTCTGGCCAGAGCTGTCAGGCCACAGCGCCAGCCGCGAAACCCTGATCGGTCTGGGTCTGGCCTTGCTCGGCACGCTGTGCTTCTCGGCGGGCAACATGCTGTCGAGCCTGCAACAGAAAGCGGGTCTGCGCCCGTTGACCACCAACGCCTACGGGATGTTGTACGGCGCGGCGATGCTTTGCGCGTATTGCGTGATCAGCGGCACGCCGTTCGCCTTTGAGTGGAACGCGCGGTACGTCGGCTCGCTGTTGTACCTGGTGATCCCGGGGTCGGTGATCGGCTTCACCGCGTACCTGACGTTGGTCGGCCGCATGGGCCCTGAGCGCGCCGCGTATTGCACGGTGCTGTTCCCGGTGGTGGCGCTGAACGTCTCGGCGTTTGCCGAAGGCTACCAGTGGACCCTGCCCGCATTGATGGGGCTGGTGCTGGTGATGATCGGCAACGTGCTGGTGTTCCGGAAGCCGAATGCGGTGGCGCCGGTGGGTGCAAAACTCGCGTGACGCAAAAACTGTGGGAGCGGATTTATCCGCGAGAGGCCGGTACAGACGCTAGAGAACCTGCGAATGTACCGACGTCATCGTGAATGAATTCGCTCCCACAGTTTGAATCCGGACTGACTTGAAGAGATCTCAGCCCTTCCACACCTGCTGATTCACCAGATCCTGCGGCTTCTCGCCCAACAATGCAGCGCGCAGGTTGTGGTACGCACGGTCGGCCATGGCCTGACGGGTTTCGTGGGTCGCGGAGCCGATGTGCGGCAGGGTCACGGCGTTGCTCAGCTGGAACAGCGGCGACTCGGCCAGCGGCTCTTTTTCGTACACGTCCAGGCCCGCGCCGCGAATGGTGCCGTTTTGCAACGCCTCGATCAGCGCCGGTTCGTCGACGATCGGGCCACGGGCGATGTTCACCAGAATCGCGCTCTTCTTCATCAGCCCCAGTTCGCGGGTGCTGATCAGGTGTTTGGTCTTTTCGCTCAACGGCACGACCAGGCAGACGAAATCCGACTCGGCCAGCAACTGATCCAGCGTGCGGAATTGCGCGCCCAGCTCCTGCTCAATGGCGGTCTTGCGTGAGTTTCCGCTGTACAGGATCGGCATGTTGAAACCCAGACGACCGCGACGCGCAACGGCAGCGCCGATGTTGCCCATGCCGACGATGCCCAGTGTCTTGCCGTGAACGTCGGTACCGAACTGTGGCGCTTCGATACTACGGGTCCACTTGCCCGCCTTGGTGTAGGCGTCCAGCTCGGCGACGCGACGGGCGCTGCTCATGATCAGCGAGAAACCGAGGTCGGCGGTGCTTTCGGTCAGCACGTCCGGGGTGTTGGTCAGCATGATGCCGCGCTCGGTGAGGTAGCCAACATCATAGTTGTCGTAACCGACCGAGATGCTCGACACCACTTCCAGCTGTTTCGCACTTTCCAACTGTTCGCGGCCCAGCTTGCGACCGGCGCCGATCATGCCGTGGCTGTGGGGCAATGCTTCGTTGAACTGCTCGTTCAGATCACCCTTTTTCGGGTCCGGGATGATCACGTTGAAGTCTTGCTGCAGGCGCTCTGCCATTTCCGGGGAGACGCGGCTGAAGGCAAGGACAGTCTTTTTCATCGGATAGCTACTCTCGGGCGGTTCAGGGGAAAAGTGCGTAGCACGCTAACATTCTTGTGGCGGGATTGGCAGGGCTGCCGGAGGAATGACGTCGGAGTGAAATCTGTGGGAGCGAATTCATTCGCGAAAGACCAGTGCAGTCAACACATCTGCGTGGACTGATCCTTTTTTCGCGAATGAATTCGCACCCACAGGTTCACGGGTGTTTGCGAGCTACACGGTCTCCGGCAACACATGCGTCTGCAAATCCGCCTCATGGGCCGCCATGATTTCCGGCAGGGAGCCGCGCAGGTATTCGACCCAGGTCTTGATCTTGGCATCCAGGTACTGACGCGACGGATAAATCGCGTACAGGTTCAGCTCATGAGAGCGGTACTGCGGCAGCACGCGCACCAGCGAGCCATTGCGCAGGCCTTCGATAGCCGAGTAGATCGGCAGAATCCCGATGCCCATGCCGCTGCTGATCGCCGCTTTCATGGCGTCGGCCGAGTTCACCAGAAATGGCGAGTTGCCGATGGTCACGGTCTCTTGACCTTCCGGACCGTCGAACGCCCATTTCTCCAGCGGAAACACCGGGCTGACCAACCGCAGGCACGCGTGATTCAGCAAATCGGCGGGCTTGTACGCCATGCCGAACGCCTTGATGTACGCGGGCGAGGCACAGACGATGCTGTACGTGATGCCCAAACGCTGGGACACGAACCCCGAATCCGGCAACTCACTGGCCAGCACGATGGAGACGTCGTAGCCCTCTTCGAGCAGGTCCGGCACCCGGTTGGTCATCGTCAGGTCGAAGGACACGTCAGGGTGATTGCGCCGGTAGCGGGCAATGGCGTCGATCACATAATGCTGACCGACGCCGGTCATCGAGTGCACTTTCAGCTGTCCGGCCGGGCGCGCATGGGCGTCGCTGGCCTCGGCTTCGGCTTCCTCGACGTACGTCAGAATTTGCTCGCAGCGCAGCAGGTACCGCTTCCCGGCCTCGGTCAGCGCGATGCGACGGGTCGTTCGGTTGAGGAGTCGGGTTTGCAGGTGTGCTTCTAGATTGGAGACGGCGCGTGAAACGTTGGCGGTGGTGGTATCCAGCTGAGCTGCGGCAGCGGTGAAGCTGCCCGCCTGTGCCACGCAACTGAAGGCGCGCATGTTTTGCAGAGTGTCCATTGGCCGTTCTCTGGTGAGATGGCAAATTGTGACATGAAGTTGCTGATCCATGTCAGCCATACCAAAGGATTATCTCTGGTTCCGTAATAAAGATTCACAGAAGTCCCAGCTTATCGCCGAAACGGGCGCCACCTAGAATCGCGGCTCGATCTCCTTCCTCCTCATTCGGGTAATTGCAGCTGTGCCGCGTCGCATCGTCAGAGGGCTGAAACCCCTCAGTGTCTGGGCTTTAACGTTACTCATCAGCGGCTGCATCGGAACCGGCGGAATCGCACCTCAAGGCATCTCGATGTCGCCAGACGCACTGGCCACCGACGACGCCATCAAGGCCGCGGCCAAGGACGCTCATTGGCCGGACGGTCAGTGGTGGCGCGCCTACGGCGACGACCAACTCAACCACTGGATCGAACTGGCGGCTCTGGGCAGCCCAAGCCTGGCCATCGCCGCTGCGCGCGTGCGACAGGCCAAGGCCATGGCGGGTATCGCCGAGTCTGCGGAATCCCTGCACGTCAACGGCGAGAGCACCCTCAAACGCCACAATTGGCCGACGGATCAGTTCTACGGGCCGGGCGAGCTGTCCAACACCAGCACCTGGGACAACAACGCTTCCCTTGGCCTGAGCTATTCCCTCGACCTCTGGGGCCGGGAAAGCAACAGCACCGAGCAGGCACTGGACCTGGCGCACATGAGCGCCGCCGAAGAACGTCAGGCGCAGCTGGAATTGCAGGACAACATCGTCCGCGCCTACATCCAGCTGTCGCTCAACTACGCCCAGCGCGACATCGCCGAAGCGACCCTTGCCCAGCAACAGCAAATTCTCGATCTGGCGCAGCGTCGTCTGAAAGGCGGCATCGGCACGCATTTCGAGGTCAGTCAGGCTGAGACGCCGCTGCCCGAAACCCATCGCCAGATCGATGCGCTGGACGAGGCCATCGCCCTCAGCCGTAACCAGATCGCGGCATTGGCAGGGAAGGGGCCGGGAGACGGCGCGAGCCTGCAACGCCCGACACTGTCGCTCAAGACTGCGTTGACCGTGCCGTCCGCCTTGCCCGCGCAGTTGCTCGGCCAGCGTCCTGACGTCGTCGCCAGCCGTTGGCGAGTGGCGGCGCAGGCCCGTGGCATCGATGTCGCCCACGCCGGTTTCTACCCCAACGTCGATCTGATGGGCAGCCTGGGTTACATGGCCACCGGCGGCGGCATGCTGGAGTTCTTGACCGGCAAGAAATTCAACTACAGCGTGGGTCCGGCCATCAGTCTGCCGATTTTTGACGGCGGCCGTTTGCGCTCGGAGCTGGGCGTGGCATCTGCCGGGTATGACACGGCTGTTGCGCAGTACAACCAGACGCTGGTGGTAGCGCTCAAGAGCATTTCCGATCAGTTGATCCGTCGTGAGTCGATGAACAAACAGCAGGTGTTCGCCGATCAATCGGTGGCTGCGGCGCAGAAGACCTACGACATCGCGATGGTCGCCTACAAACGCGGCCTGACCGACTACCTCAACGTGCTCAACGCGCAAACCCTGTTGTTCCACCAGGAACAGGTGCAGCAGCAGGTTCAGGCCGCGCGTTTGACCGTGCACGCAGAATTGGTAGTCGCGCTAGGCGGCGGGTTGATGGCAGGCAATGATTCGCCAGCGCCCGAGAAGACCGCCGCGCCGAAAACCCCGGCGTTGCTAACGGTGTTCGACAAGCAATGAACAGCGCGCTGAGCTGGCTCAAATCCCTCGAATTTCGCCGCGAACTCAATGGCTGGGCGCGCAGCGACGGGGTGACGTGGATTTACATCTTCAAGGTGCTGATGGCCGCGTTCCTGACCTACTGGGTCGCGATGCGTCTGGAACTCCCGCAGCCGCGTACGGCCATGATCACCGTGTTCATCGTCATGCAGCCGCAGAGTGGGCATGTGTTCGCCAAGAGTTTTTATCGCCTGATCGGCACGCTGGCGGGCTCCGTCGTGATGGTCACGCTGATGGCCCTGTTTGCCCAGAACAGCGAGCTGTTTCTCGGCAGCCTGGCCATCTGGGTTGGCCTCTGCTGCGCAGGCGCCGCACGTTACCGAAACTTTGCCGCTTACGGTTTTGTGCTCGCCGGTTACACGGCGGCGATGACCGGCCTGCCTGCGCTCGCTCACCCTGAAACGTCGTTCATGGCGGCGGTGTGGCGAGTGCTGGAAATCTCCCTCGGCATCGTCTGCTCGACCTTGGTCACTGCGGCGATCCTGCCGCAAAGCTCCGGCGCGGCGATGCGCAACGCGCTGTATCAGCGCTTTGGCGTATTCGCGCAGTTCGTCGTGACTGGCCTGCGTGGCGAGGGCAATCCGGCGGCGTTCGAAGCCAGCAACGTGCGTTTCATCGCCGATGCGGTCGGGCTGGAAGGCCTGCGCGCCGTGACGGTGTTCGAAGACCCGCACATGCGCCGGCGCAACGGTCGCTTGAACCGCTTGAACAGCGAATTCATGACCATCACCACGCGCTTCAACGCCTTGCATCAATTGCTGGGGCGCCTGCGTCGTCGTGGTGTGACGCCTGCCGTCGCGGCCATCGAGCCGGGCCTCAACGCCTTGGCCGAGTTGCTTCAGGGCTTCGCCGGTCGCGCGCTGACCAACGCCGACGCCGCGCTGCTGGCCCGTCGGCTGAGCGACTTCAAGGCCGACCTGCCTGAGCAGGTGCGCAGCCTCCGGGCTGAGTTCGTCAAGACCTTGCCCAGCGATGACGACCTGCTGGATTTTCATACCGCCTACGAATTGATGTATCGCTTCGTCGACGACCTGCACGACTACGCCGAGACTCACGCCTCGCTGGCCGATCACCGCCACGAGCGGGAAAACTGGGTCGAGCCGTTCGTCTCCACCACCAACTGGATGTCGTCTGTGGCGTCGGGCGTTCGGGCGACGTTCATTCTGGGCGTGATGTCGGTGTATTGGGTCGCAACGGCCTGGCCCAGCGGGGCGTCCATGACGTTGGTCTCAGCGGCGACCGTTGCCTTGTCGGCGACCACCGCGAACCCTCGGCGCATGTCGTTCCAGATGGCTAGCGGCACGTTTTTGGGCGCGCTGCTCGGCTTCTTCATCACCTTCTTCGTGCTGCCCCGCATCGACGGCTTCCCCTTGCTGTGCATGGTGCTGGCGCCGGTTTTCGTGCTGGGGACGTTTCTGACCACGCGCCCGCAGTGGGTCGGTTACGGTCTGGGTTTGCTGATCTTTTTCAGCATCGGTTCCGCGCCAGACAACCTCACGGTCTACAACCCCTATACATTCATCAACGATTACATCGCGATGGTCATCGGCATGCTGCTGTGCGCAGCGGCCGGGGCGATCATTCTGCCGCCCAACAGCCGCTGGCTGTGGCAACGGCTGGAAGGGGATTTGCGCCAGCAGGTGGGGTTTGCGATCAGCGCGCCGTTGCGTCGGATTCGTTCGAGTTTCGAGAGCCGCACCCGTGACCTCATGCATCAGGCCTACGGTCTGGCCGCAGGCAAACCCGAAGTGCAGCGCAACCTGCTGCGCTGGATGCTGGTGGTGCTGGAAATCGGCCACGCGATCATCGAATTGCGCCGCGAGCAGGACGTGCTGCCTGTGCATCCGAGTTATGCGGAATCGCAGCCGTGGCGTCAGGCCCTGCGGGCCATGGGCCGCTCGCTGGTGCGCCTGTTCCTGCAACCCGACCCCCACAATCTGGCGCGCAGCCTCGCGGCCGTAGACCACGCGATTGTCTGCGTGCAGAACACCGACGAGCCGTTCGCCCCGCACTTCGACACCTCGGCGCTGCGCCGGGTGAAAAGCTACCTGCACTTCATCCGCACCTGCCTGCTCGACCCGCAATCACCCTTGGCCTCGTCGCCCCCCGAGCACGCCGTGCAAGGACTTTCCCATGCCACGTGAAATCGCCTTCCACGGCGTTTACATGCCGACCGTGACGCTGATGTTTCTGGTGGCCATGGTGCTTTCCTGGGCGCTGGACCGTTTCATGTCCGGCCTCGACCTGTACCGTTTTTTTTGGCATCCGGCGTTGCTGCGCCTGAGCCTGTTCAGCTGCATTTTTGGCGCGATGGCGCTGGCCGTTTACCGTTGAGGCACATGTAACCCGAGATGAAAAAGCTCATCAGTCTGATCGCGACGTTATTGATTCTGGCGCTGGCCATCTGGATCGGCCGCCTGCTGTGGATTCACTACATGGACACGCCTTGGACCCGAGACGGCCGCGTGCGCGCCGACGTGATCAACGTCGCCGCCGATGTTAGTGGCGTGGTCATCGACGTGCCGGTCAAGGACAACCAGCCCGTGAAAAAGGGCGATCTGTTGATGCAGATCGATCCCGAGCATTACCAGTTGGCGGTCAAACAGGCCGAAGCGCTGGTCGCGTCACGCAAAGCCACGTGGGAGATGCGCAAGGTCAACGCCGCCCGCCGCAAGGACATGGACGCGCTGGTGATTTCTGCCGAAAACCGCGAAGACGCATCCAACGTCGCCAACTCCGCCCAGGCCGATTACCAACTGGCGGTGGCGCAACTGGAAGCCGCGCAACTCAACCTGCAACGCACCAAAGTGCTGGCGGCGGTTGATGGCTACGTCACCAACCTCAACGTGCATCGCGGCGACTACGCACGCATCGGCGAAGCGAAAATGGCGGTCGTCGACAAGAACTCGTTCTGGGTGTACGGCTTCTTCGAAGAGACCAAGCTGCCCCACGTGAAAATCGGTGACCCGGCAGACATGCAGTTGATGAGCGGCGAAGTGATGAAGGGCCACGTCGAAAGTATCGCCCGAGCGATCTACGACCGGGACAACCCGGAAAGCCGCGAACTGATCGCCGATGTCAACCCGACGTTCAACTGGGTGCGCCTGGCCCAACGCGTGCCGGTGCGCATCCACCTGGATAACGTACCGGACAGCGTGGTGTTGGCGGCGGGGATCACGTGCACGGTGATCGTGAATCCGGAGTGATCGGGCGGGCGCCTTGCCCTGTGAACGCCGCCGTTAGCGGGGTGTGATCACTCGGGCTCAGGAGTGGCTTCGGCCAATTCGTCGTAAACGATGTCGATGACCTCGGAAACGACCTGACTGCCATGTTCGCTGCCAGTCGCCAGCTCCACGATCGGACCGACCAACAGTTTCAAGGTATCGAGCATTGCTTCGTTATAGAACGCTTGAGCCTCTTGCGGAAGATCAGCGTTAGCCCCGCGCAGCACTTTGAATGCGACGGATCCGCCCCCTGACAGAAGACCGACAATGGCTCGCGTCAGCGCCAGCGAAGGTCCTGCTGGCGCCGTTGTTGCAAGGCCGATGGCGCCCAGTATCGTAATGCCTGTCTGCAACAGCAGATCGTTCATCCTTTCAGTATCTGTGGACACCAGCACATCGATATCCGATTTCAGGCGTTTGATCGTCCTGCTGTGCAACTCCCCGAACACATCGTCGTTGACTGCGAATTGCAGTGGGCAGATGTACTGAATCTGGCTGCCATAAAAAAATTCATGGTAGCGAAGTTTGTCATTGCCGGGTGTCAACTGGGCGTAGAGCGGCAGGCGTGCATGGATCAACCGGTGAAGCGTTTTCGATCCCTCGATGAATTCGCGCCTGCCGGCTCTGGGCAGAATGAGAACGGCACTTTGCGCAGGTTCGTTCAGGAAGACCAATAGCCCACCTTCGGAGGTCTGTGTGCCCGCGGGGTAACGCAAGTAAACGCACTGACTGACATCGTATTCTTTCGTGCGACGTTTGATTTGCACGGTTTTCAACACGGTATCGCCCTTGAAATACCGCTCGACCAGCTCCTTGTAGACGTCAGGGGTGTCGTCTTTTTCAGCAAAGGCTCGCAGGTGCTTCTCGACGATAATCCGGGATTGGAGTTTCGCTAGAAACACCATTTTCGGGGTTGTCAGGCGTCGGTCTACTTCGGTCTGATAACTCGCTTGCAGATCCGCAGCGGTTAGCGTGTTGATGAGATCGTCGGGAAAGTCCCCGGGCCATTGTATGACGTTGTATTCGCGAATCAGTTTGCGTCGATAAGTGTCAGTGACGATTTCTTCCAGCGGAAACTCAGACACTTCTTCCGTCAGCCCGAATCCGTCCCAACCATGCATGATCACGTTAGCGAGATTTGGATGAAGTCTGGAGGCAAGCTGAATAGGCGTTTTGTGATTGACGCGTTCTTTCACGTCGTCGGATGCGCTTGATTCATCGACCATTCGCTTGATGGACGACTGGATGTATCGCACGGGGTTAAACAGCTCTGGATCATAAAGATCCCGAAACAGCTCAGTCAGGTCGTTGACCAGCCGGTCTACACCCTCTTGAGTGATGTAAATCATGCCTTCGGACGCGTCCGAGCCGGGATCGAGCGGCGCGAGATCGTATTCGTCGTGGCCGTATTAATCCTCGGCGGTGCCTGCGGTCATTAATGGATTCATGGTGTCTTCCTTGACAATTAGGGCGCCTCGTCCTGAGGCTCAGCCCAATGCGCCCTGATGACAGGGCGAATGTTGTACGTGATGATGGATGCGGGATGACCTTGAAACGGCTTACTCAAGCAGCTCTTCGACCACGATGTCGGTGACCTGCGAGATGACCTCCGACGCGTGCTCGCTCCCGGTCGCAAACTCGACGATGGGGCCAATCAGTTGCTTGAGCCCCTCCTTCAACGCGTCTTCATAGAAGGCTCGGGCTTCGTTGGGAAGGTCTTCATTGACGCCCCGAAGTACCCGAAACGCGACGGCGCCTCCGCCTGCGAGCGCCGTCACGAGCGCGCGGGTGAGGACCAGCGACGGGCCAGCGGGAGCCGCTACTACGATTGCCAGCGCTTCAAACACCGTGATGCCCACTTGGAACATCAGGTCATTCAGACGCTCACCGTCTGTGGACACCAAAATATCGATGTCCCCTTTCAGTAGGGCAATCTGGAGGTCATGCAGGGTCTCGAAGATGTCGTCGCTGCCAAAAAACTGCAGCGGTGCTATCTGTTTCGCCAGAGGCCCCATGAACGAATACACGTAGGAGAATTTGTCATTTCCTGCGGTGAGTTGGGCTTTCAGGGGAAGCCGTTTGAACATCAGGCGGTGAAGTTCCTTGGACGTCTCGATAAATGAGCGCCGACCCTCTTTGGGCAGTTCCAGCACCGCCGTTTCTGCGGGTTCTCCCAAGAAGATCAATAGCCCGCCTGCCGGGCTGTTTTGGGTAGCAGGGTAGCGAAGGTACGCGACCCGCGGCACGGAGTACTGATTGAGCTGGTCTCGGAACTGCACGCTCTCAAGGGACACTTTTTCGTCGAAGTAGTCTTGGACCAACTGCTTGTAAATGTCTGTCGTGTCCGGGTTTTCTGCGAATTTACGCAACCGGGTTTCCACCTCAATCCTGGCCTGAAATTTCGACAGGAACCGGGCCTTTGGGTTGTTGAGATGCTTTTCGACATCGGCCTGGTAGCTTGCTTGCAGGTCCGCCGACTCAAATGCCTCGATCAAGTCTTCAGTGAAATCGCCAGGCCATTTGATGGCGTTGTGTTGGCGGGTTAGCTTGCGCCGATAGGTGTCGGTCACGATCTCTTCGAGGCGATAATCGCGTCGTTCCTCGTTATGGCCCAGGCCGTCCCAACCCAATTCCCACAGCGCTTGCAGACCGGGCTCGATGATTGAGCTTACGGTGATCCAGGTTTGCCCATCCACCCGTTCCTTGACCTCTTCGTAGGCACTGGATTCGTTGACCATTCGCTTGATCGAGGAACGGATGTATTGCACCGGGTCGATCAGGTTCGGATCGTAGATATCCCGAAACAGTTCGGTCATGTCGGATGAGAGCCGTTTAATGCCTTCGGGCGTGAGTTGAACGGGGCCTTCGGTTGCTTCGGAGCCAGGCTCCAAGGGAGCGAAATCGTATTCTTCGGAGTCGTAGTAGCTCTCGACAGAGCCTGCAGACATTAACGGGTTCATGGTGCCTTCCTTGACAGTAGGAGGCCTCGTCCCGAGGCCTGTTCAAATGCGCCCTCATTGAAGGGCAACCGCAGGAAGTATCGGAGGATCAACGACGAATTGATGTAGCCCATTTCCTTCCCATGCCGAGAAAAAGGCGATTGATCAATTCAGGTTACGCGTTTGACGCCGTAGGCGTTTGTCGCCCATAGCCGTGCTGGCTTACAGCATTTGATTGATTTTGAAGCGCTTGCTCAGGATGCGTTCAAGCGCAGCCTTGGGCAGCAACCGAGCCATGAGCGGCAAGGCACGGCTGCCATTGCCGGAGCGCAGCAAACGCGGGGGATTGGGTTTGCTCACCGCTTCCAGCACATCGCGGGCGAAGGTGCTGGCGGGCGTCGGGTGGGTTTGCGATGCGTTGGCGCGGGCGCGAATGCCTTCGCGCAACGGCCACCACGGCGAGCTTTCGTGGATAACCTGCTCGGCTTCGTGGCTGGCGTTTTTGGCGAACTGTGTATCGATGGCGCCCGGCTGGACTTCCATCACGCGGATGCCAAAGGGCGCCAATTCCATGCGCAACGCATCGCTCAATGCACTGACCGCCGCTTTTGACGCGCAATAGGCGCCGCCGAATGGCGTCACTAACACCCCCGAAACGCTGCCGATATTCACCAGCAACCCTTTGTTGCGACGCAGCAAGGGAAACAGCGCGCGGCTGACACCCACAATGGAAAAGACGTTGGTTTCGAACTGGCGACGCATCGCGTCCACGCCGCCGTCCAGCAACGGGCCGATGCCTCCGTAACCGGCGTTATTGATCAGGACGTCGAGCCCTTTGCCGTGCGCTTCCAGCTGTGTCGCCAGCCGCTCAAGCGCTGCACTGTCATTCACGTCCAGCTCGACTGCCGTGAAACCGGCGGCGGTCAGGGCCTGCACGTCGGCGGGCTTGCGCGCCGTCGTCCAGACCTCATGGCCTGCGCCCTTGAACGCATCCGCCATGGCACGACCGATGCCGCTGGAACAACCGGTGATCAGAACGACAGGCATGTTTCATTCCTTGAAGAGTGAGTGACGGTTCAATCGGAAAATGTGCCTTGCAGGCGCTCGGCGCGGAATTCCAGGGTTTGCGGGCGATAACCGTTGCGCAGCGGCGGCAGTGGCAGGCAGTCCTGCCATTGGCTGCCTGGCAACAGTTCGCCGGGCCCCCGATAGCGTGGAGCCGTGTAGGTGTCATCGGCGAGGTTGACGGTGTCCCCCGACGCATACGCCGCCATTTTCCAGCGCAGTTCCTTCAGCGGCACATCATTGCCGTTGTCGATCAGCACCAGCAGCGGTTTACCCACAGGGCACTGTTGTGGCGCGTAATTCACGCGTAATTGGAGGCGCTCCAGCCGCTGGGCGTCGCGCTTGTCTTCCCAGACCACGAACCCCGCAACGATCGCCAGCCCAATAGCCGCCGCCAACGAAACCGGCAAGGCTTTGGCGGGGTAACGTAGCAGCAGAGTCAGCCAGGTGAAGATCAGTATGGCGCCGATGATCATGTGTGTGGTCTCGGGAGGCGGGTGAGGGCATCGTACCGAAAGGGAAGGAGGAGACCAACGGGCGATTCGCCGAGCGCATTTCTGACCAGCGGTTTCTGACCGCGTTTGGCGTCCGCTAGGCTTTGAAAAACGTCGCAATGGATTGCACGTGTCATGGCCTCTCTTTCGTCCATTCACACCCACACACCTGCCTTGAGCGTGATCGACCCGCGCGGTCTGTCGGTGCGCCAGATCGCTTTCCATCGCGTAGACGCCGCCGACCCTGTCCGCGAACGAATCAATCGATCCTTGCATGACGCCGCAGGTCGGCGAGTACGGCAATGGGACCCAAGGCTGTGTGCTGCTGCGGATAACGACCTTGACGCCCCTGCGAACCTCCACGTGATCCATTCCCTGACCGGGCAAACCTTGCTCAATGACCATTCCGACGCGGGTTGGCGTGTCGAATTGCCGGGCGAGGCACGACAGCAGTGCTTTCGCTGGGATGCCCAAGGTCAACGGCAGCGCAGGGAATACGACTTGCTCTTGCGCGTGCTCGCAGTCTTCGAGATCAGCGATGGCCAGGAGACCTGCGCCGAGCGCCTGACCTATGGCGGCCCCGATGACGCAGATGCCAATCAGTGCGGGGGACTGATTCGGCATGATGATCCGGCAGGCTGCGTGGTCAGTTCAGCCTTCAGCCTGCGTGGGCAGGTGATCGAGCAAGCGCGCCGTTTCCTGAACGAACTTGCTGGACCTGACTGGCCTGAACGTGAAAACGAGCGTGATTCATTTCTTGAGCCAGGTGCGGGAGCAACAACTCGTTGGCGATTTGATGCGTCTGGGGGTGCAGCAGAACAGACCGACGTCATGGGGAACACTCAGCGCTTTTGTCACACCGTTTCGGGTCAACTGAAAAGCACTCGACTGCAATTGCTGAACCAGCCCCTGCATACCCTTGTAAGCGATATTCGCTACGACGCGCACAATCGAATCGAGGCTGAAACGCTCGGCAACGGGATCGTCACCGCCCTCGATTACGACCCTATTGATGGCCGCTTGCGCAACCTGCGCGCCGATAACGGACGTCTTCAGGACCTGCATTACGCCTACGATCCGGTCGGCAATGTTGTGAGTATTGAAGATCGCGCCCAACCGACGCGGTATTTTGGCAACCAACGAATCGAGCCGCTTCGAGCGTTCGCTTACGACACTCTTTATCAATTGATCGAGGCGACGGGTTATGAGTCTGCGACGGTAAATAAAAGCCCAACAACGCAATCTTTCGCAACGGCGAATGAACTGAGCAATTACACCCAACGCTACGAGTACGACGCTGGCGGAAACCTGCAAAAGCTGATTCACACCGGCGCCCGCAATCACACGCGTACCTTTGCCACCGCCCGGTACAGCAATCGCACTCTGCTGCAAACAGGCGTCACCCCGCCGACTGAAGAGCAAATTGTGGCTGGCTTCGATGCCAACGGGAACTTGCGGGGGTTGTCGCCGGGCCAGACCTTGCGTTGGGATGCGCGTAATCAACTGAGCGGAGTCACGCCGGTGGAGCGAGAGTCTGGCGTCAATGATCGTGAGATCTACCAATACGATGCTGCCGGTGCGCGGGTTCGTAAAGTGCGTTCAACCCAATCAAAAGTGCTGACCCATCTAAGCGAAGTCCGCTATCTGCCCGGCATGGAAATCCGCAGCAACAGCGCGACCGGTGAAGAGCTGCATGTGATCACCGCAGCGGGGGGGCGCAGTGATGTGCGGGTACTGCATTGGCAAACAGCGCGCCCGGTAGAAATTGAAAACAACCAGGCGCGTTACGCTTTGAGCGACCAGCTTGGCACCACCACCTTTGAACTGGACCAGAACGGGCAACTGATCAGCCATGAGGTCTATTACCCCTATGGAGAAACGGCATGGTTTGAGGCGCGAAGCGAGGTAGAGGCCAAGTACAAGGCTGTCCGTTACTCAGGTAAAGAACGTGACGCGACGGGGCTTTATTACTATGGGTTGCGGTATTACGCACCTTGGCTATGTCGGTGGCTGAACCCTGATCCCGAGGGGGAAGGTGGTGGGCTCAACTTTTATCAATTTGTGGGCAACCAGCCGGTAGGTTTTTTCGATATTTCCGGTTTGGTTAGATGGCCATGGCAACGGGGGACGGCACCGGAAGTAGCTCGGTTCATTGAAATCTACAACCGTGAGAACGAGGGTGGTTCACGCGCCTTTTCTGGCGCGGAGCGTGAAATTGCATCACAGAGGTTGAATGATGTCGTGGCAAAAATGAACGAGCAGCCGATGCTTGCCGAATATGTCAGTGGCGGCGATGGTGTATATCGCGATATCAACAGCCATCTGCGCGGTTTGGAAAAGGGAAGCGATAGCACACTTGCCGCCATAGATGAGTTGGCGTCTGAGTACGAGCAATTGAACGATTTTTCTGAAGTGGCCTTCAGAGCTGTAAAAACGAACAACGGAATTTATGGAAACAAAATCAAGCCAGGTGATGTGGTCAGGGATGCAGGGTACATGTCCGCAAGTGCGCTTGTGAGGAACAGCATCAATTGGCTGGAAGAATGGACGAACAATCTGACAGAGAATCCTGAGCAAGTGATGTTCCTCATGAGCAAGGAGATTCCCAAGAAAGTCGCCGGAACGGCGATGCTGGGCGATCACATCTTGTTGTCCCCCGGCGAGTTTCTGAAGGTGGGCGAGATTCACCGTCTCCCTTCAACGTCATCCAGAAAGGCCTTGACGATCGTGAGGCTAAAGCCAGTGGGGCATATTGAACGGCACGACATCAAAGACATACAGACGGGCGAGTCTGTTATGGCCGCAGAGTTGAGCGTTGGTCGGCGCTTTTTGCGTCGCATCGAGCGTTCGGTGTTGCCCTCCGTTCAAGTGTAAAAAAGCCCCCACCCACCCCCTGCGGATGGGGAATACGCAGGAGGCGGGCGGGGGCAGTACAACGGGTTTTGCGGGTGTATCAGCGTGCGATGGTTTGGGTTCTCACACCGGCTTCGATGCCCGGAGTCGAGCGGCCATAGACGTCTTCGAAGCGTTCGATGTCGTCTTCGCCCAGGTAGCTGCCCGATTGCACTTCGATGATTTCCAGCGGGATCTTGCCTGGGTTGCGCAGGCGGTGGACCGAGGCGATCGGGATGTAGGTGGACTGGTTTTCGGTGAGCAGGAACACGTTTTCGTCACAGGTGACCTGAGCGGTGCCCGACACGACGATCCAGTGTTCGGCGCGGTGATGGTGCATTTGCAGCGACAGGCTGGCGCCCGGTTTGACCGAGATGCGCTTGACCTGGAACCGGCCGCCCATGTCCACGGAGTCGTACGAGCCCCACGGGCGATAGACTTCGAGGTGATTCTGGGTTTCGGTACGACCCTGCTCGTTGAGGGTGTTGACCATCTGCTTGACGCCCTGAACCTTGTCTTTGTGGGCGATCATCATAGCGTCCTTGGTTTCGACGACCACGATGTTGTCCAGACCGATCACGGTGACCAGTTTGCCGTTGCCCTGAATCATGCAGTTGCGGCTGTCCTGAATGACCACGTCGCCTTTGGTGACGTTGCCGTTTTCGTCTTTTTGATGCACGTCCCACAGCGAAGACCAGCAACCCACGTCGCTCCAGCCGGCTTCCAGCGGAACGACGCAGGCGCGCTGGGTTTTTTCCATCACGGCGTAGTCGATGGAGTTGTCCGGGCAGCAGGCGAAACTGGCCTGATCCAGTTCAATGTTGTCGCCGTCGTGCTTGCTGCGCTCAAGGGTCAGCAGGCAGTTGTCGTAGATGTCCGGATCGTGCTTTTTCAGTTCTTCCAGGTAACGGCTGGCGCGGAACAGGAACATGCCGCTGTTCCAGTAATAGCCGCCCGCGTCGACGAATTCGGCGGCGCGTTTTTCGTCAGGTTTTTCGACGAACTGGGCCACGCGGCTCACGCCTTCCGGCAGCAGGGCGTCGGCGGTGGACTTGATGTAGCCGTAGCCAGTTTCCGGCTTGGTCGCCGGTACGCCGAACAGGACCATTTCGCCACGCTCGGCGGCGACGGTCGCCAAAGCCAGTGCGCGTTGCAGGGATTTCTGGTCGTCGATGACGTGGTCGGCCGGCAACACCAGCATCAGTTCGTCACGACCTTCGTTGGCCAGCATCATCGCGGTGATGGCGACGGCAGGGGCGGTGTTGCGGCCGAACGGCTCCATGATGATGGCCTGAGTGTCCAGGCCCAAAGCATCGAGCTGCTCGCCCACGATGAAGCGGTGATCCTTGTTGCAGACCACGACAGGGTGCTGCATGCCATCGAACTGCAAGCGCTCGAGGGTCTGCTGGAAGAGGGTGTGTTCGCCGGTCAGCGCCAGGAACTGTTTTGGAAACTGTTTACGCGAAAGAGGCCAGAGTCGGGAACCGCTGCCACCTGACAAGATCACTGGAATCATTTTGTTTCTCCAAAATTTCGATAGCGTTTGTTTGGGCTATACGTCGGTTGTTCTGTCGTTTCGTCTGTCTTGTTGTTGTGCCGCTGCGCTCGGTGCCCTCACGGTGTGCTGCTCCGCATCACCTGGCGCCGAACGCTGATTTCTGTCGAATCCGCTTCTACGGCCTTCGGCCAGAATCAAAAGCCAATCGCGTGCGCCGCGGGGGCAGCGCACGACTTCGGTTTTACTGAGTCGAGGTCGGGCGCTTGACCCAGACTGGCGACAGGTTGCTGCCGTTGCCGGTGATGTACAGCACCGCTGCCTCACCGCGCTCCAGTGCAACCGGTTTCAGGTCGCTGACTTTCTTGTCGCCGTCGAACAGCGCGAAGCTGACTTTCACCGGGTTGATTTCGCGCTCGCCGGTGCCTTTGGCTTTTACCGAATCCACCACGGCGGTCTTGCCGTCGGCGGTTTTCAGGGTCAGCGGCTTGTCGCTCAGGTTCTGCACACGCACCAGCGACTTCTGTTTGTTCTTGAACGGCGGCTCTTCCACCAGTTGCGGCGCGCCGGAGGTGTTGTTGACGATGGTGTAGTAGTGATCGCTCGCCAGTTTCACCGGCAGGGTGTTGCTGCCAATCTTGGCGCTGTAGTCGCCCTGCGGCATGAAGCTGAAGTCACTGCTGGCCAGCGGGCCGACTTCGTTGAGGCTGGTGTTGCCGACACTGGCGCTGACTTCCGCGTTGCTGGCGTTGTAGACACGCACGAAGGCCGAGCCTTTCGGAGCGGTCGGGCCGTACAGGGCGGCGTCGCCACCGGCGAAGGCCGAGAGTGAGACGAAACCAAGGCTGGCGGCCAGGACGCAGGTTTTCAGCAGGCCGGTTTTGGCCGAACGGGTAGGCATGCGAGTTGGGTTCTGTAAGGTCATTTTGGGTAGTCCTCTCAGTTTTGCGCCCGATCGGGCGACTCGGAATTGACGTTGGAGTTAGAAGCGTTGGCGTTCTGAGCCAGATTTTGTTGAGGGTCACGGGCCTTCTTGAGTTCGGCGATCCACTGCGGATCGAACTCGGTCAGGTCGTTGTGGGCCGGCAGATAGCGCTCCGGGAATTCCCAGACGAGCACCTGCGGCGGGCTGCTCTTGAAGGCATCGGTTTGCAGATATTTGAGCATCGGCAGAATCGGGCCGTGGCCGTCTTCGGCGTAATTCACCACGTCGCTGTGCAGGGCCTGTTTAAGCGCACCGGCGAAGTTCCAGTTGGGGTTGGCGCTGTAGCTGGTGCCGACCAGACCGACCGCCACCGAGTTGTCCGCAAACAGCGCATCGCCACCGTCACCCTCGGCTTGCGCCGGATTGGTGCTGCGCTGTTGCAGGTCATCCGGCTTGGGCAGCAGGTTGCTGAACAGCGGGTCCAGCGGCAGGAAGTTGGTCAGGTCGCCCTTGTACGGCGAAGTGGTTTTGGCTTCAGTGATGAAGTTCTGTGGGTCGCCACTGAGCGGGGCTTCTTTCGAGATCGCCTCGCCCAGTTGCTGTGCCACGACTTCAGCGCCCATTGGCGTCCAGTGGGTGTCGGTGCGCAGGAAGACCTGGCCTTTGTCCTTGGCGCTTTGCAGCGGTGCCAGCAGGTCAGGGGCGAAGATGCCGGCCTGGCTGACTTGCGCGTGGAACTGTTGATACAGGTCGGTGTGCAGCGCAGCAGGCTTGTTGTCGCCGACGTGCTCCGGGTACAGACGGGTCTTGGCCGGGACGATGGCGAGCACCAGCTGCGTGCCCTGTTTTTTCAGGGTGTCGCGCACACCTTTGATGATCGCCAGGTTGTCGGCTTCGTTCTGCTCGCCGTTGGCCACCGCGTCGAATTCCTCGTCGGTGTATAGCCACTGGTCCTTGCCGAGAATCACCCCCGGACGACCTTCGTTGAACACCTTGTAATCCAGCGCGGCCCAGAGGTTGGTGCCCAGGCGCTTGATCGGAAACTCCTCGTCGTAGTGGGTTTCCACGGCCTTGGTCCAATGACCGTTGAGGACCGTGGTTTCCTTGGATGTCGAGAAGCCGATGAAGCTGCGCAGCGACCACAGGCCCAGCGCCAGCAGGATGGCCAGGAACAGGAAGATGTAGAGGAAACGTAATGAACGGGTCATGTCAGGCTCCTCAGAACTGGAAGTACAGGAACGGCGAGAAACTGGCCGCCGAGAGTTTGAGAATCGAGGCCACGAACATCAGCAGGATCAGTGCGCGCATGACGTAGCGCGACCAATCGGCGGTCCAGTAGGCAGGCTGGACCTGCGCATCGGTGCCGACGATGTAGCCCGGTTGATGAATGCTCCCCGGCGTGTCGCCCGGTACGGCTTTGATCAGGCCTGGCACTGCCGAAGCAGGGCCGTCGGCTTGAACCGGCGTGTCACCTTTTGGTTTCTCCGGTGCGCGGTTGCGGTAGAAATCGCGCAGACCGAAGAACGCCAGGGTGATGTACGCCACGATCAGGGTCGCCACTTGCAGGCCGGTGAGGCTGGCGCGGTTGAGGTCCGACAGCTGCCATTCACTGAAGCTGAACATCGCGCCGTACATACGGGCAGCGACGTGCAGGTTCTCGGCGCGGAAGATCACCCAGCCCATCACCACCAGCAGGAAGGTGAAGGCCCAGCGCACGACGTTAAAGGTCTTGGGCGCCGTGTTGATGCCCAGCGCTTTTTCGATGGCCAGCCACACGCCGTGCCATGCACCCCAGACGATGTAGGTGATGTTGGCGCCGTGCCACAGACCGCCCAGCAGCATGGTCAGGAACAGGTTGCGGTAGGTCGCGACCTTGCCGCCACGGTTACCGCCCAAGGTGATGTAGAGATAGTCACGCAGCCACGTGGACAGGCTGATGTGCCAGCGACGCCAGAACTCGGTGATCGACTGGCTGACGTAAGGCTGCTTGAAGTTTTCCATGAAGCGGAAACCCATCATCAGGCCCAGGCCGATGGCCATGTCGCTGTAACCGGAGAAGTCGAAGTACAGCTGCGCGGTGTACGCCAGTGCGCCGAGCCAGGCATCGCCCGTGGTCGGGTTTTGCAGGGCGAAGCAATGGTCGGCAACGACGGCCAGGGTGTCGGCGATGAAGACCTTCTTGATGAAACCCTGCATGAACCGCGTGCAGCCTTCGCTGAACTTGTCCAGAGTGTGGGTGCGGTTGTTGAACTGGTCCACCAGGTCGCGGAAACGCAGCACCGGGCCTGCGATCAGGTGCGGGAAGATCGCCACGAACGCGGCGAAGTCGATCAGGTTGCGGGTCGCCGGCGTGTCGCCACGGTATACGTCGATGATGTAGCTGATCGATTCGAAGATGTAGAACGAGATCCCGATCGGCAGCAGCACGTGGGTGAGGATGAACGGCTCAAGGCCGATCGACGTCATCATCGCGTTGATGCTGTCCACGCCAAAGTTGGCGTATTTGAAATAGCCCAGGATGCACAGGTCGACCGCGACACCCAGCAACAGCCAGCGCTGCGCAGGTTTGGTCCTGACCCCGGCGGCACCGACGCGCAGGCCGATCCAGTAGTTCCACAGCGTTACACCTGCGAACAGTGCCAGGAAGTCCACTCGCCACCACGCGTAGAACACGTAACTGGCCACCAGCAGCAGCAGGTTGCGATAGCGTTGCCCGCTCAAGTAGTACAAGCCGAGAAACACCGGCAAGAACAGGAACAGGAACACGTTGGATGAGAAAACCATCCTTATCTCTCCGTTTGTCCAACATCAAGGGCCACAGCCCCCCCAAACCCCCCATGAAAAATCGAGGGGGTAAAGCACACATCTCATTACCAGCGCAGGCCCCTGTGGAGCGAATTCATTCGCGAAGCGGTGGCTCAGTCACCGCCATTTGCAGGTCAGTTCCGAGTTGTCAGGACCGACCCTCGTCGGTATGCCGCCCAGAATGAATCCGCTCCCACAGTTGGATTGCGTTCAGCTGTTGCTTCTACGAACCGCCTTTCTCACCCTTCTCATGACTCGGGTCATACGTGCGAGTCATGTCGCCGCCGAGGCGGAAGTTCTTGAACGGTTGCATCTTGTGCTTCTGTTCCAGCACATCCGGGCCGCAGTCGTAGAGCGAGCAGTAGGGTTCCAGCCAGGCGAATTTCATGTCGGTCTTCAGGTCCGTCATGTCTTGCTTATCGCCATCTTTGGCCTGGAATTCGTTACCCGAATCCTTCACGCCTGCCAGCACCCGATCACCCAGACGCTTCAGTGCGCCGTTGTTTTCAGGACGCAGATCAACGCCGTTGGCCTGGGCGAAACTGGCGATCATCGCCAGCGGTGGCAGGGCATAGTTGTGGTACGCCAGTGCGCGCTGCTTACGCTTGAGTTCGTTTGGCAGGAAGCCCTGTTGGTCAACTTGGTTTGCCGCGACCTTGAACTCCTTCACCGACCAGTCGAACAGGTCCTTGCGGTTGGTCGCCACGGCCGTGGACATCACCGACCACGCCGCCCAGTACGAGTGATTGTTGGTCTTGTCCAGCGGCAGGTTGTTCCAGTCGCTGACCACCTGGTCCGCCAGCTTGCTGAACCAGGCTTCGATCACTTGCGCGTCCTGTTGACGGGTGGCCAGCGGGTGCGACTCGGAGAATTTCAGGCGCAGGTAGGACGAGGACATGCTGCCCAGTGCCCATTTGCGCATCGACTTGCCGGTGTGGTTGAAGTCCTTGGACTCCAGTGCATCGGCCTTGGCCCACGTGGTGAGCATGCCGAGCGCGCAGTCGAGCTGTTCAGGACGCCCGTCACGCATGTACTGCATCACCACTTTGCTGGTGTTGCGCTCCATGGTGGTGATGTCCTTGGTCGTGTCGCGGAACGCCTGATCCGACGCGGCATTGAACGTCGAACGGGACTTGTCCGACCCCTCGTACTTGCTGCGGAATTGCAGCGAGCCGGTGTAGGGCTGCGGCGTGGCATCACAGCTGAATTTGCCTTCGCCGCTTTTGTATTTCTCGACCCCTTCGTAGTACCCCTGCGGCGGCACGAGCGTGGACGCTGCGCTGGCGCTGGTGGCAAACGCTGACGCGGACAACATGGCCAGCGACAGGAGGGTAGGGAGCATCATTTTTGGAGTGTGCATAGGAGCCTCATAACCCGGCTTGCGCGGTTTGATGCGCGACATTCGGGAACACGTTGCGTTTGCATACTTTCGCTTCGACTTCCTGCGGCGCAGTGCCCGCTTCAGGACCCTGCACTTCCACGGCGAGCAGTTGCTGGTCAGCCCAGTCCTTGTCGTCGCGCAGTTCGAAGGCGAAGCGCCCGTCGGTTTCGGATGTTTCAGGTTTTTCGATCTTCAGGTCTTCGTGGCGACCGTTCATGTACCAGAGGCGCGCATGAAGGGCTTTCACCGAGGTGTCAGCGAACTTGATGTCGACCTGATTACTGCCGTTACGCACGTCCTTGATGCCTGTTTTGCCGTTGACCAACAGCTCGTTGGTGCCTGGCTTGAGGGAGGTTTTGGTGGTCATCAGCGCGGGCTTGCCCTCGCAACCGTTGTCCAGCAGCGACATCATCTGGCGATAGATGGTCTCCTGGTCCAGGCGGTACAGCGGCGAGAATTCCCAGATGAGAATCTTCGGCGGATGTTTCTGGAAGTCGTCGCTGCCCAGGTACTGCAGCATCGCCCCTTCAAGTCCGCCGCCAGGGAAGGCGACGTTCAACACGTCAGCACCCATGTATTCCTGCAAGAAGCCGGCGAAGTTGTAGTTCTTGCCGCTGTGACTGGTACCGACCAGGGTGATTTCCGGGGTGCCGGAATCGCCAAACAGGTCGCCGTCGGCTGCTTCGCCTTTCGGTTCGGTCTCGAACTGATCCATGTACTGGATGGCGTAGCTGGAGCCGCACAATTGACCGGCCATATTGTGCAGAGTGCCCTTCTTGCCCATGCGACCTGACAGATGGGTCTCGAATTCGCGCTTTGGAATGCCCGCGAACTCAGGCATTTTCTTCACCGATTCGGCGACGATTTTCGCGGTGCGCTGGGCGCCGTAGGGGGTCCAGTGCTGGTCGCCGCGGAAGTAGAAGTCGTGGACCTGCTGCTCGTTGGTCAACGGCGAAAGGTCCGGCACGGTGTAGCCCATTTTGGCGAAACGACCGAGCATGGCCTGGTAGTTGCGCAAGGCGGTGTTGTAGTCGAATTTGTCCCGGTCGGCCGGGAACAGCTTGTTGCGGTCCACCAGCCCGCGGGTCGGTTGATACACCACAACCAGCTCGACGCCCTTGCTCTTGAACGCGTCGTGCAGCTCTTGCATGCGACGGTAGCCTTCAGGCGTGGTGTCGAACTCGGTGCGCAGATCTTCGCGGGTCCGGAACAGCCAGTCGCCCTGGGCCTGCACCAGCGTGGTGAAGTTCTGCTGGTAGCGGGTGACGTAGTTCTTCTCGTCATGAGCTTCCGGGCACAGACTGCAGCAAGGCTCGGCGGTAAATTTCGGCGCGCTGGCGTCGTCGGCGTAAGCGGCGTTGCTGGCAGCGAACAGTGCTGCGGTCAGGCCGGAGAGGCTGAGTAATTTAATCAAATGTGCGTGCATAGAAATGGCTTCCTCAGTCCCGGAGTTGTTTCTGGCTTTCGACCGGGTCGATCAACACGGCTTTTTGTTGGCGCACCAGCAGATCGAGAATTTCGTCCTGACGATCACCGAGCACACCGTTGAAGCTGATCCCAGTGCTCTTGGTTGGCGCGAGCATCGACACCTTGTACAGCTCGACGCTGAGCGGCGAGTCGATGGAGAGCGGGCCGGAGCCGTTGGAGGTCAGTTCGCCACCGACCATGATCAGCGACACTTCGGCGTCGAACGGGTCGAGCTTGATGTCGCGGTCGGTGTCGGACAGGTCCTTGATGTGGCCGTAGACGCCCATCAGGCCGTTGCCGATGGCCAGGTTCTCGTACAGCTTGATGTTGGTGCTGTTGCGAACCCGAATGCCGTGGCGTTTGTTGGCGAACACGCGGTTGCCCCACAACAGGTTGTCGGCACTCTCGTACAGCGTGATGCCGTCGGAGTGGTTGCGGTAAATCTGGTTGTAGGCCACCAGGTTGTTCACGCTGTTACGGTCCAGCACGATGCCGGAGAGGTGATTCTCGTAGCTCTTGTTGTTGATGATGAAGCTGTCATTCACCTCACGGGAAACGATGATCCCGTGCTTTTTCTTGGTCCCGTACACCGTGTTCTCGGCAATGATCAGACCGTGTGAACGGTCATGCGGGTCGATGCCATAGATGATGTTGTCGCGGTAGGTGTTGCCCTTGACCACGAAGTCACGGGTCTCATAGCAGTAGTAGCCGTACCACATGTCCGAGAACTCGGAATTGACGATCCAGCCGGTCGGGTCCGGGCGGTTCATCTTGACCTTCGTCATGGGCGTGTACTGCGAAATACTGACGCCGTACGACTTGCTGTTGTTGTATCCCATGCTCGCCATCTTGGTGTTGAAGATGTAGGTCTGGGTACCGCCCCAGGACAGCAGGAACGGACGGAATTCCTTCGGCGCCTTGAACGTCGACGGCCCGTTGGCTTTCTCGCTCCAGCCGGTCAGCTTGGTGTCCTGCATGAACAACTGGTTGTCGTTGATCAGAAACGCACCGGCTTCCTGAGACAGGCGCAGCTCGGTGGTTTTCTTGTCGACTTCGAAGATGCCTTTGTGACCGACCACGATCGGCAGCCGCGCCAGAAAAACGCCCGGTGAGGTTTCGCTCAAATACTGCTTGGGCACTTTTTTCGCCAAGTCCTGAAGGGTCATGTAGCCGTCGTCGACAAAGATCGCCTGGGGGATGCCGTGCTGGCGTGCCACCCATTCGGCCATCTTGTTATCGCCGCCAATGAACTCCTTGAGCGAGTCTTCCTGCATCATGCGACGGATCGACACCTTGCCCGGCTTGCTGCGCACAATCTTTTTCTGCATCGCCTGCTGGGTGTAGCCCGACAGGTCCGGCAATTTGGGTTTGTCCATCTTCAGCGGCCCGGCGTCGGGGCTGCTGATGGTGTACGTCTTGGCCTGATGCAGGCCCTTGACCACTTCTTCGCCACTGGCCGGTTGCGCGGCCGCTGCGGTGGGCAAAGGCACCGGGGTGTTCGCCATGGCCTGGGCGCTGGCCAGCAGCAGTGCGCTGCTGAGCACTGCGCTTTCGAGCAGGGCGTGGGGCCATGCCCAATGCCGTAAGTTCGCTTGGCTGTTCATCTCATTGCACTCCTATAGCGGCTTGCATCAGAAGCGCCAGATGACGTCGACGATGGCGCGGTGCATGTAGTTGTCCACGCCGCTGCCATACGCATCGCCGGGTTTGAACACGCCCGCACGCAGGCGAACCAGCGCCGACGGCTCGTCGAAGGACTGGCTGACCGAGGTCGGCAGCAGGCCTTGCTTGAAGTATTTGGTGACCACCAGGTCCATCTCCTGACCCAAGTCCTTGTTGCCGTCTTGCAGCGGCAAGGACGTGAAGGTGGAGACGCCATCGGCGTCGACGCTTTCGCTGGCCGGGTTGATGCCTGCGCCACCGATGCCTGCATGGCCATCGACACGACGGAACTTGTGGTAGATCAGCGAGGCGTCGTACTCGTCCTGCATCTGCCAGGAGGCGAACAGCGAGCCGGATTCCACGTTGGCCATTTCGCCCTGGAACGCTTCACCGAAGCGATGCACGCGTGAGCGGGTGCCGGTCCAGTTCGAGCGGTTGCTCTCAAGGCCGTTCTGCTCGTAGTTCTTGCTGGCTCGGGAGTAGGCGCCGCCGACCTGCCATTGCGGGTCGAGACGGAAACGCAGGCCCAGATCGGTCGCCCAGCCGTTCACGTGACTGCTGTCTTTCTGACCGGCCAGGTATTGGTCGGTGGCGGCGTCATAGGTGGAGCCGATCTGATCGCGATTACCGGTCAGCCAGGTCAGGCTGCCCCAGTAATTAACGTTGTTCAGGTTGCGGTAGTTGTACGCATCGCTGTTGGCCTGAAGGCCGAGCCAGGTGAGGTCGCCACGGCTGGTCTTGTCCAGATCGTCGATAGCTTCGCCCTGATGTTTCAGGCTGCCGTCGTCGTGGGTGTGGTGCGCACGAATGCCCGCCCATTGGCCCGGCATCCATTGGTACTGCACGTCGCCGAACAGGTGTTGGCGATCTTTGTCCTGGGCCGACAGCTCGGTCAGGTCGGTGCGGTATTCGCTGAAGCGCTGCGCCGCGCCGAGTTCGGCCTTGAGCAACGTAGTGTCGAACGTCCAGTTCAGGGCTTCGATGTTGGTGTCGTGCCACTGGCCGTCGTCGTTACGCAGGCGCTGGCGACCGAATTTCAGGATCTCGCCGGGGTAGGGCGTGAAGCCGCTGTAACCGATCCAGAATTCACGCAGCGCCGCGTAGCTGTCGTCCACTTCGCGACTGCTGGAGGTCTTGCGGGCGCGCTGGCTGGACTGGCCATCGGCGTTGTTGACCTGCTGGTCCAGCGGGTCGGTCTGGATGGTGTCGGTGGCCGTGACCACTTGCCCCATCGCGTAGCCGCTCCAGTTGCCCCATTGGCCATAAGCCCATGGACGCAGGTCCAGACCGAGACCGTTGACGTCGCCACCGCCACGGGTGCCGAGGTCGCGGTCATCTTCCATCTGGCCGGTCGCCTTCACTTCGATGCCGAAATTCTTTTCTTCGGTCAAGGCAGCCAGGGTCGGTGTGGCCCAGATCAGGGTGAAGCCCAGGCCAAGCCCGGCCGCCATCAGAGGGTTCAACTTAAGCTTCATAGAGGTGCGTCCTCGCCGTCTTTTTCTTCTTGCAGGGTCTGCAAGGCCAGCGCGTTTTGCGCTGAGGTCCCACGGACCTGCTGTTCGCGTTGGAGAAGACTCTGTGCCTGGGCACGCTTCTCAGGCGGCAATTGATCGTTCAGCTGCTGCATCAGGTCCGCCGCCTGCGGGGTGCCCTGACTTTGCGCGAGCTGACCGAAGACCCAGGCGTTGACCGGGTCGGGCTTGATGCCCTTGCCGCCGGAGAACAGCTGCGCGAGGGCGAAGTCGGCGCTGGCCTGACCGCCGCGGGCGGAGGTCAGCAACTCGTCCACGGCGCGCTGGGCGTCGGGGTGGCCAAGGTAGCCACGGCGGTACAACTGACCGAGGTAGTAATGCGCGGAAATCTGCGTCGGCGCGGCCTTGGTCAGGTGCTCCTCGGCTTTCTTCGCGTCCGGCAGGACCAGCTTGCCCTCGTAGTACAGCTTGCCCAGCAACAGTTCGGCACGGGGTTGATCCGCCGCGCGGCCGTTGTCCAGGTATTCCATCATCTTGTTGACGTCGCCCAGCTCCGGGTAGTCGTACAGCAACTGAGCGAGGCTGACCCACGACGCCGGATAGCCCGGGGCGACTTTTTCCAACAGTCGCTGGGCGGTCTTCTCGTCAGGCTTGCCGAGGGTCGCGTCGGCCAGCACGCGGGCGACGGTGTCGACCCGCATGGCCGGGACGCTGCCGCTGGAATAGCCGCTTTCCATCTGCGTCAGCAACGCCGCCTGTTTGTCGGCGTCGCCGCGTTTCTGATAGACCGTGGCCAGTTCCATGTAGCAAACGTCGTTGGTGCGCAGGGCCTGTTTGCAAATGCTTTCGACGTCAGCCAGATGCTGATCGTAGGTGCCTTGGGTGCGATACAGCAGCACCTGCGCCAGACCCGCTTCCGGATAACCCTGGGCGCGCCATTCATCGATCTTCTGCTGCGCGTTCACGTTGGGGAACGTGTGCGGGTATTGCAGATAGAGCAGCGCCAGCGGTACCAGCGTGCCGGCTTCACCATTGGCGAAGGCTTTCTTCAACAGCCCCTCGGCCTCGTGTTGCTCGGCCGGGGTCGAGTTGGGCTTGACCGCCAGCAGCTTGCCCAGGCGCGATTGCGCGCGAGGCGAGGTTGCAGCGGCGGCGCGGTAAGTCGCTTCGGCCTGTTTGATCAGTTCCGGGTCGCGGGTGCCGACCTGAATGTCTGCAAGACCGACCTGTGCATCGCTATAACCCAGGTCCGCCAGTTGCCGATAGTTTTGCTCCGCCACGGCGGTATCGCCGCGTTGCAGGGCTTCATTGGCCAGGCGCTGGTCGGGCAGGTTGATGCCACAACCCCCCAGACCCAGGGCAATCGCCAGGCTCAACAACGTAGGGGCTGACAAGCTTCGTAGTGGGCTAGCCATGTTTAGAGACCTGCGGCCGTGGCTTTGTCGATCAGCCAGTTCAGCGAAGGACCGCGATCACTGACCACTTCCACCGGCAGACCGGCGAGGCTGCTGTTCAGCGATTCGTCAGGCTGGATCTGCACCCGAATGTCGGACGACAGGTCGGCAGGGCTCAACGCGGTGGCGCTGACGATCTTGCCGCGATGGGTGGTGTCATCGCCGGCCACGGTGAAGTTGACGCGAGCACCCGGCTGAACGTCGGCGAACTGGCGATAGGTGAACCGGGCATCGACGTTGGCGGCGATGTTGCGCGGGATCATCTGGAAGATCACCTGGCCTTTGCTGGCGTATTGACCGTCGGCGACCAGTTGCTTGCCGATGATGCAATCGCACGGGCTGGTCATGGTTCCGGCCAGTTGGCGACCGAACAACTCTTCGATTTTCGCCGGTTGCATCTGATCCGGGTCGAGGTTGCCCTTGAGCATGTCCAGCATGCTGGTGTTGAACGTGGCCAGTGGCGCACCTTTGGCGACCGGGCTATTCGGGGCGACGAGGCTGGTCAGAGTACCTTCGCGAGGCATGGTCACATCCATGGAAGGAACGCTGACCAGACCGGACGTGGAGTGACTGACGAAGTACATGCCGTACACCGACTTGGCAACGAAACCGAACGCCACCAGACCGACCACGAAAATACCGGCGCTGAAGGTGACTGCACGCAGACGACCGAAAGCGCTCAGGCCGCTGCCGCTGTCCTTGACCTTGCGCGCCTTGGTGAAGTTGTCGCGCTGCAGGGTCGCAAGCACTTCGCCCATGCTGACGATGTCGCCGGACAGGTGCGAGGTGATCAGGTGGCGCAGGGTCGCGATGTCCTGGGCTTCAAGGTGCTGGAACTGGCAACCGACGCGACCACTGGCGGCGTCGTAGGCGCGAATCTGCAATTCGACGTCCATCGCCAGCCCGAGGTTGTCGACCAGAAACTGCAGGCGGGCCTTGATGACCTCACCGACAGTCGGCTTCAGGTTTGCTGGCGTGATGTAGCTCAAGCCGCCAGCGGACAGGTCTTCGACGCGCACCAGTGGGGCATTGGGCTGACCATTGAGCAGGCGCAGCTTGGCGGGGATTTTGATCCGGGCATGCTGACGCTGAGCTTCGGATTCATGGACGACGTTTGCATTCACGGCTGGGTTCATGGCTGTGTTCATGGCGTAGTTTCCTGAGTAATCGAGTTGATCCATTAGTGCGGTCAGACCATTGTCAGCAGCACGGCAACGAAGATGCTGCCAGCCGAGAAAGTCATGGTTCGAGACGACCAGGTGTTGAACCAACCCTGGAAGCTGGCCATGTCGCGGCTCAGTTTGGTGTCCTGGCGGGTCCAGGACTGGCGGTCGAGGCGGAAGAAGACGTAGATCTTCATCAGCGCGCCGACGATTTGGTTGTAATAAAGAATCGCGGGGTAGGCCGGGCCAATGGCGTGTCCCGAGCAGGACAGCAGCAGCGTCAGGATCAGGCGGGTGATGCCGATCCAGAGCAGGTAAGCGAGCAGGAAGCTCACGCCGTATTTCAGGCTGGCCAGAATCGCGACGGTCAAGCCGAGGATCGACGTCCACATCGAGACGCGCTGGTCGAACAGCACGATGCTGGTGAACACGCCAAGGCGACGAACACCCAGGCCCAGTGCACGAGAGTTCTGACGCAGGTTGTTGCCGTACCAGCGGTACATCAGCTTGCGGCTGGCCTTGAGGAAGCTCTTCTCGGGCGGGTGCTCGACCGTGTTAATGGCGGCATCCGGCACGTAGAACGTGTCGTAGCCGAGGCGCATCAGGCTGAACCAGCTCGACTTGTCATCGCCGGTCAGGAACTTGAAGCGGCCCAGGCGCCAGTGTTGCAGCGAGTCGCTTTCCACGTCGGCGATGAAGTCGGGGTCGGTCACGACCGTGGCGCGGAACACCGACATCCGGCCGGTCATGGTCAGCACGCGTTTGGACAGGGCCATCGAGCACATGTTGATGTGGCGCTGGGCGAAGCGCAGCTTGTGCCACTCGCTCATGATGTAGCCGCCGCGCACTTCACAGAATTCGTTGGTGGTCAGGCCGCCGACATTGCCGAACAACTGGAACCAAGGGACGGTTTTCTTCACCACGCCCTCCGCCAGCACGGTGTCACCATCGATCACGGCTACGACGGCACGGTCGTCCGGCATGTGGCGCGAGATGGCACGGAAACCGAAGGCCAGGCCATCGCGTTTGCCGGTCCCGGCGATGCGCACGAAATCGAGGGTCACATGCGGAGGCGGGTTGTGCCTGGCCCACAGCGATTTGACCAGCAGCTCGTCGGACATCTCAACCAGCGAGCAGACGACGGTGGTCGGGTAGCCGCAGGCGATGGCTTCCTGGATGACCGAGCTGTAGACCTGCGCGGTGGTCAGCGCGTCGATACGAAAACTCGTGACCATCAGGAACACGTGAGACGGATCAGCTGCCTTGCCCAACTTGCGAACTTTGCGGCGCAGGTGGGGATAAACGATGTAGAGAAAAATCATGCCGCGCACAAAGTGCGTTGCGCCCATCGAGTAGCGCCAGATACCGACGATACCGACCAGGAAAATAAAGTCTTTCGACTGGGAGTCGAACAATGTCGCTGGCAGTGCCATCGCAATGGCCGCCAACACACACAAGTAAAACAGCCAACCGGCGGCTTGAAGAAAGCCGTGTCTTAGCCCGTTCATAATCTGCATCCCTAAATCAGTTGCAAGCCGCAAGCTTCAAGCCCCAAGCCCAGGCAAAATGCGCTGGACTCGAGACCTGGAGCTGGCCGTTAGCTTGTCGCTTGAAACTTGCAGCTCGCCGCTGCTCTTACCAGCAGATGCCTTCGGTCTGGCCGTTTTCGGTGGTGGCGCCGGTCATGAAGCCGACGAGGTCGATGACCTTTTTACCGGCCGGGGCGTTGTTGGCCAGCGCGCGGAAACGCTCGTCACGGTTACCGAGGATGATGACGTCAGAGTTGTCGACCACGGCGTCGAAGTCCGAGTTGAGCAGGGACGAAACGTGGGGGATTTTCGACTCGATGTACTCTTTGTTCGCGCCGTGAACACGGGCGTACTCGACGTTGGCGTCGTAGATGCTCAGGTCGAAACCCTTACCGATCAGCATTTCTGCCAGTTCAACCAGCGGGCTTTCGCGCAGGTCGTCGGTGCCCGCCTTGAAGCTCAGGCCCAGCAGCGCCACTTTGCGGTTGTCAGTGGCCGCAACGATGTCGAAGGCGTTCTGCACCTGGGAAACGTTGCTGCGCATCAGGGAGTTGAGCAGTGGCGCTTCGACGTCCAGCGAGCTGGCGCGGTAGGTCAGGGCACGCACGTCTTTTGGCAGGCAGGAGCCGCCGAACGCGAAGCCTGGACGCATGTAGTACTGCGACAGGTTCAGGGACTTGTCCTGGCAGACCACTTCCATCACTTCGCGACCGTCGACGCCGACCGCCTTGGCGATGTTGCCGATTTCGTTAGCGAAGGTGACCTTGGTCGCGTGCCAGACGTTGCAGGTGTACTTGATCATCTCGGCAACGGCGATGTCCTTGCGGATGATCGGCGCGTCGAGTTCTTCGTACAGGGATTGCAGGACGTCGCCGGAGGCTTTGTCGAACTCACCGATAACGGTCATCGGTGGGTGATCGTAGTCCTTGATCGCGGTGCTTTCGCGCAGGAACTCAGGGTTCACCGCGACGCCGAAATCAACACCCGCCTTCTTGCCCGAGCAGTCTTCCAGAATCGGGATGACCACATTGGCGACGGTGCCTGGCAGCACGGTGCTGCGCACGACGATGGTGTGGCGAGAGGTTTTCTCACGCAGCACGAAACCGATTTCGCGGCAGACGGACTCGATGAAATCCAGCTCCAGGTCGCCGTTTTTCTTGCTTGGCGTGCCGACACAGATCATCGACAGGTCAGTGGCACGAATCGCTTCGGAGAAGTCAGTCGTACCGCGCAGTTTGCCGGTCTTGATCCCGTTCTCCAGCAGCTCGCCCAAGCCCGGTTCCACGATTGGAGACTTGCCCTGATTGATCAGGTCGATCTTGGCGCTGGAGATATCCACACCGACCACATCATGACCACGTGCCGAGAGGCAACCAGCACATACTGCACCGACATAGCCCAAACCAAAGATGCTGATATGCATCGTAATCTCCTCGATTTTTACGCCATTAGTTGGCTGGATATAAGTACTGTCTTTCAACTTTCGCGCACTCGTCCGCACGGCAAGTTAATGTCGTGACACAAGCACAGGCAGAATTTAATAGGGGCGGCGTCGTGTTAAAGGCGGGCCCGAATATTACAGGTTACAAGCGTCGAGTGACCCATACATATGTATGTGGGTTCCCGATCTGGGATATGGCATAACACTCCACCGGATGATTGTGAGTCGCTGCCGCGCCTCTGGCTCAGGGTTTTTGGCCATGATTCAGTATGGTCCTGCTCGTCAGTGGCTTTACAGCACCCGATTGGTGCTTGCTCGATCTACTTCAACTAGTTTGGTGCGTTCTCTCCTTGCACGTACCACATAGACCGACGGGTCTAACTACGTTGACTAGTAACTTCCAGATCTGTCCTTATGCCATGTAAGAGATGTCTCACAAGGTGGACGAGAATTGTTACGGGATGTAGGAGCATGAGGTTTCCCCAGAAGTTCCTGGCCGCTCGTCCTCTTTTCGAGAATTTTCGATACAGGTTCGTTTTTGAGGGTAATTGCACTTTGATAGCACTTTCGATTTAGTCCTTTATATTAAGGGGCTTGCGGCGACAGCATGTAACTGTGCCACTAGTGCAAAAAAGCGATAGGCCACTACAAAAAAATGTTGTTAATTTTTTGAGAAAAACCAGGCGGCATTTCCGGGTGATCATAAATTGGCGCCAATAACATGGCCTTTGAACCGTTCGTCTGCCAGAACAGTCCTACGGGAACTTCAAAAATCGTCCTACGTGTTTCCATTCCTCTCTGGATCGAGATGCCCTCTGATCGCGCGCACTCTTCGCGCCTTCATTTTTTGGGGCATTTTTCTTGGGTATCTGGATGCGAGCCGGGCTGGTCATTGCCGGTTTAGGGTTAAGCAGCACGACATATGCCGCACCGGGCGCTAACCCCGGCGACCGAAGCGTTATCACCGACCGGCAGGAGCGGCTGCTTGAGGACCAGCGGCGCAAGCTGGAGGAACTCCAGCACTTGCAGACGCCGGCCATTATGCCGACACGCCAGTCAAAACCGACTTCCAGCGCTTGTTTTCCCATTCGGCGTATCACGCTGAAAGGCGCGGCCCATTTGAGCGTTGCGGACCAACAGCGGCTGGTCGAGCCCTTTCATCGTCAGTGTCTCGGCGCCCCGCGGTTTGATGACTTGCTCCGTAGCGTCACAAACCATTACCTGAACAGGGGGTGGGTCACCAGCCGGGCGTATCTGCCTGAGCAGGACCTGTCCAGTGGGACGCTGACGGTGCAAGTCGTCGAAGGTCAGTTGGAAGCGTTGGGCGCAGAGCAGGGGGCTTTCACTGCGCAGGAATTGCGCATGGGGTTTCCGGGTCAGGCCGGCGAAATCCTGGATTTGCGAACGCTCGAACAGTTGGTCGATCAACTCAATCGCCTGCCTTCGAATCGGGCGCGACTGGAACTCAAGCCCGGCAAACAGGTGGGCGGCAGCGATGTTCGCGTGCTCAATGAGCCACTGAAACCGTGGCGCGCGCAGCTCTCACGCAGCAATGCCGGGCAAAAAAGCACTGGCGAGCAGCAATGGGATTTGGGGCTGGAGTGGGACAATCCGCTGGGCCTCGCCGATCGTCTCAATCTGCGTAGCGGCGCAGATGCGGTCAGTGATCACCATCGCCATTCTGAAAGTTCGATGCTGTATTACGAACTGCCCTATCAGTGGTGGAACGTCAGCTACGCACAGAGCCGCAGCCACTATCGATCCCGCGTTCAGGCGAATGACTTTGCCTTCGCCCAGACCGGGGACACGGTCAGTCATCAGGTGCATGCCGAACGCGTATTGCACCGCGATGGCGTCGGCAAAACCTCACTGCAACTGGGCGTCTCTCATCTGCGCAGTAACAGCTATATCGAAGGCAGTCGCCTGCTCGGCAGCAGTCATCGTCTGAGCGAACTGCAAGTGGGGCTTAGTCACGGACGGCGCATCGGCTCGGTCTTCACCAACCTGTCGTTGGGCATGCAAAAAGGCGTCGGTGCATTCGGTGCGCAACGTACGACGCCGAATAACCCTGCGCGCCCGGACGATCGCCAACCCCAGTCGCGGTACCGCAAATACGGCGCGACGCTGAGCGTGCTCGCGCCGTTTCAGCTGGCAGGCGAGGCGTTCATGTTCAGCAGCATGGCCACCGGTCAGTACAGCCAGGACGTGCTGTTCAGCCCGCAGCGCATGAGCCTTGGTGGCGAATCATCAGTGCGCGGCTACAAAGAGCAATTCCTGTCCGGCGACGGCGGCGGTTACTGGCGCAACGACCTGCGCTGGACCCGACCCGTGAACGTCGATTGGCTGCGCCCGATGGTCTCCGGCTACGGCATCAACCTCGGCTATGACCGGGGCGTTATCCGGCATCGCGGGTTTGACGGCGGCCAGCATGGTCGCCTTTCGGGGCATTCCACCGAGCTGTTCGCCGGTGGTGAACATGCCTCGCTCAGCCTGACATTTGCCCATTCCCTCGAACGCCCCGAGGCCCTCGCCGAACGCGAGACGCCGGTTTACCTGCGCCTGAACCTCTTCCTGTAACCGCATTCGTTTCTCTGGATTTTTTTGAACATGGATTTTCGCCACCTGCTTTTTCTGGCGCGCCAGCCTTCGGCCGCGCTGACCCCTCGTGACCGTTTCTGCGGTCTTCCCAAGCGCGGCCTGGCGCTGGTTCTGGCCAACGCGTTGTTCTGGCAACCGCTCTGGGCACAGGCCCAAGGCATCGTGGGCGGTCCCGGCCAGCAACAGGCGGGCAACGGCGTGCCCATTGTCAACATCGCCGCGCCCAACGCGCAGGGCCTTTCCCACAATCAGTTTCAGGACTACAACGTCGGCCCCGAGGGGCTGATCCTCAACAACGCCACCGGCCCGATCCAGTCCACGCAACTGGGGGGGCAGATTCTGGGCAACCCCAATCTGCGCGGGCAGGCCGCCGGGGTCATCCTCAACGAAGTCACCGGCAATCACCCGAGCCAGTTGCGTGGCGCCACGGAAGTCGCCGGGCAAGCAGCCCACGTCATCGTCGCCAACCCCCACGGCATCACGTGCAGCGGTTGCGGCTTCATCAACACCCCGCGCGCGACGTTGACCACAGGCAAGCCGGTGATCGAAGGCGGCACGGTCGGGCGCTTTCAGGTCGAACAGGGCGAAGTCGCGGTGGACGGCGCGGGGCTGGATGCAACAGCGGTGGACCGCTTCGACATCATAGCCCGCTCCGTGAAGATCAACGCGCAGATCAACGCCCGCGAACTCAACGTCGTGGCCGGTCGTAATCGAGTCGATGCGCAAAGCCTGGATGCCCAGGCGCTGCCCGACGATGGCAGTGAAAAGCCGCAAGTCGCCATCGACTCCTCGGCGCTCGGCGGGATGTACGCCAACACCATTCGATTGGTGGGCACCGAAGCCGGGGTCGGCGTCCGTCTGGCAGGCGATGTGGCCGCCAGCGCCGGGGATCTGCACCTGGGCGTGAACGGCCATCTGACCCTGGCCAACGCCTCGGCGGCGTCGGCGATTCGCATGCAGGCTCAGGACGTGGCTCTCGAAGGCGAGCGGGTCAACGCGCCCGTCGTCGAGATTCGCAGTGCCGGGGAAGTGACGAATCACAGCACGCTCACCGCGCGTGACCGGATCGCAATCACTGCCCAGAAGCTTCACAACGAAGGCGACATCCGCGCCACCGATGTTGCCATCAACAGCAAGACGCTGAGCAATCGCAAGACCCTGGCGGCCGAGCGCACCCTGACGATCAATGCAGAGCGCGTTGACAACCAAGGCGGCACGTTACGCGGTCAGCAGATTGGAGTCGTTAGCCGCGACCGTCTCGACAACCGTGGTGGGGTGATTGCGGGAAGTCAGGTCTCGGTGTCGACCGTGCTGCTGGACAACGGGCGACTGGGCGAGGCCGCCGGGCAACTGACAAGTCTGGTCGATGACCTCGTGCTGTCCGTCGATACGCTGCTCAATCAGGCGGGTTCGATCTTCGCCAAGGGCGCGCTGCGTTTCGAGGGCTCGACCTTCGACAACCGCGAGGGTCAGGTCGCGGGTGGAACGCTGGACCTGAAGGTTGGCGAACTCCTGCTGAATCAACGCGGGATTCTCGAAGCCAACGGCGATTTCAGCCTGCGCGCCGCCGCACTCGACAACAGCGGCGGAATGATCAACGGCCTGGGCGACAGCCATCTTGCGCTGGGTTCGGTGACGGCGCTGGGTGTTGTGCAATTCGCAGGCACGTCCCGCTTCGACGTCGAACACGATCTCACGTTGAATGCCGGAGAGCGCCTGTTCAGTGGCAATGGCTTGGCGCTGTCGGCCGCACGCTTGAACAACGCAGGCGAGATTCTGAGCGACGGCGATCTCAACCTCGCGTTCCTTGGGGACCTGCGCAACAGCGGCCTGATTCAGACGCTGCAACGCCTGACCCTGTCCGCTGGCGATCTGCAGCAGACCGGTGGCCGCCTCGCCAGCGCGGGAGACGCGACGCTCACGCTCAGCGGTCTGCTCAATAACCTCGGTGTCCTGACCGCCAACCAAAGCCTGCGGATCAACGCTGCGCAGATCGACAACCACGGCACCGTCGGCGCTCAGGGCGCGGTGACGCTTCAGGCGCAAACCGGCATCGCCAACCACGCTGACAGCTTGCTGTTCAGCGGCGGCGACATGGCCTTGCTCGGCCCGCGTTTCAGCAATCTGTATGGCGACGTCTACAGCCAGGGAGGCCTCCATTTCAGCGGGCTGAACGGTGGATTTGCGGAGGCCTTCAGCAACCGCTCCGGCACGGTTGAAAGCGAAGGCAATCTCTCGCTTAAAGCCCTTTGGGTGGAAAACGCCAAGGCCGAGTTCGAGCTGGGCCGCGAGCTGGTGGCGGGTGATCTGGACTGGGTCTGCGGCCAGCACTGCGGCGGCCACGACAGCTTCAAGCGCGGCCTGATCACGATCCTGCAAACCTGGGTCGAGCGCGCCATCAAGGATTCGGCATCGGCGCGGCTGGTCGCCGGGCAGTCGATGAACATCGAGGCTGATCGGGTCGAAAACCGCTACAGCCTGATGGCCGCGAATGCTGATCTCACCATCACGGCACAGCACCTGCTCAACCTCGGCGCGGGTGCCCGCATCGGCGAAAACGTCACGCAGATCGGCACGCCGGGACAGATCGACACCGCGTACTGGGACCAGATGGAGTTCATCGACATCCCTGCGTTCAAGGCCGCATTGGCCGCCGGAAATTTCGATCTGGCGTGGTTCGAACTGCTCAAGGCACGCTCCGGCGACGACCGATTCGAAGAACTGAGCAACGTCACCAAATGGCGCGACAGCGGCGAGACCTACGCTGCGACGCTGCAATCGGGCGGCAAGATGACGCTCAACGTTGCCCACAGCGTGCAGAACGGTACGGTCCGGGAAAACACCCTTGCGCAGTTGACCGGGCAGGTCGGCGACGACGCGCTCGGTGCCGTGGACATCGATTTGAGCAAACGCGTTGCGGATGGCGACGTACTCAATGCAGCAGGTTTCGACCCGACCTCGGCCAGCGGTTTTCGCCTGCCTCAAGGTGACTACGGTCTGTTCATCAAGAGCCAGGACCCGAGCGCCCGGTATCTGGTGGAGCGCAACCCGATCCTCACCGACCTCGGCCAGTTTCTCGGTTCCGATTACCTGCTCGGCCTGCTGGGCTACAGCGCGGACGGGGCGTGGCGTCGACTGGGCGACGGGTTTTACGAGTCGCGTTTGATTCGTGACGCCGTGGTGGCGCGCACCGGTCAGCGCTTTCTCTCGGATGATCTGACCAGCGATGAAGCGCAGTTTCGCTACCTGATGAACAACGCTGCGGCGAGTCAGGAAGCGTTGAAGCTGAGTGTGGGCGTGGGGCTGTCTGCCGAGCAGGTCGCTGCGCTCACCACCGACATCGTCTGGATGGAAAACCGCGTTGTCGATGGCCAGACCGTGCTGGTGCCGGTGCTGTACCCGGCGGATGCCGAGAAGCGCAATGTGCGTGGCAACGCGCTGATTCAGGGACGCGACGTTGAGTTGCTCAGCGGCGGTGATTTACTGAACACCGGCACGTTAAGAGGCCAGGAAAATCTTGCCGCCAGCGCCGGTGGTAGCCTCTACCAAGGCGGGCTCGTCGAGGCGGGCGAGCACCTGACACTGCTGGCCCAAGACAGCATCCGCAATGCCATGGCCGGGGAAATCCGTGGCAGCGACGTCAGCCTCTTGGCCATCAGCGGCGACATCGTCAACGACCGCACCGCGATTCAGGTTCGCGACGGCGCAGGCGTTCGCACTGTCATCGATGGGCCTGGCGTCATTCAAGCCAACGCCGGTCTTTCGCTGATCGCGGGGCAAGACATCAGCAATCGCGGCGCGATCAAAGCGGCCACCGATGCGAGTCTCCATGCCGGTCGCGACATCAATCTGCTCGCCACGGTCAGCGCGCGTGAGCGACATGACCTCGCGGACGGCGGTCATCGCCACACGGTCCGCACCGACATCGAAAACCTTGCCTCCACGCTCGAATCGGGCGGCCACCTCAACCTGACCGCAGGGCGCGACATCAACGTCGTCGCCAGCCAGGCCAGCGCCGCCAACGACCTCACACTCACCGCCGGTCGCGACGTCACGGTTGCTTCCGCTGCCGACGTCCACAGCGTGGAAACCCGCAGCAAGGACGGCCACACACGCATCACCGAACGCGATGAGCGCCAGACCCAGGTCGGCAGCCTGCTGCTGGCCGGTCAGGACGTTCACTCAACCGCTGCTGGCGACACCACGCTGATCGCCAGCCAGATAGAAGCGGGCCGCGACGTCCAGATTCACAGCGGTGGACGACTCGACCTGAGCGCCGCGCAAAACAGCACATCGACCCTGTACGACATGCAGGAGAACGGCGGCTGGGGCGCCAAGAAAAGCCAGCGCGACGAAGTCACCAACGTCACCCACGTCGGCAGCGGCATCAAGGCGGGTGGAAACCTCAGCCTCGTCAGCGGCGGCGATCAGCGCTACCAGCGGACGACGCTCGACGCAGGCGGCAACCTGACCCTCGACAGCGGCGGGGCAGTGACCTTCGAAGCGGTCAAGGACCTGCATCAGGAAAGCCACGCCAAGAGCAAGAGCGACCTCGCTTGGTTCAGCATGAAAGGCGAGGGCCGCACCGACGAAACCCTTCGCCAGAGCGAGCTGACCGCCAAAGGCGCAGTGGTCATCAACGCCGTGCAGGGCCTCAAGATCGATGTGCAACGCGTCGATCGGCAAAGCGTCGGTCAGACCATCGACGCCATGGTGGCGGCCGACCCGCAACTGGCCTGGCTCAAAGCGGCCGAGGCGCGCGGGGATGTGGATTGGCGGCAGGTCGCCGAGATCCACGAGTCGTTCAAATACGACAACTCGGGGCTGGGGCCTGCGGCGCAGATTGCCATTGCGATTCTGATGGCATGGGCGGTGGGGCCTGCTGCGTTTGCCGCCGTCGCCGAAGCCGGGGCTGCCGCGAGTGTTGCCGCGGCCGCAGGTGCCGTTGCGACCAGTGCCAGCACGACGGCCGCCGTTTCGGCCGTGAACAATCGCGGCAACCTCGGCGCAGTGTTCAAGGATGTCACGGCGTCTGACAGCCTTAAAAATTACGCTGTGGCAGGTCTCACCGCTGGCCTGACGTCAGGTCTGTTCAACGAGTGGACCGGCACCCACACCGACCCCGTCACCGGGAAAGTCACCGGCCCCGCCCTCAACACCTGGCAGGGCATTGGCCAGTTCGCCGCCAACCAATCCCTGCAAAACGTCACCTCAGCCGCGCTCGCCAAGGCACTGGGGCAAGGCGGGAACGTCAGCGACGGTCTCAAGGGCGCGCTGTTCAACACCCTCGCTGCTGCCAGTTTCAACCTCGTCGGCGACTACACCACCGGCACCCTCGAAACCGGCAGCGCCAGCAAAGTCGCTATCCACGCCATGGTCGGCGGCCTGCTGGGCAAAGCCACCGGCGGCGACTTCAAAACCGGTGCCCTCGCCGCTGGCGCTAACGAAGCCCTCGTCGGCCACCTCGACGGCCTCGTACAGGGCAATGAGGCGCTGCTCACCCTCAGCAGCCAAATGATCGGCCTCCTCGCCGCCGCCGCCCAAAAAGACACCGACGCCGAAAAACTCCAGCAAGGGGTTTGGGTGGCAAAGAACGCGACGGAGTACAACTACCTCCTGCACAAAGACCTGGAGGCCATGCACGGCGAACTGGCCACCAGCAAAACCGACGCTGAAAAGCGCCAGATTCACGAGAAATACGCGCAGCAGAACGAAGACAAAAACGCCGCGCTCGCCAACCTCTGCAAAACCTCGCCAGACACCTGCCGACAGATCTCCGCGCAGCTCGAAGCCGACGACCTGAAGCTCCAGGCCCTCGCCAAAGAGCTTTACGCCCAAGGCGAAATCCAGGAAGGCACCCTCATCGCGGCGTTCTTCCAACAGGAGAACCTGACCGCAAGGCTGGAAATCGCCAGCGAACTCGGCGCGATCAAAAACGGAGAAGGCAGCCGGTTCTGGAATGAACTGGGCGCGGTGATGCTGGGGGCCGGGGGCGGGAGCTCGACGGCGAAGCCAGCAACCACAACACCGGGCCGCCCTAGCCATCAGCACTCCGAGGGAGATGTAGGGAACGGTTTAGGTCCGGATCCCCGGCCTCAGGCGAGCTATAAAAACGAGCAGGGAGTGTCTGATGGTGGAAAAGAAAACTCTGTAGCGGCTGATTTTTTTGCAGGAACCAAGTACACCAGTAAAGTGCTAGCTCAGATCAAGACAGGTGATCTCCATGCCTTCCCAGAAAGTGTAAAAACTTTCCAGACAGCTGGTCAGATAACGAAAATAACAGGTGGGGACGGAGTCATAAGAGATATGCTGCAAATTCCAGGTGAGTATCGTGGGAAGCACGGAGTGTTCGAGTTCATAAAAGAGCCGGATGGGGCAATCAATCATCGTCTTTTCAAACCGAATCGGGGAAGTGAGTAATGAGTTTTATCTGGTCTCTGCAGATTGATTCAATTCTGAGTTGTGGTGTTTATCTAGGTCGTCTGGGAATAAAAAACTGGGCGTTGGAGCGCAATGATGCCATTCGGATAATTGATGAGTTTGAAGCTTTAGGCATTCCGGTACTGGGTGGTGACGTATATCAGTTGGTCGGTGAGATTGCTGAGCAGACGTATGATAGTTGGTACTGCGATCAACAGACTGGAGAGCTGGATGCTGTGTTTTTTGCGAGAAGTTTGGATAGGGCGAGGAAATATATCCATGACTGTTCTGTAAGTGGAGCCCTGTTTGTATTTGTACCCAAGCCTTCATAAGGGTTGGGCAGCTTTCGTAATGGCGGCGTGTGTCGAGTAATAGAAAGGCAGGGCTTATTCTTAAGGTAAATTGAGAGGTAACTCACCAAAAAATGCAATGCACGGATGCATTACCGACGAATACTCAAACGTTAAACATTAAGGATCAATGTGAAAAAAATAATCGCTGTTCTCTTCTGCGCGCTCGTTCTCACGGGCTGCGCCGGGCAGAAATTCTCGGCTGAGCACCGAGCGCAAATCAAAACGGTAAAAGTGCTTCCCGTTCAATGGCAGCCTGGCAACATCAGTTATTTTGGTCGCGCCCAAAACACTGGAATGGCATTCGGCGGCGCGTTGGGGGTTGCTGTGGCGAATATGCTTTCAACGTCCCCGCAGGCAGAAATCGTCGAGAGGGTGGATAACGAGAACATCAATGTGGGTGAGCTTGTGAAACAGCATTTTGTTGCAGAGTTGGCCAAGAAATCCTCGCTGAAAGTAGTGGACGACGACGCGACCGCCGATGCAAACATTCAGCTGACGGTTGATCACTGGGGGTTTCATATATCCCATGGTTTCAGCAGCGTGATTTATCCGGTGGTCAGAGTAAACGCCGTGATGAAGCGTGGAACGGAACGAGTCTGGCAGCATGCCACAGGCGTATCGCCATTCACTGCCGGGAATGACCACGGCTATGAACCGGACCAACTCGGCACTGATGCCGAAACATTACGCCTGGCCCTCGACAGTGTCAGCAAACTGGCGAGTCAATCGCTGGCGAAAGAGCTGTTATAGCGCAATTCATATGGGGAGCTGGTCATTGACAGACCGGTGATGCGGTTGTCGACGCTTGACTCATCTTGCAAGCGTATACTCTCGTTCAAGGGGCAGGTCGGGTTATTATGGCAATAAAATTCTTTTTCATTTGACTTGCACCCGCCCCATGCTCAGTCAATATCAAGTGTGACAATGCTCGGGGGATATTTGAACGATACCGGTTGGCGATTATAGCGATCCGTAATAATTAAATTTCTACCTGCTTCGAATCAGTATTGTTCGTGCTCGGGGCGACACTATTGTTAGGATTGTGCGGCTCGACACGGGGCCGTTTTTTATGCCGCATCGGCAAAAAATGATTCTGTACTCACGAGAGAATGATCATGGATTCAAACATGCAGGATAGGGCGATAGGGAAAGATACTGCCAACGGAATCAAGGCCCCCACGGAGTCTGTCTTCAAAGGCACGCTGCAGCGGCCGGGTGAGTCGGCAAGAAAATTTATGGCTACCGAAGTCACACTGCACCCGGATCTTTATCAGATCAAAGGGCTGACGAAGGAGTCTGGATCACCTGAATGGATCGTTATCAATATCAATACTGACCAGAGCGGAACGTTTACCGTTTCCCCCGCTAGTGAAATTGGCGCCCCGATTGGCGTTGGCGGCGTAATTGATGGGGAAATAATGCAGGCGATATCGGGCACGATCACCCTTAAACAAGGCGGGGATGTGAAGTTCAAGGCAGCTGATTTCAGCTTCAAATTTGAACTGTCCAGCGGTCGTGAAGGCGAGTTTGAAGAAGGTGTTGTATCGATTCCGAACCTAAATTAGAGGCCTCAGATCAGCATTTGGGGGTGTTCTTGACTGTCGTTTTTTTGCTACATCGATTGAAGGTGGCGAAGGGGGCTAATCAGCTAGCCCCCTTATATTTTCACTCCGCCCCTTCATCCCGCAAGAACACTAACTTGTCCGCCGTCGACAGTTCCTTTGCGTAGCGATACCCCTGCACATTGAACTCCTTCAGCTGTTCAGGCTTTTCAATGCGCTCGGAGATGACGAAACGGCTCATCATGCCGCGTGCCTTTTTGGCGTAGAAGCTGATGATTTTGTATTGGCCGTTTTTCTGGTCACGGAATTCGGTGTCGATGACGCGGGCTTTGAGGGCCGGGCGTTTGACGGCGGAGAAGTATTCGTTGGAGGCGAGGTTGAGCAGGACATCGTCGCCCTGTTCGGCCAGTGCTTCGTTGAGCCACTCGCTGATGCGGTTGCCCCAGAACGCATAAAGGTCTTTGCCGCGGCTGTTGGCCAGTTTGGTGCCCATTTCCAGGCGATACGGCTGCATCAGGTCCAGCGGGCGCAACAGGCCATAGAGGCCAGAGAGCATGCGCAGGTGCTGTTGGGCGTAGTCAAGATCAGCGTCTTTCAAGGTTTCGGCGTCGAGGCCGGTGTAGACGTCGCCTTTGAATGCCAGGATCGCGGGTTTGGCATTTTTGGGGGTGAGCGCCGGGGTCCAACTGCCGAAGCGGGCGGCGTTAAGGCCAGACAGTTTGTCGGACAAGTGCATCAGCTCGCCGATCTGCGTTGGGCTAAGTTCGCGCAACTGGGTGATCAATTCCTGAGAGTGGTCCAGGTATTGCGGCTGGGTGAAGCGCTCAGTCGTTGGCGGCGTTTCAAAATCGAGGGTTTTCGCTGGGGAAATCACCATCAGCATGCGGTCGTCTCCTTTAATCGTGGGGGCGATTCTAGGGGTTGCGGGCGGAGGACTCCAGCTATGGTGGTGATAGGCCGCATTCGGTGGGAGGGATTTTCTGTGGGAGCGAATTCATTCGCGAAAAAGGGCACAGGCGATAAAGGCGCGTCGGCTGTAATGCCTATGGCGAATGAACCCGCTCTCACAGGGGATCGCTGCAGGCCTGAAAGCGGGGTATCAAACGGAATGCCGTGCCACTCAAATCCGCTATAGTGCCTCGCCGGTTTCGGCTTCTTCGTTCAAGGATTGGGAGCACGTCGTTTTGCGCATGTTGTTATTGATCGGCGCCTGCTTGTTGGGCCTGAATGCCCAAGCGGCGACCGGGGATATCGCGACGATGGATCGCAGTGTCTGGCCCGAGGTGTTGGAAACACCACAGCTGTTCGATGTGGCGTCCCGTGCCGAGATCCTGAGTTTCGCCCACCAGTTGCTGGAAAGTGAAAACCTCAACGACGTTCAACTGGCGGATCGGCTGGGGCTTCGGCAGCTCAACCTGGCGTCGATGAACCTGATCCGCAACCGGATGTGGACACGCCTGTTCGAGAACTGGAAGGCCGCCGAGCAATCCTGTGAGGCCGATGCGTCGTTCTGTGTGTTGGTTGATGACGTGCCGATGCTGCGTCAGCGTGCGGCGGAATACAAAGTCGCCGACGATTCCTTCTATGCCCGCTGGGCAGCGCCTGCCGATGCGTTCAACCAGCGCTACCTGAGCGAACTGTTGCGCATGGCCGCGCTTTTTCCTCAGACCAGCAGCGAGATCGAGCGCTACAACTCGGACGAGTTGAGTGGCGACGAGATGCCGGATCGCACCTTCCTGCTCAATTTCGAGAGCGGTCCGACAGCTGCTGATGGCGCCACCGACTGGCTCGCGGATTTCATGCGTCAGCAGAAGATCAACGCCACGTTCTTCGTACTCGGCAAGAACCTGCAAAACCGCATTGACAGCAGTTCCCCCCAGGCGCTGCAAACCCTCTATCGCCAGCAATGCGTGGGCCTGCAGGGCTGGGAGTATCGCTCCCATGCGCACTGGAACGGCTGGCAGGATTCCATTGAGCGCAGCGCCGCGCTGGTCCAGCAAATGCTGCCGGACAACTTCGTGCCGCTGTTCCGTCCGCCCTACGGTCATCGTCGCGCCGACAGCGGGCAGTTCTTCCGCGACCAGCAGTTGCGCGTGTCGCTCTGGAACATCGACTCCCAGGACGCCACCGGTCGCATCGGCGTCGAGCAAACCGCCAATCGCGTGCTGACCCTGATGCTCCTCTGGCGTCGCGGCAATGTCGTGTTCCATGACAGCACCGACAAGGCGCAGCAAGCGGTGCCTTGGTTGATGGCCAACACCGCGCAGACGGGAATTGTCTGGGAGGACTGTCATATCTATCCGCAGCAGTTGTCGGACGAATCCGATCAGGACGAGCCCGAGGATGAGGATACCGACGAGCCCGCCGACGAGCCGCCTGCGAATCAGACACAGGAGTCTACCGAACAGGCTGAGAAGCCCGAAACACAAGGGGAGTAGGGGATTTTGCGAGGAGGGGGGTGGGATTTTTCCGAGGATTTCTCGCCGACCGGACTTCCGACTGTAAACGCGTAAGGAGCATCCGCCAAGGGCTATTCGTCATGCTGTGAAATAAACTTCAAATTCCATTCAAAACGCTTTTTTATGTCATCGGTTTTGCGGTATTACGACAACAGACCGCCGAACCCTGCAACACAGGTGGCGTCCCCCAGACTCCACTTTGCGCATTTTCCTCCTGCCTCAAGGAGGAAGCCTCGGCGGCCTTTTCGTAGCGCGGCATCACTGTGTGTCGCGTTATCTGGCTACTACAAAGGTGAGCGAGTATGGATGACCACGGACGCACCCCTTCCTCTAACCAGCCAATCCTCTATGTGCTCGATACCAATGTATTGATTCACGATCCAAACGCTCTGCTGAATTTCGAAGAACACCACGTTGCAATCCCCATGACGGTCCTCGAAGAACTGGACAAGCTCAAGGCGGGCAAGCACTCGGTCGCCGCAGAATGCCGCCAGGCTATTCGGTTGATCGACAAGACACTCGGTGAAGCGACCCCGGAGGAGGTCGAACAAGGCGTACCGATCGATCGCGGTACAGGTGTTTTAAAGGGTTATCTGTCCATCCTGATGAGCAAGCGCGAAGAGCCCAACAGCCTTCTGCCCGAGCACCTGAACGACAACATCATCATCAACCAACTCATCGACATGCACGCGCGCAGAAAGGACGTGCGCATCGTGCTGGTCACCAAAGACATCAACATGCGCCTCAAGGCTCGCGCCTGTGGCATCGAGGCTGAGGACTACAGCACCGATCAGTTGGTCGACGACGTATCGATGCTGTCTCGTGGCTATCACACCATGACCGGTTCCTTCTGGGATCGCGTGAGCAAGGTCGACACCCGTCAGGATCACGGCCGGACCTGGCACAAAGTGCAGATGACTGAGCAGATCCCGGCGGTCCACATCAACGAGTTCATCATCGACGAGCAGGGTTTCGTCGGCTGGGTCAAAGGCGTCAAGCCTGATGAATTGCTGCTGCTGGACATGCACCAGGAACCCTTGCTGCATCAGGAAGCCTGGGGGCTGAAACCACGGGATATCTATCAGGGGCTGGCGCTGTTCGCGCTGCTCGATCCTGATATCCATCTGGTCAACCTGTCTGGCGCGGCGGGGTCGGGCAAGACCATTCTGGCGCTGGCGGCTGCCATCGAGCAGACCATGGTCAGCAAACGGTATCGCCGCATCATTGCCACGCGTAGCGTGCAGGGGCTCGACCAGGAGATCGGCTTCCTGCCCGGCACTGAGGCGGAAAAAATGGAGCCATGGCTCGGCGCGATCACCGACAACCTGGAAGCGCTGCACATGGATGACGAAAACACCCATGGCAGTGTCGATTACATCCTCAGCAAAGTGCCGTTACAGTTCAAATCCCTCAACTACATACGGGGTCGCAGTTTCCAGCAGAGCCTGATTCTGATCGACGAGTGCCAGAACCTGACGCCGCACCAGATGAAAACCATCATCACCCGCGCCGGTGCCGGTTCCAAGGTGGTCTGCCTGGGTAACCTTGCGCAGATCGACACCCCTTACCTGTCGGCCACGAGTTCCGGGCTGACCTACCTGACGGAGCGTTTCAAGGACTTCCCGAATGGCGTGCACATCACCCTGCAAGGGGTGCCTCGTTCTATCCTGGCGGAGTATGCAGAAAGCCATCTGTAAATAGTGTCGAGCTTTGAGTTTCAAGCTGCAGGTGTTGGTCCGGCGTAGGGCCAATGCTTGCAGCTTGTAGCTCGAAACTCGCGTCTTGCCGCTATAATGCGGGCTCCTGTCCAGGAGTCATCCCGTGCTTACTCATCTCGATTCCCAAGGTCGCGCCAACATGGTCGACGTCACTGAAAAAGCCGTGACGTCCCGTGAAGCCGTGGCTGAAGCGCGCGTGCGCATGCTGCCCGAAACCCTGCAAATGATCGTCGCCGGAGGCCATCCGAAAGGGGATGTGTTCGCTGTGGCGCGTATCGCCGGGATTCAGGCCGCTAAAAAAACCAGCGACTTGATCCCCCTCTGCCACCCATTGATGCTCACCAGCGTGAAGGTTGAGCTGAACGCAGAAGGCGCGGACATCGTTCACATCGTTGCCCGCTGCAAACTATCCGGTCAGACCGGCGTAGAAATGGAAGCCCTGACGGCGGCCAGCGTCGCAGCGCTGACGATCTACGACATGTGCAAAGCCGTGGATCGCGGCATGGTCATCGAACACGTTCGGTTGCTGGAAAAGCTCGGCGGCAAGAGCGGGCATTTCGTGGCCGATGAGACGGTGGGCGCGTAATGAGCATTCATGTGCAGGTCCAATATTTTGCCCGGTTTCGCGAGACGCTCGGCACCGAAAGCGAAACCCTGGAAGGCGAGTTCGCCACCATTGACGCAGTGCGTCAGCATTTACTGCAACGCGGCGGCGTGTGGGACGTATTGAGCGAGCAAAGCATCATGTGCGCGCGCAATCAGGAACTCTGTTCGTTGAATGAGCCGGTTGAACAGGGCGACGAAGTGGCGTTCTTCCCGACCGTCACCGGAGGCTGAACATGGCCATTCGAGTGCAGGCCGGTGCGTTCGATCCTGGAGCTGAGGTCAATGCCATGCACGACGCTGATGTGGGCGTCGGCGCGGTCGTGACGTTCGTCGGCTACGTGCGCGACTTCAATGACGGCCGCGAGGTGTCGGGGATGTTTCTGGAGCACTATCCAGGCATGACCGAGAAGGCGTTGGGCAAGATCACCGACGAAGCGCAGCAGCGCTGGCCGTTGCTCAAGATCGAAGTGCTGCATCGGGTCGGGGCGCTGGAGCCGGGCGAACCGATTGTGTTCGTCGGCGTGGCCAGCGCGCATCGTCAGGCGGCATTTGAAGCCTGCGATTTCGTGATGGATTATCTAAAGACCCGCGCGCCGTTCTGGAAGAAGGAAAACACGTCGCAAGGCCCGCGCTGGGTGGAAGGGCGGGAGAGCGATCACCAGGCGGCAGATCGCTGGAAATAGGGGATTGCCCCTTTTTCGGGGCTGACTGAAAATCCTGTGGGAGCGAATTCATTCGCGATGGGCTGGTACATCCGACGTATCTCTATCGGCTGTACCACCGAATCGCGAATGAATTCGCTCCTACAGGTCAGCACCGCGTGAGCTATGTCACTCTGCTGCGGGCTCGACCCTTGGCTTACGCACCACCGCCCTGAGCAATTCGGTCGGCGGCATTTCGCAGCTGATCTTGCGGCCCAGTTTCTCTTCGATGGACGGCAACTGGTACGAATCATCCTCACCCGCGAAGCTGATCGACACACCGTCGGCGCCCGCACGGCCTGTACGACCAATGCGGTGCACGTAGTCGTCCGGCACTTCCGGCAGGGTGAAGTTGATCACGTGGCTAATGCCATCGATGTGAATGCCGCGACCGGCAACATCAGTGGCCACCAGCACGCGAATCTTGCCCTCGCGGAAACCTTCCAGCGTCTTGATCCGCTTGTGCTGCGGGACGTCGCCCGACAGTTGCGCTGCATTAACGCCGTCGCGCACCAGACGCTCTTCGATGCGGCGCACTTCGTCCTTGCGGTTGGCGAACACCATCACCCGTGACCAGCCGTTGTCATTGATCAGGTTGTACAGCAGCTTGTATTTGTCGGCCGCAGCAACCGCGTAGATATGCTGCTCCACGTTATCGCTGGCGACGTTCACGGATTCAATTTCGACAATGGCCGGGTCGGTGGTCCACTGCTTCGCCAGGTTCATGACGTCGTCGGTGAAGGTCGCAGAGAACAGCAGTGTCTGGCGCTCGCCTTTGTGCGGCGTCTGACGAATGATCGAGCGGACTTGCGGGATGAAACCCATGTCCAGCATGCGGTCGGCTTCGTCGAGCACCATGACCTCAACCATGTCCAGGTGCACTTCGCCGCGCTGGTTGAAGTCCAGCAAACGGCCAGGGGTGGCAACCAGAATGTCGCAGTGACGGGCTTCAAGCTGCTTGAGCTGCTTGTCGAAGTCCATGCCACCCACGAAGGTCATGACGTTGAGGTCGGTGTATTTGGTCAGTGCCGCGGCGTCTTTCGCGATTTGCACCACCAACTCACGGGTCGGCGCGATGATCAGCGCACGGGGTTCGCCCATGTAGCGTTCTTTTGGCGGCGGAGTCTGAGTCAGCTGCGTGATGATCGAAATCAAAAACGCGGCGGTCTTGCCAGTGCCAGTCTGTGCGCGACCGATGGCGTCCTTGCCTTTGAGCGTGAAGCCCAGGACACCCGCCTGAATCGGCGTGCAGTAAGGGAAGCCCAGGTCCTGAATAGCGTGCATCAATTCTGGGGCGAGCGGGAAATCATGAAAGCGGGTCTTGCCTTCCTGGGGTTCCACCACGAAATCTTCGATTTTCCATGGCACTGCGACAGGCTTGGGAGCGCGTTCACGGCGTGGGCGCTCGGCCTTGGGACGTTGCGGGGTGGGCTCGTCGCTGGCGTTTGATGGCGCGGATTGCGCTACCGGTGTAGAGGCTTCCCGAAAAGCGCTTTCAGTCGGGCTGACGGAGGCGGGGAGAGGCGCAGCGGGCGCGAGCTGCCCAGCCTCGCTTTTACCGAACATTTTTTTAAGTGCTTTGAGCACGGTCATCTCATCGATTGATTAAGGAATGTACGCCGGGCAGTGTAATGCAAGAATCGGGCGCGGCGTAGTGCCATACCAAATTCGCCAGACAAAGGAAAGGATCAAAACGCGCTTTTTAACGCAGCCGATCCCCGAGCCAGACGCCTATATCGGCGATTTCCTGCGGTAACACTTCATGGCCCATTGGGTATTCCTGCCATGTCACGGTGACGCCTTGGGCTTTCAGATGCTCGTATGCGGTTCGGCCCATCGCGTTCTGCACCACCTCATCGTGTTGTCCGTGGAGGCAGTACGCCGGAATGCGCTGCTGACTGGCCGAAAGCGTCATGTCATCGCTGAAAGTCGGCGCATAGGTGGACAGCGCAAGCACCCCGCCCAGTGGGCCTTCCCAGCGCAGGAATGCCGCGTGCAGCACCACCGCGCCCCCTTGTGAAAAACCCGCCAGAAAGATTCTTGCCGGGTCAATGCCGCTGTCCCGCTGGCCTTCGATCAGTGCCAGCACGCGTTGGGCCGACCCTTCCAATTGGTCACGATCAATGGCTCGCGCCGGGCTCATGGCCTTGATGTCGTACCAACTGGGCATCTCATAGCCACCATTCACCGTCACTGCGCGAGTTGGCGCCTGCGGAAGAATGAAGCGTGTGGAGAGCAATGATTGCTGGAGTGCCTCGGCGACTGGCATGAAGTCGTAACGGTCTGCACCGAGGCCGTGCAGCCAGATGACGCAAGCATCGGCCGCTTTTTCGGGCTCAAGGATCAAAGGCTCGCTCATGTGTGCTCCATTTGTGTGCGGGCGGAATTCAGGCCTGCTTCAACGCAGTGCGCAGGCGATGTCATAAATGAAAGAAGATGTCGCAAGGTTACAAGTTTTGATCTTGACCTGTCGCTAATACGAGTTTGCCACCATGGTGGTACGCGCTTTGCTACAAAACAACCGGAGTGAAGGCGCTCACCTTGCGCGGTAACACTAGTAGGCTAGGCGTCACGCCGCTTATTGTTACGCCGAGGCAGCATGGAGTCCATCGAGAGGATCTCCGGCACGATTCGCCCCGTACCTTCGGGTGCAGGGACATCATGGGGCTTCAGTCCATTTGACCCGCCAATCCGATGACACCGTTTGCGTAATGTTTCGCGCGGTTCCCGGATCACGGTTCAAACGTCGCATGACCCAAAAACAAGCCAGCACGGGTCATGAATGCCTCACAAGGGTGCGACGGGCTAAAGCTCCCACACAACAAAGAGCAAACTGGAGGTTTGAATGAAGATGTTGAAATCCACCCTGGCTGTAGTGGCCGCCGCAGCAGCGCTCGGTCTGACCGGTTTCGCTCAAGCGGGCGCCAAACTGGACGCCATTCAGAAGAAAGGCTTCATCCAGTGCGGCGTGAGTGACGGTCTGCCAGGTTTCTCGGTACCGGACAAAAGCGGCAAGATCCAGGGTATCGACGCTGACTTCTGCCGCGCTGTTGCCGCTGCTGTCTTCGGTGATGCGACCAAGGTCAAATTCAGCCAACTGAACGCCAAAGAGCGCTTCACCGCGCTGCAATCGGGCGAGATCGACATCCTCTCGCGTAACACCACCTGGACCAGCTCCCGCGATGCGAGCATGGGTCTGGAATTTCCTGGCTTCGTCACCTACTACGACGGCGTTGGCTTCCTGGCCAACACCAAGCTGGGCGTGAAAAGTGCCAAGGAACTGGACGGTGCGACCATCTGTATTCAGGCCGGTACTACCACTGAGCTGAACGTCTCCGACTACTTCCGCGCCAACAACCTGAAATACACCCCGATCACCTTCGACACCTCCGACGAAAGCGCCAAGTCGCTGGAGTCCGGCCGTTGCGACGTGCTGACTTCCGACAAATCCCAGCTGTACGCACAGCGCTCCAAGCTGGCTTCGCCGAAAGACTACGTCGTTCTGCCTGAAACCATCTCCAAGGAGCCTCTGGCACCGGTTGTGGCCCGTGGTGACGACGAGTGGACCTCCATCGTTCGCTGGGTTGGCTATGCACTGCTGAACACCGAAGAAGCGGGCATCACTTCGAAGAACGTCGAAGCCGAAGCCAAAGCCACCAAGAACCCGGACGTAGCCCGTCTGCTGGGTGCTGATGGCGAATACGGCCCTCAGCTGAAACTGCCGAAGGACTGGGTCGTCAAGATCGTTGCCCAAGTCGGTAACTACGGTGAAATCTTCGAGAAGAACCTGGGTAAAACCACGCCTCTGGAAATCGACCGTGGCCAGAACGCTCTGTGGACCAATGGCGGCATCCAATACGCGCCACCTGTACGTTGATTGACCTGTGCCCGGCTGCGTATCCCGCAGCCGGGCGCTTCGTTGCATTTTCTCTGGGGCACTCCCATGCAAAATCAGATCAGCGCACCCAAGCAGAGGCTATCCCTCAGCGATCCCAAAGTGCGTGCGTGGCTATTTCAGATAATCACGGTTATCGCCGTAGTCGCGATGGGTTGGTATCTGTTCGATAACACCCAAACCAACCTGCAACACCGGGGTATTACCTCAGGTTTCGGTTTCCTGCAAAACAGCGCCGGTTTCGGCATCGCGCAACACCTGATTCCTTTTACGGAATCGGATTCGTACGCGCGCGTGTTCCTCATCGGTTTGCTCAACACCCTGCTGGTGACCTTCATCGGCGTGATTCTCGCGACCCTGCTCGGCTTCATCGTCGGCGTGGCGCGGCTTTCGAACAACTGGATCATCAACAAGCTGGCGACGGTTTACGTTGAAGTCTTCCGTAACATTCCGCCTCTGCTGCAGATCCTGTTCTGGTACTTCGCCGTGTTCCTGACCTTGCCAGGTCCACGTGCCGCTCACGGCTTCCTGGGTTCGTTCTTCGTCAGCAGCCGGGGGCTGAACATGCCGGCGGCGATCACCAACGACGCTACCTGGCCGTTCGTGATCAGCATCGTGGTGGCCATCGTCGCCATCGTGATCATGGCTAAATGGGCGAACAAACGCTTCGAAGCGACGGGCGTCCCTTTCCACAAGTTCTGGGCGGGCCTGGCCCTGTTCATCGTAATACCGGGACTGTGTGCGGCGATCTTCGGTGCGCCGGTGCATTGGGAAGTGCCTGCACTCAAAGGTTTCAACTTCGTCGGCGGCTGGGTATTGATCCCTGAACTGCTCGCGCTGACCCTTGCCCTGACCGTCTACACCGCCGCGTTCATCGCGGAAATCGTGCGTTCGGGCATCAAATCCGTCAGCCACGGCCAGACCGAAGCCGCACGTTCTTTGGGCCTGCGCCCGGGGCCGACGCTGCGCAAGGTCATCATCCCGCAAGCCCTGCGGGTGATCATTCCGCCGTTGACCAGCCAATACCTCAACCTTGCGAAAAACTCCTCGCTGGCGGCCGGTATCGGTTATCCGGAGATGGTTTCGCTGTTCGCCGGTACCGTGTTGAACCAGACCGGTCAGGCCATCGAAGTCATTGCCATCACCATGAGCGTGTACCTGGCGATCAGTATCAGCATTTCTCTGCTGATGAACTGGTACAACAAGCGCATTGCGCTGATCGAGCGGTGAGGAAACGCGCATGACATCCCATATTTTCAAACCCGACATGCCGCCGCCGAGCAAAGTCTTCGGCCCGGTGGCATGGATGCGCCAGAACCTGTTCTCGAACTGGATCAACACGCTGTTGACCCTGTTCGCGATCTACCTGATCTGGCTGGTCATTCCTCCGCTCCTGAGCTGGTCGATCTTCGACGCCAACTGGGTCGGCACCACGCGCGCCGACTGCACCAAGGCCGGTGCATGCTGGGTCTTCATCGAACAGCGCTTCGGCCAGTTCATGTACGGCTACTACCCGCAGGAGTTGCGCTGGAGGGTCGATCTGACCGTCTGGCTGGCGATCATCGGCGCGGCGCCGCTGTTCATCAAAGCCATGCCACGCAAAGCTGTTTACGGCCTGAGCTTCCTGGTCATCTACCCGATCGTGGCGTTCTTCCTGCTGCATGGCGGCGTGTTCGGCATGACCGAAGTCGCCACCAGCCAGTGGGGCGGCCTGATGCTGACACTGGTCATCGCCACGGTCGGTATCGCCGGTGCGTTGCCGTTGGGCGTGATCCTCGCACTGGGGCGTCGCTCCGACCTGCCGGCGATTCGCGTGCTCTGCGTGACGTTCATCGAGTTCTGGCGCGGCGTGCCGTTGATCACCGTGCTGTTCATGTCGTCGGTGATGCTGCCGCTGTTCCTGCCAGAAGGCATGAACTTCGACAAACTGCTGCGCGCCCTGATCGGCGTGATCATGTTCCAGTCGGCTTATGTCGCCGAGGTGGTGCGTGGTGGCATGCAGGCCATTCCGAAAGGCCAGTATGAAGCCGCTGCGGCCATGGGCCTGGGCTACTGGCGTCGGATGGGCCTGGTGATTCTGCCGCAAGCCCTGAAGCTGGTGATTCCGGGTCTGGTGAACACCGTGATCGCGCTGTTCAAGGACACCAGTCTGGTGATCATCATCGGCCTGTTCGACCTGCTCAACAGCGTCAAGCAAGCGGCAGCCGACCCGAACTGGCTCGGCATGGCGACCGAGGGCTACGTGTTCGCGGCCCTGGTGTTCTGGATCTTCTGTTTCGGTATGTCCCGCTACTCCATGCATTTGGAGCGCAAGTTGGACACAGGCCACAAGCGTTAGGAGTTATGAGATGAGTGAAGCTATCAAAAAGCCCCTGGGCGCCGAAGGCATGATCCGGATGGAAGGCGTACACAAGTGGTACGGCCAGTTCCACGTGCTGAAAGACATCAACCTGAACGTGCGTCAGGGCGAGCGTATCGTGCTGTGCGGCCCGTCGGGCTCGGGTAAATCGACCACCATTCGCTGCCTGAACCGTCTGGAAGAACACCAGCAAGGTCGCATCGTTGTCGATGGCACCGAGCTGACTTCAGACCTGAAGCAGATCGAAACCATCCGCCGCGAAGTCGGCATGGTGTTCCAGCACTTCAACCTGTTCCCGCACCTGACCATCCTGCAGAACTGCACGTTGGCACCGATGTGGGTCCGCAAGATGCCGAAGAAAAAGGCCGAAGAAATCGCCATGCACTATCTGGAGCGCGTGCGCATTCCAGAGCAGGCGCACAAGTACCCGGGCCAACTCTCCGGCGGTCAGCAGCAGCGTGTGGCCATCGCCCGTGCCCTGTGCATGAAGCCAAAAATCATGCTGTTCGATGAGCCGACCTCGGCCCTCGACCCGGAAATGGTGAAAGAGGTATTGGACACCATGGTCGGCCTGGCGGAAGAAGGCATGACCATGCTCTGCGTGACCCACGAAATGGGCTTCGCCCGCACCGTGGCCAACCGCGTGATCTTCATGGACAAAGGTGAAATCGTCGAACAAGCTGCCCCGAACGACTTCTTCGACAACCCGCAAAGCGACCGTACCAAGCTGTTCCTCAGTCAGATCCTGCACTGAGTTAATAGCTGCGTTAACCAGAAACCCGGGCCCTGTGCCCGGGTTTCTCGTTTAAGCCCCCACCTGTAGGAGCCAGCTTGCTGGCGAACCCTTTGTGTCAGCGCCTTGGTCGTGGCCGATCCACCGCATTCGCCAGCAAGCCGGCTCCTACAGAAACCTGCGCTGGCGAGGTTGTACTCAATCTTCGTAAAACTTGTGTTCTCTGCCGATCTCCAACAGGATTACGTCTTTGCGCAATGCGCTGTTACACATCCTGCCCCCACGAGAATCCCATGACGACCAAGGCGCCTACGGCGAGCGACACGCTATCCCCTTCCCGAAAACATCATGAAATCGACGAGCTGCTGATTGACGCGGAGGCTGATGACGATGAAGTCCAGCAGCACCGGCCTGTCCTGAAACGCCCGTGGTTTCTGCTATTGGGATTGGTGCTGGTGGCGTTGAACCTGCGGCCGGCGCTGTCGAGCATGGCGCCGGTGCTCAGTGAGGTGTCGAAGGGTCTGGGTCTGTCAGCGGCCAAGGCGGGTTTGCTGACGACGCTGCCGGTGCTGTGTCTCGGTTTGTTCGCGCCATTGGCGCCGATCCTGGCGCGGCGTTTCGGCAGCGAGCGCGTGGTGCTGGGGATTCTGATGACCCTGACGTGCGGCATCCTGTTGCGCAGTTCGTTCGGTGAAGTCGGCTTGTTCGCGGGCAGCATCATGGCGGGCGCGAGCATTGGTATCATCGGCGTGCTGCTTCCGGGTATCGTCAAACGCGATTTCGCCAAGCAGGCCGGCACCATGACCGGCGTATACACCATGGCTCTGTGCCTTGGGGCGGCGGTGGCGGCGGGTTCGACGGTGCCGTTGAGCCAAGTGTTTGGAAACGAAAGCAGCAGCGACTGGACACTCGGCCTTGGGTTCTGGATCGTCCCCGCGGTGATTGCCGCGATCTTCTGGTGGCCACAAACCCGTCAACGCCAGGGGCAGCATCAGGTGGCCTATCGGGTGCGTGGGCTGTTCCGTGATCGTCTGGCGCGGCAAGTCACCTTATATATGGGGCTGCAATCGTCGCTGGCCTATATCGTTTTCGGCTGGTTGCCGTCGATCCTCATTGGCCGTGGCCTGACCCCTACAGAAGCGGGTCTGCTGCTGTCGGGGTCGATCATGGTGCAACTGGTCAGCTCGCTCACTGCACCCTGGCTGGCTACACGGGGTAAGGATCAACGACTGGCGATCCTGCTGGTCATGCTGCTGACACTGGGTGGTCTGTATGGTTGTCTGTACGCGCCCCTCAATCAGCTGTGGCTCTGGGCCGTGGTGCTGGGGTTGGGGCAGGGCGGTACGTTCAGCCTGGCGCTGACCTTGATCGTGTTGCGCTCCCGCGATTCTCATGTCGCCGCCAACCTGTCGAGCATGGCTCAGGGCGTGGGCTACACGTTGGCCTCGCTGGGTCCGTTCGCGGTTGGCGTGGTGCATGACTGGACGGGCAACTGGAGCGCGGTCGGCTGGATCTTCGGCATCATTGGCGTGGGTGCGATTCTGGCGGGTATGGGCGCCGGGCGTGCGCTGTACGTCGACGTGACCAGCGAGAAAGTTTGAGTCGAGGTATTTGCCCGGCGAATGTCCGTGGCAAAACGCTCCGCTGCCGCTTATCGTGCAGGCATCTTTTTCCATGGACGACACTGCGTATGAGCGATCTCCACACCACCGAACAGCCTGGCGAACACAACAGCGCCCTGATCCGCCGTTTCTACGAGGCGTTCAATCGGCTCGACGCCGAGGCCATGGCCGCCTGTTACACCGACGACGTGTTGTTCAGCGACCCGGTGTTCGGTGAGTTACGGGGAAGCGAGGCCGGTGACATGTGGCGCATGTTGACGTCGCGGGCCAAGGAATTCTCCATCCGCTTCGACAATGTGCGTGCCGACGAACGCTCCGGCGGCGCACATTGGGTGGCGACCTACCTGTTCAGCCAGACCGGCCGCACCGTGGTCAACGATATTCAGGCGCGCTTCGTGTTTCGCGAAGGCAAGATTTGCGAACACCACGACAACTTCGACCTGTGGCGTTGGTCGCGGCAGGCGTTGGGTGCGAAGGGTGCGTTGCTGGGCTGGACACCGTTCGTTCAAAACGCCATTCGCGCCCAGGCGAAGAAGGGGCTACGCAGCTTTCGCCAAGGGCTCTAGCGCGTAGCCACCGTTCGGTTATCCGGGCTCTTTCATACTCTGGACTGAAGGTTTGTAGATGAATGTCGGGCCCTTCCTGTTGTGCAGGTCAATTTCAATTATCGGAATGAAGCGTCCGGTTTGAGCATAAAAATCCTGTTGATCATGGCGAGCATAATCCCCTGAACCATGCTTATTTTTCACGTAGAAAAACGCTTGGATGGGCAGGCGATGCGCATGATTTTCGTCCCAGGCTTTAACCATCACCTCGTTCCACGGGAACGGGTCGCCCCGTAATAGCTTCATCAAGCGCAACGTGCCGTAAAACTCCTTCGTCGCTTCCGCTCCGCGCGATTCGCTCATATCGAACGCGCATTGACTGTAATAGCGCTCACCACTATGACCCGGCGTGAACGTGTATTTTTCGAACCATTCTCCGGCGGTGCGAACACCTATTTCCTGGCAAAACATCTCGGTGTCCGAAGTCCGAGAGTTGTCTCCGCAACCACCTCGATCTCGGTACCACGAATCACCATCTGTCGGGTACGCGCACAACACTTCGTATGCCAGGGCTTCAGGTTTCTTCAAGCTGTCAGGCATGAGGATATAACCGCTCTTGCCACTTCCGGCGAGGCGTTGGATAGGCGCGTCTGCACGCATGTAGGAAAACGACACGCCGCCTTTCTCTCTCGAGTTTGGGCTGTGATCCCATGTGTGATAAGCGAGAGAGGGCTTGGTGGTGCGTAGCAGTATTCCCGAGCATTTGAAGGCCGGCGAATTGCCTGCACACGCTTCGCGCGTGTCGTGGTACTGACGAGTGAGCGCTCTCGCCGTATCTTCGCCAATTCCCGCAAGTACTGCGCCTGAGGTCGATGCGCAGCCAGCGGTGATTGCGACCATAAGCAGATGTTTGTTCATTTGGTAAAGCTCCATCCTTGGTTTGAAGCTTCACGGTAAGCAGTGCATACAGGTCGGTCTGTCCGTCTATGTCCCGCGTCAAGGCGTGAGTCATTGATTGAGAGAGTAGGAGTAACTTGGTTCACCGGTGACCTTTACGTCTGTCGACCGTAGGATGCCGCCTGTGTATTCTGCGCAGACTTTCCAGCCGAGACACCGCTGTGCCCGTCGAACCCTTTGTAGGAAGCATGCCTAAGCCTTGGTTCGTGTATTTGGTGCGGGCCGCCAACGGCTCGCTGTATTGCGGCATCAGCGACGACCCCCACAGGCGCTTCACCAAACACCAGAGTGGAAAGGGCGCGCGATTTTTCTTTTCCAGCCCTGCCGTGGCTCTCGTGTATATCGAAGCGTGCCGCGACAAGGGTGAGGCGCTGCGTCAGGAGCGACTGATCAAGAAACTACGCAAGCGGGCAAAGGAAGCGCTCGTGGCCAGTTTTGTCCTGACGCGTTCCGAGTAACGACGTGCTGCTGTGTAGGCCGACGCGCGGAAGTGAGTAAGGACGTGTGCACCGGGACGTCAGTAATTCGCATGTGAATTGCCTGTTTTATTTTGTTCGTATGTGTACTAGCCTGATTGTCAGATTCGATGAGCAGGAGCGGCATTCATGACAGCCTTGGCGATCACCCGCAACGATGGCGTTGGTGTCGATACCCCGGAAGCAGGGCGCGTAGCCCTGACCTTTTTTTTCAACCTCATGGCGCATTGGGGATGCTCGGTCGAGGACCAGCGAACACTGCTGGGCGCTGTGAGCAACACGACCTTTTACAAATACAAACGGACCCCCGACATCCGTTTGCCGCGCGATACGCTGGAGCGAATTTCCTATTTGATGGGCATCCACAAAGCGCTCAGCATCATCTTCAGTAATCAGTTGGAGCGCGCTTACGAATGGGTCGCAAAACCCAACACGGCGGCACCTTTCAACGGCCAATCCGCATTGCAATACATGTTGGCCGGTCGGGTGGTGGACATCGCGGACGTGCGTCGGTATCTGGACGGAGTCCGGGGCTGATGAAGCATGCACAGACCGTGATCCCGGCCTGGGATGCCGCATTCAGGATGATCAACAGTGCCTTTCCTCCGATCACGCTGTTTGAGGATGTGCTCAACCCGGTCGACCTTGAGATGGCGTATGCGCTGGAATCGATGACCAACGATCGTCTGCTGGATCAATGCGGTGTATTGCGCAGAGTCGCCGTCGAGGACCGCGTTTCCGGCCCCGGCTCTACCCCCGTCATGGCTGCGTTTACGCACATCGGCAAGGCGAGCCGATTCACGGACGGGATGTACGGTATCTATTACGCAGCGAATAGTCAGGCTGCCGCTATTGCAGAAACACGCTTTCATCAGGAGCGCTTTCTCGCGGCGACGAACGAGCCCGACATCGAGCTGACCTTGCGCACCTACGTGAATCAGGTCGTTAAGCCGGTGCATGACGTACGTGAGGACTTCCCTGAACTGCATGACCCTGACCCTACCCGTTATGGGGTACCACAAGCCTTCGCAAGCGCATTGCGGGGAGAAGGGGCGTGGGGACTGCTCTACAAAAGCGTGCGCCTTGACGGGCATGAGTGTGTGGCGGCGCTTCGTCCGCCGGCGGTCTCGCTCCCGGTGCAAGGCAAGCATGTTCGGTATGTCTGGGATGCCAAGGGCCAGACGATCTCCCACGTATTCGAAATCAGCCCGCTCTAAGTAACGTCTCCGAACTTGGCCTGTTCGTCACTTGTGATCATCACTGGTAACGCTCAACTTAAGCCACTGTCTGAATACCGTGGCCGGGGGTGCGACATGAGGTCGTCACGCCCGGATTCAATGCCTTCGTTCCAGAGGTCGAAACATGAGTGAGTTGATCCTGCACCATTACCCAACGTCCCTGTTTTCCGAGAAAGCCCGGTTAATGCTGGGCTTCAAGGGGCTGTCGTGGCGCTCGGTGATCATCCCGCCGATCCTGCCGAAACCGGACCTCACAGCCCTCACCGGCGGCTATCGCAAGACGCCGGTGTTGCAGGTCGGAGCCGACATTTATTGCGACACGGCATTGATTGCCCGGCGTCTTGAGGCTGAGAAGTCCTCGCCGAGCTTTTACCCGGAAGGGCAGGAGTTTACGTCGGCGAGTCTGGCGAACTGGGCGGATTCGGTGCTGTTTCTGCATTCGGTCAGCCTCGTGTTTCAGCCTGCGTCACTGGCCGTGCGTTTCGCGAAGCTACCCCCCGAGGGGGTGAAAGCGTTCGTGGCGGACCGCGCAACGTTCTTCGATGGCGGCAGTGCGACACGTGTCCCGTTGGAGTTGGCGCAACACCAGTGGCCGACGTTGATGGGGCGTCTCGAAACGCAGCTGGAGCGTAGCGGCGATTTCCTGCTCGGCGTGCCTTCGATTGCCGACTTCTCGGTGGCTCACACCCTGTGGTTTTTGAAGCAGACCCCGGTCACGGCTCCGTTGGTAGATGATTATCCTGCGGTGCTGGCTTGGTATCAGCGCGTTATTGGGTTCGGGCATGGGGCGGCGAGTGAGCTCAGCTCAGCAGAGGCCATCGAGATTGCGCGCAACGCCGAACCTGTTCCGCTGCCTGACGAGGCGTTCAACGACCCGAACGGATTCGAGCCGGGCCAGCAGGTCAGTGTGTCGGCAGTCGATTACGGGGTAAACCCGGTTCATGGTGAGCTGCTGTTCAGTGGGCGCGAAGAAATCATCGTTCGCCGTGAAGATGAACGTGCGGGCGTCGTTCATGTTCACTTCCCGCGTTTCGGATTCCGTATCAGCAAAGATTGAAGTCTGACTTCGGTTCGAGAGAAGAAAACGCTGCGACCCTTGCAGCGTTTTTTTCGCCTCTCGGATAATGCCATTCTCGATTAGCAAGCTGACGGTAATCGCCAATCGATCTCGGCATCCTTCAATAACTGTCATTTCTGCCAGTTGCCAGCAATGTGCTTGGCGCTACTATCTTGATTCACCGTTTTAACGCAATCGCCTGATGTGTTCCGTTGCCTTCTTTGTCGAGAGGTTGGCGTCGCCGTGGCTGAGAAAAAGGGAACAGGCTCCATGGAAAGGAGTGTTGAAAATGAAAAAACCTCAGTTATGGGCCGTGTCGCTCGTGGCATTGGCCATGCAGGCACCTTATGTCTTGGCAGCAAGTTGTGCGGATACTGCCAAAGCACTGACCGCTCAATACAACGACACGCGGGACAATTGTGGAAAAAACACCTCCCCGGCGTTTCTCTGCAATGGCGTTATATTCAGGGCGACTGTGCCTTCCGATGATTACAGCTCCTGGGACCCCAGCCCCAACTCGGTAAAAAGCGGCGGTACTTCATTCTCATACTTGCGTAAAGATGCGAAGTTTTCCAGGCTTGTGCGCTACGAGAATAACGGCTACATCCTGTTTCCTGTTCAGAACGTCCCACCCGGCAAAAGTACCTACAACGTGCTGTGCGCATTCCCGATGGATGGCGGCACTGACGCGCGTGAGGACAAGGGGTGTGGGGCATGGACGGGTTCGAAACCCAGCGGGCAAGGCGCTCCTTGTTATTCCCAGCAACCGAACAGAATTACCACGGGGCAGGAGTGGGCCGATCATTACAAGGCATTCGTCAACGGTGATAACCGCCGGGAGTGCGGATTTGATGTCAGGGACAATCTCAACAGCTATGCGGTGGATAACTTCAATGCCAGTTTAAGCGCACAGCGGCGAACACCCGAAGCGTTCAGAAAGCAGAATGAATTACGGCTCGATACTTGGAAAAGCACAACGCCTGCGGGTGAGTTACCTATCCAGGCATTCTTTTATCTGCCGGAGCCCACAGGCGGACGGGATGATGCTCAGTTCGATCAACAGCGTTATTACGAAAAGACCGGTGTGTGGGTGCCTGTTATCGCGATGACCTTGCCAAGCCGGTTATCCGATGATGCCACTTTCAAATGCAACGCTGACGATCAGGCAGTGGCAGAGTCGGGCAAGCCGATTGATCGATACGTCAAATCCGCCACTTGGGTTCCGCGCTTTGACCCTGGCACGGGGCAAAATGAGTGGTCGTTGTCAGTGGTATTGACTGACTTAGGCCGTAAACAAAGCGGTTCTGCAGGATCGGATGCGGTGTATGCGGAGTTAGTCCGCAAGTATAAGAACGACTATCAGTGGAAACAGAACGGCGGAGTGGGCATGCGTCGACAATTGGTGTGCCACTTCGTCATTGCCCGTGGAAAGGACGAGTTCAATCTGGAACCCTTCCGACCCGATGCGACGGAGGCCGAGGCAGAGAGGGCAGGCTGCAACGTACTGCCCTCTGATCTGACTGCAGCGACGCAGTAACAGCTCTGTTGAACGGGAAGACCACCATTCTGGGGAGATCAGTGCCTCCCCAGTTGGCTTTATTTCAACGCTGCAAGAATCTCATCCGGCGAAAACCCTCTGATCAGCGTGCCGTTCACATCGATCAGAGGGATGCCGCGCCCACCCAGGGCTTCATACGCCTGGCGTCCCTCTTTGGACTTCTCGATGTCGTACTCGGTGTAAGGGATACCCTTGCTGTCGAGGAAGCGGCGCGTCTGTTTGCAGTAGCCACACCAGTCGGTGGCGTACAGCACGACTTTGGCCTGCGACTGAACCTGCGAGGACACCGCCAGTGAGGGATTGACGAAATGTTCGATCTTGCCCCAGTTCTGGTAAACCACGACCACCAACATGATCAGCGCGAATTTCTTGAGGGTACGCCCGAGCATGACGATCAGCGCCTCTTCAGTTGATCGGTCAGTTGAGTCGGCAAACCCTTGATGATCAGCGTGCCTTTCTCTTCGTCGTACTCGATCTTGTCGCCCAGCAGGTGCGCTTCGAAGCTGATCGACAGGCCTTCGGCACGGCCGGTGAAGCGGCGGAACTGGTTGAGGGTGCGCTTATCTGCCGGGATTTCCGGCGACAGGCCGTAATCCTTGTTGCGGATGTGTTCATAGAACGCGCGCGGACGGTCTTCGTCGATCAGCCCGGAGAGTTCCTCCAGCGCGATCGGCTCGCCCATTTTGCTCTGGCTACTGGCGTAGTCCACCAGTGCCTTGGTCTTCTCGCGGGTCGACTCTTCTGGCAGGTCTTCACTCTCGACAAAGTCACTGAACGCCTTGAGCAAGGTGCGGGTTTCGCCGGGGCCGTCCACGCCTTCCTGGCAGCCGATGAAGTCGCGGAAGTATTCGGAGACCTTTTTCCCGTTCTTGCCCTTGATGAACGAGATGTACTGCTTGGAGGCCTTGTTGTTTTGCCACTCGGAGATGTTGATCCGCGCGGCGAGGTGCAGTTGGCCGAGGTCCAGATGCCGCGAGGGCGTGACATCCAGTGCTTCGTTGACCGCCACGCCTTCGCTGTGGTGCAGCAACGCGATGGCGAGGTATTCGGTCATGCCCTGCTGATAATGGGCGAACAACACATGGCCGCCCACTGAAAGGTTGGATTCTTCCATCAGCTTTTGCAGGTGCTCGACAGCGGTGCGGCTGAACGCCGTGAAATCCTTGCCCTCATCAACGTACTCCTTCAACCAGCCGCTGAACGGGTGCGCGCCGGACTCGGCATGGAAAAACCCCCAGGCCTTACCTTGTTTGGCGTTATAGCTCTCATTGAGGTCGGCCAGCATGTTCTCGATGGCCTGGGACTCCGCGAGTTCGGAGTCGCGAGCATGGAGGACTGCGGGCGTACCGTCGGGTTTCTTGTCGATCAGGTGAACAATGGCATGACGGATCGGCATGGATTTCTCGGCTGCTGAGGTGGAACTGAACGGGTGCCTGCGTGGCCCGTGCGAAAGTCGGCAAGTGTACCGCAGACTGGGCAAAAACGTGCTGGGGAGGCCATAAACAAGGCTCCGCATCTATTAATCTGACTTTTTTGGCTTTTAACCGCGATAAAGCTGACCAAATGGCTAGGTAGGGGCGGATATTTGCGTGGCTCTGTGCTAGTTTTGCCCGGTCTTGCGCACTGAAGCGCGCCAAGCATGCAGTTTGTGGGCGTTCGGCCGAACCAAAGGCCGATTTCGGTATCTACATTTCGCGTCTGTACACACTCTGCAAACCATCTGAATTTGATAGGGAAGGAACACCACCATGGCTCTGACTAAAGACCAATTGATCGCCGATATCGCAGAAGCTATCGACGCGCCAAAAACCACCGCGCGCAACGCTCTCGACCAATTGGGCCAAATCGTCGCTGATCAACTGGAAAATGGCGGCGAAATCACCCTGCCAGGCATCGGCAAGCTGAAAGTAACCGAGCGTCCAGCTCGCACTGGCCGTAACCCTTCGACTGGCGCTGCCATCGAAATCCCAGCCAAGAAAGTGATCAAACTGGTTGTGGCCAAGGGCCTGACTGACGCAGTCAACAAGTAAGCAAAACGCTGCTTGTAGGAGAACCGTGTAACGGAGCGATCCGGACACGGTTTTTTTATGCCTGTCATTTAGGGACGGGGTTGCAGCCGGCGGCCTTGGCAGCGGCCTTCGAAACGAGCGGCCGGAAGGGTTCCAGATTCCAGTCAGCACGGCCGGGATAGTTGTCGATGATGCAATTGAGCTGGCTTTCCATGCTGCCTGGCATTCTCTCCTCGTCACGCCATTGCGGGTCCGCCCCCTTGAACTGCTGCAGCTCAAGGTAGATGGCTTTGCGGTCATTGGCCTGATACGTCTTGCCGCGCGCAGTAGGGATCACTTTCAGCGACCACACTTTTTGCCCAGTCACGTTGTCGGTGAACTGAGACCACGTCGCCGAGGCGATGTACTGACGCGGAACACCGCTGCCTTCGCCCAACCAGACGAATTGATCGGCCGGGTTATAGCTGAAGCGTTGCTGTGCAGGCTTGCTGAAGTCTATCCTGAGGACCGGCACGGCATAACCCTCCTGATACAGCTTGAGCTGGAACCGCCGGGCGTTGTCGATCCCGCTTTGCTGCGCGGCGGCTTTTCCGTTATCGCCTCTGACGCCGAAGTTCTGCGCACCCGGCGGCAGGTAGATAAAGGCCGCGATGTAGCGCTTCATCTCGCTGCCGTCATTGTCAGGAAAGTTCTTGAGCATGAATTCGTTGAAATATTTGCTTTCGGCAAAATAGTCCGACGCTGGCGTTGTGGCCCTGGCTTCGTGTGCTGCGATCATGGCATCCCACTGTGCGGGCACTTCGGCGTTCCAGGAGCATTGGGTGGTTTGAATCGGCTGTTGAGGGCCGCCGGGGTATTTCTGTTTCCATTGTTCGGCGCTGGTGACGTTTTGCAGGGCGCAGGTGCCGAAGGCCCATTCCTTGTTCTTGTTTTGCGTGGACGGCTGGGCGGGGGGCGCAAAGGATTTGTCGTTGAACGGGCCGCAGCCATACCAGTTGCGGTCGGGGCCGGTGAAACCGTCAAAGGTGTAAATGCAGGTCCAGCCCTTGTCCAATGCCGGTAGGCCCAGGGCCTGAGCGTCTGCGGGTGTATTCAGGACGAAGCCTGCCGGATGCGCCAGCACGCTAATGCTCAGGTCCTTGCGGATCCATGTCCAGGATGTCGCGCCGGTCTGCAGGGCGTAGAAGCTGTACGTCCACGGCAGAAAAGCGCCGTCGTTGACCATGCGCAAGGTGACGCCGCTGCAGTAGTAATGGCCTCGTGTGGCGCCTGTGTCGGGTTCTTTGCAGTCGTTGACCGTCCTGTTGTAGCTGTCATTCAGACGCTGGGCGGTTGCCTGGGGATTGGGGTCGACTGCCAGATCAAGGGCGCAAGCCGTGTTGATGAACGTGACGAATAGCGCGATGACGCAGACGATGCGGCGCATGGCTGGCCTCCCTGGCAATCGATGCAAGAAGGTTCCAGATTATGGGCCTGAAAAAATGCCCGTCTACTGTCAGAAATGACAGTGGACGGGGTAGGCGTTATGCCTTGGTCTGCCCCCAACGCTCTGCGCGCCAGGCTTGTTGCTGGGCCTTGTCGTGAAAGGTCCAGGTCACGAAGCGGCTTTGTTTTTGTCCCTGTGACATCTCGACCACGTGGCTCTCGACCGCCCCTGCCTTTTTCAGCGTGCTTTGGATCAGCGGCAGGTTCGAAGCTTTCGACACCAGCGTGCTGAACCACAGCACCTGCGTTGGCACTTGAGCGCTTTCGGTAATCAGCTGCGCGACGAAACGCGCTTCGCCGCCTTCACACCACAATTCCGCCGCCTGCCCACCGAAGTTCAGCACCGGCAGTTTGCGCTTGGGATCGGCCTTGCCCAGTGCTCGCCATTTGCGCTGGCTGCCGCGCAACGCTTCCTCGGCGGAGGCGTGAAAGGGCGGGTTGCAGAGACTGATGTCGAAGCGTTCGTCTGCTTGCAGTAGCCCGAGCAGGATGTGTTTGCGATTACCCTGCTGACGCAGGCTGATGGCCTTGCCCAGCGCGTTGGCCTTGACGATGGTGGTGGCTGAAGCGAGGGCGACCGTGTCGATGTCCGAGCCAACGAAGTGCCAGCCGTACTCGCTATGGCCGATCAGCGGGTAGACGCCGTTGGCCCCCGTGCCGATGTCCAGCGCCTTGATCGCGGCGCCACGGGGAATGACGCCAGCGTTGTCCTCGGCGAGCAGGTCGGCGAGAAAGTGCAAGTAATCGGCGCGGCCGGGGATTGGCGGGCAAAGGTAATCTGCCGGAATGTCCCAATGGGCGATGCCGTAGAACGCCTTGAGCAGCGCGCGGTTGAACACCCGCACGGCTGCCGGGTTGGCGAAGTCGATGCTTTCCTTGCCATAGGGGTTGGTGATCACGAATTGACCCAGCTCTGGGCTGCTCTTGATCAGGCGTGGAAAGTCGTAATGGCCCTGATGGCGGTTGCGCGGGTGCAGGCTGGCCTTCTCGCGCGGCTCGGCAGGTTTGGCTGACTGAGCGGGTTTCGGTTTCTTGCGAGGCGGCTTGGGCTGCTCGGGTTTAGTCATTGCGGGTCTTTTCCGGTTAAAACACAAAACCCTGTGGGAGCGGGCTTGCTGGCGAAATCGTCAGATCAGACACCTCAATGTCGATTGATCTGGCGGTTCGCCAGCAAGCCGGCTCCTACAGGGTTTGTGGTGGTCAGCCCGCTTGGGTAAAAGGGGGCTGAGTCGGTCGTTACAAACTCGCGATCCGTGCGTGCTGTTCGGCCAGCTTGCCTAGTGCCTGTTCGGCCTCGGTCAGCTTGGCGCGCTCCTTGGCGATGACGTCAGGCGGCGCTTTGTCGACGAAGGCGGCGTTAGACAGCTTGCCACCCACGCGCTGGACTTCGCCTTGCAGGCGCTGGATTTCCTTGTCCAGACGCGCGAGCTCGGCGCCCTTGTCAATCAGGCCAGCCATCGGCACCAGCACTTCCATCTCGCCCACCAGAGCGGTGGCGGACAGTGGTGCTTCGGCGCCTGCGGCCAGTACGGTGAACGATTCGAGCTTGGCCAGCTTCTTCAGCAGGTGCTCGTTCTCGTTCAGACGACGCTGGTCTTCGGCGCTGACGTTCTTGAGGAACAGTTGCAGCGGCTTGCCCGGGCCGATGTTCATTTCGCCACGGATGTTACGCACGCCGAGCATCAGGCCCTTGAGCCATTCGATGTCGCCTTCGGCAGCGGCGTCAATGCGCGCTTCGTTCGCCACCGGCCACGGTTGCAGCATGATGGTCTTGCCCTGCGCACCGGCCAGCGGCGCGAGGCGCTGCCAGATTTCTTCGGTGATGAACGGCATGAACGGATGCGCCAGACGCAGGGCCACTTCCAGCACGCGAACCAGCGTACGGCGAGTGCCGCGCTGACGTTCGATCGGCGCGTTTTCGTCCCACAGCACCGGCTTGGACAGCTCCAGGTACCAGTCGCAGTATTGATTCCAGATGAACTCGTACAGCGCCTGCGCGGCGAGGTCGAAACGGAATTGATCCAGCTGGCGAGTCACTTCGGCTTCGGTGCGTTGCAGCTGCGAGATGATCCAGCGATCCGGCAGCGACAGTTCGACTTCTTCGCCGTTCTGGCCGCAGTCTTCGCCCTTGTCCAGCACGTAGCGGGCGGCGTTCCAGATCTTGTTGCAGAAGTTGCGATAGCCTTCGACGCGACCCATGTCGAACTTGATGTCACGACCGGTCGAGGCCAGCGAGCAGAAGGTGAAGCGCAGGGCGTCGGTGCCGTAGCTGGCGATGCCGTCGGCGAATTCGGCGCGGGTCTGCTTCTCGATTTTCTTGGCCAGTTGCGGCTGCATCATGCCGCTGGTGCGTTTCTGCACCAGGGCTTCGAGTTCGATACCGTCGACAATGTCCAGCGGGTCCAGGACGTTGCCCTTGGACTTCGACATTTTCTGGCCCTGACCATCGCGGACCAGACCGTGCACATAAACAGTCTTGAAAGGAATCTGCGGGGTGCCGTCTTCGTTCTTCACCAGGTGCATGGTGAGCATGATCATCCGGGCGACCCAGAAGAAAATGATGTCGAAACCGGTCACCAGCACGTCGGTGGGGTGGAAGGTTTTCAGGAATTCGGTCTGCTCAGGCCAGCCCAGGGTGGAGAAGGTCCACAGGCCGGAACTGAACCAGGTGTCGAGAACGTCGTTGTCCTGTTGCAACGCAACGTCCGGGCCGAGGTTGTGCTTGGCACGCACTTCGGCTTCGTCGCGACCGACGTAGACCTTGCCGGACTCGTCGTACCAGGCCGGAATGCGATGGCCCCACCACAGCTGACGGCTGATGCACCAGTCCTGAATGTCGCGCATCCAGGAGAAGTACATGTTTTCGTACTGCTTCGGCACGAAGGCGATGCGGCCGTCTTCGACGGCGGCGATGGCAGGCTCGGCCAGTGGCTTGGTGGACACGTACCACTGGTCCGTCAGCCATGGCTCGATGATGGTGCCGGAGCGGTCGCCTTTCGGCACTTTCAGGGCGTGGTCATCGACGCTGACCAGCAGGCCTGCGGCGTCGAAGGCTGCGACGATCTGCTTGCGCGCTTCGAAACGGTCCAGGCCTGCGTATTCAGCCGGCAGGGTGCCGTCGACGGTTTCGTTCAGGGTGCCGTCGAGGTTGAACACCTGAGCAGCGGCCAGCACGTTGGCGTTCTTGTCGAAGATGTTCAGCAGCGGCAGGTTGTGGCGCTTGCCGACTTCGTAGTCGTTGAAATCGTGAGCCGGGGTGATCTTCACGCAGCCGGTGCCGAATTCAGGGTCGCAGTAATCGTCGGCGATGATCGGGATGCGACGGCCTACGAGCGGCAGCTCGACGAACTTGCCGATCAGGGCCTTGTAGCGCTCGTCGTTCGGGTTCACGGCGACAGCGGCATCACCGAGCATGGTTTCCGGACGGGTCGTGGCGACGATCAGGTAATCCAGACCTTCGGCGGTCTTGGCGCCGTCGGCCAGCGGGTAGCGCAGGTTCCACAGGTTGCCTTTCTCATCGTGGTTTTCCACTTCGAGGTCGGAAATCGCGGTGTGCAGCTTGGTGTCCCAGTTGACCAGACGCTTGCCACGGTAGATCAGGCCGTCTTCATGCAGGCGCACGAAGGCTTCTTTCACGGCTTCGGACAGGCCGTCGTCCATGGTGAAGCGCTCACGGCTCCAGTCCACGGAGGAGCCCAGGCGGCGGATCTGACGACTGATGTTGCCGCCGGACTGATCCTTCCACTCCCAGACTTTTTCGAGGAATTTTTCGCGACCCAGGTCATGGCGATTCTGGCCCTGAGCTTCGAGCTGACGCTCGACCAGCATCTGGGTGGCGATACCGGCGTGGTCGGTGCCTGGCTGCCACAGGGTGTTGCGACCCTGCATGCGGCGGAAACGGATCAGGGCGTCCATGATCGCGTTATTGAAACCGTGGCCCATGTGCAGGCTGCCGGTGACGTTCGGCGGCGGAATCATGATGGTGTACGAGTCGCCCGCGCCTTGCGGAGCGAAATAGTTTTCGGACTCCCAGGTCTGGTACCAGGAAGTTTCGATGGCGTGCGGCTGGTAGGTCTTGTCCATGCGCGGCGGGAACCTGATCTGCTTTCAGTCGGAAAAGCCGGGAAGTATAGCTTTTTGAAGCAGCGGCAAGCTACAAGCTGTGGGAAGCCGCAAGCGATAAGCGGCGAGCGGCAAGCTAGAGAGCGGCGCGGCCTGGCGCTTTTGATTCTGCCCGAAGGGCGTAGGAGCTGGCTTGCCTGCGATCTGGCGCGAAGCGGCAGCGAATCCTAAGCATGCGATTTACCTGACACACCGAGTGAGCCGGTTGTGCTGCCGCTTCGCAGCAGATCGTAGGCAAGCCAACTCCTACGCCCTGCGGGCAAAAGCGAGACCGCGTTGCAGGCGATCCGCGCTAGTGCTGGTTCAACAACCGCTCCAGCCGCGCCTCAAGGCGACGCTTGATTTCGTTTTCGATGTGCGGGGCGAAGTCGTCGATCACGTCTTGCATGATCAATTGCGCGGCGGCGCGCAGTTCGCTGTCGAGGTGGAGCAGGTCGTCAGGGTTTGGTGCGCGAACGGCTTCCGTCTCGGGCTGCGCGGCGGCAGGCGCGGGGGGGGCCAGAGCGGCGACAGGCTCGGCCGTCAGCACCGGAATGTCGTCGGCGCGGGCCTCGTGCTCGTCGGCAGCAATCACTTGACCGCTGACCACGTCGAACAACAAGGGGATCTGGCCTTCGCTCTGGACCGTGTCGGTCAGCAGAGGCGGTTGAAGGGAATCATCGCCGAGCAACTGGCGGATGGACTCAAGGTCATCCAGCAAATGCGCGGAGTCTTTCAGGTGTTTTGTATTGTCCATCGTGTGCTCAAAGACGCTGCAGTCGGTGATCCTGCAGAGGATAGCCCTGTTCACGGTAGAAGCGGAAACTCTCTCGCGCCGCCAGCCGGATGGACGGTTCCTCCACCACGATCTCCGCGATGCGAGCGAAACGTTTGAAAAATTCGGGGATGCGCAGGTCAAGGTTGACCAGCAAATCCTGATGAGGGCCGGGATCGTCGCCGATGCCCAATGCCACCGGAGCGTCGTGATCGTCCTCGACCGCGCCGTGGGGCACGAAGGTTTCGCCTTTGAAACGCCACAGGCGGGCGTCCAGTTCAGCACGTTGCTCGGCATCGCTACAATGCAGGTAAACGCGATGCCCGAGGCGCCAGGCTTTGTCCGTGAGTTTGCAGGCGAAGTCCAGACGCGCGAGCGGGTCGGCGCTGGGCAGGATGTAAAAATCGACTTGAGTCATGAACGTTCCAGAGCGTGAGCCCCGCCGGGACCTTTCGAGAAAGGCAGCGGCGGGGTCCAGGGCGTTTTACACGCCAGCGCGGTCGAGCAGGTATTGGGTCAGCAACGGCACCGGACGGCCTGTGGCGCCCTTGTCCTTGCCGCCGCTCAGCCATGCCGTACCGGCGATGTCCAGGTGCGCCCACTCGTAGGATTTGGTGAAGCGCGAGAGGAAGCAAGCCGCCGTGATGGTGCCGCCTTTCGGACCGCCAATGTTGGCGATGTCTGCGAACGGGCTGTCCAGTTGCTCCTGGTATTCGTCGAACAGCGGCAGTTGCCACGCACGGTCGTCGGCGCGTTTGCCGGCTTCCAGCACTTGGTTGATCAGCGCATCGCTGTTGCCCAGCAAACCGGAAGTGTGGCCGCCCAGTGCCACGACGCACGCGCCGGTCAGGGTGGCGATGTCGATCACCGCTTGCGGCTTGAAGCGTTCGGCGTAGGTCAGCGCGTCGCACAGTACCAGACGGCCTTCGGCGTCGGTGTTGAGGATTTCAACGGTCTGGCCGCTCATGGTCTTGACGATGTCGCCAGGGCGGGTGGCATTGCCGCTCGGCATGTTCTCGGCTGCGGCAATGATGCACACGAGGTTGATCGGCAGCTGCAGTTGCAGCACGGCATTCAGGGTGCCGAACACGCTGGCGGCGCCGCACATGTCGAACTTCATTTCGTCCATGCCCAGGCCCGGCTTCAGGCTGATGCCGCCGGTGTCGAAGGTGATGCCTTTACCGACCAGCACGAACGGCTTTTCGCTTTTCTTGCCGTTGTTGTACTGCATGACGATCAGGCGTGGCGGTTGGGCGCTGCCCTGGCCAACGGCGAGGAACGAACCCATGCCCAGCTCGGCGATTTTCTTCTCGTCGAAGACTTCAACCTTCAGGCCTTTATGCGCCTTGCCCAATGCCTTGGCCTGTTCGCCCAGGTAGGTCGGGTGGCAGATGTTCGGCGGCATGTTGCCCAGATCACGGGTCACGGCCACACCGGCCGCAATCGCTTGTGCATGCTTGGCGGCGCGCTCGACATCGGCCACGGTTGCCTTGGCGGTCAGCAGGGTGACTTTCTTCAAGGCACGCGGATCGACTTTCTGGCTCTTGAATTTATCGAACACGTATTCGCCATCGACCAGTGTCTCCACCAGCAGGCGGTTCTTGCCGTAGATGTCGCGGCCTTTGACGTTCAGGTGATCCAGCGCAAAGGCTGCATCGGTGCCGCCCAGGCTTTTCAGGGTGTTCAACACGCCGCTGATGAGTTTACGGAAAGGGCGGTCGCCCAGCTCAGGCTCTTTGCCGGTGCCCACCAGCAGGACGCGTTCGGCCTTGAGGTTCGGCAGGCTGTGCAGCAACAGGCTCTGGCCCACTTTGCCGGCCAGGTCGCCGCGTTTGAGCACGGCACTGATGGCGCCGCCGCTCAGGGTATCGATACTTTGTGCGATGTCGCTCAGGGTACGGCCTTCACCGACAGCGACCACCAGTGTGGCGGTCTTCAAGGTTTCTGCACTGACGCTCTTAACAACCAATTCCATGTCGGGGTCCCCGAATAAACTGTGGGTTATCGCAAATGAATGCGCGACGCGACGGCTGCCAATGCCTTGCAGCACGGCGCTCGCGGCAAGGCCCGCAGTTTGACCCCGCTGACGGACCGATGACAACCCCGTTAACTGCCCCCGTGTCAGCCCGGGTTAAGGAAGTATCCGGCGCGCTCAGTGACAGACACACCCAATCACAGGATAATGCCGCATATTTTTTCGCTGGTTCGCGGTCGCGCGTCCCATGATTGACCCATTTCCTTGTCAGGCTGTCTGAGCGTGACGACCCTGGAGTGTCTGGTTTGATTGTCTTCCGTTACCTGTCCCGAGAAGTGCTGGTTACCTTGAGCGCTGTGAGCGCCGTGTTGTTGGTAATCATCATGAGTGGCCGTTTCATCAAGTACCTCGCTCAGGCGGCCTCCGGTGCGCTCGATCCAGGCGTGCTGTTTCTGATCATGGGCTTCCGCCTGCCAGGTTTCATGCAGCTCATTTTGCCGCTGGGGCTGTTCCTCGGCATCCTGCTCGCCTACGGCCGTTTGTACCTGGAAAGCGAAATGACCGTGCTGGCCGCCACCGGCATGAGCCAGCAACGTCTGCTGTGGATGACCCTCGCGCCTGCCGCGCTGGTGTCGCTGCTGGTGGCGTGGCTGAGTTTCAGCCTGGCGCCTCAGGGCGCGACTCAGTTCCAGCTGCTGATCAACAAACAGGACGCCATGACCGAGTTCGACACCCTGGTGCCGGGCCGTTTCCAGTTGCTGCGTGATGGCAGCCGCGTGACCTACACCGAGACCATGACCGACGACCGCATCAACCTCGGCGGCGTGTTCATCTCCGAAAAGAAGCTGGAAGAAAAGAAAGACCACGGCATCACCGTACTGGTGGCCGAGAAGGGCAAGCAGGAAATCAAGCCTGACGGCAGCCGCTACCTGATCCTCACCAACGGCTATCGCTACGACGGCAATCCGGGGCAGGCCGATTACCGTGCGATCAAGTACGACACCTACGGCGCCCTGTTGCCGAAGCCAGATATCAGCGACGAAATCACCGACCGCGACGCGATTCCAACCACCGAGTTGCTCACAGGTGAGAGCAGCCTGCGAAACAAGGCCGAGCTGCAATGGCGCATCTCGTTGCCGATTCTGGTCTTCATCGTGACCTTGATGGCCGTACCGCTGGCGCGGGTGAACCCGCGTCAGGGCCGCTTCCTCAAGTTGTTGCCCGCCATTCTGCTGTACATGGCCTACCTGACCATCCTGATCGCCGCGCGCGGCGCGCTGGAGAAGGGCAAGATTCCGGGGCCGCTGGGGTTGTGGTGGGTCCACGTGATCTTCCTCGCCATCGGACTGGGGCTGCTGTACTGGGAGCCGATGCGCCTGAAAATGAAGAGTCGCCGCGACGCGTCGGAGGTGGCTCATGGTTAAGCTCGATTGGTACATCGGCAAAAGCGTGTTCATGGCCATTCTGGCCGTGCTGGGCATCATTCTCGGCCTGGCCTCGTTGTTCGCGTTCATCGACGAGATGGCAGACATCAGCGACACCTACACCTTCTGGGACGCGGGCAGTTTCGTGGTCATGACTGCGCCGCGTCGTCTCTATGACATGCTGCCAATGGCGGCGCTGATTGGCTGTCTGATCGGCCTCGGCGCGCTGGCCAGCAGCAGTGAGCTGACCATCATGCGAGCGGCGGGTGTGTCCATCGGACGTATCGTCTGGGCGGTCATGAAGCCGATGTTGATCCTGATGGTTGCGGGCCTGTTGATCGGCGAATACGTCGCGCCCGTCACCGAAGCGTCCGCCCAGGCCGCCCGTTCGCTGGCCCAGGGCACCGGTGACGCACAGAGTGCCCGGCACGGTCTGTGGCACCGTCAGGGGGATGAGTTCATCCACATCAATACCGTGCAGCCCAATGGCTTGCTGTACGGGGTGACGCGCTACCGTTTCGACGATCAGCGCCACATGCTCAGCGCCAGTTTCGCCAAGCAGGCGAATTACAAGACGGACTACTGGCAGCTCAAGGACGTGTCGACCACGGTTTTCCATGAAGGCCGTACAGAGGTGGTCAATACACCGGAAGAGCGCTGGAACATCGCCCTGAGCCCGCAGCTCCTGAGCACCGTGGTGCTGCCGCCAGAGTCGCTGTCCATGACCGGGTTGTACGGGTATGCGCATTACCTGGCGGATCAGGGCCTGGCGAACGGGCGTTATTGGCTGGCGTTCTACACCAAGATTTTCCAGCCGCTGGTTACAGTGGCGCTGGTGTTGATGGCGATTTCCTTCATCTTCGGTCCGCTGCGTTCGGTGACGCTGGGGCAACGGGTGTTCACCGGCGTGCTGGTGGGCTTCACCTTCCGCATCGCCCAAGACCTGCTGGGCCCGTCGAGTCTGGTGTTCGGCTTCTCGCCGCTGTTTGCGGTGCTGGTGCCCGCTGGTGTGTGCGCGCTGGCGGGTGTCTGGTTGCTGCGCCGGGCAGGTTGATCACAGGCTTGCAACGAAAAAAGCCGACCTCTGGGTCGGCTTTTTTGTGCCTTCCTAGGTCTTCCGTTTCGGAATCCGCACCAGTTGCGTTTCGGAATACAGGTCATGCCAGCTGCGGTTCTGTTTGTCGATCAGGCACCAGAAAAAACCCATTCCCACGCACAACCACGACGCGATGGCCACCACGAAGCGCAGCAACGCCTGCCAGAGGCTGATTCCGGTGCCGTCGGGGTTTTGCACGCGGATACCCCAGACCTGCATGCCCAGCGTCTGCCCGGCGTGGGTCCAGAATTTGGCGAAGAACGCGAAGAGGGTGAACAGCAGAATCGTCGAGAGCAGCGGGTCGCCATCCAGCGCGCCGGACTCGGACAACTGACGCAATTTCGCCTCGCCGATGAAACCCATCCAGATCAGCTTATAAAGGAAGGTCGTGACCATCAGCAGGGCAACGCATAACAGTCCGTCATAGCAGATGGCAGCGAAGCGGCGGCCCAATCCGGCAGGGGGGAAATCGCCTTGGGGATGCAATGGATGTCTGGGCACGGGCAGCGCTCATTCGCCGAGGTGCAGCCAGTTTACTGAATCGCAGGCATAAAAAAGCCCCTGATGGTGACATCAGGGGCTTTTGATTTTGCGACTTAGGCTTCGGCTTGAACTTCGTCAGCCTGCATGCCCTTCTGGCCTTGCACGGCGACGAAAGTCACTTTCTGGCCTTCTTTCAGGCTTTTGAAGCCGTTGCCCTGAATAGCGCGGAAGTGGACGAACAGATCCGGACCGCTCTCTGGAGTGATAAAACCAAAACCTTTTTCGTCGTTAAACCACTTAACGGTACCGCTCTGACGTTGAGACATTTTCTTATTCCTTGGAGCATAAATTAATGACAGTCTCTTTCACACGAAAGAGTACTGGGCTGGTTGCAGGAAGAAGAAACGTAGAGCGGGATGTAGCATTGCTTTTGGCGCTACTGCCCAGGTCACGATCCCAGCGACCTATGCAAACACAGTCGAGAAACTCTACGCTAACTGCCGCAAGAAAAACAAGCCCCGGATAAGCCCGGTTTCAGGGGCTTTCGGCCATTTTTTGAAAACTTTTACCAGGGGCGGTGAATCGATAGTTTTTACTGTTGAGACGTATCTGGAAGTGCAGTTTTCTGACAGTTTGATTGCTGTTTGGGGAGCGCCAGACTGCGGCATTCGAACAGTGACTTGCACTGTTGCGGTGCCGCAGTTTTTTGACGGGTGTATCAGCCGCGGAAGTAACGTGGCGCAACGAAAGGCATTTTGCTCACAAGCATAGGCACCTTCTTCCCACGGACGATAGCCCAGACCGGCGTTTCGAGTGCGGTGAATGCAGCGTCCACATAACCCATAGCCAGCGGCGCACCCAGCGTCGGGCCGAAACCGCCGCTGCACACTGCGCCGATCACTTTGCCATCGGCATCGACGATTTCCGCGCCTTCTCGCACCGGCGTGCGTTCTTGCGGAAGAAGGCCAATACGCTTGCGAGCTGCACCGCTTTGGTGCTGGGCGAAGACCTGTTCTGCACCCGGGAAGCCGCCCGCACGGGCGCCATCAGCGCGACGAGTCTTGGAAATGGCCCACAACAGACTGGCCTGAATAGGCGTGGTCTCAGTGTTCATGTCGTGACCGTAGAGACAAAGGCCCGCTTCCAGACGCAGCGAATCCCGAGCGCCAAGGCCAATCGGGGCGACTTCCGGTTCCGCCAGCAGACGCCGCGCCAGCGATTCAGCCTGATCCACGGGTACGGAAATTTCGTAGCCGTCTTCGCCGGTGTAACCCGAGCGGCTGACGAAACAGTCGATGCCATCGATCTGGACAGGGGCGTATTGCATGAACGTCATTTTTGCGACGGCGGGCGCAAGGCGTGCCAGTGCGGTCACGGCCTGCGGGCCTTGCAGGGCCAGCAAAGCGCGTGCTTCGAACAGCGGCGTGATTTCACACTGGCTGCCGAGGTGCTGACGCAGGTGCGCCAGGTCTTCGTTCTTGCACGCGGCGTTGACCACGAGCATCAGCGTGTCGTCGCCCAGATTGGCGACCATCAGGTCATCCAGAATCCCGCCGGTTTCATTGGTAAACATTGCGTAACGCTGCATGCCCACCGGCAGGTCGATGATATCCACGGGCACCAGGGTTTCCAGCGCCTTGGCGGCATTGGCGCCTTTCAGCAGAATCTGACCCATGTGCGACACGTCGAACAGCCCGGCTTGATCGCGGGTGTGCAGGTGTTCCTTCATCACGCCTGCCGGGTATTGCACGGGCATGTCGTAGCCTGCGAACTCGACCATCTTGGCGCCGAGTTCCCGGTGCAGGGCGTTGAGCGGGGTTTTCAACAGTTCTGTTGTGGACATCGTTGACTCCTTCAATGCGTTTCCGGGCGCGTGGCGTTGACCGCACGGCGCCCGATGAAATTCAGGCTGAGATCAGCACTCGATAATGTTCACGGCCAGCCCGCCACGGGCGGTTTCCTTGTATTTGCTCTTCATGTCGGCGCCGGTCTGGCGCATGGTGCGGATCACTTTGTCCAGCGAGACGAAATGCTGACCGTCGCCGCGCAGGGCCATGCGCACGGCGTTGATCGCCTTCACCGAACCCATCGCGTTGCGTTCGATGCACGGCACCTGAACCAGACCGCCAATGGGATCGCAGGTGAGGCCGAGGTTGTGTTCCATGCCAATCTCGGCAGCGTTCTCGACCTGGTGCACGTTGCCGCCCAGCACTTCACACAGCGCGCCCGCCGCCATGGAACAGGCCACGCCGACTTCGCCCTGACAGCCCACTTCGGCGCCGGAGATCGAGGCGTTTTCTTTATAAAGGATGCCGATGGCAGCCGCCGTGAGCAGAAAGCGCACCACACCGTCTTCGCTCGCACCGGTGATGAAGCGCATGTAGTAATGCAGAACGGCTGGAATGATCCCTGCCGCGCCGTTGGTAGGGGCCGTGACCACGCGCCCGCCATTGGCGTTTTCTTCGTTGACCGCCAGTGCGTAGAGGTTGACCCAGTCCAGCACGGAGAGCGCGTCACGCAAGGCGGCTTCGGGGTTTTTGCACAGTTGGCGATGCAGCGCCGCAGCCCGGCGTTTAACCTTCAGACCGCCCGGCAGAATGCCCTCGTTGCGGCAACCGGCTTCGACGCAATCCTGCATGACCTGCCAGATTTTCAGCAGCCCGGCGCGGGTTTCCGCCTCGGTGCGCCAAGCGGATTCGTTGGCCAGCATGACCTGGCTGATCGACAGCCCGGTGCTTGCGCAGTGGGCCATCAATTCCTTGCCGGTCTTGAACGGGTAGGGCAGCGGGGTGCTGTCCTCGACGATGCGATCAGCGCCCGCTGCGTCTTCGTCCACCACGAATCCGCCGCCGACGGAGTAGTACTCACGGCTGCGAATCTGTAGGCCAGCGCCGTCGAAGGCACGGAAAATCATGCCGTTTGGGTGGTAGGGCAGTGGCTTGCGGATCATCGCCAGGTGTTGTTTTTCGATGAACTCGATGTCGTGTTCACCCAACAGGTTGATGCGCCCGCTGCCGCGGATGCGCTGCAAGCGGTCGGCTACGTGTTCGGTGTCGACGGTGTCGGGGTGTTCACCTTCCAGGCCCAGCAGCACGGCCTTGTCGCTGCCGTGGCCTTTGCCGGTCGCCCCGAGCGAGCCATACAGCTCGACCTTGACGCTGTCGGTGGAGGAAAGCAGGTCATCACGGCGCAAGCCCTCGACGAACCGCGCAGCGGCACGCATCGGGCCCACCGTGTGGGAACTGGAGGGGCCGATGCCAATCTTGAACAGGTCAAACACGCTCAGGGACATGATCAGGCTCCGGTGAAAAGCAGTAGCGAGGGGCGAGCTGCAAGCGGCGAGCTACAAGCCAAAGCAGATCCGCTTTCACTTGTAGCTTGCAGCTGACAGCTCGGGGCTGTTTTTTTACGCGTAGTCTTCGATCGACGGGCACGCGCAGACGAGGTTGCGGTCGCCAAACACGTTGTCCACACGACCGACCGGCGGCCAGTATTTGCCTTCGATCAACGAGGCGACCGGGTACACGGCCTGCTCGCGGCTGTACGGATGGCTCCACTCGCCGACCAGCTCCGCTGCAGTGTGCGGGGCGTTTTTCAGCGGGTTGTCTTCCTTGTCCAGCGCGCCGCTTTCGACCGCGCGGATTTCTTCGCGGATCTTGATCATGGCGTCGCAGAAGCGGTCCAGCTCTTCTTTCGACTCACTTTCGGTGGGCTCGATCATCAGCGTGCCAGCGACCGGGAACGACATGGTCGGTGCATGGAAGCCGAAGTCGATCAGGCGCTTGGCCACGTCATCGACGCTGATGCCGCTGGTTTCTTTCAGCGGACGCAGGTCGAGGATGCATTCGTGGGCCACCAGACCGCTGGTGCCGGTGTACAGCACCGGGTAGTGCTCTTCCAGACGGCGGGAAATGTAGTTGGCGTTGAGGATCGCCAGCTGCGAAGCGCGCTTCAGGCCTTCGCCGCCCATCATGCGGATGTACATCCAGGTGATCGGCAGAATGCTGGCGCTGCCGAACGGCGCCGCGCAGACCGCGCCTTCCTTGCGCTCCATCTTGCCGTGACCCGGCAGGAATGGCGCCAGATGCGACTTCACGCCAATCGGGCCTACGCCCGGGCCGCCACCGCCATGCGGGATGCAGAAGGTTTTGTGCAGGTTCAGGTGGGACACGTCGCCGCCGAACTTGCCCGGCGCGCACAGGCCGACCATCGCGTTCATGTTGGCGCCGTCGATGTACACCTGGCCGCCGTTGTCATGAATGATGCCGCAGATTTCGCGGATGCCTTCTTCGAACACGCCGTGGGTCGACGGGTAGGTGATCATCAGCGCCGCGAGGTGTTCGCGGTGCTCGATGGCCTTGGCACGCAGGTCTTCGATGTCAACGTTGCCGCGCGCATCGCACGCCGTCACCACCACGCGCATACCGGCCATGTTGGCGGTCGCCGGGTTGGTGCCGTGGGCGGACGACGGGATCAGGCAGATGTCGCGACGCTCATCGCCACGGCTCTGGTGATAGGCGCGGATCGCCAGCAGACCCGCGTATTCGCCTTGGGAACCGGCGTTTGGTTGCAGCGAGATCGAGTCGTAACCGGTGGCGGCGCAGAGCATCGCTTCCAGTTCGTCGGTCAGTTGCTGGTAGCCAGCGCTTTGCTCGGCCGGGGCGAACGGGTGCAGGTTGCCGAACTCGGCCCAAGTCACCGGGATCATTTCGCTGGCGGCGTTGAGCTTCATGGTGCACGAGCCCAGCGGGATCATGGTGCGGTCGAGCGCCAGGTCTTTGTCGGCCAGACGACGCAGGTAACGCATCAGCTCGGTTTCGGAGTGGTAACGGTTGAACACCGGGTGGCTGAGGATTGGCGATTGACGCTTCAGCTCAGCAGGCAGGCGCGCTTCAATGCTGTTGGCCAGTGCGGCGAAATCAGGCAGGGCCTGGCCATCGGTGGCGAATAATTTCCACAGCACTTCGACGTCGGCTTGCTGAGTGGTTTCGTCCAGCGAAACGCCCAGGCGCTCGGCGTCCACTTCGCGCAGGTTGATTTGCAGGGCGCGTGCCTTGTCGTGCAGTTCGGCGGTTTTTGCGCCAGTGTTCAGGGTGATGCTGTCGAAGAAGAACGCTTGCTCGACGTTCAGGCCCAACTGGCTCAGGCCCTTGGCAAAGATCGCGGTCAGGTGATGCACGCGGTTGGCGATGCGGGTCAGGCCGACCGGGCCGTGATACACGGCGTACATGCTGGCGATGTTGGCGAGCAGGACCTGCGCGGTGCAGATGTTGCTGGTCGCCTTCTCGCGACGGATGTGTTGCTCACGGGTTTGCATGGCCAGACGCAGGGCGGTCTTGCCGAAACGGTCGATGGACACGCCCACCAGACGGCCCGGCATGTCGCGCTTGTAGGTGTCTTTAGTGGAGAAGTAAGCGGCGTGTGGGCCGCCGAAGCCCAGCGGCACACCGAAGCGTTGTGCGCTGCCGATGGCCACGTCGGCGCCGAACTCGCCCGGCGGCGTCAGCAGGGTCAGGGCCAGCAGATCAGCCGCGACAGCCACCAGCGCGTTAGCGGCGTGGAAGCGCTCGACCAGCTCGCGGTAGTCGAACAGGTCGCCATTGCTCGCCGGGTATTGCAGCAGGGCGCCGAAGAACTCGCTGACATCACTCAGCTGGTTTTCGTCAGCCACGACCACGTCGATGCCCAGCGGCTCGGCACGGGTGCGCAGCACGTCGAGGGTCTGCGGATGGCAGTGAGCGGAGGCGAAGAATTTCTGACTGCCTTTGTTTTTGCTCAGGCGTTTGCAGAACGTCATGGCTTCGGCGGCGGCAGTGGCTTCGTCCAGCAGCGAGGCGTTGGCGATCGGCAGGCCGGTCAGGTCGCTGATCAGGGTCTGGAAGTTCAGCAGCGATTCCAGACGGCCTTGGGAAATCTCTGGCTGGTACGGGGTGTACGCGGTGTACCAGGCCGGGTTTTCCAGCAGGTTGCGCAGGATCGGCGCCGGAGTGTGGGTGTTGTAGTAACCCTGACCGATGTAGGTCTTGAACAGCTGGTTCTTGGCGGCGATGGCTTTGATGTCAGCCAGCGCATCGGCTTCGCTTTGACCGGCAGAGAGGCCCAGCACGCTGGTGCCTTTGATCGATTCAGGGATGACGCTGGCGCTCAAGGCCTCCAGTGAGTCGAAACCCAGGGTGGCGAGCATCGCTTGCTCGTCATCGGCGCGCGGGCCGATGTGACGGGCGATGAACTCGTTGGCGGTACTCAATTCGATGCGATCAGTCATTGCGCGTTCCTCAGGCTTCGGCGTTGGCTTTAATCAGACGGTCGTAGGCGTCCTGATCCAGCAGTTGGCCGACAGCAGCGGCGTCGGAAGGGATGAAACGGAAGAACCAGCCCTGGCCCATAGGGTCTTCGTTGACCCGTTCCGGGTTGGCGTCCAGCGCAGGGTTGATCTCGACGATCTCGCCAGTCAGTGGCATGTACACGCCGCTGGCGGCTTTGACGGATTCAACGGTAGCGGCCTCTGCGCCTTGGTCGTAAGACTGTAGCTCAGGCAGTTGAACGAAGACCACGTCACCCAGTGCGTCCTGCGCGAAAGCCGTGATGCCGACCGTGACGCTGCCATCTGCTTCGGCCCGCAGCCACTCGTGATCTTCGGTAAAACGCAACTCGCTCATGGAAACTCCCCTGAATGAAAGATTGCTCGTCGTTGGCGCGAGCATGATGGGTAGGTCATAGCAAGTTTGCGGCCAACCTTGTGCGAAGGCCGTAGATCAAGGGTTTCGGCGTGTTTGCAGGTTTGGCCATGGGGCAAGGTGTAGCGAAATCGCTACAGCTAAGCGCGGTTTGAAAACCGTAGGGGGATCAAGGCCTTGTCAGACGTGGGGATAAGGGATTTGGAACGAAAACGTTACGACGTAGCGAATTCGTTCCAGCCTCCCTAGTCGAGCGGACGGGCGTTACCGTGAATTCACGAAAAACGGGATCTTTCTGTAGGAGCGAATTCATTCGCAATTCGCCGATACAACCAATACACATCTTTGGTCTGTTCAGCCGCATCGCGAATGAATTCGCTCCCACAGGTTTCGGCGTCGTCAGGCGCCTCAACGGTCATTCATCAACGCGGGATGTGCGACGAATCAGTGCTTCCCCGAAATCCCGTATTTGCGCAGCCGATGGGCGATGGCGGTATGGGACGTCTGCAACCGTGCGGCCAGTTGTCGGGTCGAGGGGTAATGGCTGTAGAGTTTTTCCAGTAATGATTTTTCGAAATCCTCTACAGCCGCTTCCAGACTCTCGATCTCGCCGTCGTTTTCTCGGGCCACCGACGTGCCCGCAATATCCAGATCACCAATGTCTACCAGCGCACTCTCGCAAATCGCGGCCGCACGGAAGATCACGTTCTGCAATTGCCGCACGTTTCCGGGCCAGCGGTTGCCGAGCAGCGCGGGGTAAGTACCGGGCGCGAGTCTACAGACAGGGCGTTGAATCTGCGTGCAGGCCTGTTCCATGAAGTACCGGGCGAGCAGCAGGATGTCCTGACCCCGTTCGCGCAGGGGCGGGACTTCAAGGTTCAGCACGTTCAGGCGATAGAACAGGTCTTCGCGGAAGGTGCCTTCGGTGACCATTTTTTCCAGGTTGCGGTGGGTGGCGCTGAGGATGCGCACGTTGACCTGCACTTCCTTGTCCCCACCCACTCGCCGGAAGCTGCCGTCGTTCAAAAAGCGCAGCAGCTTGGCCTGCAGGTAGGGTGACATTTCGCCGATCTCGTCGAGAAACACCGTGCCTTGGTTCGCCAGTTCCATCAGCCCCGGTTTACCGCCCCGTTGTGCGCCGGTGAACGCGCCGGGGGCGTAGCCGAACAGCTCGCTCTCGGCGAGGCTTTCCGGCAGCGCGGCACAGTTGAGCGCCAGGAACGGCGCGCTGTGACGGGCGCTGACGGCGTGACAGGCACGGGCCACCAATTCTTTACCGGTGCCGGTTTCGCCCTGAATCAGCAGCGGAGCATCGAGTGCAGCGACTCGCTGGGCGCGGGCCTTGAGGGTGCGGATTGGGGTGGAGTCGCCAAGCAGCGCGTCGAAACCTTCCGCGTGATCGTGATGCAGCGCTGACAAGCGTTCCCCGATGCGACTCGGCAAGTACAGCGTCAGCAGGGCGCCCGCATCGGTGATCGGCGTGGCGTCCAGCAACAGCGCTTCGCCATTCAGGGTGACCTCACGCAATGGCAAGCGGAAGCCGTTTTCCAGCAACGCCGCGTGCAAGGCCGGATCGGAAAACAGCTCGCCCACCGATTCGCCCGCCGGCTCTCGACCACACAGTGCGATCAGCGCAGGGTTGGCCAGCAGCACATGACCCGCGCTGTCCAGCGCCAACACGGGGTCGGTCATGGCGGCGAGCAGGGCGTCGAGTTGCAGGTGGCGGCGCTGGCCGGGAAGGATGTCGACAACGGTGATCGCTTCCACACCGCGCACACGAAACAGGCGGTCCTTGAGCTCTTCGAGCACTTCGTGGCTGAGGGTCGGGGCGTCGATGTAGACGTTCGGTGGCACCATTTCCACCGCATCGAGGTTCAGGTTTCGCCCGCCCAGAATCGCCAGCACTTCCTGAGTGATGCCGACGCGGTCGATGAACGTAACGTGGATGCGCATGGGGTAGGCAGAAGTTCGGGCGGAAGACGGGGGCGATTATGCCAGTAAATGGCGTGGCATCGTGCGACCGGGACGGCCCTCGTGGTGTGCCTCCCATGCACCGACGTGTGGGGGGGCGAATTCATTCGCGAGACGTGGGTCCAGACGACCCATCTATAGCGCCTGAGCCATTCTTCGCGAATGAATTCGCTCCCACAGATTAAGGCGTGCCCGCCCGCATGAGGGCGGCAGGCGATTGGCAGCGCTATTCCAGATGTTCCGGTTTCACCGCATCACCCGATTTCATGTCGAGCTTGTCGCGGATGTCTTCGAACATGGCGTCGTAATCGCCGTGCATGTCGTGCAGGTCGGCGTCTTTGGGCAGACCATATTTCTCGGCGATGCGTGAGGCTTCGCTGGCGAAGTTGTAGGCCTTGTCTTTGGGAAGGTCGAAGACTTCGTTCACCGCCTTGCCGTTGATCTCACCTTCAAGAGTGAAATGCATCCCGGCACCGGCGTCGGTCTGGGCCACTTCGTAGCGAATGTGGATGTCGTAGCCGATGTCGTCCGGCTGCAGGGCGGGTTGGGCAATGTGCAGATGGCCTGGCTCGAACATGTGACTGCTCCCTCAAGAGACGATGATCGTAAGGAGCAGACCGTGTGCCATGTCAGGGGTTCACCTTTGGCCCAGACCGTGTAAAAACTACTGCACTCGATGATGCTGCGTTAAAAACAGGCGAAAAATGCTCATTTAGAAAACCTAGACTCCGCTTTTTCGCCTGTTTTTGCCTTGCCTCATCATCGCTCGTGACGTTTTTACACACTCTGGGCCGGAGGACTCCGAGCACTCTGCGTTTCGCGCCGCCGGTTCCGGCCGCGACCAGATCCAGACGTTCACCAGCACCATCCCCGTGACCGCGAAGTAGATCCACCAGTTGTGTTTCAGTACCACCAGCATGACCACTGCACATATCAGCATCGTGACCGTTGCGCTGATTTTGGCGCTGCGGGCGATGAGTTTGCCGTTGCGCCAGTTGCTCAGCATCGGACCGAACAGGCGATGGTTTTCCAGCCAGGCGCTCAGGCGGGGGGAGCTTTTGGTCGCGGCCCAGGCGGCCAGCAGGATGAACTCGGTAGTCGGCAGGCCCGGAATGAAAATCGCGATGATGCCGATGGCCAGGCTGACGTAGGCCAGGATGCCAAAGAGGATGCGGGACAGTTTGCTGCCTGGGGGTGTGTTGGTCATGGGTCTCGGGTGCGGCAGGGTAACGATGTTTTTCAAGGGAGGTGGTCCTCGAAAAGGCGCCCAGCTTAACAGCGCTGGGCGGCAAACGCTTCGTTTCAGGCGGGTTCGGCTTCGGCAGCCGACGTATAGGCATGGTTCAGCAGCACGTTAAAGCGCTGGAACGCTGCGATAGCACCCTGGTCGATCTGGCGTTCCTGCTCTTCGCTGAACGGCAGATCATCAAGGATGCGGACGAAGCGTTTCCAGCCTTCAGCGCGGCCCCCGACCGGTTCGCTCAAGTGACGAGCGCCGAAGGTTTCGCTGAGGTTCAGACCGGTGGCGCGCTTGATCAGGAACGCCGCGCCCAGCTTTGAGCCTTCAGACACAAACAGCCAGCCCAAGGCTTCGGCTTGCGATGGGCCATCGACCGCACCTGCCACGGGGCCAGGGAGGGGCGTGTCGAGATCATCAAGATCCGCCTTGGCCTGTTCGGCGCGGCAACGTTCGGGCAGGTCGGCGATCAGCCCGATCAGTTGCGGGGCGGTGTACAGCGCTTTGAGTTCCTGTTGAAACAGGTACTGAGCACTCAAGAAACGGGTGTAGCTGGCCAGGGCGTCGAACGGCGCGTTGGCTTTGACGGCCCTGTCCAGTTGCTCGTGAGGGGCGTGAGTGATCTGGTTCAGACGCTGTGAGCGACGAATCGGGTCTTGAGACATGGTGTCTTCCTTGGAAAAGGTGGCGCGTGTAGACGAGACGGTTGAAACAGTCCAAAGCGTAAAAAAGACGAGTTGTGGGAGCCGGCCAGCAGCAAGGCGGCTCCCACAGAGCGTGCGTATCTGTCAGATATCCCACACCACGTTGATCGCGAAGTTGCGGCCCGGTTGGGTCAGACGGTCCAGATTCGCCGGTTGCGTGACAGCGGCTTCACCCACGCCGTCGTAACCGCGCACGTCATCCCAGAGCCAGTATTTCTTGTCGGCCAGGTTGTACAGGCCGCCGCTGACGGTCACGTCGTCGGTCACTTTGTAGAAACCGGTCAGGTCCACCAAACCGAAGCCTGGCGTCTTGAACTGGCTCGACGAGCCGTCCGGTGCATGGAAGTTGCTGTCGTCCACCCGGGTCTTGCGCTTGACCAGCGTCCAGCTCAGCAAACCACCGTAGTTCTCGCGGTCGTACCCCAGACCGAACACCCCGGTCAGTGGGTTGACGCTGTTGATCGGCTGACCGGTGTCGTCATTGCGGCCATGCAGATACGCCAGCGAGCCTTGGGTGTAGAGGCCTTGCGGCGCGCCGAACGAATCGAGGTTCAGACGGCCTTTCACCTCCACGCCCTTGATGGTGGCGTGTTTGATGTTATTGGACTGGAACACCGCGTTGTTCGACGACGCAGGCTGGATGGCGTCTTCATTAATGAAGTCGCGGTATTTGTTGTAGAACATCGCCACGTCGAAGGTGCCCTGATCGAAGCGACCGCGCAGGCCGGTTTCATAGCTGCGGCTCTTCTCCGGCTCAAGGTTGGGGTTCGGCTCGACGATGTAGCCCGTCGTGCGGTTTTCGAAGCGGCCGTACAACGCCTTGGCGCTCGGGGTGCGGAAACCTTCGGCGTACTGGCCGTACCAGGTGTAGGCGTCGTTGATCGCATAGGTCACGCCCAGTTTTGGCGACAGGCGATGCCATTTCTTTTCTTTATCGTTGAACTGATCAGCGCTGGTCAGGCTGACGGCACGCAGGAACTCCTCGGTCGCATGGGGGTTGAGCGTGGTGTAGTCGTATCGCGCGCCCGGCGTGAAGGTCCAGTCGCCCCATTTGATCTGGTCTTGGGCGAAGAGGGCGTAGGTATTTACGGTAGGGTCCGGAAAGTCGCTGTTCGGTGCCAGGCTGTCCGACGCGGTCGGGCTAGGGGCACCGATGGTGCGGCAGGCGCCCAGTACGGCGGCGCAGGTCGCGGTGCCGCTGCGGCTGCCGGTGACTTTTTGCTGCTTGATCGTGGTGCCGTACGTCAGCAGGTGATCGGTGTCAGCGAGGGTGAACGCCTTATCGAGCTGTGCGTCGAAAATCCACTGGCGTTCTTTATACGTGGTGTCGCGGGTACGCCAGACATCGCGGCTGCCCGGCACATAGCGCTCGATCGTGTCCTGATCGGTCTTGGCGATCTGGTAGTTCAGGGTCCACTTCACGTTGTCGACCAGCACGCTATCCAGCGCAAAGGTGTTTTCCAGACCGAAGCGCTCGCGCGTGATCACGTCGTTGCCTTCGCGGCTTCTGTACATGCCGGATGCGCCCCGGCCAGGAATGAACGGCCCGCCCACCGCACTCTTCTGATTGGTATGGGTGTCGTCCTTGTATTTCTCGTAGGTGAACGCCAGTCGGTCGTTATCCCCATAGTCCCAGCCCAGCTTGGCCAGCACGTTGGTTGCGCGAACGTCTTCCGGGTTGGCGGCGGTGCGGCTCAGGCCCGTGCCGCCATGCTCGCCGTAGGATTCGGTTTCGCGGCCGTTGCGCTGGCTGACGTGCAGCATGGCGTCGAAATCACCTTCGCGGCCCGCGACGGTCGCCGAGTTCAGCCAACTGTTGTCCGCCGAGCTGTAACCGGTCTTCAGGCGTGCGCCGACGTCCTTGCCCGGTTTGATGATGTCTTCCGGATCGAGGGTGTAATAGCTGACAGCGCCGCCGATGGCGCTGCTGCCGTACAGCGCCGAAGCCGGGCCACGCAGGATTTCAACGCGTTTGACGATTTCCGGATCGACGTAATTGCGATGCGTGTTGGCGTACGGGCCGGAGAAATAATTGTCGGGGACTTCAACGCCATCGACCTGGGTCAGAATCCGGTCGCCGTCGATGCCACGAATGTTGAAGCCGCTGGTGCCCGCGCGCTGACCGGCGCCGCCTACGGAAACGCCCGGCTCATGCCGCACCAGATCGCGAATGCTGTTGACGTTCTGCCGATCCAGCTCGGCGCGATCGTGCACGGTGACGGTGCTGGGAACGGAATCCACCGATTGGGCCTGACGGGTCGCGCTGACGGTGACCTGTTCCAGCGCCAATGCGCCTGCGGTGTTGCGCTTCTCCAGCACGACATTGTTGTTGCCCAGGTTGCGGTAGCTGAGGTTGCTTCCCGCGAGCAAACGCTCCAGCGCTTTTTCTGCCGACATCGTGCCGCTGACGCCGGGCGAGGTGACGTTCTTCGCCAGGTCCGACGACATGCCGACTTGCCAGCCCGTGGTCTTGCTGAATTCGTTGAGCGCCGACACCAGCGGTTGTTGTTTGATCGAGAACGCGTAGTTGCCCGCGACCCGTGCAGGCTGCTCGGCAGCGGCAACCGGCGCGGCGTGCAGCCCGGCGGCGAAAATCGCTACGGTCAGCAGCGAAAAGGTGAAGTGGCGGGTGCTCCTGGGCGAGTCGGATGGGGCGGGGGTGAACGTGGACGGCATCGATAGCGCTCCCTGTCATGCGGGTCGTTGTAGTGTTGGCAAGTGCTTTATGAATAGGAATCACTTGCATTGGCTATAACGAGACGTACGACAGATAGCTATCGCGTAAAAATAATTGTTCTCAATTGAGAATCACCATTGCAGGCAGCTCGTGCAATTGCGCCGAGGTGATTTGCGCCAGCGAGCGCACGACGTCGAGGGGGTTATCCAGCCGGTAATTGCCGGTCACGGCAACCTGATCCAGTTGCGTGTTGGTGTTGACGATCCAGCCGGGGTAATAGCGCCGCAGCTCGGCCAACACTTCCTTGAGCGGGCAATTATCGAATATCAGCCGACCCTTCACCCACGCCAGGTCTTTGTTCTGATCGAGCTTTTCGCGATGACCGAAGCCTTCAGGTCCAATGCGCAAACTGTCACCCGCGTTCAGGCTGACTTGTGACGTGCCTCGGGTGGCCTGCACGTTCACCGCGCCGCGCTCGACCTGAATCTGCGCCACGCCATCCAGATACCGCACGGCAAATGACGTGCTGCTGGCGCTCATGCGCACTGGACCGGCCTCGACTTCCAACGGTAGGCCTATGGCTGTGGGCACTTCAAAGAACGCCTCGCCCTCGTAAAGCCGTGCAACACGTTGCCGATCATTCAGCTCGCTTGAGAACGCGGATCTGGTATTGAGTAGCACCTTCGAACCGTCGCCAAGCTCCAGCCGCTGGCGTTCTCCGGCCACTGTCAGGTGATCAGCCTTGAGCCGCAACGGCAAGTCGCTGAAGTTGAAAAGTCCGAGCAGCACGATGGCCGCAGCCGCCAATGGCACCCAGTGCGGACGCAGACGGCGCAGCGCCGATGGTTTTTTCGGCGTGGCCAGTGTGACAGCCGCTTCAAGCACTGGCTGGGAATTCCAGACAGCCTCGGCCTTGGCGAAGGCTTCGCCATGGGTAGGGTCGGCCGCCAGCCAGTCCTGGAAGCGCGCCTGTTGCTGGGCGTCGGCGGTTTCCAGTTCGATCAGCCAGTTCAAGGCCTGATCCATGGCGCTGTCGGTCACAGGGCCACGTGAGTGAGAGTCCGTCAAGGAGCGTCCTCGGCTACAGGGTGTGAAGCACGGTAAAGGGCGGGAGTGTAGCGAGATGTGACATCACTGCCGCCGGTTTCTTATCGATTATGGATCAAGCCGCTCTCATCAACGTTCAAGCCGGGCTGCCACCCCGACGCAAATCGCCATGATCAGCTTGAGTTCCTTTTGTACGGTACTGGCCGACACGCCCAGCTGCTCGGCGATCTCCAGATAACTGCAACCGTTGAGTCGGCTCAGGGTAAAGATTTTCTGCTGGCGTGGAGTGAGCTTTTCAAGGCTTGCGTTGAGGCTCTGCAGCAGCCGATTGGCGTGGGCGGCGTCCTCCAGCGTGGGATTGGGGGCGACAATGTTGTGGAGTTCGGACAGCGGTGCATCGTCGACCATGGTGCGTGCGTGAATGCGTCGTGCACGCAGATGGTCCAGCGCCAGGTTGCGGGCGGTCTGGAACACGAACGGTTCGAGGTGATCGATCGCGCGCTCGCCGAGCGCACGGGTCACCCGCAGGTAGGTTTCCTGTAGCAGGTCTTCAGCGGTGCTGGGGTTGCGTACCATGCGTTGCAGGGTGCGCAGGAGGATCGTTCGCCTCGCAAGGAAAACGGCATTGAAATGCGACTGACTCACGGGGATACCCGACCAGAAATTCAGCGAATGATAATGATTGTCATCTGCTGTTCGGGTCAAGGCTCTAAATAGCAAAGAATGTGTAAATGGCGAGAGGGCTGGCACCACGGTGTCGGGTGATACGCCATTGTAGGAGCCGGCTCGCTGGCGAAAGCGTTGAGTCAGTCGACATGGATTCGAATGACACGACGCTTTCGTCAGCGAGCCGGCTCCTACAGTGAGTGATGCGAAAAGCTTTACTCCGCGTTCATCAACGCCAGGCAGTTATCCAACATGCGGTTGGAGAAGCCCCATTCGTTGTCGTACCAGGCCAACACTTTCAGCAAGCGGCCGCTCACTTTGGTGTGGTTGGCGTCGAAAATCGACGACAGCGGGTTGTGGTTGAAGTCGTGGGACACCAGCGGCAGGGTGTTGTAGCCGAGGATTTTCGAATGCTTGGCCGCTTCTTTCATGATCGCGTTGACTTCATCAGCCGTCGTATCACGCTTCAGTTGAATGGTCAGGTCCACCAGCGACACGTTGATCACCGGTACACGCACCGCCATGCCGGTCAGTTTGCCCGCCAGTTCCGGCAGCACCAGGCCGACGGCCTCGGCAGCGCCGGTTTTGCTCGGGATCATCGACTGCGTGGCCGAACGCGCGCGGTACGGGTCGGTGTGATAGACGTCGATCAGGTTCTGGTCGTTGGTGTAGGCGTGGATAGTGGTCATCAGACCGCTCTCGATGCCCAGCTCACGGTTCAACACCTGTGCGACCGGCGCCAGGCAGTTGGTGGTGCACGATGCGTTGGAGATGACTTCGTGAGACTGGCGCAGCACGTCGTGGTTGACGCCGTACACGACGGTCGCGTCAGCGCCTTTGGCCGGTGCCGAAATGATGACCTTTTTTGCACCGGCGGTGATGTGAGCCGCCGCCTTGTTGCGATCGGTGAACAGGCCGGTGCATTCGAACACCACGTCGATCTTTTCCGATTTCCACGGCAGCTCGGCCGGGTTGCGAATGGCGCTGACCGAAATACGGTCACCATTCACGGTGATGCTTTCCTTGTCGTGCTCGACGGTCGCGTCGAACGGACCGTGCACGGTGTCGAACTTCAGAAGGTGGGCGTTGATCTCGCTGTCGCCCAAGTCATTGATGGCGACGACCTGCAAATCCTGACGATAGCCTTGGGTATAGAGTGCACGTAGGACGTTGCGGCCGATGCGGCCAAAACCGTTGATTGCGATGCGGAGAGTCATACACCCGTCCTCAGTGAATTTGTTGTTGGAATTACAAGATTATTCTCATAAAAATAGAAAACAAGCCTTTTTAGTGGCAGTATTTTGTTTTATCTACAAATAGAAACCCGTCGAGCCCACACAACTGTCTGAAAAGTCTAGCCTTTGCTGAAGCGTTTCTCTTGGGCCATGATTCGATAGCCGGTTTTTGAAAGCGCCTGAACGGGTGACCCATCCGCTAGCCTGGAGTTCATCACAATGCATCCCCGCGTCCTTGAGGTAACCGAACGGCTGATCGCCCGCAGCCGTGAAACCCGTCAGCGCTATCTGCAAATGATCCGGGGCGCGGCGAGCGACGGCCCGATGCGTGGCAAATTGCAATGTGCCAACTTCGCCCACGGCGTGGCCGCATGCGGCACCGAAGACAAACACAGCTTGCGGATGATGAACGCGGCCAACGTGGCCATCGTGTCGGCTTACAACGACATGCTGTCGGCGCATCAGCCTTACGAACATTTCCCCGAACAGATCAAAAAGGCCCTGCGCGAAATCGGCTCCGTCGGTCAGTTCGCAGGCGGCGTGCCGGCCATGTGCGACGGCGTTACCCAGGGCGAGCCGGGTATGGAACTGAGTATCGCCAGCCGAGAAGTCATTGCGATGGCAACGGCCGTCGCGCTGTCGCACAACATGTTCGACGCGGCGTTGATGCTAGGGATTTGCGACAAAATTGTGCCGGGCCTGCTGATGGGGTCCTTGCGTTTCGGGCACTTGCCGACGATTTTCGTGCCGGGCGGGCCGATGGTCTCGGGCATTTCCAACAAGGAAAAAGCCGACGTGCGGCAGCGTTACGCCGAGGGCAAGGCAACGCGCGAAGAACTGCTGGACTCGGAAATGAAGTCCTATCACGGGCCGGGCACCTGCACCTTTTACGGCACCGCCAACACCAACCAGTTGCTGATGGAAGTCATGGGGCTGCACTTGCCGGGTGCCTCCTTCGTCAATCCCTACACACCGCTACGCGATGCCCTGACACGCGAAGCGGCGTTCCAGGTGACGCGTCTGACCAAACAGAGCGGCGAATTCATCCCTCTAGGGGAAATTGTGGACGAGCGTTCGCTGGTCAACTCGATTGTTGCCTTGAACGCGACCGGCGGCTCCACCAACCACACACTGCACATGCCGGCGATTGCCCAATGCGCGGGTATTCAATTGACTTGGCAGGACATGGCCGACCTCTCGGAAGTCGTGCCGACCCTGAGCCATGTCTACCCGAACGGCAAAGCCGACATTAACCACTTCCAGGCGGCGGGCGGCATGTCGTTCCTGATTCGCGAACTGCTTGACGCCGGTCTGCTGCACGAAGACGTCAACACCGTGATGGGCCGTGGTCTGCGTCGCTATACCCAAGAGCCGTTCCTTGAGGATGGCAAGCTGGTCTGGCGCGAGGGGCCTGTCGAAAGCCTGGACGAAAACATTCTGCGACCGATTGCCCGTCCGTTCTCCCCGGAGGGCGGCCTGCGCGTGATGGAGGGTAACCTCGGGCGCGGCGTGATGAAGGTGTCGGCTGTGGCGCTGGAGCATCAAATCGTCGAGGCCCCGGCCAAGGTTTTCGAAGATCAGCAGGACCTGGCGGACGCATTCAAGGCGGGCGAGCTGGAATGCGATTTCGTCGCGGTCATGCGTTTTCAGGGCCCACGCTCCAATGGCATGCCTGAGCTGCACAAGATGACGCCGTTCCTCGGCGTGCTGCAGGACCGGGGTTTCAAGGTTGCGCTGATCACCGATGGGCGTATGTCCGGCGCGTCCGGAAAAATCCCTGCCGCGATCCATGTATGCCCCGAAGCCGCAGATGGTGGCCCTTTGGCACTTGTCCGAGAGGGGGACCTCGTTCGGGTAGATGGCGTAAAAGGGACGTTGCAAGTTCTCGTCGAACCGGCAGAATTGGCGGCCAGAGAACCGGCAATCGGACGTTTGTCCCATAACGTGGGCACCGGCCGTGAACTGTTCGGTTTCATGCGCATGGCCTTCAGCTCGGCAGAGAAGGGCGCCAGCGCCTTTACTTCGAATCTGGAGACGCTCAAGTGACATTGGCGATGGTGGGTGATATCGGCGGCACGAATGCTCGTTTTGCCATATGGGAAGACGATCAACTGCACTCGATCCGGGTGTTCCCGACGGTCGATTACGCCAGTCCCGAAAAGGCCTTGCAGGTTTACCTCGAAGACCTCGAACTGCAGTTGGGCGATGTCGGCTCGATCTGTCTGGCCGTGGCAGGCCCGGTGACCGGTGACGATTTCCACTTCACCAACAGTCACTGGAAGATCAATCGGCAGGCGTTTTGCGCGGCGCTGAAGATCGACAGCCTGATCATGGTCAACGATTTCACCGCCATGGCGCTGGGCATGACCCGTCTGCGCGACGATGAATACCTGACCGTGCGCCACGGCAAGGGCGACCCGAAAGGCGCTCGCGTGGTGATCGGTCCCGGCACTGGCCTGGGGGTCGGGACGTTGATTCGCTCTGGCGAAAATCACTGGACGGCGGTGCCTGGGGAGGGCGGCCATGTCGACCTGCCCATCGGCACCGCGCGCGAAGCGCTGCTGTGGACGCGGCTGATGGCAGAGCATGAACACGTCAGTGCTGAAACGATTTTAAGCGGCGCCGGTCTGTTGCTGCTGTATCGGGTCAGCTGTGCGCTGGACGGGATCGATGCCGAGCTGAAATCCCCGGCGGCGATCACGTCTGCGGCGCTCAAAGGTGATCCGGTGGCCTGCGCGGTGCTGGAGCAGTTCTGCGTGTTCCTGGGCCGTGTCGCGGGCAACAACGTGTTGACCGTGGGAGGCCGTGGCGGCGTGTACATCGCCGGTGGCGTGATCCCGCGTTTCGTCGACTTCTTCATGCAGAGCGGCTTCAACACGGCGCTGGCGGAAAAAGGGCTGATGAAGGATTACTTCAATGACGTGCCGGTCTGGCTGGTGACAGCGGAATACCCGGGTCTGATGGGCGCGGGTGTGGCACTGGATCAGGCGGCAGCACACCACCAACTGTAAGCGGCAAGCCACAAGCTGCAAGATGAATTGCGCACGCCTCTGCTTTTTCTTGAGGCTTGAAGCTCGAAGCTGCTCCCCTATAACAATAATTTCAGTGCCAACAAGGACGACCAAAGTGAACACTGTCAGTAAATCGATTCTGGTGGTCGACGATGACCAGGAGATTCGGGAACTGCTGCAAGCCTACCTGAGCCGTTCGGGGTTTCAGGTGCGCACGGTGGGGGATGGCGCGGAGTTTCGCCAGGCGTTCAACGACGAGCCCAGCGACCTGTTGATTCTCGATGTCATGCTGCCCGACGAAGACGGCTTCAGCCTGTGCCGTTGGGTCCGGCAACACCCGCGACAGCCCCATGTGCCGATCATCATGCTCACCGCCAGTTCCGACGAAGCCGACCGTGTTATCGGTCTGGAACTTGGCGCTGACGACTACATGGCCAAACCGTTCAGCCCTCGCGAGCTTCAGGCGCGCATCAAGGCATTGCTGCGTCGTGCCCAGTTCGGTCAGGAGCGCGCGGGTGGCGAAGTACTGGTGTTCGATGAGTGGCGACTCGACATGGTTAGCCATCGCCTCTTTCACAGTGACGGCGAAGAGGTGATTCTCTCGGGCGCGGACTTCGCGCTGCTTAAGCTGTTTCTCGACAACCCGCAACAGATCCTCGACCGCGACACCATCGGCAACGCCACGCGAGGCCGTGAATTGATGCCGCTGGAGCGCATCGTCGACATGGCGGTGAGTCGTCTGCGTCAGCGTCTACGGGACACCGGCAAGGCACCACGATTGATCCGTACCGTGCGAGGCAGTGGTTATCTGCTGGCAGCCAATGTGTTGCCGCAAGCCAGCAACGGCTACTGATCGGCGATGGTGATCGAGAAGAAGCGTCGTCTTCCCGTCCCGCGCTCGCTGCTGGGACGCATGCTGCTGCTGACCCTGTTGGCGGTGTTACTGGCCCAGACCCTGTCGAGTCTGATCTGGCTTTCCCAGTTGCGCGCCACGCAGATGGAAGGCTTGATCACCAGCGCGCGCAGCCTTGGATTTTCCATGTCCGCGAGCGTCAGTTATTTCCGTTCTCTGCCCGTCGCCTTTCGCCCGCTGGTCCTTGATCAACTGCGCAGCATGGGGGGGACGCGCTTCTTCGTTTCGCTCAATGACCGCCCGCTCGACATGCAGGTGCTGGAACCCACCGTTCGCAAAACGGCGGTGATTGACGTCGTCGGCCAAGTGCTACGGCAGAACCTCGGTGCGGACCCCGACATCCTCGTCCGCTTCGTTCGGCCCGAGGACCTGCGGATTTTCAACAGCGGCCTCAAGCTCGATGAACTGCCGCGCTCCTGGGCGCACTACGCGTTGACTCTGGAACCGGTAAACCCGCCGGTGCTGGTCACGCAGATCGAGCTGTCCCCCGGCGAATGGCTGTACATTGCCTCGCTGCTGCCCGAGCCGTACACGATGCTGGAGGAAGAGGGCCTTCCGTCCCAGCAGGTCTGGTTCATCGGCCTGACGAGTATTTTCCTGCTGGTGTTCATCGGCCTGCTGGTGCACTGGCAAAGCGGGCCGCTAAAACGTCTGGCCCGCGCAGCGCGGGACCTGTCCTTGGGTGCAGATGTAGAGCCAGTCGTCGAGGGCGGGGGCAGCGAGGTCATCGAAGTGACCCGTGCGTTCAACACCATGCGTGATCGCATCAGCCGTTACCTCACCGAACGTGGCCAGTTGTTCAGCGCCATTTCCCACGATTTGCGTACGCCGATCACGCGGCTCAGGTTGCGGGTCGAGTTGCTGGAAGATGAAGCGATGCAGGTCAAATTCACCCGCGACCTGGATGAGCTGGAGCTGCTGGTCAAGGGCGCGTTGCAGTGCGTGAAGGATACGGACATTCACGAGAACATCGAGCCGGTGGACCTCAATCACGCGCTGGATTGCCTGATCGAGCCGTATCTAGCGGCCAACGGCGGCGGGCGTGTCACGGTCGAAGGCAAGGCCATGTCGATGTTCTACGGCAAGCCCTTGGCGTTGCGACGTTGCATGGGCAACCTGATCGACAACGCCATCAAGTACGGTGACAAGGCCCATTTGCGTATTGAAGACGACGCGGATGCGTTCGTGCTGCACGTCGAAGACGAAGGCCCCGGCGTACCCGAACAGCGCCTTGAGCAGGTGTTCGAGCCGCATTTCCGGCTGGCGGGCAAACAGCAGCAGGGCTATGGCCTGGGGTTGGGCATCGCTCGCAACATCGCCCACAGTCATGGCGGTGAAGTCAGTTTGCAGAACCTGCGCGAAGGCGGTTTACGCGTGACCCTGCACCTGCCGCGTGGGGTGGAATAATCCCGTTAATCCTGGTTAACGCGGATCTCTGTGGGAGCGAATTCATTCGCGAAAGGGCCGTACAGTCTGCGTATCTGTACCGGCTGAAACACCGATTCGCGAATAAATTCGCTGCCACAGGATTCGGCGTCTGCTCACCTTTTTTCGAATGTCACCAACCTGTGACACTTGCGCATCCCTTCGTTACCGTCCGCTCTAACCCGTTGTTTAGAATCCATGCAGCGCAAGCACCAAGACTTGCTCATGCATAACAACAATAAGGTCAAATAGATGAATTCGATCTCCCGTCTCGCAGCACTCATTTCTCTCGCCTCGTTGTTCCCTCTGAGCGCCATGGCCGCCGATTCCAAAGGCACTGTCGAAGTTGTCCACTGGTGGACGTCCGGCGGTGAAAAAGCGGCTGTCGATGTGCTGAAAGCCCAAGTTGAAAAAGACGGCTTCACCTGGAAAGACGGCGCTGTTGCAGGCGGTGGCGGTTCGACTGCCATGACCGTGCTGAAAAGTCGCGCCGTCGCCGGTAACCCGCCTGGCGTTGCCCAGATCAAAGGCCCTGACATCCAGGAATGGGCGTCCACTGGCCTGCTCGACACGGACGTGTTGAAAGACACCGCCAAAGAAGAGAAGTGGGACAGCCTGCTGGACAAGAAAGTCTCTGACACCGTGAAGTACGACGGTGATTACGTGGCCGTTCCGGTGAACATTCACCGCGTGAACTGGCTGTGGATCAACCCGGAAGTCTTCAAGAAAGCCGGTATCGAAAAAGCCCCGACCACCCTCGAAGAATTCTACGCCGCTGGCGACAAGCTGAAGAAAGCTGGCTTCATCCCGCTGGCCCACGGTGGTCAGCCTTGGCAGGACAGCACCGTGTTCGAAGCGGTCGTCCTCTCGGTCATGGGTGCTGACGGTTACAAGAAAGCCCTGGTCGATCTCGACAACGGCGCCCTGACCGGTCCTGAAATGGTCAAGTCGCTCACCGAACTGAAGAAAGTCGCCACCTACATGGACCCGGACGGCAAAGGCCAGGACTGGAACCTGGAAGCCGCCAAGGTCATCAACGGCAAGGCCGGCATGCAGATCATGGGTGACTGGGCCAAGTCCGAATGGACCGCCGCCAAGAAAGTCGCGGGCAAGGACTACGAGTGCGTCGCCTTCCCAGGCACCGACAAGGCGTTCACCTACAACATCGACTCGCTGGCTGTGTTCAAACAGAAAGACGCGGGCACTGCTGCCGGTCAGAAGGACATCGCCAAGGTCGTGTTGGGTGAAAACTTCCAGAAAGTCTTCAGCATCAACAAAGGCTCGATCCCGGTTCGGACCGACATGTTGGCTGACATGAACAAGTACGGCTTCGACTCCTGCGCACAGACCGCTGCCAAGGACTTCCTCGCAGATGCCAAATCCGGCGGCCTGCAACCGAGCATGGCGCACAACATGGCGACCACGCTGGCTGTTCAAGGCGCGTTCTTTGACGTCGTGACCAACTTCATCAACGACCCGAAAGCCGACCCGGCTGACGCGGCGAAGAAGCTGGGCGCTGCGATCAAGTCGGCTAAGTAAGCGGTAGCTACAAGCCGCGAGCCTCAAGCTGCAAGTTAGAGCCGGTCGGTGACTGGCTTCTACTTGTAGCTTGCCGCTCGCAGCTGTCTTCACTCTTTATTGGATTTCCCCATGAGTTCTGTTGCTGTGTTCAGCAAAGCCTCGCCGTTCGATGCACTGCAGCGCTGGCTACCCAAACTGGTGCTGGCGCCCAGCATGTTCATCGTTCTGGTGGGCTTTTACGGCTATATCCTGTGGACGTTCGTTCTGTCGTTCACCAACTCGACTTTTCTCCCGTCCTACAAATTCGTAGGGCTGGCGCAATACGCCCGACTGTTCGATAACGATCGCTGGTGGGTCGCGAGCAAGAATCTTGCGGTTTTCGGCGGCATGTTCATCGGCATCAGCCTGGTGGTCGGCGTGTTGCTGGCGGTGTTCCTCGATCAGCGCATTCGTCGCGAAGGTTTCATCCGTACCATTTACCTGTACCCGATGGCGCTCTCGATGATCGTCACCGGCACGGCCTGGAAATGGCTGCTCAACCCTGGCATGGGCCTGGACAAACTGCTGCGCGACTGGGGCTGGGAAGGCTTCCGCCTGGACTGGCTGATCGACCCGGATCGCGTGGTGTACTGCCTCGTGATCGCGGCCGTCTGGCAAGCCTCGGGGTTCATCATGGCGATGTTCCTGGCCGGTCTGCGGGGCGTTGATCAATCGATCATCCGTGCCGCGCAGATCGATGGCGCGAGCATGCCGAAGATCTACTGGAAAGTGGTGCTGCCAAGCCTGCGTCCGGTGTTTTTCAGTGCGGTGATGATCCTGGCGCACATCGCGATCAAGAGCTTCGACCTGGTCGCTGCAATGACCGCCGGTGGCCCCGGCTATTCGTCCGACCTGCCTGCGATGTTCATGTACTCGTTCACCTTCAGCCGTGGCCAGATGGGGATGGGCTCGGCCAGTGCGATTCTGATGCTCGGTGCGATTCTCGCGATCCTCGTGCCTTACCTGTATTCCGAGCTGAGGACCAAGCGCAATGACTAGTCTCGCCGCCAAACCTTCCATCAGTTTGAGCCGCATCGCGATCTACGCGGTGCTGATCGGCGCGGTGCTGATCTACCTGATTCCGCTGGTAGTCATGCTGCTCACCAGCTTCAAGTCCCCGGAAGACATCGGCACCGGCAACCTCTTGAGTTGGCCCGCCGAAGTCACGGCCATCGGCTGGATCAAGGCCTGGGCGACGGTGAAGGGCTACTTCCTGAACTCGATCCTGATCACCGTTCCGGCCGTGCTGATTTCAACCGCCATCGGCGCGTTGAACGGCTACGTGCTGTCGATGTGGCGCTTCCGGGGTTCGCAGATGTTCTTCGGCTTGCTGCTGTTCGGCTGCTTCCTGCCGTTTCAGACCGTGCTGCTGCCGGCCTCGTTCACCCTGGGGAAAATGGGTCTGGCTAGCACCACCACCGGCCTCGTCCTGGTTCATGTGGTCTACGGCCTCGCATTCACCACGCTGTTCTTCCGTAACTATTACGTCAGCGTGCCGGATGCGCTGGTCAAGGCGGCGCGTCTGGACGGTGCCGGGTTCTTCACCATTTTCCGGCGGATCATTCTGCCGATGTCGACCCCGATCATCATGGTCTGCCTGATCTGGCAGTTCACGCAGATCTGGAACGACTTCCTGTTCGGTGTGGTGTTCTCCAGCGGTGATTCGCAGCCCATCACAGTGGCGCTGAACAACCTGGTCAACACCAGCACCGGGGTCAAGGAATACAACGTTGATATGGCGGCGGCGATGATCGCGGGTCTGCCGACCCTGCTGGTCTATGTGGTCGCAGGCAAGTATTTCGTGCGCGGGCTGACGGCCGGCGCAGTCAAGGGGTAATCATGGCAACGCTCGAACTTCGCAATGTAAACAAGACTTACGGGGCCGGCCTGCCGGACACCTTGAAGAACATCGAACTGTCGATCAAGGATGGCGAATTCCTGATCCTGGTCGGTCCTTCGGGCTGTGGTAAGTCGACCCTGATGAACTGCATCGCGGGCCTGGAAAACATCACTGGCGGCGCGATCATGATCGGCGACCAGGACGTCAGCGGCATGAGCCCGAAGGATCGCGACATCGCGATGGTGTTCCAGTCCTACGCTCTGTACCCGACCATGAGCGTGCGGGAGAACATCGAGTTCGGCCTGAAGATTCGCAAGATGAGCCAGGCCGACATCGACGCCGAAGTCGGCCGTGTCGCCAAGCTGCTGCAGATCGAACACCTGCTCAACCGCAAGCCGGGCCAGTTGTCCGGTGGTCAGCAACAACGCGTGGCCATGGGCCGAGCGCTGGCCCGTCGTCCGAAGATCTATCTGTTCGACGAACCGCTGTCCAACCTCGACGCCAAGCTGCGGGTCGAGATGCGCACCGAAATGAAACTGATGCACCAGCGCCTGAAAACCACCACGGTCTACGTGACCCACGACCAGATCGAAGCGATGACCCTGGGCGACAAAGTGGCGGTCATGAAGGACGGCATCATCCAGCAGTTCGGCACGCCAAAACAGATTTACAACGATCCGGCCAACCTGTTCGTCGCTAGCTTCATCGGTTCGCCGCCGATGAACTTCATCCCGCTGCGCCTGCAGCGCAAGGAAGGCCGTCTGGTGGCGCTGCTCGACAGCGGCCAGGCGCGCTGCGAGTTGCCGATGAACATCAACGATGCAGGCCTCGAAGACCGTGAGGTGATTCTGGGCCTTCGCCCTGAACAGATCGTGCTAGCGTCCGGTGAAACCTCAGGGATGCCGACCATTCGCGCCGAAGTTCAAGTCACCGAGCCGACCGGTCCTGACACGCTGGTGTTCGTCACGCTCAACGACAGCAAGGTCTGCTGCCGTCTGGCGCCCGATGTGGCGCCAGCGGTGGGCGAAACCCTGACCCTGCAGTTCGATCCGTCCAAGGTGTTGCTGTTCGACGCCAAGACCGGCGAGCGATTGAGCGCGCTGTCGACGCCACAGGTGAGCGAAGGCATGGGCAACGTCACGCGGCTCAACCGCAACTGAATTCCATGCGCAGGAGCACTGCGCCAACGAGCACCTCTGTCGGGGCTATTTCTGCCGTAAAAAAGCCCCGGCAGGCACACGAAGCAAGTGGTTACAACGCTGTTTAGCTAATAACAATAAAACGAGGATTTAAGGGATGAAGAAGGTAAAAGGCAAATCGCTCAACCAACTGCAGCTCATCGGCGGGCTGTCAGTCTTGAGCGCATTGACGATGTCTGGAACGGCCTCCGCCATGGAGCCATTCAAGGCAAGCGAGCACTTGACGGGCGACTGGGGCGGTCTGCGCCAGGAACTGTACGACAAAGGTTATGACTTCCCGATCGAGTACGTGGGTGAGGCGGCTTCCAACCTCAATGGCGGTTACAACGACGACAGAACCGGCCGCTACAGCGACCAGTTCGCGTTCGGCGTGCAGATGGACCTGCAAAAAATCCTCGGTTGGCACGATGCGGAATTCAAGCTGGCGATCACCGAGCGTAGCGGTAACAACATCTCCAACGACCGTATCGGCGACCCGCGCGCTGGCACGCTCAGTTCCTCGCAAGAAGTCTGGGGCCGTGGTCAGACCTGGCGGCTGACGCAAATGTGGTACAAGCAGAAATTCTTCGACGGCGCGCTGGACATCAAAGTTGGCCGTTTCGGCGAAGGCGAAGACTTCAACAGCTTCCCATGCGACTTCCAGAACCTGACGCTCTGCGGCTCGCAGGTCGGTAACTACGTGAACACCTGGTACAACTGGCCTGTCAGCCAATGGGCCGCTCGCGTGAAATACAACATCACGCCTGAGTTGTTCGCACAGATCGGCGTGTACGAGCAGAACCCTTCGAACCTCGAAACCGGCAACGGCTTCAAGCTGAGCGGCAGCGGTTCCCAAGGTACTGTGGTGCCGGTCGAAGTGGTGTGGTCGCCGACCGTCAATTCGCTGCCAGGCGAATACCGTCTGGGCTACTACGTCAGTAACCCGAGCGCGCCTGACCTGTACGAAAACACCAACGGCCAGCCACAAGCCATCGCTGGCGGTGACTTCAAGTCCCACAAGGACAAGCACGGTTGGTGGGTCGTGGCTCAGCAACAACTGACCAGCCACAACGGCGACGCATCCCGTGGTCTGAGCATCTTCGGTAACCTGACCGTTCATGACAAAGCCACCAACTTCGTCGACAACTATCAGCAGATCGGTTTCGTCTACAAAGGCCCGTTCGATGCCCGTCCGAAGGATGACATCGGTATCGGTGTCGCTCGCATCCACGTCAACGATGATGCCCAGGACAACCGTCGTCTGGTCAACGCCGTCAACGGTATCGACGACTACGACAACCCGAACTACCTGCCAATCCAGAAGACCGAATACAACTCGGAAATCTACTATGGCGTACACGTCACCGATTGGCTGACCGTGCGTCCCAACCTGCAATACGTGAAGAGCCCGGGCGGTGTGGACGAAGTCCAGAACGCGCTGGTCGCAGGTATCAAGATCCAATCCAAGTTCTAAACGCTTCATCGCTGTGCGGACCGCTCCTCCGCACATCGCTCTCTGATGTGCTTCACAAACGATCAAGGGTCGTGTGTGCTTTACGGGCAGCCTGGCTGCCCGTTTTTTTTGTGCGGTACTCGCTCCGGAATCGGGGCTTTTTTATGGTTTGCAAGGCTCGCCGCTGGATCCGGCCGTGCGCGATCTCCCACCACCCATAGATGGACACACTCATCCCATCGAGAACGTCATGGCGATCAGGGACACAGGATCATTCGAACATCCCCTTCAGCGCTTCTTCACCGCCACGCGGCCGCAGCCGACCTTCCAGTGGGAGCGGCATCAGCAGCGTGACGTGCTGGTGATCAACCACCCGCGCTGTCATGCCGTGTTCAGTCGCCAAGGCGCACAGTTGTTGCATTTTCAGCCAGTCGGCCAGAGGCCGTGGCTGTGGTGCGCGTCGCAATGGCCGCAGGTGGGCGCGATTCGGGGCGGCGTGCCGGTGTGTTGGCCTTGGGTCGGGCGTCATCCGGGAGAGGGCGGCTGGCCCGCCAATGGATGGGGGCGTTTGCTCGACTGGAAGCTGATCGACAGCCAGGAACACGATGAAGGCGTTTCGCTGCACTGGCGCTTGAGCCTGTGGGACTGGCAGGCCGATCTGCATGCTGAATTGGGGCAACGCATGGACCTGCGTCTGGAAACCCGACATGACGACAGTGAGCCGTGCCAGTTCGGTCATGCCCTGCACGCTTACTGGCGCATCAGCGACATCGCCGACGTGGCGCTGGGAGGTCTCGATGGCGCACAGGGTTACGACGAGCTCAGTCGCAGTGCCTGTGAACAAAAAGGGGAGTTACGCGTCTCGGGCAGTTGCCAGCGCGTTTTCGAGCACACTGGTTCAGTTGAGTTGCACGACGACACGTGGCGGCGCCGTTTGAACATCAACACCTATGACAGCGCCAATACCGTCGTCTGGCATCCCGGCAGCCGGCCATTGCTGGGCGTGGCAGGGCATGAAGCGATGGGGTTTGTGCGGGTCGAGGCCGTGTCCGGGGTCGATGATTGTCTGAGCCTGGCCCCAGGACAGCAGGCGCGATTGAGTTTGCAGGCCACTTTGGTGGGATGAACGACGCTCCCACAGAGTATCTTTATCAATCCCGGCCCTCGGGGCCGTATCGCACGCGTTAATTCAACTCATCATCCACCGGATACCGGCTGGCATTGAGGCTTTCCTTGATCTTGCGCAGGTGCGGCTGGAAATCCACGCCACGGCGCAGGGTCATGCCGGTGGCCAGCACATCGAGCACGGTCAGCTGGATGATCCGAGACGTCATCGGCATATAAATGTCGGTGTCTTCAGGCAGAGGGATATTCAGGCTCAACGTACTGGCTTTGGCCAGCGGTGACCCGGCGGCGGTAAGGCCCAGCACCGAAGCGCCGTTCTCGCGAGCGATCCGGGCCACTTCCACCAGCTCGCGAGTGCGGCCGGTGTAGGAAATGATCACGAACAGCTCCCCCGTGTGCGCCACCGACGCCAGCATGCGTTGCACCAGTACGTCGGCATGGGCTGTCACGGCCAGGTTGAAGCGGAAGAATTTGTGCTGCGCATCCAGCGCCACAGGGGCCGAGGCGCCCAGGCCGAAGAAGTGAATCTGCCGCGCCTGAATCAGCAGGTCCACGGCCTTGCTGATCAGGTTCGGGTCCAGCACCTGGCACACGCTGTCGAGGGACGCGATGGCGCTGGCGAAAATCTTGCGGGTATAGGCTTCCGGATTATCGTCGGCTTCCACCGCGCGGCTCACGTAGGCGGCGCCGCTGGCCAGGCTCTGGGCCAGTTGCAGTTTGAGTTCAGGGTAGCCGCTGACGTCGAACGAGCGGCAGAAGCGATTGACGGTCGGCTCGCTGACTTTGGCCGCCTGGGCCAGCGCCGCAATGCTGAAACGCGTGGCTTGCTGAGGGTTGCTCAGAATCACCTCGGCAACCTTGCGCTCGGCCTTGTTCAATTCTTCGAGTCGACTCTGGATCTGCTCCAGAAGATTGCGTACGCGGTCCATTCAAAGTCCTTCTCGTGAAGCGGTAACAGGCTGTTCTGTAGGCCTTTCTGTAAAAGGTGCGCAACTGGGCCTTTAGCCTGTAGCAAAGGTGGCCTATCGTACTGAGGGCCTGTAGTGATCACCACTGTAATGTGTTTTTTGGGTAAATGTTGTGGTTATTACTACATTTGGCCTTGAGTAACGCCTTTAAAAAAGGTATTTGTAGCCTAACTTGATAAAAGAACCAACATTATGCTCTCGATTACGGTTGAACCGTGCACTTTTGCCTTGTTTGGCGCCTTGGGCGACCTGGCTGTGCGCAAACTGTTCCCAGCGCTCTATCAGCTGGACCGTGCTGGCCTTCTGCATGCCGAGACCCGAATTCTTGCGTTGGCTCGCGAGGCGGGAACGCCTCAGGAACACTTGGCTTATATCGACAAGAGCCTGCGTCGTTTCGTCCCCGAATCCCAGCTGGAAAGTGAACATGTGGAGCGTTTTCAGGCACGTCTGAGCTACCTGCACGTGGATTTCCTCAAGGGAGAAGATTACGTCGCGCTGGCCGAAGCAGTGGGCGACGCACAAACCATGATCGCCTACTTCGCCACACCGGCGTCGGTGTACGGAGCCATCTGCGAGAACCTGGCGCTGGTCGGTCTGACTGACCGCACTCGCGCCGTCCTGGAAAAACCGATCGGTCATGACCTCGCGTCGTCGCGTCGGGTCAACGACGCCGTAGCCCGCTTCCTGCCGGAAAACCGCGTCTACCGGATCGACCACTATCTGGGCAAAGACACCGTTCAAAACCTCATCGCGCTGCGTTTCGCCAACAGCCTGTTCGAAACCCAATGGAACCAGAACTACATTTCCCACGTCGAGATTACTGTGGCGGAGAAAGTAGGGATCGAGGGCCGTTGGGGCTACTTCGATCAGGCGGGTCAGCTGCGTGACATGATCCAGAACCACCTGTTGCAGCTGCTGTGCCTGATTGCGATGGACCCTCCGAGCGACCTGTCCGCCGACAGCATCCGTGATGAAAAGGTAAAGGTGCTCAAGGCGCTGGCGCCGTTCACTCCGGAGCGCTTGGCCACCCAAGTGGTGCGCGGGCAATACATCGCCGGTTACAGCGAAGGCAAACCGGTTCCCGGTTACCTGGAAGAGGAAAACTCCAATACCGCGAGCGACACCGAAACGTTCGTTGCCATTCGTGCCGACATCCGTAACTGGCGTTGGGCAGGGGTTCCGTTCTATCTGCGTACCGGCAAACGCATGCCGCAGAAGCTGTCGCAGATCGTCATCCACTTCAAGGAACCGCCGCACTACATCTTCGCCCCGGAACAGCGGATGCAGATCAGCAACCGCCTGATCATCCGCCTGCAGCCCGATGAAGGTATCTCGCTGCAAGTGATGACCAAGGATCAGGGGCTGGATAAAGGCATGCAATTGCGCAGCAACCCCTTGCAACTGAGCTTCTCTGACGCCTACCGCAGCGCCCGCATTCCGGACGCGTACGAGCGGTTGTTGTTGGAGGTCATGCGTGGCAACCAAAACCTGTTTGTCCGCAAAGATGAGATCGAGTATGCGTGGCAATGGTGTGACCAGTTGATCGCTGGCTGGAAGAAGGCCGGCGATGCGCCCAAGCCTTATGCAGCAGGCTCCTGGGGGCCAATGAGCTCCATTGCGCTCATTACTCGTGACGGGAGGTCCTGGTATGGCGATATGTGAACTTGAATTTCCGGCTGGCCTTAAAGCCAACGAATTCGATAACCCCGAGCTGTTGGCCAATGCATTGGCCGATCATGTGGCGGAACGCCTGACGGCGGCCATCGCGAATAACCCTCACGGCGTTGCGACGTTGGTCGTTTCAGGTGGCAAAAGCCCGGTGGCGTTCTTCCAGGCGCTGGCGCAAAAGCCCATCGAATGGTCGAAGGTCGTGATCAGCCTGGCCGACGAACGCTGGGTGCCAACCGAGCACGCCGACAGTAACGCGGGGCTGCTCAAGCGTTTCCTGTTTCAGGGACCGGCCGAGAAAGCGGGCTTCTTCAGCCTCTACCGTCCGACCCAGACGCTGGAAGAAGCGGCGGCGGCGACCGACGAAGCGCTCAAGGAACTGCCGAAGATCGATGTGTTGATTCTGGGCATGGGGGATGACGGCCACACCGCGTCGCTGTTCCCTGATAGCCCGAATCTGCCTGAAGCGTTGGACTTGAACAGCGAACGTCGCTGCCTGCCGATGCTGGCGCCGAGCACACCTCATCAGCGTCTGACCATGACGCGCTCACTGTTGGCGTCCGCCGCGACGCCGATCCTGTCCGTTTCCGGGCAGGCAAAACTGGAAACCCTGCGCACGGCGCTGGCCGGCGATGACCTCGCCGAAATGCCGATTCGCGCGTTCCTCAACCCGTCTTTAGAGATCTACTGGTGCCCATAAGCAAAGGATCAGCCGCCATGGAAAATACCCAAGTGAAACAGCCGTTGAATAGCATGGCGAGCAAGATTGCCCAGATCGACGAACTCTGCGCGAAAGCGAAGATTCTGCCGGTCATCACCATTGCACGCGAACAGGACGTGCTCCCGCTGGCCGATGCGCTGGCGGCAGGCGGCCTGAACGCGCTGGAAATCACCCTGCGTTCGGAATTCGGCCTCAAGGCTATTCGTATTCTGCGCGACGCACGACCTGAGCTGTGCGTCGGCGCGGGCACGATCCTCGACCGTCACATGCTCAAGGCAGCGGAAGAGGCGGGCTCGCAGTTCATCGTGACCCCAGGCAGCACTCAGGATCTGCTGGAAGCAGGCGCGCAAAGCGAATTGCCGTTGCTGCCTGGCATCAGTAGCGCGTCGGAAATCATGATCGGTTATGCCTTGGGCTACCGCCGCTTCAAGCTGTTTCCGGCCGAGATCAGCGGCGGCGTCGGCGCGATCAAGGCGCTGGGCGGTCCATTCCCGGAAGTGCGTTTCTGCCCGACTGGCGGCGTCAGCGCTGCCAACCTGAAGAACTACATGGCGCTGCCTAACGTGATGTGCGTTGGCGGCACCTGGATGATCGATAACGCGTGGGTCAAGAACGGCGACTGGGGCCGCATCAGTGAGGCGACCGCCGAAGCGATTGCGTTGTTCGACTGAAACCTGCGTTAAGCGCCCCATGCTTGATCCTCGACAGCTCCCGTTCATGAGGGAGCTGATTTAATCGTCTCAGATGATTGGATTCGAGCGTTGAGGCGCTGCTACAGAAGTCGTTGTTGCATGGCTGTTTAACGGTGTTCCCTTGGTCCGGAACGCCGTTTTTTTTTGCGTGATGCAAACGTAGAAAGCCGGGCCGCAAGTACTGCGACTGAATCCGTAGCGTTGAGTTGAGGAGGCGCGAGGAGAGAGATCACCGATTTTTCTTTATGTGCACTACATATGTATCGCACCCGACTCGGTCTGAGCGCGTATCTTTACCACTCCCTGATTTACAGATGTTCCATTAAAGTGTTTGCGGCGCCGCCTTATCCACGGTCGCCGCTTTTTTTTGCCTGTCTGAAAGCGTTTAGGGCTCAGGCCAAAGCCCGCAGTGCAACGATCAACCTTGCTACATCGTCGGCGGAGGTCACAAAGCCGGGGGTGACCCGAATGCATGGGCCGCAGGCGGAACCGGTTCTTGCCACCACGAAAACGCCATGTTCGTCGAGCAGGCGCTGCGTCATGAGCGACTGATCTTGATGGCGCGTAAAGCGCAATGACGTGATCCCGCAGTACAGCCGTGGATCATCCGGTGTCAGCACTTCGATTCCCGGCACATCCCGCACCTCGCGAACCCACAAGTCCCGCAGATAGGCCAGGCGTGCACCTTTGACGGCAGACCCGCCTATGGCTCGGTGTTCTTCGAAGACCTTGGTCAGCGTCAGCAGCGCGGGAATGTTCGGCGTGCCATACGGCACCCGCCCCAAAATGTCATCGACGGCGTATCGCTCGTCGCCCATGTCGGGGTCGATGGCAGACAATCGTTCCTGTTTCACATAAATGAAACCCAGGCTCAACGGCGCTCCCATCCACTTCTGCAGGTTGAACCCGGCAAACGCCACGCCGAGTTCGTCCAGCTTGAAGTCCAGTTGTCCCAAGGCGTGAGCACCGTCCAGAATCACATCGATGTTTTGCGCCTTGGCCAGCGCAGCAATGGGCTCAATAGGCATGACCAGTCCCGTGCGGTGCGTCACGTGGGTCAATGCCATCAGCTTGAGTCGTGGGTAGTTCGCGAAGGCGTCGCGATAGGCATTGACGAGGGATTCATAGCTGGCCGGGTGAGCATGCCGAATCTCGATCACTTCGACCCCGCGATGCTTCGCCAGCCAGCGTATGGCCGTCTGCACGCTGTTGTAGTCCAGATCGCTGATCAGCACCTGATCCCCCGGCTGCAGACCGTTGTAGTTGCGGATCAGGGTTTGCAGTGACTCCGAAGCGCAGCGGGTCAGGGCGATTTCGCGGCTCGGCACGTCCAGCAGCTGAGCCAGATCGGCGCGCAGGGTCTCGCTGTCCTCGGTGTCGAAGCGCTGTCGGACATAGACCGAATTGCTGCGGTTCACGTACGCCAGATGCTGTTCGTACGTGCGCAGCACTTCGCGGGTCATGCGCCCGAAGTAGCCATGTTCGAAGTTGATCGGCCCCGGCTCCACATCGTATTGGCGGGCGATATCGCGCCAAAAAGCTTCGTCCTGGGCGCGGTGCTGTGCAACGGATTGGGCAGGGGTCATCGCGTCGTTCATCTCGTCGAGGGGTCAGGAAAACCGGATCGGTGTTTTTAGAGGGCTTTCTCGCAGAGGCTCCCGGGGTTTGGTGCGCAATGGATCAAGCAGGGCGGACAGCCCGTTGTGGTCAATCTCATGCATCAGTGCCAGCAGGCTGCCCAGTTCACCGCTGGGAAAACCTTTGCGCGCGAACCAGTTAAGGTAGTCACCCGGCAGGTCCGCCAGCAATCGCCCCTTGTACTTGCCGTAGGGCATTTCACGGGTGACCAGAAGTTTGAGTTTCTCGGGATTCATAACACCGCCGTTGGTCTTTCCGTGTGAACTACTAAGGTACGTGCATTTTGCATACGTGCAAACGAACAGATCATGCAAAAAGAGAGAAAGGTCTGTGTCTTGATAAATATAACTGCATGATAAATAAGGGTTTATTCTGTTTTAAAAAGCTGGCATGAGCTCTGCAATATTCAGGTTATCGAGTGTAGAAATATCAACTCTTCGATTAACCTGCCAGAAAGGAACTGCAAAATGACGGATATCAACAAAGAAGCGATCTCGGTACTCAATGATCTGATCGAGACCAGCATTGACGGCGAGAAAGGTTTTCACACCGCTGCTGAAGACGTCAAGAACCCAGAAATCAAGGCGTATTTCCTTTCCCGTTCCACCGAGTGCGCAACGTCTGTACGTGAACTTCAAGCCGAAGTCCGTGCACTGGGCGGCGATCCAGACAAATCCTCCAGCGCAGCAGGTGCAGCGCATCGTCTGTGGGTTGAGCTGAAAGCGGCCGTGACCGGCAAAAGCGATGAGGCTGTATTGAACGAAGTAGAGCGCGGTGAAGACCACGCCCTGAAAGCGTACAAGGAAGCTTCGCAAAAAGCGGTCGAGAAAAACCTGCCTGCTAACGTAGTGACTCTGATCCAGCGCCAGCTGCCAGGCGTCCAGGCGAACCACGACAAGGTTAAAGCGCTGCGTGACACCGTTCGCAGAGCAAGCTGATCAGCGTAACTGAGCCCGTTTAGGGCTCAGTCCCCTGATTCGAAAAACGCCAGACATGTCTGGCGTTTTTTTATGCCGTTTTGGGGGGAGGGCTGAACTCAGTGCGATTACGACCATTGTGCTTCGCCCGGTAGAGCGCTTCGTCAGCATCACTGAACAGTTGCGCCTGCTTGTCGCCCGCATTGGGCTGGCGCGAGGCGATACCAATGCTGACGGTGACGGAATGCCTGTCTCCGGCATAGGGCGGGAGCGATTCAATCGCAACCCTGATTTTTTCGGCGATTATTCTGGCGCCCTGCAAATCTGTTTCCGGTAAAACCACCAAAAACTCCTCGCCGCCATAGCGCGCCGCCAAATCACCGGGTCTGCGAATTGCACTGGCCAGGGTTTGAGCCACGTTGCGCAACGCCACGTCGCCACCGTGATGGCCGTGCCGGTCGTTGAACGCCTTGAAGTGGTCGACATCAATCATCAGCAGTGACAACGGCTTGCCGGAGCGCGAACTTCTGGACCACTCCTGTCGAAATACCTGATCCAGTCGCCGCCGGTTTGCCAGCCCTGTCAGGCCGTCCGTGGAGGCCAGCTCTGCCAACTCTCGTTCTGCGAGGTGTCGCAGCTTTAACTGTTTACCCAACAGGTACGACAGCCACAGGATGCCCAGGCACAAAAGGCTCGTCGCGCCCGCCACCAGCGCCGCGTTGCGTTTCCAGACGGCGTATACCACGTCTTTCGATTGGGCCACGATGACGATCAGCGGCAAGTCGCCCACGCGTGAGAACGTGTACAGCCGAGTTGTTCCGTCCAGGTCCGATACGGCCGTGAAGCTTCCGCTGTTTGTCTTGAGGATTCGCTGAAAGTTGGGAAGCTGGCTGAAGTCCCGGCCAATTGCGTATTTGTCGGGTTGCTCGGCTTGTCGGGCCAGCAATATGCCGTCTGCGCTGATCAAATTGACGGTACTGCCCTTGCCGATGTCCAGCCCGCGAAACAGTTGGTTGAAGTACGTCAACCGCATCGATGCACTGGCGATGCCGATGAATCGGCCATCGGGCGAGGGGAGGCGACGGCTGAAACTGATGCACCAGTCCTTGAAGCCCCAGCGTGCCTTGAACGGGCCGCCCACGCGCATGGTCGTCGAAGCGCTCTCGCGGTGCTGCTGAAAAACGGGGCGGTCAGAAAAATTGTCTTCTCGGGGGATGACGGACAGCGAGTCCGCCACGATGTCACCCGTTTCGTCCAGAATCACCAGATCGCCTTTATACGGCGCTGCAGTCGAGCGATCGAAGATGACCAACTGACGAAGTTGAGGCGCTAGCGCAATGACTTCAGGGTCTTGCCAGGTCGCAATCATGCCTTGCAGCGACGTGTCGTACAGCTCGGCATTACGCTGCACGTCCGCGTCGATCAGTTGCACCACGTTATTGGCCGACTGCACGGCGCTCTCGGTCGCGCTCCCGTGCTCGCGAATCAACAACGAGGCCACGATCGCCAAAATCGCCACCACCGCCAGCACACTGCCGGACATCAGCATTTTTTCCGGGCGAGACCAGGCTCTGTGCACCGAGGTGGGGGTGAATGTCATCGATCAGCTCTGTCAGCAATTCAGCTATTGATGCCCGTTGACGCAGGCGTTAGCAGTCTGTCCAAGCCGGTCCATGCTTGAAGGTGAATGGGTCGGGACGTGGTGCTTCAAAGCGTTGGATTAAAGATGCTTCGGGGGGATTGATCAAGTCCGGCGAGAATCCAAAAGTCCGGAAGTGATTGCCAGCAGTGTTCAGGCGCGAAACGAAAGGGGTAGCGCTCGATCCTGAGAAGCCCGGCTTACCGTCGGGCTGTGTTTCAGGAGTAACGGATTCGGCGAAGGTCGGCCAACCCTCATTCCCCTTCATCAAACTTGTTGTTGATCAGTTCGATCAAACCTTCCAGTGCGGCGTGTTCGTCGTCGCCTTCTGTCAGCAGGTGTATTTCGGTGCCTTTGCCTGCGGCCAGCATCATGACGGCCATGATGCTTTTACCATCGACCATGCTGTCCGGGGTGCGGCCCACGCGGATCTGGCAAGGGTACTTGCCGGCAACACCGACGAATTTGGCGGCAGCGCGGGCGTGCAGGCCCAGCTTGTTGATGATGGTGATTTGGTGAGCGGGCATCGCGTTGGGGGTCCTTAGCTTAGGTCGCGGTGGCGAACCTGAACATTCTTGAGCGATTGTTGCAGGACCTGACCCAAACGTTCGGTCAGGTATACGGAGCGGTGGTGTCCGCCGGTGCAGCCAATGGCAATGGTAACGTAGGCGCGGTTGCTGGCAGCGAAGCGCGGCAGCCACTTGGTCAGGTATGACGAGATGTCCTGAAACATCTCTTCGACATCGGGTTGCGCGGCCAGATAGTCCGCCACCGGCTGGTCGAGTCCCGATTGCTCGCGCAGTTCGGGTTTCCAGTAGGGGTTGGGGAGGCAGCGCACGTCGAACACCAGATCCGCGTCCACGGGCATGCCGCGCTTGAAGCCAAAGGATTCAATGAGGAAAGCGGTGCCGGGTTCGGGTTTGTTCAGCAGACGCAGTTTCAGTGTGTCGCGCAACTGATAAAGATTCAGGTGGGTCGTATCGATGGTCAGATCGGCCAGGTCGATGATCGGCCCCAGTAAGGTTTTTTCATCTCGAATCGCCTCGGCCAGCGAGCGAGTGGCATTGCTCAGCGGATGGCGGCGGCGCGTTTCAGAGAAACGCTTGAGCAGCGTGGACTCTTCAGCGTCGAGGAACAGCACGTCGCACTGAATGTGGCGAGCGCGGACCTCTTCGAGCATTCGCGGAAAACGGGTCAGGTGGCTGGGCACGTTCCGGGCGTCGATAGAGACCGCCAACAACGGCTCGGCGAGTTCGGTATTGATCAGTGCGCGCTCGGCAAGCTCGGGGAGCAGGCCTGCCGGCAGGTTATCGACGCAGTAGAAACCGCTGTCTTCGAGAACATCGAGGGCCGTGCTCTTGCCGGAGCCGGAGCGACCGCTGACGATGATCATGCGCATGATCAGTGACCGTTCTGGACGTTGAGCACGACGTTGTAAAGCTCTTCGCTGCTCTTGGCACCACGCAGGCTGGCGCGCACGTCAGCGCGGTCAAGCATGCTGGCGATCTGGCGCAGCAGTTCGAGGTGGGCGTCGGTGGCCGCTTCCGGGACGAGCAGCACGAACAGCAGATCCACAGGCGCGCCGTCGATGGCGTCGAAATCCACCGGGCGTTCCAGGTGCAGCACCGCGCTCACAGGCGCCGTGCAGCCTTTCAGGCGGCAATGGGGGATCGCGATGCCGTTGCCAAACCCGGTGGAGCCGAGTTTTTCACGGGCGATAAGGCTTTCGTAGACGGTTTGCCAGTCGAATTCGGGCACTTGTTGCCCGATCAGTTTGGCAATCTCTTCGAGAACGGCTTTTTTACTGCCGCCTGGCACGTTCACGAGGGAACGGCCAGGGGTCAGGATATTTTCAAGTCGGATCATGGATGGGGAGTGTCAGCGAGCTGCCGCACCTTTGAGGATGCTTTGCTGCTTTTCCTTATGCTTGAGCAATTGTCTGTCGAGCTTGTCAGTGAGCAGGTCGATCGCCGCGTACATGTCATCATGTTCGGCATTGGCAACGACCTCTCCACCGTGGATATGCAGGGTGGCCTCGATCTTCTGTTTGAGCTTCTCGACGGCCATCGTCACCTGCACGTTCGTAATCTTGTCAAAATGCCCTTCGAGCTTTTTCAGCTTCAGCTCGATGTATTCGCGCAGGGGCTTGGTCACTTCCAGTTGGTGTCCACTGATGTTGACTTGCATACAGCTTCTCCTTCGTTGCCAGTGCATTAAGAGGCAGGCTTGGTTGCCTGCCACTGGAACGCTGTGGCTTGTGACCTCTACATCAGTCGCTTGCGTTCGCTGGACGGCGCGATTCCTAAGGACTCGCGGTACTTGGCGACTGTGCGACGGGCCACTTGAATGCCTTGTGCCTCCAGTAAACCAGCGATCTTGCTGTCACTCAACGGCTTTTTCTGATTTTCCGCGGCAACCAGTTTTTTGATGATTGCGCGAATGGCAGTGGACGAGCATTCGCCGCCTTCGGAGGTGCTGACGTGGCTGGAAAAGAAATACTTCAGTTCGTAAATACCACGGGGTGTATGCATGAATTTCTGTGTGGTGACGCGGGAAATCGTCGATTCGTGCATGCCCACCGCCTCAGCGATGTCGTGCAGCACCAACGGCTTCATCGCCTCATCGCCATACTCCAGAAAACCCCGCTGATGCTCGACGATTTGGGTCGCCACTTTCATCAGGGTTTCGTTACGGCTTTGCAGGCTTTTGATGAACCAGCGGGCTTCTTGCAACTGGTTGCGCATGAAAGTGTTGTCGGCGCTTGTGTCGGCGCGGCGCACGAAACCGGCGTATTGCGGATTCACCCGAAGGCGGGGCACGGCTTCCTGATTGAGCTCGACCAGCCAGCGCTCATTATGCTTGCGCACGATGACGTCCGGCACTACGTATTCGGCTTCGGTGGATTCGATCTGCGAGCCAGGGCGTGGGTTGAGGCTCTGGACCAGTTCGATGACCTGGCGCAGATCATCTTCCTTGATCTTCATGCGCCGCATCAGTTGAGCGTAGTCACGGCTGCCGAGCAGGTCGATGTAATCGCTGACCAGTCGCTGGGCTTCCGCCAGCCATTTGGTCTTGGCTGGAAGCTGGCGCAGTTGCAGCAACAAGCACTCGCCAAGCGTGCGGGCGCCGACGCCAGCCGGCTCGAATTGCTGAATGCGGTGCAGCACGGCTTCGATTTCGTCCAGCTCGATGTCGAGTTCCGGGTCGAAGGCGTCCAGCAGCTCTTCCAGGGATTCGTCGAGGTAACCCTGGTTGTTGATGCAGTCGATCAGCGTGACGGCGATCAAACGATCGGTATCCGACATCGGTGCCAGGTTCAGTTGCCAAAGCAGATGGCTTTGCAAACTCTCGCCCGCCGACGTGCGTGTGGTGAAATCCCACTCGTCATCATCATTGCTGGGCAGGCTGCTGGCGCTCGTCTGGTAGACGTCTTCCCAGGCCGTATCGACGGGCAGTTCGTTGGGGATACGCTCGCTTTCGCTCCATTCGCCGTCTTCGAGATTGTCGACGGTGGGCGCGGATTCCTGGTAGGTCGGTTCCTGTACGTCAGGGTTGGGCTTTTGCTCGATATTGTCGGCCATGGGGTCGGCATTATCGAAGTCGTCGCCTTCTTCCTGGCGCTCCAGCATCGGATTGGACTCCAGTGCCTCCTGAATTTCCTGTTGGAGATCCAGCGTCGACAGTTGGAGTAAGCGGATGGCCTGTTGCAGCTGCGGGGTCATCGTCAGCTGCTGGCCCATTCTCAAGACTAGCGAAGGTTTCATGGCAGGGGCTTAACACCTTATTCGCCGGCGCACATGCGCGCCATCCACTACTGGGGCGCCGAGGCGCCAACTTAAGCAAATTATATGCCTGAACCCGGAGTGTTTGCCTAGGGTGTAATGACAATTTATGCGAGGTTGGCGATGAGGCGTATGCTGCGTTCGCCGACCAACCCCTTGCCATTGCGTTGTTTACAGGCGGAACTCGTGACCGAGATACACTTCCTTGACCAACTGGTTGGCCAGGATGGTTTCGGAATCGCCTTCTGCAATCAGTTGCCCATCGTTGACGATGTAAGCCGTTTCGCAGATGTCGAGTGTCTCACGGACGTTGTGGTCGGTGATCAGAACACCGATACCCTTCGCCTTGAGATGGTAGATGATCTGCTTGATATCGCCCACGGAGATGGGGTCGACGCCCGCGAAGGGTTCGTCCAGCAGAATGAATTTCGGCGACGTCGCCAGTGCGCGTGCGATTTCCACTCGGCGGCGTTCACCACCGGACAGGCTCATCCCGAGGTTGTCGCGGATGTGTGTGATATGGAATTCTTGCAGCAAGCTTTCCAGCTCTTTGCGGCGTCCTGCGCGATCGAGCTCCTTACGGGTCTCAAGGATCGCCATGATGTTGTCCGACACCGACAGCTTGCGGAAGATCGACGCTTCCTGCGGCAGATAGCCGATACCGGCGCGAGCACGGCCATGCATCGGCTGGTGGCTCACGTCCTGGTCGTCGATCAGCACGCGGCCCTGATCGGCCTGAACCAGGCCGACGATCATGTAGAAGCACGTTGTCTTGCCTGCGCCGTTAGGGCCCAGGAGACCGACGATCTGGCCGCTGTCGATGGACAGGCTGACGTCACGTACGACTTGGCGGCTCTTGTAAGCCTTGGCCAAGTGTTGGGCTTTCAGCGTTGCCATTAAGGGGCCTTCTGCTGGTCGGTTTTCTTTTTCGGCTGGATCACCATGTCGACGCGAGGGCGCGCTTCGGTCACCTTACTGCCGGTGGCGCGGCCAGCGCTGGCAAGTTTTCTCACCGTGTCATAGACGATCTTCTCGCCCTGAGTCACGTTGTTGTCCTTGTCGACCACCTTGGCCTTGTCGATCAATACGATGCGGTTTTGCGGCGCATGGTACTGGATCGTCACGCCCCAGCCCTGCACGGGTTTCGGGTCGCCGGCGGTCTGCAGTTGCTCGAAATACGCAAGGTTGCCGACAGAGGTCACGACATCGATATCACCTGCAGGGGTGCGAGTCATGGTCACCTTGTTGCCGGTTACCTTCATCGAACCCTGGGTGATGATCACGTTACCGGTGTAGGTGGCGATGCCTTGCTTGTCGTCCAGTTGGGCGTCATCGGCTTGAACACGGATGGGCTGATCCTGATCGTTCGGCAGAGCCCAGGCGCTCACGCTTCCCAGTGCTGCGCCCAGGCCAAGCAAAATAGGGAGGGTTTTAAGGAGCCTCATACTGTCCTCTTGCGTTCGATAGCAGGTGTATCCTGCTTTCTTTTAGATAGGCTTTCATACCCGTACCGGTGCTCACACCGTTGAAACCGTCGATTCTAACGGGTTGCGCGGTTTCCGCATATTGCTTCTGAGGGAAGACAGTCATGCGGGTGCTGGTGATGATCGTGGTGCGGTTCTTTTCGTCCGTGCGGTTGATGCGAACCTTGTCGATCAGCTCGACATGATCGCCTCCTGGCGACACTTCGGCGCGCACGCTCTGCACGTGCCAGGGAAACTCCGATCCGCGAAACATCTGCAAAACCGGGGTCGTCATCAGGGTTACGTCGGTGGCCTTGAGGTGCTCGACCTTGTCGGCGGTCATGTCATATTGCATCGACCCATCCGGCAGGTACTGGATGCTGTGCGCGTTCATCGCGTAATAATCGATGGCGTTGTCATCCACGGCCGCTTTGGGTTGATCCATGAAGCTTTCCGGGCTGATGTTCCAATAGCCGGCCGCTGCAAGCAGTACCGCCAGCACACCGAAGATCAGGAACGTACGAATTCTTTTGCTCAGCATAAATGCACTTCTATAAGTAGGCGGCGTGGGCCGCTTCGAGGTTGCCCTGAGCTGTCAGGATCAACTCGCAGAATTCCCGGGCGGCGCCTTCGCCGCCCCGTGCCTGGGTCGTGCCGTGCGCATGCTGACGGACGAATCCGGCGGCGTTGGCCACGGCCATGCCCAGGCCGACACGGCGGATCACCGGCAGGTCGGGCAGGTCATCACCCAGATAGGCGACCTGTTCGTAGCTTAGGTTCAGTTGCTGCAAAAGCTCGTCCAGTACCACCAGTTTGTCTTCGCGTCCTTGATAAAGATGCGCGATGCCCAGGTTTTTGGCGCGGCGTTCGACCACCGGCGTCTTGCGGCCGCTGATGATAGCGGTGATCACCCCCGAGTTGATCAGCATCTTGATGCCTTGGCCATCAAGGGTATTGAAGGTCTTGAACTCGCTGCCGTCTTCCAGAAAATACAGTCGGCCGTCGGTCAGCACGCCATCGACATCGAATACGGCCAGCTTGATGCCTTTGCCGCGCTGCATCAATTCGATGTTGTTGAGGTTGTCGGCGCTCATTTACATCACTCCCGCACGCAGCAGATCCTGAAGGTTGAACGCACCCACCGGGTAGTCGTTCCCGTCGACAACGATCAGCGCACTGATCTTGTTGTCTTCCATGATTTTCAGCGCTTCGGCTGCCAGCATGTCGGCACGGACGGTTTTACCGTGAACGGTCATGACGTCATCGATGATCGCCTGGCGGATGTCGATATCGCGGTCCAGGGTCCGGCGCAAATCACCGTCGGTGAAGATCCCTGCCAGTCGGCCATCGGCTTCGACAATGGCGGTCATGCCCAGGCCCTTGCGGGTCATTTCCATCAGCGAATCACGCAATGGCGTGCCGCGGGCGACTTTCGGCAGTTCGGCCTCAGTGTGCATGACGTGCTCGACCTTGAGCAGCAGGCGGCGACCCAGTGCGCCACCGGGGTGCGAGAAGGCGAAATCTTCAGCCGTGAAACCGCGCGCATCCAGCAGGGCCACGGCCAGCGCGTCGCCCATGACCAATGCAGCAGTGGTCGAGGAGGTGGGCGCCAGGTTGAGTGGGCAGGCTTCTTTTTCGACTCGGGCATTGAGGTTGACGTCCGCCGCCTTCGCCAGCGTCGACTCCGGGTTGCCGGTCAGGCTGATGAGCTTGATGCCCAGGCGTTTGATCAGCGGCAACAGCGTCACGATCTCTGCAGTGGTGCCCGAGTTGGACAGCGCGAGAATGATGTCGGCGCTGGTGATCATGCCCATGTCGCCGTGGCTGGCTTCGGCAGGATGGACGAAGAACGACGGGGTGCCAGTGCTGGCCAGTGTGGCCGCGATCTTTTTGCCAATGTGGCCGGACTTGCCCATGCCGACCACGACCACGCGGCCCTGGCTCGCAAGAATCATCTCGCAAGCGTTAACGAAATCCGCATCGATATGTGCCAGCAGACCTTCGACGGCCTCGATTTCGAGGCGGATGGTGCACTGGGCAGATTGAATCAGGTCGCGGGCGTTGGTCATGTCAAGAATAGGGTCGGTCGGGTGAAAAGGCGGGGATTATAGCGACAATGTTGAAAACCCTCACGCTTCATCGTCGCTCTTTGTTTAATAGAAGCTTGCGGTCCGTCAGTTCTTGTTCAGCAAAGGTGTGTTGGCGGTGCAGGAAAATTCCTCGGGGTCTGAAATATCTGTCCCTATTAACGACTTGCCGTGTTGGAGCTTTGGCGGCGTTCGACAGCGGTGTTATAGTTCGCCGCTTGTTCGGCCCCTCCAGACAGTGTGTCGTTCGTCAAGGACGCGGCATCTGAGAGACAGGCTGTATCGCAAGGAGTTTAGATGAGCGCCGATAACGCCTACGCGGTCGAATTGAAGGGAGTGTCCTTCAAGCGCGGCTCGCGCAGCATCTTCAATAATGTCGATATCCGCATCCCCCGGGGCAAAGTCACCGGCATCATGGGGCCGTCGGGCAGTGGCAAGACCACTTTGCTGCGCCTGATGGGCGCACAACTGCGTCCGAGCAGCGGCGAAGTCTGGGTCAATGGCCAGAACCTGCCTAAGCTGTCACGCAGCGATCTCTTCGATGCACGCAAGCAAATGGGCGTGCTGTTCCAGAGTGGCGCGCTGTTTACCGATCTCGATGTCTTCGAGAACGTTGCGTTCCCGCTCCGAGTGCACACCAAGCTGCCAGAAGACATGATCCGCGACATCGTGCTGCTGAAACTGCAGGCGGTCGGGCTGCGAGGCGCCGTCGAGTTGATGCCCGATGAGCTGTCTGGCGGCATGAAGCGTCGGGTCGCGCTGGCCCGGGCAATTGCGCTCGATCCTCAGATTCTCATGTACGACGAGCCCTTCGTCGGGCAGGACCCGATTGCCATGGGCGTCCTGGTGCGCCTGATCCGCCTGCTCAACGATGCATTGGGCATCACCAGTGTCGTGGTCTCTCACGACCTGGCCGAGACGGCGAGTATCGCTGACTATCTCTATGTCGTCGGTGACGGGCAGGTGCTGGGGCAGGGTACGCCGCAGGAACTGATGCAGTCGGATAACCCGCGCATTCGACAATTCATGACAGGGGATCCAGACGGCCCCGTGCCTTTCCACTATCCGGCACCGGATTATCGCGAAGATCTTTTGGGGAAGCGCTGATGCGCAGAAAGTCATTGATGGATCGTGTTCGCCTGATGGGGCGCTCCGCGATCGATATTGTTGCAGTGTTGGGGCGTTCGGGGATTTTTCTGGTTCATGCCTTGTTGGGGCGAGGCGGAATTGGCGGCGGTTTTCAATTGTTGGTTCGCCAGTTGTATTCGGTCGGTGTCATGTCGCTGGCGATCATCGTCGTGTCCGGCATTTTCATCGGCATGGTGCTCGCTCTGCAGGGGTTCAGCATTCTCGCCAAGTACGGTTCCGAACAGGCCGTGGGGCAGATGGTTGCCTTGACGTTGCTGCGTGAGCTGGGCCCGGTCGTCACAGCGTTGCTGTTTGCCGGGCGTGCCGGTTCAGCGTTGACCGCTGAAATCGGCAACATGAAGTCCACCGAGCAGTTGTCCAGCCTGGAAATGATCGGCGTCGATCCGCTGAAATACATTGCCGCGCCTCGCTTGTGGGCCGGTTTCATTTCGTTGCCGGTGTTGGCCATCATCTTCAGCGTGGTCGGCATCTGGGGCGGCTCATGGGTCGCCGTTGACTGGCTGGGCGTCTATGAAGGCTCCTTCTGGGCGAACATGCAGAACAGTGTTTCCTTCCCGAACGATGTAATCAACGGTGTCATCAAAAGCGTCGTCTTCGCCTTTGTGGTCACCTGGATCGCCGTGTTCCAAGGTTATGACTGCGAGCCCACTTCAGAGGGGATCAGTCGCGCCACGACCAAGACCGTGGTCTACGCCTCATTGGCCGTACTGGGCCTGGACTTTATTTTGACCGCCTTGATGTTTGGAGACTTCTGATGCAAAACCGCACCCTCGAAACCGGTGTCGGCCTGTTCCTGCTGGCCGGGATTCTGGCTTTGCTCTTGCTCGCCCTGCGCGTCAGCGGTCTGAGCGCCAGCACGACCAACGACAGTTATAAACTTTATGCAAATTTCGACAATATCGCCGGTTTGACTGTCAGAGCGAAGGTGACCATGGCCGGTGTGACCATCGGCAAGGTCACTGCAATCGATCTGGACCACGATACTTTTGCGGCGCGTGTGACCATGGATGTGGATAAGCGGGTGAACAACCTGCCTTCGGACTCCACTGCGTCCATCCTGACCGCTGGCTTGCTGGGCGAGAAATACGTCGGCATCAGCGTGGGTGGTGATGACCAGTTGTTGAAGGATGGCGGCACGATTCATGACACCCAGTCGTCGCTGGTACTCGAAGACCTGATCGGTAAATTCCTGCTTAATACGGTCAATAAAGACGCCAAATGAGGAAGCTGTTCATGATCTCTAACTTGCGACGTGGCCTGTTGGTACTGCTTGCAGCGCTGCCCTTGATCGCCAATGCGGCGGGCTCCGCGCACGATCTGGTGCAGGACACGACCAACAAGATGCTGGCCGACCTGAGTGCCAATAAAGAAAAGTACAAGCAGGACCCCAGCGCGTTTTATAGCGCGCTGAACACCATCGTGGGCCCGGTGGTCGATGCTGAAGGTATTTCCAAGAGCATCATGACCGTCAAGTATTCGCGCAACGCTACGCCGGCGCAGATGCAAACCTTCGCGGACAATTTCAAAAGAGGGTTGTTTCAGTTCTACGGCAATGCCCTGCTGGAATACAACAACCAAGGTATCGCGGTTGACCCGCCGAAAGATGAGTCAGGTGATCGGACCAGTGTCGGTATGACCGTCAAGGGCACCAACGGCGCGGTTTATCCCGTGCAGTACACACTGGAGAAGGTCGGCGGCGAATGGAAGCTGCGTAACGTGATCATCAACGGCATCAACATTGGCAAGCTGTTCCGGGATCAGTTCGCTGACGCCATGCAGCGCAACGGCAACAATCTGGACAAAACCATCAATGGATGGGCTGGTGAAGTCGCCAAGGCCAAGCAGGAGACCGAAAACTCGCCTGACAAGGTCGTCAAATGAGTGATGCATGTGTCACCGCCGTCGGTGGCGGCGAGCTGAAGCTGTTCGGTGTGCTGGACTACCGCACCGGCCCGGCCCTGCGCGAGCAAGGTGCCGAGCTGATCAAGGCCAGCGATGCGCCGACACTGGTGCTGGATTGCTCGGCGGTGGAAAAATCCAGCAGCGTGGGCCTGGCCCTGCTGCTGGCGTTCATGCGCGATGGGCAGGCGGCCGGCAAAACGGTGAGCGTGCGCGCTTTGCCTGAAGATATGAGAGAGATTGCACAGGTATCGGGTCTGACCGAACTGTTCGAACAACACTGATGGCTGTCGTCGATCAAGCCCCTCGTCCGGCACCTGCACAGCAGGGTTCGCAACGAGAGGGCTTTTTTGTATGATGGCCGACCCGCGCGCGTAGAGCGCCGATTGAGGTTAAGCATGCAGGCCGTAGAAGTTAAAAGCTTCCTTGAAGGTAAGCTGCCAGAGATCCAGGTCGAAGTTGAAGGCGAAGGCTGCAACTTCCAGTTGAACGTGATCAGCGATGAACTGGCTACACTGAGTCCAGTCAAGCGCCAGCAGCAGATCTACACGCATTTGAACCCGTGGATCGCCGATGGCAGCATCCACGCGGTCACCATGAAATTCTTCAGCCGCGCTGCATGGGCCGAGCGCACCTGAGCCAAACTGGCGTCGAGATCCTAATGGACAAACTGATTATTACTGGCGGCGTTCGTCTTGATGGCGAAATCCGCATTTCCGGGGCGAAGAACTCCGCCCTGCCGATTCTTGCCGCAACGCTGCTGGCCGATGGGCCAGTCACCGTTCAGAACCTGCCGCACCTGCACGACATCACCACCATGATCGAGTTGTTCGGTCGCATGGGCATCGAGCCGATCATCGACGAGAAACTCAGCGTCGAGATCGACCCTCGCACCATCAAGACCCTGATCGCGCCCTACGAACTGGTGAAAACCATGCGTGCGTCGATTCTGGTGCTGGGCCCGATGGTTGCCCGTTTTGGCGAGGCCGAAGTGGCGCTGCCAGGCGGTTGCGCCATCGGTTCGCGTCCGGTTGACCTGCACATCCGTGGCCTCGAAGCCATGGGCGCGGTCATTGAAGTCGAAGGCGGCTACATCAAGGCCAAGGCGCCTGAAGGCGGCTTGCGTGGTGCCCACTTCTTCTTCGATACCGTCAGCGTGACCGGTACCGAGAACATCATGATGGCCGCTGCCCTGGCCCGTGGCCGCAGCGTGCTGCAAAACGCCGCCCGCGAGCCTGAAGTCGTCGACCTGGCAAACTTCATCAACGCCATGGGCGGCAAGGTCTCCGGTGCTGGCACCGATACCATCACCATCGATGGCGTCGAGCGTCTGGGCAAGGCGACCTATCGCGTCATGCCTGACCGTATCGAAACCGGCACTTACCTGGTCGCCGCTGCCGTGACCGGTGGCCGCGTCAAGGTCAAGGACACCGACCCGACCATTCTCGAAGCTGTTCTTGAAAAGCTGCGTGAGTCCGGTGCCGAAATCACCACCGGTGCCGACTGGATCGAGCTGAACATGCATGGCAAGCGTCCGAAGGCCGTGAACCTGCGCACCGCGCCGTATCCGGCATTCCCGACCGACATGCAAGCGCAGTTCATTTCGCTGAACGCCATTGCCGAAGGCACGGGCGCGATCATCGAGACCATCTTCGAAAACCGCTTCATGCACGTGTATGAAATGCACCGCATGGGCGCGCAGATCCAGGTCGAAGGCAATACCGCCATCGTCACCGGCTGCGAGAAACTCAAAGGCGCGCCTGTGATGGCGACCGACCTGCGTGCTTCGGCCAGCCTGGTGCTGTCGGCGCTGGTGGCCGAGGGCGATACTCTGATCGACCGCATCTACCACATAGACCGTGGTTACGAGTGCATCGAAGAGAAGCTGCAAATGCTGGGCGCGAAAATCCGTCGCGTACCGGGCTAGCAGTCCTCGGGGTTCCGTTGCCCGGACTCACCGGGCAACGGGGCCGCCGTTTGAAAGTTTGACCTTTTGAATCGTTTCACTTCGAGTCCAGCTGTCGCGACTCGAAGGTTGCCGGGCGCCCATTGCGACCCGACATGCGCATGCTGATAAGGACTGACGTTTCCCATGTTGACCATCGCACTGTCCAAGGGCCGAATCCTTGACGACACCCTGCCGCTTCTCGCTGCTGCGGGCATCGTGCCGACCGAGAATCCGGACAAGAGCCGCAAGCTGATCATTCCTACGACGCAGGACGATGTGCGCCTGTTGATCGTACGCGCGACGGACGTGCCGACCTACGTTGAGCATGGTGCGGCAGACCTGGGTGTGGCGGGCAAGGACGTTCTGATGGAGTACGGCGGCCAGGGGCTTTATGAGCCGCTGGACCTGCAAATCGCCCAGTGCAAGCTGATGACGGCAGGTGCTGTCGGCGCGGGCGAGCCCAAAGGCCGTCTGCGTGTGGCCACCAAGTTCGTCAACGTCGCCAAGCGTTACTACGCCGAGCAGGGCCGTCAGGTCGACATCATCAAGCTGTACGGCTCGATGGAGCTGGCGCCGCTGGTAGGCCTGGCCGACAAGATCATCGATGTCGTCGACACCGGCAACACGCTGCGTGCCAACGGCCTTGAGCCTCAGGAACTGATTGCCCATATCAGTTCACGTCTGGTGGTCAACAAGGCATCGATGAAGATGCAACACGCCCGCATCCAGTCGCTGATCGACACACTGCGCAAGGCCGTGCAGTCGCGACACCGCGGTTGACTGTCCCGCGTGACGTTACACAACGTCTCGCCCAGCTATCCGTGTCATAGCCAAATTTCTCAGGTGCCTGCGCGGATGGCTTGGTAGCTTAGGCTCTTGCCTTCGCATCAGGCTCCTGAGAAAACGCCATTTATAGAGGCTCACGCTATGACCACTTCCAACACCATTCGCCGACTCGACGCTGCTGACCCGGATTTCGCTCGACATCTGGATCATCTGCTGAGCTGGGAAAGCGTGTCTGACGATTCGGTCAATCAGCGTGTGCTGGACATCATCAAGAACGTGCGCGAGCGCGGCGATGCGGCATTGGTGGAATACACCCAGCGTTTCGACGGGCTGGAAGTGGCGTCCATGGCTGACCTGATCCTGCCTCGCGAGCGACTGGAACTGGCGCTGACCCGCATTACCCCCGCTCAACGCCAGGCGTTGGAGAAAGCTGCTGACCGCGTGCGCAATTACCATGAGCGTCAGAAGCAGGACTCCTGGAGCTACACCGAGGCCGACGGCACCGTGCTGGGCCAGAAAGTGACGCCACTGGACCGTGCCGGTCTTTACGTGCCAGGCGGCAAGGCGTCTTACCCGTCCTCGGTGTTGATGAACGCGATCCCGGCCAAAGTGGCGGGCGTCGGTGAAGTGGTGATGGTCGTGCCCACCCCGCGTGGAGAGATCAACGAACTGGTATTGGCGGCAGCTTGCATCGCCGGTGTGGACCGCGTGTTCACCATTGGCGGCGCTCAGGCGGTCGCGGCACTGGCCTACGGTACCGAAAGCGTGCCGCAGGTGGACAAGGTCGTCGGTCCGGGCAACATCTATGTCGCCACGGCCAAGCGCCATGTATTCGGCCAGGTCGGCATCGACATGATTGCCGGCCCTTCGGAAATCCTCGTGGTGTGCGACGGTCAGACCGATCCGGACTGGATCGCCATGGATCTGTTCTCCCAAGCCGAACACGACGAGGACGCCCAGGCAATTCTGGTCAGCCCGGACGCGGCATTTCTCGACCAGGTCGCTGCCAGCATCGCAAAACTGATGCCGACCATGGAGCGCGCTGAGATCATCAACACCTCGATCAACGGCCGGGGCGCACTGATCAAAGTGGCTGACATGGCTCAGGCCATCGAAGTCGCCAACCGCATCGCGCCGGAACACTTGGAGCTGTCGGTGGCAGACCCTGAAGCCTGGCTGCCGCAGATCCGTCACGCAGGCGCTATCTTCATGGGCCGCCACACCTCCGAAGCGTTGGGTGATTACTGCGCCGGGCCAAACCACGTCTTGCCGACCTCCGGCACTGCGCGCTTCTCGTCGCCACTGGGCGTCTACGACTTCCAGAAACGCTCCTCGATCATCTTCTGCTCGGAGCAGGGCGCATCGGAATTGGGCAAGACCGCTTCGGTGCTGGCGCGGGGTGAGTCGCTGACCGCCCACGCCCGCAGCGCCGAATACCGGATCGTCGACAACCAACAAGAAGGCAAGTGAGCATGAGCAAGTTCTGGAGTCCTTTCGTTCGCGACCTCGTGCCTTACGTGCCGGGCGAACAACCCAAGCTGACCAAGCTGGTGAAGCTGAACACCAACGAAAACCCCTACGGCCCGTCGCCCAAAGCGATTGAAGCGATGCGTGCCGAAGTCAACGACGACCTGCGTCTGTATCCCGATCCGAACGGCGACCTGCTGAAGCAATCGGTTGCCCGTTATTACGGCGTCGAAACGAACCGCGTCTTCCTCGGCAATGGCTCCGATGAGGTGCTGGCCCACGCGTATCACGCGTTCTTTCTGCAGGAGAAGCCGCTGCTGTTCCCGGACATCAGCTACAGCTTCTACCCGGTGTACTGTGGCCTGTATGGTGTCGAGTACGAGGCCGTGCCACTGGACGAGCAGTTCCAGATTCGCGTCGAAGACTACGCCCGTCCGAATGGCGGGATTATCTTCCCGAACCCCAACGCCCCGACGGGCTGCCTGATGCCTCTGGACGCTGTCGAAAGCATCCTGAAAGCCAGCCCGGATTCGGTGGTGATCGTCGATGAGGCGTATATCGACTTCGGCGGCGAAACGGCCATCACTCTGGTGGACCGTTATCCGAACCTGCTGGTAACCCAGACGTTGTCCAAATCCCGCTCGCTGGCGGGTCTGCGGGTCGGTCTGGCAGTGGGGCATCCGGACTTGATCGAAGCGCTGGAGCGGGTGAAGAACAGCTTCAACTCCTACCCGCTGGATCGCATGGCTATCGTTGGCGCGGCGGCTGCGTTCGATGATCGGGAATACTTCGAGAAGACCTGCAATCTGGTCATTGCCAGTCGCGAGAAGCTGATTGGGCAACTGGAAGTCAAAGGGTTTGACGTACTGCCTTCGGCGGCGAATTTCATCTTCGCTCGTCACCCGAAACACGACGCGGCGGGCCTTGCGGCCAAGGTGCGTGAGCAGGGCGTGATCGTTCGTCACTTTAAGCAGGAACGTATCGCGCAGTTCCTGCGTATTTCAATCGGCACGCCTGAGCAGAATCAGGCGCTGATTGATGCGTTGGGCGATTTGTAAAAAAGCACTGATTCGGCCTCCCGCAATTGGAGGCCTGGCGCTAGAAACACTGTGGGAGCGAATGCATTTGCTCCCACAGGTTTGTTCACCGCCCGCCCATTCAACCAGGCGGGCGATGCTCCGGGATCACTCGTCAGCCGCAGGCGGCGGTGTCTGTGGCGGACGCAACCCCACCTCAGCCATCAGCTTCAATTCCTTGCCGTTACGCATCACCTGAATCGCGATCTTCTCGGAAGGCTTGGTCCGCGCCACCTGATTCATCGACTTGCGACCATCGCCCGCAGGTTCGCCGTTGATGCTCAAGATCACGTCGCCCAATTGCAGACCGGCTTTCTGCGCAGGCCCGTCGCGGAAAATCCCGGCGACGACGATGCCCGGACGGTCTTTCAAACCGAAGGACTCCGCCAGTTCCTGAGTCAGCGGCTGCACTTCGATGCCCAGCCAGCCTCGGATGACCTGACCGTGCTCGATGATCGACTTCATGACCTCAAGCGCCAGCTTGGTCGGAATCGCGAAGCCGATGCCCTGCGAACCGCCCGACTTGGAGAAGATCGCCGTGTTGATCCCGGTCAGGTTGCCGTTGGCGTCCACCAGCGCGCCGCCGGAGTTGCCGGGGTTGATGGCCGCGTCGGTCTGAATGAAATCTTCGTAGGTGTTAAGCCCCAACTGATTACGGCCCGTGGCGCTGATGATGCCCATGGTCACGGTCTGGCCGACGCCGAACGGGTTGCCAATGGCCAGCGCGACGTCACCGATACGAATGCTGTCGGAACTGCCGAGGGTAATGGACGGCAGGTTTTTCAGGTCGATCTTCAGCACCGCGAGGTCAGTTTCCGGGTCGCTGCCTATCACGCGGGCAATGGTTTCCCGGCCGTCCTTCAGCGCCACGACAATCTGGTCAGCGCCAGAAGTCACGTGGTTGTTGGTCAGCAGATAGCCCTCAGGGCTCATGATCACCGCAGAACCCAGACTCGACTCCATTCGGCGCTGCTTGGGCAGGTTATCGCCGAAGAAACGGCGGAACTGAGGGTCTTCGAACAGCGGATGATTCGGTTTGTTGTTGACCATCTTGGTCGTGTACAGGTTGGCCACGGCCGGTGCCGCGCTGCTCACGGCGTCGGCGTAGGACACCGGGCCCTGTTGAATGAACGCGGTCTGTGGCGCCTGTTGCAGGTTGACGTCTTGACTGGGCAGGCCGACCCACTGGGGGTAGCGCTGGATAATCAATAAAGCGATAAGCACACCAGCGAGCAATGGCCAGCCGAGAAAACGCAGCGCTTTGAACATTGAGCAAGGTCCTGAGGGTAGATACGCAGCTTACCTGCGCCATAATGGCGGGCATTATACGAGGACCGGGACGGTCTGAACTGCAAATTTAGGAGACTTTTATGGCTGTTTCTCTGAGCACTCTGGTCGAGGAAGCCGACCGCTACCTGGGCAGCGCCCGGGTTCAGGATTATTGCCCCAACGGTCTGCAGGTCGAGGGGCGCCCACAGGTCACCCGAATCGTCTCCGGCGTGACGGCCAGCCAGGCACTGCTTGATGCTGCGGTCGAGGCGAATGCCGACCTGGTACTGGTGCATCACGGTTATTTCTGGAAAGGCGAAAACCCGTGCATCACCGGCATGAAGCAACGGCGCCTCAAGACCCTGCTCAAGCACGACATCAGCCTGCTGGCCTATCACCTGCCGCTGGATTTGCATGCCGAGGTGGGCAATAACGTGCAATTGGCGCGGCAGCTGGACATTACGGTTGAGGGGCCGCTGGACCCGGACAATCCCCGCATCGTCGGGTTGGTCGGTTCGCTGTCCGAGCCGATGACCCCACGGGATTTTGCCCACCGCGTGCAAAGTGCGCTGGGCCGTGAACCCCTCCTTATAGAAGGCAGCGAAATGATCCGCCGCGTCGGCTGGTGCACGGGAGGCGGGCAGGGCTATATCGATCAGGCCGTTCTGGCGGGTGTCGATCTGTACTTGAGCGGCGAGGCCTCAGAGCAGACTTTCCACAGCGCGCGGGAAAACGACATCAGCTTCATCGCCGCGGGACACCACGCCACCGAGCGTTATGGCGTGCAGGCCTTGGGTGATTACCTGGCGCGGCGTTTCGCGTTGGAGCATTTGTTCATTGACTGCCCAAATCCGATTTGATGAATCAACCGAATCCCGAGCTATATGGTTAGACCGTTTCGATCTATAGGGGTCGCTGATTAGAATCGGGCCTCATGATAAAGTGCCTCGCTCGACAGAGCCCGTAGGCTCTCCACACAAGTACGTTATCCCGTGAGTAACCATGGTCGACAAACTGACGCATCTGAAACAGCTGGAGGCGGAAAGCATCCACATCATCCGCGAGGTCGCCGCCGAGTTCGATAACCCGGTGATGCTGTACTCGATCGGCAAGGACTCCGCCGTGATGCTGCACCTGGCGCGCAAGGCGTTCTTTCCGGGCAAGCTGCCGTTCCCGGTGATGCACGTCGACACGCGTTGGAAATTCCAGGAAATGTACCGCTTCCGCGACAAGATGGTCGAGGAGATGGGTCTTGAGCTCATCACCCATATCAACCCGGAAGGCGTGGCGCAGGACATCAACCCGTTCACCCACGGCAGCTCCAAGCACACCGACATCATGAAAACCCAGGGCCTGAAACAGGCGCTGGACAAGCATGGCTTCGATGCCGCCTTCGGTGGCGCCCGCCGTGACGAAGAAAAATCCCGCGCCAAGGAGCGCGTGTATTCCTTCCGCGACAGCAAGCACCGCTGGGACCCGAAGAACCAGCGCCCGGAGCTGTGGAACGTCTACAACGGCAACGTCAACAAAGGCGAATCGATCCGCGTGTTCCCGCTCTCCAACTGGACCGAGCTGGACATCTGGCAGTACATCTATCTGGAAGGCATTCCGATCGTCCCGCTGTACTTCGCCGCCGAGCGTGAAGTCATCGAGAAGAACGGCACCCTGATCATGATCGACGACGACCGCATCCTCGAGCACCTTACCGACGAGGAAAAAGCGCGCATCGTCAAAAAGAAAGTGCGTTTCCGCACCCTGGGCTGCTACCCGTTGACGGGCGCTGTCGAGTCGGAAGCCGAGACCCTGACGGACATCATTCAGGAAATGCTCCTGACTCGTACGTCCGAACGCCAGGGCCGCGTCATTGACCACGATGGCGCCGGTTCCATGGAAGACAAGAAACGCCAGGGCTACTTCTAATTTTCAGGGTCTCCTTATGTCGCACCAATCTGATTTGATCAGCGAGGACATCCTCGCCTACCTGGGCCAGCACGAACGTAAAGAGATGCTGCGCTTCCTGACCTGTGGCAACGTCGACGACGGCAAGAGCACGCTGATCGGCCGTCTGCTGCACGACTCCAAGATGATCTACGAAGATCACCTGGAAGCCATCACCCGTGATTCCAAGAAGTCCGGCACCACCGGTGATGACGTCGACCTGGCGCTGCTGGTGGACGGTCTGCAAGCCGAGCGTGAGCAGGGCATCACCATCGACGTTGCGTATCGCTACTTCTCGACGTCGAAGCGTAAATTCATCATTGCCGACACCCCCGGCCATGAGCAGTACACCCGCAACATGGCCACCGGTGCGTCGACATGTGACCTGGCGATCATCCTGGTCGACGCCCGTTATGGCGTGCAGACCCAGACCCGCCGTCACAGCTACATTGCATCGCTATTGGGTATCAAGCACATCGTGGTTGCCATCAACAAGATGGACCTCAATGGCTTCGACGAAACGATCTTCGAGCAGATCAAGGCCGATTACCTGAAGTTTGCCGACCGTATCGCGCTCAAGCCGACGACCATGGAATTCGTTCCGATGTCGGCGCTCAAGGGCGACAACGTCGTGAACAAGAGCGAGCGCTCGCCGTGGTACACCGGCAAGTCGCTGATGGAAATCCTCGAAACGGTCGAGATCGCGGGCGACCGCAACCTTGACGATCTGCGCTTCCCGGTGCAGTACGTCAACCGCCCGAACCTGAACTTCCGTGGCTTCGCCGGTACGCTGGCCAGCGGCATCGTGCGCAAGGGTGACGACATTGTCGTGCTGCCGTCGGGCAAGACCAGCCGCGTGAAATCCATCGTCACCTTCGAAGGTGAACTGGAGCACGCAGGCCCGGGTCAGGCCGTGACCCTGACCATGGAAGACGAAATCGACATCTCCCGTGGCGACCTGTTGGTGCACGCCGACAACGTCCCGCAAGTGGCGGATGCTTTCGACGCCATGCTGGTGTGGATGGCCGAAGAGCCGATGCTGCCGGGCAAGAAATACGACATCAAGCGCGCCACGTCCTATGTGCCGGGCTCGATTGCCAGCATCACCCACCGGGTCGATGTGAACACGCTGGAAGAAGGCCCTGCCAGCTCGCTGCAGTTGAACGAAATCGGCCGCGTGAAGATCAGCCTCGACGCGCCCATCGCGCTGGACGGCTACGACAGCAACCGCACCACCGGCGCGTTCATTGTCATCGACCGTTTGACCAACGGCACCGTCGCCGCAGGCATGATCATCGCCAAGCCGGGCACTTCCGGTCATGGCAGTCATCACGGCGCGCTGGCTCACGTCTCGGTCGAAGAACGCGCCCAGCGTTTCGGCCAGAAACCGGCCACCGTGCTGTTCAGCGGACTGTCGGGTGCTGGCAAGAGCACGCTGGCCTATGCCGTGGAGCGCAAGCTGTTCGACATGGGCCGTGCGGTGTTCGTCCTTGATGGCCAGAACCTGCGTCACGACCTGAATAAAGGTCTGCCGCAGGACCGCGCCGGTCGCACCGAGAACTGGCGTCGTGCCGCCCACGTGGCACGTCAGTTCAACGAAGCGGGCTTGCTGACCCTCGCAGCGTTCGTGGCGCCGGATGCAGCGGGTCGTTCGAACGCCAAGGCGCTGATCGGCGATGACCGTCTGATCACCGTCTACGTTCAGGCGTCGCCTCAGGTGTGTCGCGAACGCGACCCGCAAGGTCTATACGCGGCGGACAAGGACAACATCCCGGGTGAGTCCTTCCCGTACGACGTGCCGCTGGACGCCGATCTGGTGATCGACACCCAAACGCTGAACGTCGAAGACAGCGTCAAGCAAGTGCTGGACCTGCTGCGGGCACGCGGCGCGATCTAAGCGTTGTTCGATTCACAAAAGACCCGCCAGCGATGGCGGGTTTTTTGTTTGCGTGGCGTTCACGGACCTGCTTCTGACCGGAGGCCGGAGCTGGCAAAGAATCGGATTATGCAGATGGCTGATATCGATGGCCTGAGGCGATCAGCTTTTGATTCTGGCCGGAGGCCGTGGGAGATTCTATGGTTGAGGGCAATGCTTTTTAGCCCTCTTTCCTGCGTCATATTCGTCTTCGTTCTGCATCAGGGAAAATGCGACGCGGGC
>NZ_JBIVNG010000012.1:0-258269 GCF_044753445.1 Pseudomonas sp. NPDC088368
ATCACTGGTGATTCTGGCTCGCAAGCTCGCCCGCGTCGCATTTTCCCTGATGCAGAACGAAGACGAATATGACGCAGGAAAGAGGGCTAAAAAGCTTTGCCCTCAACCATAGAATCTCCCACGCCTTCGGCAGACCCATTCACCGAAACCCGCGCCTCTCCCGCACCACCGCGTAGGCGTGGTGCAGGTCCCGGGTTTTTTCGGTGGCGTCGCGCACCTGCACCGGACTGGCGCCCGACCCTGCCACTTTGTCCGGATGATGCCGACTCAACAGACGCCGGTACGCCCGCTTGATCTGTGCAGGCTCCGCATCCGACCGCACGCCCAGCAAGCGTAAGGCCTCCTGATATTCACCGCCGCTGCTGGCCGGGGAACGGGTGCGCTGTTCATCTTCGGTCGCTGACAACGCCTCGACTTTCTCTGCCGTCCAGCCCAGCCATTTGCCCCACGACACGATCAGCTCGCGCTCACCCCTTGACGCCCTGCCATCGGCCCAGGCCATGCGCCAGCATGCACGCAGCAAACCCTCGGCCGCATGAGGCTGGTTTTTCAGCCGCGTCAGGTGCACGCGCAGATTGTCGCGGCCATCCTTGCCCCGGTTGAACGCCGCAATCGCACGACGCGTGGCAGGTTCGCTCAAGTCCAGACGACGCATCTCGACGCGGGCTTGCTGAATATGGCCATCGACCACACGGCCATCTGTTTTGGCGACGCGACCCAGCAGGATGAAAATCAGCTCGTCATCCCGTGGCACCTTGCGACCGGCGAGGCGTTCGCGCAGCTCCGCAAGGCTTTGGACATGCAGCCGTCGATCCAGCGCCTGCCCCAACAAAGCGCCGAGCATCGCGCCCGGAATGCTGGCAATTGCGTACCCGGCGCCGCCTCCGATCAGTGTGAAAGGCCAGAGCATCTAGGGTTTCACCGCGACAATCTGTTCGACTTCCGCCAGCCGTTCATGGGTTCCGACATCCACCCATCGCCCGGTGAAATGTTCGCCAGTCACCTGCCCTTTCGCCATCGCGTCGCGCAGCAGGGGCGCCAGCTTGAACGCTCCGTCGCTACACCCCGCGAACAGCTTCGGGTGCAGCACCGCAATACCGCTGTAGGTCAGCCGCGCAGGCGCGGATTCGTCCCGCACCTCGCCGCCCACCAACGCGAAATCGCCGGAGAGGTGATGCAGCGGATTGTCCACCAACACCAAATGGGCCAATCCGTGAATGGGCGCCTTCAGCGCCGTAAAATCGCAATCGGTCCAGATGTCGCCGTTGACCACCAGAAACGGCTCATCACCCAACAATGGCAACGCGCGAAAAATCCCGCCGCCGGTTTCCAGCGGCTCGCCTTCAGGGGAGTAACGAATGCGCAGCCCAAATTGATGACCGTCACCCAGATAGTCTTCGATTTGTTGCCCCAGCCAAGCGTGGTTGATCACGACCTCGCTGAAACCCGCAGCTTTCAGGGCACGCAGGTGGTATTCGATCAGCGGGACACCGCCGGCACGCACCAGTGGCTTGGGCGTGTGCAGGGTCAACGGCCGCAGCCGCTCACCTTTGCCGGCCGCCAAAATCATCGCTTTCATGCGTCCCTCTTCAAAACAGTCTTCACATCCATTCCTTCACACGGCCGTTTCGGGTTTCGGCTGACGCAGGCTGGTCAGCAGATTGCTCAGCTCAACGAGTTCAGGCCGACGCGCCAGCACTGCTTCTATATAAGAGAAGAAACGCGGCACATCGGCGAGGTAACGCGGCTTGCCATCACGGTGGCAAATGCGCGCAAAAATACCGATCACCTTCAAGTGACGCTGCACACCCATCAAATCACTGGCGCGCCGAAACTCATTGAAATCATCCTGCACGGGAATGCCCAAGCCAGCGGCTTTGTCCCAGTAGGCCTTCAACCAGCCCGCAACGCGCTCTTCCGGCCAGCTCAGGAACGCGTCCTTGAACAGGCAGGTGATGTCGTAGGTCACCGGGCCATACACAGCATCCTGAAAATCCAGCACGCCGGGATTCGGCTCGCTGAGCATCAGGTTACGGGGCATGTAATCGCGATGGACCAACACTTTGGGCTGCGCCAACGCACTGTCGATCAACAGCCCGCTGACCCGCTGCCAACTGGCCTGCTGGGCCTCATCTAACGTCACCCCGAGATGCCGCTTCACGTACCACTCAGGAAACAGCTCAAGCTCACGGCGCAACAGCGCGACGTCATAGCTGGGCAATGGCGCATCCATCGGCGACTGCTGATACGCCAGCAACGCCTCAATGGCATCGGCGAACAATTGATCGGCGTTGTGCTCATCGATCACGTCGAGATACGTTTTTCGGCCCAGGTCGTTGAGTAGCAGAAAGCCTTGATTCAGGTCTTCGGCATAAATTTTCGGAACATTAATCCCTGATTCGCTCAATAAATGAGCGATGTCGACAAAGGGTTTGCAGTTTTCCTGAGGGGGTGGCGCGTCCATGACAATAAAAGTGCGCCCCTCACCTTCCCAGCGGAAATAGCGTCGGAAACTCGCGTCACTGCTGGCCGCAGTCAACGTGGCCGGGGGTATGGCGCCCCAGCCTTGGGCCGCGAACAACGTTGGCAGTTGCTCATCGAGCCAAACTTTCAGGTGTTGCAGGCGTACATCTTGATCTGGCATTGCAAGGGTCTCCGACGGCGCTAGCCGTCAAGCGGGTCATGCTTTATTATCCGACATCTTTTTCAGCCCATCGAGAGGCGTGCGGCCCCCCCGCGGGCAGATGGCGCGCAGGAAGCCCGGACTAATAAGATGGCATTGAAATCCCCCGCGTTTCGTAAAAAATTTCCGTTGCTCGTAACCGGCAGTTTGCTGGCGATGCAACCTCTGGCCACCCAGTACGTGGTTGCGGCCGAGCAGTATGACTGCTCCGTGTCGGCAACAGGTGCGTGGGATTGCTCCCCGAAAACCAATGCAGCCCAGTTGCCTCCGCGGCCGGTGCACGACGCCAACAGCGTGTCGTCCAACAGCAACGGGACGACGGAGTCCACGATCACCACTGAAAGCGGTGAAGTCGTGCCTAAAACGATGCTGGTCACCGAGGCCAAGGGCCGGGGCCTGCAATCGCGCAGCGCAGACTACAGCCATCTGGACTGGGTGCCACGCGAGAAACTGACCGCTGCCCAACTGGCAGAGACGGGTCCGTATTGCTCTGGCGCGTACATCGAGCCGATTCGTCCTGGCATGGACGACAAGACCGCGAAAAGCGACGCCCCGACCTTCATTGGCGCCAAGGCTTCGCGTTATCAGCAGGAAGAACAGATCGCGAGCCTGGCCGGTGACGTCGTCATGCGCCAGGGCTCCATGCAGGTCGAGTCCGATGAAGCGGCGCTGCATCAGGCCGAAAACCGTGGCGAGCTGAACGGCAACGTCCGTCTGCGCGACAACGGCGCCCTGATCGTCGGCGACCACGCTGAAGTCCAGCTGGACACCGGTGAAGCGAAAGTCGACAACGCCGAATATGTGCTGCACAAGTCCAACGTGCGTGGTAACGCGCTGTACGCCCGCCGTGCAGAAAACGCGATCATCCGCCTCAAGGACGGTACGTACACCACGTGTGAACCGAGCAGCAACGCCTGGACGGTTAAGGGCAACAACATCACCCTGAACCCGGCCACCGGTTTCGGTACGGCAACCAACGCCACCCTGCGTGTGAAGGACATTCCGATCCTCTACACCCCGTACATCTATTTCCCGATCGACGATCGTCGTCAGTCCGGCTTCCTGCCACCGACCATCGGTGCCAGCAGCGACACTGGCTTCTCGTTGCTCACGCCTTACTACTTCAACCTGGCGCCGAACTACGACGCCACGTTGTACCCGACGTACATGGCCAAACGTGGCCTGTTGCTTGAAGGTGAGTTCCGTTACCTGACCAAGAGCAGCGAAGGTCAGTTCGGCGCCGCTTACCTGAACGACGACAACGACGATCGCAAGCTTGAGTCCGATTCGAAGGACACTCGCTGGATGATCAACTGGCAGAACCGCAGTGGTCTGGACGAGCGCCTGACTGCGCATGTCGACTACACCAAAGTCAGCGATCCTTACTACTTCAAGGACCTGAAAAGCGGCCAGGAAGGCGTCAGCACGCACAACTTCCTGAACCAGCAGGGTGATCTGACTTACCGTGGCGACAGCTACTGGGCACGTCTGAACGTTCAGCAGTATCAACTGACCACGATCACTCAGATCACGCCGTACGCCCGTCTGCCTCAACTGACCCTGAACGGCACATTGCCTTTCAATCCGGGCGGTTTGAAGTTCGATTACGAGTCTGAGCTGGTGCGTTTCGACCGCGACCTGCGCGACGGCAGCTTCGTGGATGAAGACGGGATTCCGCAAAGCCGCCTGGACAACAACGTTCAGGGTCTGGCGCGCGCCAATGGCGACCGGCTGAATCTGGCGCCGTCGATCAGCCTGCCTTTGACGGCCTCGTATGGTTTTGTGACCCCGAAACTGAAATACGTTTACACCAAGTACGACCTGGATCTGGATGCGGAAGGCAAGCGCACTCTGTTGGCTGACGAGAGCTACAACTCGTCCCAAGACCGCGCTGTCCCTATTTTCAGCGTGGACAGCGGCCTGTACTTCGACCGCAACACCAACTGGTTCGGCAAGGACTACCGTCAAACTCTGGAACCGCGTCTGTACTACCTGTACGTACCGAACAAGGACCAGACTGACATTCCGATTTTCGACACGGGCGAAACGACGTTCAACTACGCGTCGCTGTTCCGTGACAACCGCTTCGTCGGCTCTGACCGCATCGGTGACGAGAACAAACTGTCGCTGGGCGTAACCAACCGCTGGATCGAAGACAACGGTTTCGAACGTCAGCGTGTCAGCTTCGGTCAGGCGGTCTACTTCGCCGATCGCAAGGTGCAGCTGCCAGGCATCAGCTATCAGGACCGCAAAGACGCACAGTCTGATGTGTCTCCGTACGCGCTGGAATACGAATACCGCTTCAACCGCGACTGGCGTGCCACGTCGGACTTCAACTGGGACCCGGACAGCCGCAGCACTCGCTCCGGCAGCGCGATGGTTCACTACCAGCCTGAAGACAATCCCGGCAAGATCATCAACGCCGGCTACCGCTATCGCAACGACCAGGTCCGTTACGACCAGACGACTGGCCGCTGGTCCGTGGGCGGCGGCGACGCAACCCTGCCTGATGGCTCGGTCATCAAGGACTACTACAAAATCCAGCAGCATGACTTCTCGGTCATCTGGCCTGTCGCGCCTCAATGGAGCGCCATTGGTCGCTGGCAATATGACTACAACCGTGATCGCACCCTCGAAGCCTTTGGTGGTTTTGAATATGACAACTGCTGCTGGAAGCTGCGCCTGATCAACCGTTACTGGGTCGACTATGACGAGTCCACTCAAGAGGTTGCACAGAACGAGAAAGGCGACCGCGGCGTATTCCTACAAATCGTGTTGAAGGGACTTGGTGGCGTAGTCGGCCAAAAAGTTGAAAGCTTCCTCGACAAAGGCATCCAAGGTTATCGTGAACGTGAAGACCAAGCTTTCTGATTCTCTGCGCCCGCTAGTACTGGGCGCACTGCTCATCGGTTCGGTGGCGCACGCTGAAGTGCGCACCATCGACAAGGTGGTAGCCATCGTCGACAACGACGTGGTCATGCAAAGCCAGCTCGATCAGCGCACCCGCGAAGTTCAGCAAACCATCGCCAAGCGCGGCCAGGGCGTTCCTCCTGCCAGCGCGCTGGAGTCGCAGGTTCTGGATCGTCTGATCCTCGAAAACCTGCAACTGCAGATTGGCGAGCGCTCCGGCATTCGCATCACCGATGAAGAGCTGAACCAGGCGGTCGGCACCATTGCTCAGCGCAACAACATGAGCATCGACCAGTTCAAGGCCGCACTGGCTCATGACGGCCTGTCGTTCAATAACGCCCGTGAGCAGATTCGTCGGGAAATCATCATCAGCCGCGTACGTCAGCGTCGCGTTGCCGAGCGTATCCAGGTGTCGGAGCAGGAAGTGAAGAACTTCCTCGCCTCGGACTTGGGCAAGGCTCAGTTCTCGGAAGAGTACCACTTGGCCAACATTCTGGTGCCTACCCCTGACAGCGCGACCTCGGACCAGATCCAGGCCGCCGCAGCCAAGGCCAAGGACATCTACGGCAAGCTGCAACAGGGTGCGAACTTCGAGCAACTGGCGATTTCCTCTTCGGCCAGCGAAAGCGCACTGGACGGCGGTGACATGGGCTGGCGTAAAGCCGCTCAACTGCCGCCCCCATTCGGCGACATGTTGCGCTCGATGAGCCCAGGTCAGGTAACCCCACCAGCCCGTACGCCGGGTGGTTTCATCATCCTGAAGCTGCTGGAGAAACGCGGCGGTGAAGATCAGACCCAGATGCGCGACGAGGTTCACGTTCGTCACATCCTGATCAAGCCAAGCGAGATTCGCAGCGAAGCTGAAACCAAGACACTGGCTCAGCGCATCTACGACCGCATCCAGAACGGCGAAGACTTTGGCGCTCTGGCGAAGAGCTTCTCCGAAGATCCGGGTTCGGCGCTTAACGGCGGTGACATGAACTGGGTGGACCCACGTTCGCTGGTGCCTGAATTCCGCGACGTAATGAACGAGACGCCGCAAGGCGTGGTGTCCAAGCCGTTCCAGACACAATTCGGCTGGCACGTACTGGAAGTCCTGGGTCGTCGCGCCACCGACGGCACCAACCAGGCTCGCGAGCAACAAGCGATGACCGTACTGCGTAACCGCAAATACGACGAAGAGCTGCAAACCTGGCTGCGTCAGATTCGCGACGAAGCCTACGTTGAAATCAAGCTCCCTGGCGCTGACCAGGCTGCCAAGTGAAACCCCGGCGTTTCGCCCTGACACCCGGCGAGCCCGCTGGCATTGGTCCTGACCTTTGCCTGCTGCTCGCCGCGCAGTCCCAGCCCCACCCCCTGATTGCCATCACCAGTTGCGACCTGCTCAATGAACGGGCCGCTCAACTGGGCGTGGCTGTCAGCCTGATTCCCGTCACACCCTCCGCTTGGCCCGATGTTCCTGCCCCTGCGGGCAGCCTGTATGTCTGGGACACGCCGCTGAACGCGCCGGTCACGGCCGGACAGTTGAACAAGGCCAACGGCGCTTTTGTACTGGAAACCCTCACCCGCGCCGGACAAGGCTGCATCAATGGCGACTTCGCCGGGATGATCACCGCCCCCGTGCACAAGGGTGTGATCAACGAGGGCGGCATTGCCTTCTCTGGCCACACCGAGTTTCTGGCTGAACTGACCCATACCGAACAAGTGGTAATGATGCTTGCCACCGGCAACTTGCGCGTGGCCCTGGTGACCACTCACCTGCCGCTGCGCGACATCGCTGACGCCATTACACCTGAGAAGCTGGAGCGTGTGACGCGCATTCTGCATACCGATCTGGTGAGCAAGTTCGGTATCCCTCGCCCACGCATTCTGGTCTGCGGACTGAATCCCCATGCGGGCGAAGGCGGCCACCTCGGCCGCGAAGAAATCGACATCATCGAACCCACCCTTGAGCGTCTGCGCGGCGATGGTTTGGACCTGCGTGGTCCCCTCCCCGCCGATACGCTTTTTACCCCCAAATATCTGGAGCACTGTGATGCAGTGCTGGCGATGTACCACGACCAGGGCCTGCCCGTGCTGAAGTACAAAGGCTTCGGCGCCGCCGTCAACGTCACGCTGGGCCTGCCCATCATTCGCACGTCCGTGGATCACGGCACTGCACTGGATTTGGCAGGCAGCGGCAAGATCGACACCGGCAGCCTCAAGGTTGCTCTGGAAACCGCCTATCAGATGGCCGAGACCCGTTAATGACTGAGCAATACCAACACAAGGCGCGCAAGCGCTTCGGCCAGAACTTTCTGCACGATGCAGGCGTGATCGACAAAATTTTGCGCTCGATCCGTGCCAAAGCCGAAGATCGCATGCTTGAAATCGGTCCGGGCCAAGGCGCTCTGACCGAAGGCCTCTTGAGCAGCGGTGCGCAGCTGGACGTCGTGGAGCTGGACAAGGACTTGGTACCGATCCTGATGCAGCAGTTCAGCGGCATGCCGAACTTCAACCTGCATCAGGGCGACGCCTTGAAGTTCGACTTCACCAGCCTGAACGCAGCGCCCAGCAGCCTGCGTGTGGTCGGCAACCTGCCGTACAACATCTCCACGCCACTGATCTTTCACCTGCTGCAGAACGCACACCTGATTCGTGACATGCACTTCATGTTGCAGAAAGAAGTGGTCGAGCGTCTGGCCGCGGGTCCCGGCGGCGGTGATTGGGGCCGTCTGTCGATCATGGTTCAGTACCACTGCCGCGTGGAGCATCTGTTCAATGTCGGTCCTGGCGCGTTCAATCCGCCGCCAAAAGTCGATTCGGCCATTGTGCGTCTGGTGCCTCACGAGACGCTCCCGCATCCGGCCAAGGATCACCGCACACTGGAACGCGTCGTTCGCGAAGCGTTCAATCAGCGCCGCAAGACGTTGCGCAACACGCTGAAAGCCCTGCTCACCAGTGAGGAAATCACTGAGGCGGGCGTGGATGGCAGCCTGCGTCCAGAGCAACTGGATCTGGCAGCGTTCGTGCGTCTGGCCGACAAGTTGACTGACAAACCTGTCGTCGCTTAAACCCTTCAGGACATGTCCGGTTGAAGCCCGTGTTGGTTTTTTCACCGCCACATGTCCTAGACTCAACCTTCTCCGGGCTTTTCCGGCTTTTTCCGCTCCCGCTTTTAAGGCCTCTTGCATGTCCGATCCTCGTTATCAGATCGACGTCAGCGTCGTCACCCGCTTTCTTTCAGAACAATCGCAGCCGGATCAGAACCGTTTTGCCTTTGCGTACACCGTCACCGTCCACAACAATGGCGAGCTGCCAGCCAAGTTGCTGTCGCGCCATTGGGTGATCACCGACGGCGACGGGCACGTCGAAGAAGTTCGCGGGGAAGGCGTCGTTGGCCAGCAGCCGCTGATTCAGGCCGGACAAAGCCACACCTACAGCAGCGGCACGGTCATGACCACCAAGGTCGGCAACATGCAGGGCACTTATCAAATGCTGGCGGATGATGGCAAACGCTTCGATGCCGTTATCGCGCCTTTCCGGCTGGCAGTGCCAGGGGCGCTTCACTGATGACGGTGTACGCAGTCGGCGACCTGCAAGGTTGCCTTGATCCGTTGAAGTGTCTGCTGGAGCGTGTGTCATTCGATCCGGCCAGTGACAAGCTGTGGTTGGTGGGTGATCTGGTGAACCGAGGACCTCAGTCGCTGGAAACCCTGCGCTTCCTGTATGGCATGCGCGACTCTGTTGTCAGCGTGCTCGGCAATCATGACCTTCATCTGCTCGCTGCGGGACGCAACATTGAGCGGCTGAAAAAAGGCGACACGCTGCGGGAAATCCTGGAAGCGCCTGACGCCAAAGTCCTCCTCGACTGGCTGCGTCAATTGAAACTGATGCACTACGACGCCGAGCGTGACATCGCCTTGGTCCACGCCGGCATCCCGCCGCAGTGGACGCTGAAAAAAGCCCTCCGCTGTGCCGAAGAAGTCGAAGAAGCCCTGCGCGACGACAACCTGCTTGAGCCTTTTCTGGATGGCATGTACGGCAATGAGCCTGCCAAATGGGACAAGGACCTGCACGGCGTCACCCGTCTGCGTGTGATCACCAACTATTTCACCCGCATGCGTTTCTGCACCGCAGACGGCAAGCTCGACCTCAAGAGTAAAGAAGGTCTGGACAGCGCACCGGCGGGTTATGCGCCATGGTTCAGCCACAAGGACCGCAAGACCAAAGGCCTGAACATCATCTTCGGACACTGGGCCGCCCTTGAAGGCCGCTGCGAAGAGCCCGGCGTTTACGCCCTCGACACCGGGTGTGTCTGGGGTGGAGCGATGACGATGCTCAACGTCGACACCCGCGAACTGATTCGCTGCGAGTGTGATGAACGTGGCACCCTCGACCCGTCAAAACCTCCAAACACATCGGCTGGCGACCAAACCGCAGCCCAGCGTTAGAATCCCCATTTCCGTTCTCGACAGTTCGAGAACCCAACGGCCCAGGAGCCTATGCCATGACCGATTTCAAACGCATCCCGCCGGAGCAGGCCCAGGCCCTGCGTGAAAACGGTGCCGTGCTGGTCGACGTTCGCGACGCACAGACCTTTGCCAGCAATCACATTCCCGATTCGCATCATCTGGATAACCACTCGATTGCTGACTTCATTCGTAACGCCGACCTGGATAAACCGCTCGTCGTCGTTTGCTATCACGGCAACTCAAGTCAGAGCGCCGCGGCCTATCTTGTAGGACAGGGCTTCTCCGAGGTCTACAGCATGGACGGCGGTTTCGAGCTGTGGAAAAACACTTTCCCGGCCGAAACGGCGCAAGGCTGATCGGAAAATATTTTTTCAGGCCGCGAAGCCGCGTGCTACGCGGCCTCGCGAGGGTAACTGACGAACGGTTGCACCACATTCATACGCCTTCCTTCTTTCTGTGTGCGAATCCGAACTATCCTTGTGCTCAGGCCATCCGAATCAGGGGAGAGCCGGTACACCGGCGCGTGGGTCATCGGTAGCTACTTTTATGGTGTTTGGGGGGTAAATGACGGCTGACTGATAGCTGTCATCCAACATCGACTGACGATCCGCCGCCGGCTCCACGTATCGAGCGAGGTGACGTCATGAGTATTTTTAGCCACTTCCAACAACGCTTTGAATCGACACGCCAGGAAGAGCTCTCGCTACAGGAGTACTTGGAGCTCTGCAAAACCGACCGCAGTGCATACGCCTCAGCCGCAGAGCGTCTTCTGATGGCCATCGGCGAGCCAGAGTTGTTCGACACTTCGACCAACTCGCGGCTATCCAGGATCTTCTCCAACAAAGTCATCCGGCGCTATCCAGCGTTCGAGGACTTCCATGGCATGGAGGATTGCATCGAGCAGATCGTCTCGTACTTCCGCCACGCCGCTCAGGGTCTGGAAGAAAAGAAACAGATCCTTTACCTGCTCGGTCCTGTCGGCGGCGGTAAGTCGTCCCTGGCTGAAAAGCTCAAACAGCTTGTTGAGAAAATACCTTTCTACGCCATCAAGGGCTCGCCGGTTTTTGAGTCGCCCTTGGGCCTGTTCAAACCCACCGAAGACGGGACGATCCTCGAAGAGGACTACGGCATCCCGCGCCGGTACCTGAATACCATCATGTCGCCATGGGCGACCAAACGTCTGGCCGAGTTCGGGGGCGACATCAGCCAGTTCAAGGTGGTGAAGCTTTATCCGTCGATCCTCAACCAGATCGCCGTTGCCAAGACCGAGCCCGGCGACGAGAACAACCAGGACATTTCGGCGCTGGTGGGTAAAGTCGATATCCGCAAGCTCGAAGAATATCCACAGAACGACGCCGATGCTTATAGCTACTCAGGCGCGCTGTGCCGGGCCAACCAGGGCCTGATGGAATTCGTGGAGATGTTCAAGGCGCCGATCAAGGTCCTGCACCCACTGCTCACCGCCACTCAGGAAGGTAACTACAACAGTACCGAAGGCCTGGGCGCGATTCCGTTCACCGGTATTCTGCTGGCCCACTCCAACGAATCGGAATGGCACAGCTTCCGCAACAACAAGAACAACGAAGCCTTCATCGACCGTATTTACATCGTGAAGGTGCCGTACTGCCTGCGTGTCAGCGACGAGATCAAGATTTACGACAAGTTGCTGTTCAACAGCTCGCTGGCCAAGGCCCATTGCGCGCCAGACACACTGAAAATGCTCGCGCAGTTCACCGTTCTGTCGCGCCTCAAGGAGCCGGAAAACTCCAACATCTACTCCAAGATGCGGGTGTACGACGGCGAAAACCTCAAGGACACCGACCCGAAAGCCAAATCCATCCAGGAGTACCGCGACAGCGCAGGCGTAGACGAGGGCATGAATGGTCTGTCCACGCGCTTTGCGTTCAAGATCCTCTCGAAAGTCTTCAACTTCGACCCGCACGAAGTGGCCGCCAACCCGGTTCACCTGCTGTATGTGCTGGAGCAGCAAATCGAGCAAGAGCAATTCCAGGCCGAAACCCGCGAGCGCTATCTGCGCTTCATCAAAGAATACCTGGCCCCGCGCTACATCGAGTTCATCGGCAAGGAAATCCAGACGGCTTATCTGGAGTCCTACAGCGAATACGGTCAAAACATCTTCGACCGCTACGTCTTGTACGCAGACTTCTGGATTCAGGATCAGGAATACCGCGACCCTGAAACCGGCGAAATCCTTAACCGCGTGGCGCTTAACGAGGAGCTGGAGAAGATCGAGAAACCGGCTGGCATCAGCAATCCGAAGGATTTCCGGAACGAGATCGTCAACTTCGTGCTACGCGCCCGTGCCAACAACAACGGCAAAAACCCGACCTGGCTCAGCTACGAGAAGCTGCGCGTGGTGATCGAGAAGAAAATGTTCTCGAACACCGAGGACCTGCTGCCGGTGATCAGCTTCAATGCCAAAGCCAGCAAAGAGGATCAACAGAAACACAACGACTTCGTCACCCGAATGGTCGAGCGGGGTTACACCGACAAACAGGTGCGGCTGCTGTCCGAGTGGTACCTGCGCGTCCGCAAATCACAATAAGCAGCGACAAGTTGTGAGCTTCAAGCTGCAAGCTAAAAGCGATCCGGCGTGTTCGATAGACCACCGCATGGCTTGAGGCTTGTAGCTTGAAGTGTGGTATTTGCGGTCAAAACTTGCAGCTCGCAGCTTATGGCTTGCAGCTCCCCGAAGGGGCCCTCGTATGAGTTATGTGATCGACCGACGTCTCAATGGCAAGAACAAGAGCACGGTGAATCGGCAGCGCTTCCTGCGTCGCTACCGTGACCACATTAAAAAAGCGGTGGAAGAAGCGGTCAGCCGCCGTTCCATCACTGACATGGAACATGGCGAACAGATCAGCATTCCCGGTCGCGATATCGACGAGCCGGTGCTGCATCATGGTCGCGGCGGCAAACAGACCGTCGTGCATCCCGGCAACAAAGAGTTCACCACCGGTGAACACATCGCCCGTCCTCAGGGCGGTGGTGGGGGCAAAGGGCCTGGCAAGGCGAGCAATTCCGGCGAAGGCATGGACGAGTTCGTGTTCCAGATCACTCAAGAAGAATTCCTTGAGTTCATGTTCGAAGACCTCGAACTCCCCAACCTCGTCAAACGCAACCTGAGCGGTACCGATACCTTCAAGACCGTACGTGCGGGCATTAGCAACGAAGGCAACCCGTCACGCATCAACATCATTCGCACGCTGCGTTCAGCCCACGCACGACGCATTGCGTTGTCTGGCAGCAGCCGCGCCAAACTCCGTGAAGTGCTCGCTGAACTTGAGCGTTTGAAACGCGAAGAACCCGACAATTTCGGCGACATTCAAGAGCTGGAAATAGAAGCAGCACGCTTACAGGCGCGGATCAAACGCGTGCCCTATCTGGACACCTTCGACCTCAAATACAACCTGCTAGTGAAACAGCCTAACCCCAGCTCCAAGGCGGTAATGTTCTGCCTGATGGACGTGTCCGGCTCGATGACGCAGGCGACCAAAGACATCGCCAAGCGGTTTTTCATCCTCTTGTATCTTTTCCTGAAGCGGAACTACGACAAGATCGAAGTCGTGTTCATCCGCCACCACACCAGCGCGCGCGAAGTCGACGAGGAAGAGTTTTTCTATTCACGGGAAACCGGCGGCACCATCGTGTCCAGCGCATTGAAACTGATGCAGGAGATCATGGCCGAGCGCTACCCCACCAACGAGTGGAACATCTACGCTGCCCAGGCCTCCGACGGCGACAACTGGAATGACGACTCACCCATCTGCCGCGACATTCTGATCAAGCAGATCATGCCGTTCGTGCAGTACTACACTTACGTCGAAATTACCCCTCGCGAGCATCAGGCACTGTGGTTCGAATACGAGCGCATCGGCGAAGCCTTCGCCGACACGTTCGCCCAGCAGCAGCTGGTCTCTGCCGGTGATATCTATCCGGTATTCCGTGAACTCTTCCAGCGCAGGTTAGTGACATGACCGCTAGAGAGCAGAAGCGCCAACCCCTTTCCACGGGTTCAGAGTGGACGTTCGAACTGATCCAGGCCTACGACCGGGAAATCAGTCGCATCGCCGAGCGTTATGCCCTGGACACTTACCCCAATCAGATTGAGGTGATCACCGCTGAGCAGATGATGGACGCCTATGCGTCGGTCGGCATGCCGCTGGGCTATCACCATTGGTCCTACGGCAAGCACTTCCTCAGTACGGAAAAATCCTACTCCCGTGGCCAGATGGGTCTGGCGTACGAGATCGTCATCAACTCCGACCCGTGCATCGCGTACCTGATGGAAGAAAACACCATCTGTATGCAGGCTTTGGTCGTGGCTCATGCCTGCTACGGCCACAACAGTTTCTTCAAGGGCAACTACCTGTTCCGCACCTGGACAGACGCCAGTTCGATCATCGATTACCTGGTGTTCGCCAAGCAGTACATCATGCAATGCGAAGAGCGCCACGGCATCGACGCGGTCGAAGACCTGCTCGACTCCTGCCATGCCTTGATGAATTACGGCGTTGACCGCTATAAGCGGCCGTACCCGATTTCGGCGGAGGAAGAACGTCGCCGCATGAAAGACCGCGAAGAGCATTTGCAGAAGCAGATCAACGATCTTTGGCGCACGATTCCGAAAAATGCCAGCAAGAACGACAAGGAAGACAATGCGCGCTTCCCAGCCGAGCCGCAGGAAAACATCCTCTACTTCATTGAGAAACACGCGCCCCTGCTGGAGCCGTGGCAGCGGGAAATCGTGCGCATCGTTCGCAAAATCGCCCAGTATTTCTATCCACAGCGCCAGACTCAGGTGATGAACGAAGGCTGGGCGACCTTTTGGCATTACACCCTGATGAATGATCTGTACGACGAAGGCCTGGTCACTGACGGATTCATGCTCGAATTCTTGCAGTCCCACACCAGCGTCGTGTTCCAACCGGGCTTTGACAGCCCCTATTACAGCGGCATCAATCCCTACACCTTGGGGTTTGCCATGTATCAAGACATTCGACGGATGTGCGAGCACCCGACCGAAGAAGACCACCACTGGTTTCCCGAGCTGGCAGGGACGGATTGGCTGACCGCCGTGAAATTTGCGATGAGCAGCTTCAAGGACGAGAGCTTTATCCTGCAATACCTGTCACCGAAGGTCATTCGCGACCTCAAGCTGTTCAGCATTCTGGATGACGATCAAAAAGACGACCTGCTGGTTCCTGCCATTCATGATGAAACAGGCTACAGAACGATCAGAGAAACCCTCGCAGCCCAGTACAACCTCGGCAACCGTGAGCCGAACGTGCAGATCTACAGCATCGATCGCAGAGGCGATCGCTCGCTGACCCTGCGTCACCAACAACATGATCGCAAACCGCTGGGCGACTCGACGGATGAAGTGCTTAAACACCTGCATCGCCTGTGGGGGTTCGACATTCACCTCGAAACGCTTCAGGGCGACCAGATCATGAAAACCCACCACGTCCCACCGAGAAGCGAACACGCTGACAGTGAATATCCCCGGCTCGACTTGGCGGTCGTTCACCTTTAGGGGATAAGCCGTATCTGAAAAATGGCCCTCCGCAAGCGCGACGTAAGGTTTATCCTGTCGCGCTTACGGAGGCTTTTATATGCAGATCTATAAAGTTGGCGGCGCTGTGCGTGATCGCCTGCTTGGCAAACCGGTCGCGGACACCGACTGGGTTGTCGTCGGCGCGACCACCGATGAGATGCTGATCAAGGGCTACCGCCCGGTCGGCACAGACTTTCCAGTATTTCTGCACCCCCTCACCGGCGAGGAATACGCGCTGGCTCGAACCGAGCGCAAGACGGGCCGTGGGTATGGCGGGTTCGTGTTTCACGCCGATCCCGACGTCACTCTGGAAGAAGACCTCATCCGCCGCGACCTGACGATCAATGCCATCGCCGAAGACAAGGACGGCCACCTGACCGACCCCTATCACGGTCAGCGCGATTTGCAGGATCGGGTGTTGCGCCATGTTTCCCCGGCATTTGCGGAAGACCCTTTACGGGTCTTGCGCGTGGCGCGATTTGCGGCCCGCTACGCACCGGACGGTTTCACCATTGCCCCTGAAACCTTAATGCTGATGCGCCAACTCAGCGCGTCGGGCGAATTGGAAGCCCTCACGCCGGAGCGCAGCTGGAAGGAAATTTCCCGCGCACTGATGGAGCGGGAGCCACAGGTGTTCATCCAGGTTCTGAAGGACTGCGGTGCACTGAAGGTGTTGATGCCGGAAATCGATACGCTGTTCGGCATCCCCCAGCCAGAGGTGCACCATCCGGAAATCGACACCGGGCTGCATGTCCTGAGCGTGCTGCACCAATCAGCGGTGCACAAGCAGCCGTTGAGCGTGCGTTGGGCGTGCCTGCTGCACGATTTGGGCAAAGGATTAACGCCCGAAGCAGATTGGCCGCGCCATATCGCCCATGAGCAGAAAGGCCTCAAAGCGATCAAAGCAGTGAGTCAGCGCTTCAAAGTGCCGAGAGATTGCCAGGAACTGGCGCTGCTGGTGGGCCAATACCACACCCATGGCCACCGAGCGTTGGAGCTCAAGCCTTCGACGCTGCTGGAGTTGCTGCAGAACTTCGACGTCTATCGCCGCCCGCAGCGGTTCGAGGAGTTCATTGTCGCCTGTGAGATGGACGCCCGGGGTCGCAAGGGTTTCGAGGATCGCAGTTATCCACAGGCTGAATACCTGCGCGGCGCAGCGGAAGCCGCGAGGCAAGTGGCGGTCCAGCCGCTGCTGGATCAGGGTTATCAAGGGCAGGAGTTGGGCGAAGCGCTGAAGCGGGAACGGCTGGACACGCTGACGCTTTACAAGGCGTCGTATCAGAGTCAGAGCTGAATTTGCAGACGTCTGATCGCCCTTTGGGAGCTATTCATTCGCGATGCGGTGGTACATCCGCCAGATGCGGTTTCGGCTGTACGGGCCTCACGCGAATGAATTCGCTCCTACAGGAGGTCGTTTGTGTTTATTGAACCGTGGGCAGCATCGTATCCGGGGTGAGCGGCCGACCCTGCCACTCAAACGCAACCGGCCAAAGCTGCTGCTCAATCTGCGATTCTTCCCACAGTTTGGCAAACGTCAATCCCACTTCGGGATGAAGTCTTTCCGGCGCAATTAGCGACAACGGCCACAGCACAAATGCATTCTTCAGAATTTCAGCACGGGGCAGCACCAGCCCATCGAAATTACCGACCTGCTCGCCATACAACAGCACGTCGATGTCCAGCGGCAGCCCTTTACGGTCAGGGGCATAACGACCGTTGTCGGCTTCGATGAATTTCAGACGACGGTCCAGTTCGGTCAACGGTAGGTCTGTCAGTGCCGACACCACCAGATTGATGAATGGCCCGCTCTTGATTCCCACAGGGTGGCTTTCGAACACCGGCGAGCAGGACATATCGGTGAGAAAACCGGCCAGCGCATCAAGCCCGGAACACAGATGACGGTGCCGGTCGACGTTGCTCCCCAGGCCGAGAAAAATCCGTGTCAGCGGCATCCGCGCTCGATCTCCACGCCCACGCCCTTGGCCGCTGGCACGGCGCCGGGTTTGGTGAGTTTCAGGTGCAGCCAGGGAATGTTGAATTCATTCATCAGCACTTCCGCTAGACGCTCGGCGAAGGTTTCGACCAATTGAAACTGCGAAACCTCAGCAAAAGCCTGAATGCGCGCAGAGACGCTGGCGTAGTCGAGTGCCTTGCTCAAGTCATCGCCCGCGGCGGCAGGTCGATTGTCCCAGGCAAAACTCAGGTCCAGACGCAGGCACTGACGAATGCCGCGTTCCCAGTCGTAGGCACCGATCACCGTATCGACCTCCAGACCCTCAATGAAAACTCTGTCCAAGCCTTTCTCTCCGCTGCACGACAAGGGCGCAATGCGCCGTTAGAATCAGGGCTTCCCCGCCCGGAATGGTTAGCATGTTTTGGTTACTGGCACTTCTCGCCTACCTGCTCGGCTCGCTGTCCTTCGCCATCCTGCTCAGCCGTCTGACCGGCAGTCCGGACCCGCGCGCCAGCGGCTCGGGCAACGCAGGCGCCACCAACATGCTGCGTCTGGCGGGCAAGAAGCTCGCTATCCTGACCCTGATCGGCGACGTCTGCAAAGGGATGATTCCAGTGCTGATCGCTACCTGGGCGGGACTCGACCCTCGTCAACAGGCCTGGATCGGGCTTTACGCCGTACTCGGCCATCTGTTTCCTTTGTACTTTCGCTTCAAGGGCGGCAAAGGCGTCGCTACGGCGGCGGGGATGCTACTGGGTCTATATCCACCCGCCGCGCTGCTGGCAATCGCTGCATGGCTGTTGACGTTTTATCTCACCCGCACCAGTTCGCTCGCCTCGCTGATCGCCACCCCGCTGACCCTTCCGCTGCTGGCCTGGCAGGAACCCCATGCGCTGGTGCCCATGAGCCTGCTGACTTTGCTGATCGTCTGGCGTCATCGCGGCAATTTACGCGACCTCTATGCAGGACGCGAACGGCATTTCTAGCGGCAAAAGATAAAAAAGGCTCATTCGAGCCTTTTTCTTTCCAAGCAGCGTGGCTTTACAGCCCCGGTAACTGTTCCATTGGCCAGCGCGCCTGCACAGTGATGCTCAGGTCTTCTTTCTGGCCCGCCTGCAATCGCTGACATCCGGCGAACGCGATCATTGCCCCGTTATCCGTACAAAATTCCGGACGCGCGTAAAAGACGTTGCCGCCGATCCCGCCGAGCATTTGCTCCAGAGACTGACGCAACGCCTTGTTTGCACTGACCCCACCCGCAATCACCAGACGCTTCATGCCTGTCTGCTTCAAGGCGCGTTTGCACTTGATGGTCAAAGTCTCCACCACCGCATCCTGGAAGGCCAGTGCGATGTCGCAACGGGTTTGCTCGCCGTCGTCCCCAGCGCTCTGGCATTGCTGCCAGGTGTTCAAGGCGGAGGTTTTCAAACCGCTAAAGCTGAACGTGAGGCCGGGGCGGTCGGTCATCGGGCGAGGGAACGTGAAACGTCCCGGCACGCCCTGGAGCGCCAAACGGGAAATCTCCGGACCACCGGGGTAATTCAGGCCCATCATTTTGGCCGTCTTGTCGAAGGCTTCGCCCGCGGCGTCATCCAGCGTCTCGCCCAACAACTCATAAAGGCCGATGCCGTCCACCCGAACCAGTTGCGTGTGACCACCGGAAACCAACAAAGCGACGAACGGAAACTCCGGCGGTTGCGCCTCCAGCATAGGGGCCAGAAGATGGCCTTCCATGTGGTGCACGCCCAATGCAGGAATGTCCCACGCGAAAGCCAGCGCTTGCGCGCAAGACGCCCCCACCAGCAGCGCACCGACCAGCCCTGGACCTGCGGTATAAGCGATGCCATCGATCTCGGTCGCGGCGCAATCCGCCTCGGCCAACACCTGACGAATCAAGGGCAGCATGCGTTTTACGTGGTCGCGGGACGCCAGCTCGGGGACCACGCCGCCGTAGACCCGATGCAAGTCGATCTGGCTGAATAATGCGTCGGCGAGCAGTCCGCGCTCGCTGTCATACAGCGCCACGCCGGTCTCGTCGCAAGAAGTTTCCAATCCCAGTACTAACATGGGGCACGCCTTGGGGGCTGAATTCGAAGGCGCGCATAATAGTCGCCGCTCATGCCTGCGACCAGTGGTTTTCGATCAGAGGCTTTGCATTCCTCGCGCCGAGGGGTTAACATCCGCAACCCTTAAAACCGGCGTACTCATACAAGTGTTGTACGAGGCGCCGACCCCGGTAATGAATGAAGGTAGCTCTGGATGCCAGCCGTCAAAGTTAAAGAGAATGAACCCTTCGACGTAGCTCTGCGTCGTTTCAAGCGCTCCTGCGAGAAAGCCGGCACTCTGGCCGAAGTTCGTAGCCGCGAATTTTACGAGAAGCCAACTTCGAAGCGTAAGCGTATGGCAGCTGCTGCTGTTAAGCGTCACGCCAAGAAAGTTCAGCGCGAACAGCGCCGCGCCGTTCGTCTGTATTAATACAGACGTCTGTCGCAAGCTTCTGCCTTGCCCGGCCCTAAAGCCGGGCTGTCGGCAGTTGCAGATTTAGCCTCAAGCAACACAGACAAAGGCTGTCGATGTCATTCTGTGACCTACACATCCCCCGTCGAACTCTTCCAGCCTGATCTTCAGGCAGCGTTGACCCGTCTACACTGACCAAGCAACCGTCGTTACGCTTTGGATTCGCCACGATCTTTCTGGCGGGGCGCCTGATGATGAGAACGCCATGGCCGGACTGATTCCTCAAGGTTTTATTGACGACCTGCTTAACCGCACCGACATCGTCGACGTTGTCAGCTCGCGCGTTCAATTAAAGAAAACCGGCAAGAATTTCAGCGCCTGCTGTCCTTTCCATAAAGAAAAGACACCGTCGTTCAGCGTCAGCCCCGACAAACAGTTCTATTACTGCTTTGGCTGCGGCGCAGGCGGAAACGCCCTCGGCTTCATCATGGACCACGACAACCTGGATTTCCCCCAGGCCGTCGAGGAACTGGCCAAAGCCGCAGGCATGGAAGTACCCCGCGAACAGGGCGTCAGAGGCCAAAAGCCCAGACAACCCACCGATTCGCCGCTGTACCCACTGCTGACCGCTGCTGCCGACTTCTACCGGGCCGCGCTGAAAGGCCACCCGACCCGCAAATCCGCAGTGGACTATCTGAAAGGCCGTGGCCTTTCAGGTGAGATTGCCCGCGACTTCGGATTGGGGTTCGCTCCACCCGGTTGGGACAATCTGTACAAACACCTCAGCAGCGACACGCTTCAGCAAAAGGCCATGATCGACGCTGGCCTGCTGATCGAGAACGCCGAAACCGGCAAGCGTTACGACCGCTTTCGCGACCGGGTGATGTTCCCCATTCGTGACAGCCGGGGTCGAGTCATCGCGTTTGGCGGACGCGTGCTAGGTGACGATAAACCAAAGTACTTGAACTCGCCCGAGACACCGGTGTTTCACAAGGGCCAAGAGCTATACGGTCTGTTCGAGGCGCGCAAACACAATCGCAACCTAGACGAAATCATCGTTGTCGAAGGCTACATGGACGTCATCGCGCTGGCTCAACAGGGCTTGCGCAACGCCGTTGCGACACTGGGCACCGCCACCAGCGAAGAGCATTTGAAGCGGCTTTTCCGCGTTGTGCCCAACGTGCTGTTCTGTTTCGACGGCGACCAGGCAGGCCGAAATGCCGCCTGGCGCGCACTGGAAGCCACGCTTTCAAGCTTGCAGGACGGTCGTCGCGCCCGGTTTCTGTTTTTGCCCGAAGGCGAAGACCCGGACACGCTGGTACGCGCCGAAGGCACCGATGCCTTCAAGGCAAGGATCAATCAGCACGCACAACCGCTCGCCGACTATTTTTTCGAGCAGTTGACCAAGGAAGCGGACCCGCGCTCGCTGGAAGGCAAAGCGCATATGGTCACCCTGGCTGCTCCACTGATCGAAAAGGTACCGGGCGCCAACCTTCGGGAGCTGATGCGTCGGCGCCTCAAGGAAATAACCGGGCTGGACACCGCCGCCGTCAACCAGCTGGTGCAAAGCGCTCCCGCCGAGGCACCGCCGGTTTACGACCCGGGGTTTGATTACGATTCAGTGCCTGATTACGGCGATTATCAGCCGCATGACGCATACGAACCACAGCAAGAATGGACGCCGAACTCATCAGGCGGCCAGCAGAAGAAATGGGAAAAAAAGCCGTGGGACAAAGGCAAGAAGTGGGACAAGAACGGCAAGCGGCCTGACTTTGAACCTCGCGCCCCACGCACACCGGCAACGGTGGAGCCACCGACCCTGACAGCCCTCCGGACCCTGCTTCATCATCCGGACCTGTCACAGAAGGTGGAAGATACCAGCCACTTTGCGGCGGAAGATAATGTGTATTCGCAGTTGCTGGTGGCATTGCTCGAAGCGCTGCAAAAGAATCCGAAGCTGCGGTCGCTGCAATTGATCGCCCGCTGGCACGGAACCGATCAAGGACGATTATTACGACAACTGGCCGAAAAGGAATGGCTTATCTCGGCCGATAACCTTGAACAACAGTTTTTCGACACTATAACTAGCTTGTCCGCCCGCCAACGCGAGCGAAGTCTCGATCAATTGATCAGGAAGGAACGGCAGACCGGTCTGAGTGCTGAGGAAAAAGTTCAGCTACTCAACCTGTTAAATCGCAAAGTTCCTGCACAAACCCCGACCTCAACTGGCGCGTGAGGTCCTAGCTCGGGTATAATCCTCGGCTTGTTTTTTGCCCGCCAAGACCTTCAGTGGATAGGGTGTTATGTCCGGAAAAGCGCAACAGCAGTCTCGCCTCAAAGAGTTGATCAGCCGCGGTCGTGAGCAGGGTTACCTGACTTACGCGGAGGTCAACGACCACCTGCCGGAGGATATTTCAGATCCGGAACAGGTGGAAGACATCATCCGCATGATTAACGACATGGGGATCAACGTATTCGAGAGTGCTCCGGATGCGGACGCCCTTTTGTTGGCCGAAGCTGACACCGACGAGGCAGCCGCTGAAGAAGCAGCCGCCGCGTTGGCAGCAGTCGAAACCGACATCGGTCGCACAACCGACCCGGTGCGCATGTATATGCGTGAAATGGGTACGGTCGAGCTTCTGACACGTGAAGGCGAAATCGAAATCGCCAAACGTATCGAAGAGGGCATCCGTGAAGTGATGGGCGCGATTGCGCACTTCCCTGGCACGGTCGAGCACATTCTCTCCGAATACACTCGCGTCACCACCGAAGGTGGTCGCCTGTCTGACGTTCTCAGCGGTTATATCGACCCGGACGACGGCATCGCGCCGCCTGCCGAGGTGCCGCCACCGATCGATCAGAAAACCGAAAAGACCGACGTCGCTGACGATGATGACGAAGAATCCGCCGACGGCGACGACGAGGAAGAGGCCGAAAGCGGTCCTGATCCGGTCGTGGCAGCTCAGCGCTTCGGTGCGGTCTCCGATCAGATGGCGATCACCCTCAAGGCCCTGAAAAAGCACGGTCGTGGCAGCAAGCAGGCTAACGAAGAGCTGCTGGCGCTGGCCGAGCTGTTCATGCCGATCAAACTGGTTCCTAAACAGTTTGAAGGTCTGGTTGAACGTGTTCGTAGCGCTCTGGAGCGTCTGCGTGCACAGGAACGCGCCATTATGCAACTGTGCGTCCGTGACGCTCGCATGCCGCGTGCTGACTTCCTGCGCCAGTTCCCGGGCAATGAAGTCGATCAGAGCTGGACCGATGCACTGGCCAAAGGCAAAAGCAAATACGCTGAAGCCATCGGCCGCTTGCAGGCTGACATTCAGCGTTGCCAGCAGAAGCTGACGGCGCTGGAAGAAGAAACCGGCCTGAACGTGGCGGAAATCAAGGACATCAACCGCCGCATGTCGATCGGTGAGGCCAAGGCCCGCCGCGCGAAGAAAGAGATGGTTGAAGCGAACTTGCGTCTGGTGATTTCGATCGCCAAGAAGTACACCAACCGCGGCCTGCAATTTCTCGATCTGATCCAGGAAGGCAACATCGGCCTGATGAAAGCGGTGGACAAGTTCGAATACCGTCGCGGTTACAAGTTCTCGACATACGCCACCTGGTGGATCCGTCAGGCGATCACTCGCTCGATCGCCGACCAGGCGCGCACCATCCGTATTCCGGTGCACATGATCGAGACGATCAACAAGCTCAACCGTATTTCCCGCCAGATGCTGCAGGAAATGGGTCGCGAGCCGACGCCGGAAGAGCTGGGCGAACGCATGGAAATGCCTGAGGACAAGATCCGTAAGGTATTGAAGATCGCAAAAGAGCCGATCTCCATGGAAACGCCGATCGGTGACGACGAAGACTCCCATCTGGGTGACTTCATCGAAGACTCGACCATGCAGTCGCCAATCGATGTTGCGACCGTGGAAAGCTTGAAAGAGGCAACGCGTGAAGTGCTGTCGGGCCTCACCGCCCGTGAAGCCAAGGTGCTGCGTATGCGCTTCGGCATCGACATGAATACTGACCACACCCTTGAGGAAGTCGGTAAGCAGTTCGATGTAACCCGTGAGCGTATTCGTCAGATCGAAGCCAAGGCGCTGCGCAAGCTGCGCCACCCGACCCGAAGCGAACACCTGCGTTCGTTCCTGGACGAGTAAGCGAAACGCGCTAGAACAAGACCCCCAGCCCTGCTGGGGGTTTTGCATTTCAGAGAATAAGAAATCGGCAGTGTGCCACCTTCCCTCAGCACGGCTACACTCGAAGCATTCCTAACGCTGCAACTAATGAGGCTGCCATGTTTTGGATGCCGGCCATTGCTTTCTTGTGCTTGATGGGGTCGACCAGCGTCGACGCACAGGCTCTCCCTCAAAGGGAAACGACCTGGCAGAGCGTGCACGAGGGATCAATGCAGAGTATGGATGCTGCGCCGCCGGAAACCGAGCGCTCACCCGGCAGCGGCCTTGTCGGCAATGGCCTTCAAGGTTTCGACATCCGCTCGCCTCAAGCGCTGGCCTATGCCGATCCATCCGATGCCCGTGCTGAAGGCTCACCGTCTGACGGCTCGGCATCGCTTCCACTCGCCCCCGAACCCATGAAGTTCTGGCGAGACTTTCTGCTTTACGGACTGCCTGGACTGCTTCTGCTCTCGACGATCCTGTTGATTGTGGTACGAATCAATCGCCGCCTCAGTTCGGAAATTTCCCGTCGCGTCGCGCTGGAGCAGGAACTGCGCAGCAGCGAATACCATTACCGAGGCATGATCGAAAGCCTGTCGGCGATTGCTTGGGAAGCCAACACCCACGATTACTCCTACAACTACGTTTCCCCGCACGCAGAAAACTTGCTCGGCTACCCGCTGCATCAATGGCTGAGACCGGGGTTTTGGCGCAGCATCGTCCACCCCGCCGACCTCGACGCCGCTGAAGCCTACTGCGACGTTCAAACCAAGCTGGGTAACGACCACAGCCTTGATTACCGCGTTATCAGCGCCGACGGCAGGACGTTGTGGATACGTGACATCGTCACGCTGATCACTTATGGCCACGAACCCGTGATGCGCGGCCTGATGATCGACATCACGGAAGCCAAGCAGACCGAGGAAGCCCTGCGGCAGTCCGAAGGGAAATTCGCGTCAGTGTTCGCACAATGTCCGGACATCCTGGTGATTGCCCGCTTGTCGGACGGCTGCTTTCTGGAGGCGAACCAGGCGTTCGTCGAGCAAATCGGCATAAGCGCCAGCGATATCGTGGGCCGCACGCCTAGCGAATTGAATATTTGGGGCATCCCGGACATAGGACCTAGCCTGCTTCAACGCCTGCAAAAGGGCAGTATTCGAAATCTTGAAATGCCGTTCCGTCGAAGCAACGGCCGAACCTTCACCGGCTTACTGTCGGCTGAACCCTTCGATCTGGATTCGACGCCTGCGGTAGTGGTGGTCGTGCGTGACATCACGCCACTGAAAGAAGCTCAGCAGCAATTGCAGTTGTCCGAAGAGAAGTTCGCCAAAGCTTTCCACTCGTCGCCGGACGGCTTGTTGATTTCCCGGCAGAGCGACGGGCTATTAGTGGAAATCAACGACGGGTTCAGCCGTATTACCGGTTATCACAGTTCGCTGTCACTGGACCGCACGACGCTCGACCTCGGCATCTGGGTCGACCTCAACGAGCGGCAGCAACTGCTTGAGCAACTTGCCCGCGATGGCTTCGTCAAAGACTTCACCAGCCATATCCGCCGTAGGGACGGGCAGATTCGACTGTGCGAAATATCATCACGGCCGCTGCCGATTGGCGGTGAAGACTGCATGCTGACCATCGCCCGCGACATCACCGACCGCCACCAGATGCAAGAGAAGCTGCAATTGGCTGCGACGGTTTTCGAGAGTACAGCCGAAGGCGTGCTCATCACCGACACCCGACAGCGGATCAATGCGGTCAACCGTGCCTTTAGTGAAATCACCGGCTACAGCGAAGCCGAAGCCCTCGGAGAGACGCCCCGCTTGCTGGCCTCGGGACTGCACGACAGCGCGTTCTATGCCGCCATGTGGTATCAACTGACGGCAGAGGGTCACTGGCAAGGCGAAATCAGTAACCGTCGAAAGAACGGGGAGATTTACCCGAGCTGGCTGACCATCAGCGCCGTGCGTAATCGCGACAAATTCATCACCCACTTCGTCGCAGTGTTCGCGGACATTTCCAGCCTCAAACAGGCTCAGGCCCGTCTGGATTATCAGGCCCATCACGACCCGCTGACGGGGCTACCGAACCGGACGCTGTTCGAGAGTCGCCTGCATGCGGCCCTGACTCATAGCAAAGAGGCCAACAGCCTGGGCGCCGTGCTGTTCCTCGACCTCGACCGCTTCAAACACATCAACGACAGCCTCGGGCACCCGGTCGGCGACCTGTTGCTCAAAGGGATTGCCCAGCGCCTGAAAGAAAACCTGCGTGACATCGACACCGTCGCACGTTTGGGCGGCGACGAGTTCATCATCCTGCTCCCCGGCCTGCAAACCGACAGCGACGCGGAGGCCATCGCTACCAAATTGCTCAATAGCTTCTCCGCCCCTTTCCAGGCGGGTGAACACGAGTTTTTCATCAGCACCAGCATTGGCACTGCGCTGTTCCCGTCAGATGGGGCCGACGTCGCCACCCTCATCAAAAATGCCGACGCCGCGATGTACCGCTCCAAAGCGAAAGGTCGTAACCGCGTCGAAAGCTACACCCGCGACCTCACCGCCCAGGCCAGCGAGCGCATCGCGCTGGAACATGAACTGCGACGCGCCATCGAACGCAACGAGTTCACGCTTTCCTACCAACCCAAGATCAGCCTTCTGACACAACGACTGGTCGGCGCCGAAGCTCTGATTCGCTGGACCCACCCGACCTTCGGAGAAGTCCCACCTGAGCGGTTCATTCCTCTGGCAGAGGAAAACGGCATGATCCTGCAGATCGGCGAGTGGGTGTTGGAGAAGGCCTGCCAACAGCTGTATCGCTGGAATCAGACATATGACGTTTTCGGCCCCCTCTCCGTGAACCTGGCCGGCGCCCAACTGCGCCAACCCAATCTGGTCACCCGCATCGAACACCTGCTCCAACAATACGAACTGCAGCCAGGCTGCCTGCAACTGGAAATCACCGAAAACTTCATCATGTCCCAGACCGAAGAGGCACTCTCCGTGCTGCACCGCCTGAAAAAACTCGGCGTGCAACTGGCCATCGACGACTTCGGCACCGGCTATTCCTCACTGAGCTACCTCAAACGTTTGCCGCTGGACATCCTGAAGATCGACCAGTCCTTCGTGCGCGGCCTGCCAGACGACCAGCACGACGCCGCCATCGTCCGCGCCATCATCGCCCTGGGCCGCAGCATGCAACTGACCGTCATCGCCGAAGGCGTGGAAAGCCTTGAGCAACAGCAATTCCTCGCCGACGAAGGCTGTGAACAGATCCAGGGCTACATCGTCAGCCTGCCCCTGCGCCCGGAAGAATTCTGCGCGACGTTTCTTCGTATAACCGTTTCAGACTTTTCGGATAGCACAGCATGGAAACCATCGTTATAATCCGCCGCCTGACTGAGGGCCTATAGCTCAGTTGGTTAGAGCAGAGGACTCATAATCCTTTGGTCCACGGTTCGAGTCCGTGTGGGCCCACCATCTTGAAAGCCGCGCATTGCGCGGCTTTTTTATTGCCGAGGAAGCTATCCCACCTGATCGCTCGCAGGATGCGAAAACACTGAGTTTTTATGAACGCAAGGACATGACGAAATGACAGTTTGGGAAGCAATGAAGAAGTCGCGCCGCATGAAGTGGCTGGGCCTGGCGGTGATGCTGATCGGATTCACTCAACTGCTGATGGCAGCAGTGCTCTCGATTTACGATTTTGGGGAGCAGCTTAAGGCTTCATTTCTCAACGGCCTGGGATACGAACTGCAGAATCTGAGCTTGATCGTGTACAGAGCAACAAGTTTTCTGCAGGTTTTGTGGGACGCGACACCGCGTCTGGACGTCAATCAACCCTTGACCCTAGACACGCTGATGCTCGTCGGAATCATGGTCATCATTGCAACAGGGGCTTACATTCGCGGAGCGGGAATACAGCTTTCTAATGACATTGCTGCGATCCGGAAGAAGGCGAGGGACGAGCTTTGGTTACGTTCGATGCTCCCCCCAGAACAGGCGACTGCCGTCATCAACCAGCCCGCAAGCGTCACGGTGCTGTCGCTGCAGATGCCACCTGGCGAGATCAAGAACTGGTGGGAGCGTCCGCTCGGGATCATTCTCATAGGCTTGGCGAGCACGTACATTGCAGCGTTACTCACCCGAATTTCCGGCCTGACGTGAGGATAGATTCACGCCCGGTGAGGTCTGTAATCCCATGAACGCACCTTCCCTGCCCCTGTTCCTCCGCCGCCTCCTCCGTCCACTTCTGGACCCCTACCGTCGTTACCGCCACGCGCGCTATATCCATGCGGGCCGTATCGTCGTCGGTTTATTGGTCTCCATTCTGCTCACCACCGGCATCCATCTGCCTCACGGCGAGTGGGCGTCGGTGACGATGTTGATTGTGATCGGCGGTTTGCAGCATCACGGCAATATCGGCAAGAAGTCGGTGGAGCGGGCGTACGGGACGTTGATTGGTGCGGCGTTGGGATTGGCGGTGGTGGCGCAGGAGAATTACCTGGGCATGCCATTGCTGACGTACGTGATCATGTCGCTGATCTGCGGTTTTTTCGCGTATCACGCGATTGGTAAAGGCGGGTACACGGCGCTGTTGTCGGCAATCACGCTGTTTATCGTCGCAGGGCATGGCGATAACCCGATTACAGACGGGCTGTGGCGGACGGTGGATATTCTGATCGGGATCGTTTTGGCGCTGGCGTTCTCTTTCGCGTTGCCGCTCTATGCGGTGTATTCGTGGCGGTACAACCTGGCCAGTGGTTTGCGGGATTGCGCGAAGGTGTATGAGCGTATCAGCAGTGGCCAGTCGATTGCGGCGGACGAGCATTTGAAGCTGATGGCCCGGCTCAACGCGACGATGCTGCAGTTACGCTCGCTGATGCCGTCGGTGTCGAAGGAAGTGAAGATTTCGCTGGTTGAGCTGGATGCCATTCAGGGGCATTTCCGGATGTGCCTGAGCACGCTGGAGATCCTTTCCAACCTTAGGCCAACTGACCTTGGCAACGTGGGCATGAGCGCTGAGCAGCGTCGGATTCGGCGTATGTTGATTGGCATGGCGAGGGCGTTGCAAAGCGGTGCAACTGAGCGTCTGGCACGGCCAAGCGAGTCGTTGGCAGTCGGACCGGAGGCGCCTGCGGTGTCGGCGGACGTGCTGGGGTATCAGTTGATGAATCGACAGCTCGCGCTGAACATCGAGGGCCTGCAGCAACGGCTGGCGAAGACGGCGAACAAGTGGAAAATCTGAGCCGCGACACATCACGCACTGCTTCCGTCAAACGTGTCGGCGGCAGCGATTTCCAGATCGCTACCACCAGCAAGTCATGGGGCTACAACGGCAATCAATAAACCGACGGGATTACCATGTCACGCGGCACTGGCGCACGCAGGTAGTTGGCATTGTATTCGCGCTCTGGCAGCGAGATCTGCGGCGACTCCACTTCGCCACGCGGGATTTGCTCCAGCAAGTGATGGATGCAGTTCAGACGCGCGCGCTTCTTGTCATCTGCCTCCACGATCCACCAGGGTGCGACGTCGGTGTGCGAGCGCGTCAGCATTTCTTCCTTGGCGCGGGTGTAGTCTTCCCAGCGACGGCGGGATTCCAGGTCCATCGGCGACAGTTTCCACTGTTTCAGCGGATCGTGGATGCGCATCAGAAAGCGGCGATATTGCTCGTCGTCGGTGATCGAGAACCAGTATTTGATGAGGATGATGCCCGAGCGCACGAGCATTTTTTCGAACTCGGGAACGGTGCGGAAAAACTCCTCGTACTCGTCGTTGTTGCAGAACCCCATGACACGCTCGACGCCTGCGCGGTTGTACCAACTGCGGTCGAACAGGACCATTTCGCCCGCTGCTGGCAGGTGCGAAACGTAGCGCTGGAAATACCACTGCGTGCGCTCGCGTTCGCTCGGGGCGGTCAACGCTGCCACTCGGCAGACCCGTGGGTTAAGGCGCTGTGTGATGCGTTTGATAGCGCCACCCTTGCCCGCCGCGTCGCGGCCTTCGAACAATACGACGACTTTGAGCTTCTGGCTGACGACCCAATCCTGAAGCTTCACCAACTCGCCTTGCAGACGCAACAGCTCGCGGAAATACACGCGTCGATCGATGCCTTTCGGCACTTCCTCGCCCAGATCAGACAGCAGGCCATCCAGGCGCGCGTCGTCGTATTCCATCTCCAGCTCTTCGTCGAAGCTGTCGAGGATGTCGGCTTGGATGTAGCGGGCGGTTTCGGATAGATCCAGAGTCATGACAGAGCTCCCGGCGTGGATTTAAGGGGTCAGGGTCCGAATTTAGACATGCCGGGGGTGACAGCTGAATGACAACGGGGTGACAACAGGGAAAAGTCCTACAAATCAGGGTCGAGAGACCTACACAGCCTTAAGCAACACCACCCCCACAGAGGTATCACGCGCTCAATTGCCTGCGGTTTCCACGGTAATCTGCTGTACGGCCCTAAACGGCGCCAGCAATGATTCATCTGCCTCTGCCGCGGTGATCAGCGTCCACTCCCGCTCGATAGGCGTCCAGTGTTGCTGGCGTGCGCGGCCAAGTTTGTCGGCGTCAGCAAGGACGAAGACCTGCGCGGCGCGTTTGATGATGCATTCCTTGAGATAAGCCTGCTGATCGCTAGCCTCGCACAGACCGAATTCCGCGACCACGCCATCCGCCCCCATGAATGCTTTGTCGACGCTCAGACGGCTGAGTGTCAGCTCGGCGAGTGGGCCAAGCGTGCTCATGCTTGAACCGCGCAGATCCCCCCCGATCAACGTCAAACGAATGCCCGACGCATTGGCGAGGGTCATCACGGCCAGTAGATTATTGGTGACGACGTGCACGTTTTGCCGCGAACACAGGTGCAGCGCCAACGCCGCGCAGGTGGTGCCACCGTCGAGCAGCACGGTGTCGCCATCCTGCACGTGCATCGCTGCGGCTTTGGCGATAGCGTCCTTTTGGTCGCGCTGCGCAGACTTGCGCTCGTCAAGCGAGGCCTCTGGCTCGTGGACACCAATCAGCGCGGTCGCACCGCCGTGGGTGCGCACCAGATGCCGCTGCTTGGCGAGCATGGTCAGGTCGCGGCGCACGGTCGCTTCCGACACCCCCAAAGCCGCGCTCAACTGCTCGACATTGGTGTCGCGAGCGCGGACCAATTCGAGAATGGCGCGATGACGGTCGGTGGCTTTCATGGGCGGCCTCGTTGCGGAAAGGCCGTGATCTTACACGACCGCGCCGTCACGCCTCACCCCCGACGCGTGGCCAGTTCGGCACCCTGACGCAGCGCTTCCAGCAAGCTGCGCTCGTCGGCGATGCCCTTGCCGGCGATGTCGAATGCAGTGCCGTGGTCCACGGACGTGCGAATCACTTCCAGACCCACCGTCACGTTGACGCCCGCTTCCAGCCCCAGCACTTTCACCGGACCGTGGCCCTGATCGTGATACATCGCCACCACGAGGTCGAAATCGCCACGACCGGCGCGGAAGAACAGCGTGTCAGCAGGCAACGGGCCAGTGACGTCCAGACCTTGATCTTGCAGTAGCTTCACGGCCGGAATGATCTTCTCTTCTTCCTCGCCGTAACCGAACAGGCCGTTCTCGCCCGCGTGAGGGTTGATGCCGCACACGCCGATGCGTGGCTTGGCGATGCCGGCCTTGATCAACGTCGCGTTGCCGCGTTCGATGGTGCGCTGGACGAGGCCCGGCTCGATCTTGCGAATCGCGTCGATGATGCCGATGTGAGTGGTGACGTGAATGACGCGCAGGTGCGGCGCAACGAGCATCATCGACACTTCATCGACGTTGGTCAGGTGCGCGAGCATCTCGGTGTGGCCCGGGTATTTGTGGCCGCCAGCGTGCAACGCTTCTTTATTAAGCGGCGCGGTGCAGATCGCGTCGATCTGCCCGGCCTCGGCCAGTTGAACGGCGCGGGCGATGTACTGAAACGCAGCGTCACCGGCAATCGGCGACAGCTGGCCGAACGGCAGGCCAGTCGGGATCAGGTTGAGGTCGATGCAGTCAATGGTTCCCGGCTGGTATTGCGCTTCGGCCGCTTCTTTGATGCGACGCACCTTCACGCTGCCTTTGACGATCTCGTTGGCCAATTCCAGACGCCCCGCATCGCCGATCACCAGCGGGCGGCATTGCTGGTACACCACGTCGTGAACGAGGCTTTTGACGATGATTTCCGGGCCAACGCCAGTCGCGTCGCCCATGGTGATGCCAATGATGGGCAAATAGTTACTCATGATGTTTTACCTTGTGAAGCAGGAATCGGGACAGGTTCTGCGCTGTATCGCGCAGGTTCTACAGCGTTATTCATGTGCAGCCAGGCCGCGTACAGCGCATGGTCGGTGCCGAACGCACCGGCTTTGGTGACCACGCCGGGGCGGTGGCCTTCGCGGGTTGAAATGGGATGGCCGAATGCGACACCTGCTTCGATTTCACACAGCAATTGCAGACTGCCAATGCCCACGGCACCGAGCATGGCGCGAGCCGTTTCGCCACCCGTCGCCACCAGACCGCCGACATGGGCGAAATGCGGACGGACCATGGCGGCCAGTTGGGTCGAGAGTTGAGCGCCTTCAGCAGGGTTGAACGCGTCGTCGCGGCCAATACGCAGCAACAAATCGTCGCCGCCGCGCAGATATGCACGAATACGCAGTTCCCATCCCGCCCATTCAGGGTGAGACGCGCCTTGCCGCAGAACCGCAGGCGGCACCACAAGTTCGCCAATACCTGCGCGCTCCTTCAACAAGGCGCATTGCCGCTCCGAAACGCTCGACAAGCTGCCGACCAGCACCAGCGTCGGCGCGTATTTTTCACGCGGTGCCGTGGATGTCCGGGACGGCGCCGATAACAGATCCGGCAGCCCCGCCAGCTCGCGGGCCAGTCCCCCAGAGCCCACCCAAAACAGTGGCTCGTTCATCTGAGCCGTTACCACGGCGAGGGTGTGCAGGTCTTCCGTGGTTTCGGCATCAACAATCAGCGCGTTGGTATCGCTGCGGGCTATTTCGGCGATGTGTTGCGCCAGCGCAGCTGCATCACCGCGCAGTATGTCCAATGAGAGCTTGGCGACACTCAGACCGGCATCGCCCAGCATCGATGTAATGTCCGCCGCGCGATCGGCGTGTTCGAGCTTCCAGGTGTCGGTGGTTTCAAGCGGCTGACCGTTGACCAGCACCTGGCCGCGCAATGTTGTGCGGCCGGTGGCAGGAAACGCTGGGGCGATGATGGCCAGCCCGGCCTGCGGTTGTAGTGCCGCCACTTCCGCCGCCCAGTTGCCGCGCAGGGTCGAGTCGATTTTCTTGTACAGGCGTTGACCCGGTTTGCGCAGGGTCTGCCATGCCGTCAACGTGCGTTCGCCCGCTTGGGCTATCGACAACCGACGGGTGTCGGTGTCGATGGCAACCACACTCGCGTCGCCCGTGTCGTGGGATGCATCAAGGGTCACCACCGTGCTCAATCCGGCACCGGCGAAGGCGATCGCGCAATCCGCAGCACCCGACAGGTCATCGGCAATGATCAGCAATGTCATCGAGCGACCTCCCGTTCCGCGTTTACGCCCGCTGTTTTTGCAGCGTGACGCTCTTTGTAGCGTTTGGCGACAGAGGCCGTAAGAATCGGCGACAGCACGGCGGTGACCACGACGCACGCGGCGACCAGCAACGTCGCGGAGGTGGCGGCGTCGGTGTAAACCGGGTTTGCAGCTGCCACCAGCGCAGGCACCGCCGCAGCGTTGCCCGCCGTGTTCGCGGCGGCAACCCCGGCCACGCCTGTACCACCCGACACGCGGTCAGCGAAATACAACGGAATGCCGGTCAGCACCACGACCGCCAGGCCGAGGCCGATGCCCAACAGACCGGCTTGCCAGACCTTGTGCAGGTCTAGGCTCGCGCCCAACGCCAAGGCGAAAAACGGAATCATCACCGGCACGGCCTTGGCCAGAAAGTCACGCATCTCGCGGTCGAGATTGCCCAAGAGCATGCCCAGCAGCAACGGAAGAATCGCACCGACCAGCGTTGGCCAAGGAAACGCCGCCAGACCTGCAACACCCAGCGTCACCATGGTCAGGAACGGGCCGGACTCCAGCGACATCACTGAATACGCGCCTACATCTTCGGAGCGCCCGTATTGCCCCATCAACGCCATATAAAGGCCGCCGTTGGTGTCGTTCATCGCGGCCACGACCGCGAGGGTCGAAAGCCCGGCAAAAATGCCCGACGTAATCGGCTGTTCGCCCAGGAAGTGACCCATGATCACACCGATCACAATCGCGGTGCCGACTTTGGTGCCGAACAGCACCCCGCCTTTCTTCAGCAAGTAAGGCGTGGCTTTGATGTCGATGCTGGCGCCCATGCATACGTAGAACACCGCCAGGATCGGCAGCGAACCGGTGAACAACGCATTGGTGAACGAACCGAAGAATTTCGGCATGTCAGGGAGAAAGGTCGCGACGAGGGAGCCAATCAGCAGCGGCACGATCATCATGCCACCGGGTACTCGTTTGATACTGCGCTTGATAGGAATCTGGGCCATGGCGGGTACTCTTTGTTTTTATAGTGCGTGCGATTGGAGCATCTGAATTTGAGCGAAATGATCATATTTGTGATCGATTTGCTCAAACGAGCTTATTCCAACGACGCGAATTGCGCAAATCGATCAGCCATATGATCGATTTGAGCATTTCAACAAAGAGCGGCCGGAAAGATCAGTACGTTGGGGGCGTGATCACCCAGAGCACGACAGCATCGGTTTGGCCGGGGTTGCCGTAGCGATGAGGTTCGTTGCTGGAGAACCGGAAGCTGTCGCCTTCGCCAAGCTCAAAGTGCCGCTCCCCGACCCACAATTCGAACGTGCCGCTCAGCAAATAGCCGACTTCCTCGCCTTCGTGGGTGTAGCTGGTGCGGTTGTATGCGCCCGGCGGAAATCGCGAATGGACCATCTCGATCTGACCACTGGGGCTTGGCGTGAGGAGCTGGTCGTAGATGCCGTCGTCGTAATGGATGTTTTGTCGACTCTCTTTGCGCACCACGTACCCGGCATCGGCTTCGCTGGCCTCGGATCTGGTAGAGAAAAACCACTGAATGTTCACGCCCAGACAGCGGCCGATTTTCAGCAAGGTATCTACCGACGGGCGAGACAGGTCGCGCTCCAGTTGACTGATGTAGCCCACTGACAGCTGACTCCGTTTCGCCAGTTCGGCAAGGGTCAACCCTTGTCGCTTGCGCAGGCCTCGAATGCGCTCGCCCAGAAAGCTCTCGCCAGCAGTGAGGTCATCAGCCACTGAATCCGCCGTCCTGGCACTGTCGTTGATTTTTCCGTCGCTCATCGTGCTGCTCCGATGCCTGTGTGCTGAGTCTGCGAAACGTGGCGCAGTTTAAGCGGCTGAAGGTGAAAAAAGTCTAATCGCTGAGAGGTTCATACCGTTGTTTTTTACTCATTGTGAAAATTTATCTATTTTTTTCACTAAATAATCATTCCGATCTTCTTTTTTCAGAAAGCGTGGATTAGTCTCTAGCCACGCCCGCCTCCCATCTCGCGGGTCAACAACAATAATGAAACACCCCACGCGACCGTCCATGCAGTAGTCGCGAAGTTGCAGTCCAGCGTTCCCGTTTTTCACACCATTGCCTGTTTCTATCCGTTTACCCCTGTGCAGCAGAGGGTCGGCCTGTGTGCGCCTTCGTCTGCGAAAAAAAGAGCCTTACGGCCAAAGGAAAATGTCGATGAACAGTAAGAACCTGAAAATTGCGTGTGCGGTATTGATGCTTTCCCCCCTGTCCGCCTTCGCGGCGGAAAATCTGGTCATCGTCGGCTTCGGCGGCGCGGCGCAGAAAATCCAGAACACCACTATTTTCGAACCCTTCGCCAAGAAAGCCGGTGTGGGCGTCGTGCAGACCGAATACAACGGGGAAATGGCCAAGATCAAAGTGATGGCTGAAACCGGGCATGCGGACTGGGACGTGGTTCAGGTCGAAGCGCCAGACCTTGAACGCGGGTGCGCAGAGGGGCTGTTCGAGAAGCTGGAGTGGCCAAAGCTCGCGGGCGGCCAACAATTGATCGAAGGTGCTCAGCAGGAGTGTGGCTCGGCAGCGTTGGTGTGGGGCATGCCGTTGGTGTACGCCACTGACAAGGTCAAAACCGTGCCGTCGAGCTGGGCCGATTTCTGGGACACCGAAAAATACCCCGGCAAGCGCGGCCTGCGCAAAGGCGCCATGTACACCCTCGAATACGCGCTGCTGGCGGACGGCGTCGCGCCTGCCGATGTCTACAAAGTGCTGGCCACTCCGGCTGGCGTCGATCGTGCATTCGCCAAGCTGGACAAGCTCAAGCCCTACATTCAATGGTGGGAAGCCGGATCGCAGCCGATGCAATGGCTGGCGTCGGGTGACATCGTCATGACCACCACCTTCAGCGGCCGTGGCGCAGTGGCGGCGAGCGAAGGCCTGAAAGTGGCGCCGATCTGGAAAGGCTCGCTGTACAGCATGGATTACTGGACCATCGTCAAAGGCTCGCAGCACAAAAACGCGGCGAATAAATTCATCACCTATGCCAACGACAGCGCGCCGCAGCAGGCATTCTCACAATCCATTGCCTACGGCGTGACCAACAAGGCATTGAGCGACAAGTTGGACCCGAGCAAAGCGCCATGGATTCCGACTTCCCCACAAAACATGGCCGTGGCCGTGCCGTTGAACATCGAGTTCTGGGTCGATCATGGTGAAGAGCTTGAAGAACGTCTGAACGCCTGGCTCGCACGCTAAGCGGGCCAGCGACTGACAGCATCGGAGGAAAAATGACACACGCGTACAGCCCGCAGGAATGGCAACTCAGGCAGGAATTGGCGGCTTGCTATCGCCTGATCGCTCATTACAGGATGACCGATCTGATTTACACCCACCTGTCCCTGCGCATACCGGGGCCGGAGCATCATTTCCTGATCAACCCGTACGGGCTGATGTTCGAGGAAATCACGGCGTCGAACCTGGTGAAGATCGACCTCGACGGCAACAAAGTCGAAGCCTCTCATTACCCCGTCAACCCGGCAGGCTTTGTCATTCACAGCGCGATTCACCGCGCCCGTGAAGATGCTCAATGCGTGCTGCACACGCACACCAAAGCCGGTTGTGCGGTGGCGGCCCAAGAAGCGGGTTTGCTGCCGGTGAATCAAATCTCGATGGAGTTTTATGGTCGCGTCGGTTATCACGACTACGAAGGTATCGCCTTGGACTTCAGCGAACAGCAGCGTCTGGTTGCCGACCTGGGTGATAACTCGGTGATGATCCTGCGCAACCACGGTTTGTTGACGGTCGGCAACACGGTCAAGCAAGCGTTTTTGCGGATGTATTACCTGGAGAAGGCCTGCGAGATTCAGATCGCAGCGCAGGCGGGCGGCACGCTGCGATTGCCGCCAGAGGACGTGCGTGTGCGTACTGAGCGGCAGTTCAACGCGCCGGGCCAAGGGGTGGCGGAAGGTGAGCTGAGCGATACAGATTCAGTCGATTTCGCCTGGGCCGCATTGCTGAGAATGCTGGACCGCGTGGCGCCGGATTACAAAAACTGACAACAGGTGACAGCCCTTCTGTAGGAGCGAATTCATTCGCGATAGGCCGGTACAGACGATGCAGATTCGTCGCGCATGCCATCGTCTCGCGAATGAATTCGCTCCTACAGTTAGCCCGCGCCAGGCGCATATCTCACGGCGTTCCCGAACTTCTGTAGGAGCGAATTTATTCGCGATTGGCCGGTACAGACGATGCAGATTCGTCGCGCATGCCATCGTCTCGCGAATGAATTCGCTCCTACAGTTAGCCCGCGCCAGGCGCATATCTCGCGGCGTTCCCGAAATTCTGTAGGAGCGAATTTATTCGCGATTGGCCGGTGAGGGCGATGCAGATTCGTCGCGCATGCCATCGTCTCGCGAATGAATTCGCTCCTACAGTTAGCCCGCGCTAGGCACATATCTCACGGCGTTCCCGAACTTCTGTAGGAGCGAATTTATTCGCGATTGGTCGGCGCAGGCGATGCAGATTCGTCGACTATGCCGGGCCGCTATAGGCGCAGCAGCCTGCCATCCATCCTCGGCAACGGGTAACATCACCCGCTTGCCGATGGAGATCCGCCCCTTGTCCGATTTACGCCCACCTGCCCTCGATGACGTCGACCGTCAACTGATCGCCGCGCTGCAGATCAACGCGCGCGAGCCGGTCGCCAACCTCGCCCGTCAGTTGGGCATCGCGCGCACGACCGTCACGTCACGTCTCGCGCGTCTGGAAAAGGCAAAGATCATCACCGGTTACGGCGTGCGCCTCAGTCAGCGGGTGGTGGACGGCGGCTTGCAGGCGTATGTCGGCATTACCGTTCAACCACGTTCGGGCAAAGAGGTACTGCGTCGCTTGAGTGCGTTGGCTCAAGTGCAGCAATTGTGCGCGGTGAGTGGCGAATTCGATTACGTGGCCTGGCTGCGCACCGACTCCCCCGAACAACTGGACCAGTTGCTCGACCTGATCGGCAGTGTCGATGGCGTCGAGAAGACCACAACGTCCATCATCCTCAGCAGCAAGATTGACCGCGGGCAGCCGGTCTGATTCGTCATTAGGACCAACTCTTTCGTCACATCGCGCAAATTCTCAACAAAACGACGACACTCTGCGTCTTATTAACGTCTCAACTGTTATCTAGACTTTCCTCTTTCGCGCCACAGCCGATTAAGGTCAGCCATGAAGAACAATCGCCACCCCGCCGACGGCAAAAAACCGATCACGATTTTCGGCCCGGACTTTCCCTTTGCCTTCGACGACTGGATCGAGCATCCCGCCGGGCTAGGCAGCATTCCGAGCGACAACCTGGGCAAGGAAGTGGCGATTGTCGGGGCTGGCATTGCCGGACTGGTTGCGGCTTATGAGCTGATGAAGCTGGGCCTCAAACCGGTTGTTTATGAAGCCTCGAAAATGGGCGGTCGTTTGCGCTCGCAGCAGTTCGAAGGCGCCGAAGGCATCATCGCCGAGCTCGGCGGCATGCGTTTTCCGGTGTCTTCCACGGCGTTCTATCACTACGTTGACAAGCTCGGCCTTGAATCCAGGCCCTTCCCCAACCCGCTGACTGCCGCGTCGGGCAGCACGGTCATCGACCTGGAAGGCACCACACATTACGCACAGAAGCTGTCGGACTTGCCTGTGCTGTTTCAGGAAGTGGCTGACGCCTGGGCCGACGCACTGGAAGATGGCGCGCGGTTCGCCGACATTCAGCAAGCCATCCGTGATCGTGACGTGCCTCGGCTCAAAGAGCTGTGGGACAAGCTCGTGCCGCTGTGGGATGACCGCACGTTCTACGATTTCGTGGCCACCTCCAAGGCATTTGCCAAGCTGTCGTTCTACCACCGCGAAGTGTTCGGCCAGGTCGGCTTCGGCACCGGTGGCTGGGACTCCGATTTCCCGAACTCCATGTTGGAAATCTTCCGCGTGGTCATGACCAACTGCGACGATCATCAGCACCTGATCGTCGGCGGCGTCGAGCAAGTGCCGCTCGGTATCTGGCGTCATGCCCCGGAGCGATGCGCCCACTGGCCCGAAGGCACCAGCCTTTCGACCCTGCATCACGGCGCGCCACGCACTGGCGTCAAACGCATCGCCCGCGCCGCCGACGGCAAGTTCGCAGTCACCGATAACTGGGGCGACACCCGCCATTACGACGCGGTGCTGGCGACCTGCCAAAGTTGGCTGCTGACCACCCAGATCGAATGCGAAGAAACGCTGTTCTCGCAAAAGATGTGGATGGCGCTGGACCGCACGCGCTACATGCAGTCGTCCAAAACCTTTGTCATGGTTGATCGTCCGTTCTGGAAGGACAAAGACCCAGAAACCGGTCGCGACCTGATGAGCATGACCCTCACCGACCGCCTGACCCGTGGCACTTACCTGTTCGACAACGGCACCTACTCCAACGGCACCGAAAAGCCGGGGGTGATCTGTCTGTCGTACTCGTGGATGAGTGATGCGCTGAAAATGCTGCCGCACCCTGTGGAGAAGCGCGTAAGCCTGGCCCTCGGCGCGTTGAAAAAGATCTACCCGAAGGTGGATATTGCCGCGCGCATCATCGGCGATCCGATCACCGTATCGTGGGAAGCCGACCCGCACTTCCTCGGCGCCTTCAAGGGTGCGCTGCCGGGTCACTACCGCTACAACCAACGGATGTACGCGCATTTCATGCAGAAGGACATGCCTGACGAACAACGTGGCATTTTCATCGCCGGCGACGACGTGTCGTGGACCCCGGCCTGGGTCGAGGGCGCAGTGCAGACCTCACTGAACGCCGTGTGGGGCATCATGACCCACTTCGGCGGCAAGACTCACGCCGAGAATCCTGGCCCCGGCGATGTGTTCCACGAAATCGGCCCGGTTGTGCTGCCAGAATAAGGAGGCCGCCATGCGCGTTGCTTTGTATCAATGCCCGCCGCTGCCGCTGGACATCAGCGGCAATCTGCAACGTCTCAACACTCAGGCGATTGAAGCGGCCGCCGAGGGTGCTGCGTTGTTGGTGTGCCCGGAGATGTTTCTCAGTGGTTACAACATCGGCGCTCAGGCAGCGCGCGCGCTCGCGCAACACTGCGATGGACCGGCAGCGCAGGCCATTGCGGCCATCGCTCAGGCCACCGGCGTGGCGATTTTGTATGGCTATCCCGAGCTGGGTGCCGAGGATCAGGTCTACAACGCTGTGCAGCTGATCGACGCAAAAGGTGCACGTCTCTGCAATTACCGTAAGACGCATCTCTATGGCGAGCTGGATAAGTCGATGTTCAGCGCCGGAGATGAGCACTTCCCGGTGGTGGAATTCAACGGATGGAAGCTGGGATTCCTCATCTGCTATGACGTGGAGTTTCCCGAGAACACTCGGCGCCTCGCGCTATTGGGGGCTGATCTGATTTTGGTGCCGACCGCCAACATGGCGCCTTACGACTTCGTCTGCGACGTGACGGTTCGAGCCAGGGCATTCGAAAACCAGTGCTATCTGGTGTACGCGAATTACTGCGGCAGCGAGGACGAGATTCAGTACTGCGGACTGAGCAGCATCTGCGCGCCGGACGGCAGACAGGTTGGGCTGGCGGGTCTGGACGAGGCGTTGGTGATTGCAGACCTGGATCGTCACGTGATGAGTGAATCCCAGGCGATCAACACCTACTTCAAGGATCGGCGGCCTGGGTTTTATTCGGGGTTGGTGAGAGATTAAAGCACGCCCGCTTTTCTCTTACCTATTCGCTCCTGTAGATGTTTTTGCGCCACGAAACTTGAGCCAGATCCGGACTCAATTGTGGGAGCGAATTCATTCGCGAATATGGATCAGGCGGCCGAGATGTATCGGCCACACCGGCCAATCGCGAATAAATTCGCTCCTACAGTTCTACCGTATGCCGTCCACAAATCCGCGCCACTCGGGCCATAGACTTCACAATCCGCTAGCATGACGAATCACTTTCCTACGCAATCGCGGAAATCTTCATGCAGGTGCCCGACCCAACCACCCATCGTTCCCTGACCTTGCCCAACGGCTTGCGCGTGGTGCTGTGTTCCGCGCCGCGTCTGAAACGTTGTGCAGCGGCATTGCGGGTGGCGGCGGGCAGTCATGATGTGCCGGCGCAATGGCCGGGGCTGGCGCACTTCCTTGAGCACCTTTTCTTCCTCGGCACCGAGCGGTTTCCCGCAGACCAGAATCTGATGGCCTACGTTCAGCGCCACGGTGGACAGGTCAACGCCAGCACCCGCGAGCGCACCACTGACTTTTTCTTTGAGCTTGGGCCCGCCGCCTTCGCAGGTGGGCTGGAACGGCTGTGCGACATGCTCGCTCATCCGCGCATGAGCCTGGCCGATCAGATGCGTGAACGTGAAGTGTTGCACGCAGAATTCATTGCATGGTCGCAGGATGAAGCGTCACGCGACCAACTGAAACGGCTTCAGCCTCTGTCCCCCTCGCACCCGTTGCGTGGGTTTCACGCGGGCAACCGTTTCAGCCTGCCCGTTCCGCGTCCGATCTTTCAGCGGGCGTTGCAGGATTTTTACCGCACGTTTTATCAAGCAGGTCAGATGACATTGAGCCTTGCCGGGCCGCAGACGCTGGATGAGTTGCAGGCAATGGTCACGGCTGTTGGCGGCTCTTTCACTGCTGGCCGTAGGATTCAACAGCAGAAACCGCCTGCACTGATGCACGATCAACCCCGCGAGTCCCAGAGCGAAGATGACCCACGTCGGATGCAGCTGATATTTGCGTGCGAAAGCCTGCCGCGAGGGCACGAACAGGCGACGGCCTTTTTGTGCACGTGGATGAACAATGGGCAGCCGGGCGGGTTGGTGGCGACGTTGCGTGGTCGGGGGCTCATTCACTCGCTCAAGGCTAGCGTGATCTATGAGTTCGGAGGGCAGATGTTGCTTGAGATCGAGGTGGCGCTGTCAGACGTCATCGCGTCAGCTCGGACGACTCAAATCCAAGGCCTGATCTTCAATTGGCTGGAATTCTTCAAAGCGAATTATCACGCACTGCTCGACGAGTTCGGGCACCTGCAACAGCGCCACTTGGACGTCAGCAACGCACTCGCACTTGCACGGCATTACAGCGCCGATCACGCCCCATCGGGCCTGCAAGCCGAGACCATTGACGCGCTGCTCGATCAACTCACGCCAAGTACCCTGCTGCATCCGATCACGCCCACCGCCATCACTGACATCCCCTGGCACCTGCCCAGCCCGAACCCGTTCCTGCCACCTCGCGAGCCGTCTCAAACCGCTGCGCTTTTGCCACCCGCACTGACCATCAGCGATGCCCTCCCGGCAACCGGCGAGGCCACGGTTTACCTGCGCTGGACGCTGCCGTCACCGCAGCCCAAGCTGCATCGCATGCTCGCCGAAAGCCTCAAGCCCCTTATTGCCGACGCACAACAAGCGGGCGTCATCCTGGCTTTTGATGCGTACGGCCCTCACTGGCAACTCAAACTGGGCGGTTTCGCCGACCCTATCCCTGCCGTCCTGGAGCAAGCGCTGACACACCTCGGCGAACCGTCTGAAGAAACCCTCACCCGTTACGGGGTGCCAGCCCATGAACCGACGCCGATCCCGATCCGCCAGTTGCTCAAGACCTTGTCTGATCATTTTCTGAACAGTCCCGGTGCTGGCGAATCACGCGACCTGCAAGGCGTCTGGTCCCAGGCACGCTGGGAAGGGCTAGCCTTCGGATTTCAGCAGAGTGGTCAACGCGCGTTGGCCCACGCGATGACGCGCATCACAAGTGCTCCGAAAACCCTGGCGACGCCAACCGCCGAGCAGATGCCTGATCATCGCTGGCAAATCGAGCCGTCGGAATCGTCCGAAGATGCCGTGCTGATGTTCTATCCGACGCCCACGAACAGTATCGAAGACGAAGCGAGCTGGCGATTTCTCTCACATCTGGTGCAGGCGCCGTTCTACCAGCGTTTGCGTGTCGAATTGCAGTTGGGCTACGCGGTATTCAGCGGCTTCCGACAGATTGCCGGGCGCGGCGGGATGTTGTTCGGCGTGCAATCCCCCAGCGCCAACGTCGGTGAGTTGGTCGAGCACATCGAAACATTCATGAGAAACCTGCCCGCGCGGATCGAATACGCTGACTTGCCCGCGCAGCTGACTGCCCTTCAAGCCCAAGTCGATCCAGCCGGCATGGACCCTCAACAATCAGCCGAGACGCTGTGGCAGGCTCACTTGGCCGGACATGGCACCGACTATGCCGCTCGTCTGCAACATTCATTTGCACATCTTCGTCGAGAGGACCTGATAGACATCGCAAACCGGATAGCGCTGTCTCAAACCCCGGTATTCAACCTGTCAAATCGCGCCAACCCGCACGGATAGCCACTCTCCGCCGTACGATCATTGCCTGAAATGCAAAAAGCTTTATCCAAACTTTCATCATTGGAGAGCTGATATTTTTAGTAACATAGCTGCCTAAGCATTTGAACGTCTCCTCTTGCAGGTGTACTAAAGATGTACCCACCCACCGCTGCACTCACCCGGAAGGAGTTCTTTATGTCCTGGACTAAACCTGCTTACACCGACCTGCGTATCGGCTTTGAAGTCACCATGTACTTCGCAAGCCGCTGATTGTTGCGCGATGAAAAGCCTCGGTTCGCCGGGGCTTTTTTGTTACAGGATTCAAGATTTTCAGACGCGGCGTTCACGCACGTCTCGGGCCTCGCGGCCTCACTTGGTAGGGAGCACACATGCACATCCAGATTCTCGGCTCGGCGGCGGGCGGCGGTTTTCCTCAGTGGAACTGCAACTGCGCCAATTGCGCAGGCTTTCGCGACGGCAGCTTGCGAGCACAGGCTCGCACCCAGTCGTCCATCGCTTTGTCAGATGACGGCGTGAACTGGGTCTTGTGCAATGCGTCTCCGGACATCCGCGCACAGCTGCAAGGCTTCGCGCCGATGCAACCTAATCGCGGCCTGCGCGACACCGGCATCAGCGCGATCATCCTGATGGACAGCCAGATCGATCACACCACCGGCTTGCTGAGCCTGCGCGAAGGGTGCCCGCATCAGGTCTGGTGCACGGACATGGTTCATGAAGACCTGAGCACAGGCTTTCCGCTGTTCGATATGCTCAAACACTGGAACGGTGGACTGGTCTGGAACCGCATCGAACTGGAAGGCAGCTTTGTGATTCCAGCCTGCCCGAACCTGCGCTTTACGCCGTTTCCTCTACGCAGCGCAGCTCCGCCCTACTCGCCTCACCGATTCGACCCACACCCGGGCGACAACATCGGGCTGATGGTCGAGGACACGCGAACCGGCGGCAAACTGTTCTACGCACCGGGCCTGGGCAAAGTGGACGACGCCCTCATGGAGAAAATGAGCGGCGCCGACTGTCTGTTGGTAGACGGCACGATGTGGGACGACGACGAGATGAAGCGTCGTGGCGTGGGCACGCGCACCGGCACAGAGATGGGCCACCTGGCGCAGAACGGCCCCGGCGGCATGCTGGAAGTGCTGGAAAAACTGCCACGGCAGCGCAAGGTGCTTATTCACATCAACAATACCAACCCGATCCTCGACGAAGACTCCCCCGAGCGCGCCGAACTGGCCCGCCGCGAGGTTGAAGTCGCGTTCGATGGCATGAGCATCGAGTTGTAGGAAAACGCAGCTCGACCTGTGGGATCTGCCACTATTTTTGAGGATGAATGACGACATGAGTGAGCAAACGCCACTGTCCCCCGCCGCATTCGAACAGGCCCTTCGCGCCAAGGGCGCGTATTACCACATCTATCACCCGTTCCACGTCGCGATGTACGAAGGCCGCGCCTCCCGTGAGCAGATTCAGGGCTGGGTCGCCAACCGCTTCTATTACCAGGTGAACATCCCCCTGAAAGACGCCGCGATTCTGGCCAACTGCCCGGACCGCGAGATTCGTCGCGAATGGATTCAGCGCGTGCTCGATCACGACGGCGCCCCGGGCGAAGACGGCGGCATCGAGGCCTGGCTGCGTTTGGGTCAAGCCGTGGGTTTGGACCCTGAACAGCTGCGTTCGCAAGAATTGGTGCTCCCGGGCGTACGATTCGCCGTCGACGCCTATGTGAATTTCGCCCGCCGCGCCAACTGGCAGGAAGCCGCCAGCAGCTCGCTGACCGAACTGTTCGCGCCGCAGATTCACCAATCGCGCCTCGACAGTTGGCCGCAGCACTATCCGTGGATCGATCCAGCGGGCTATGAATATTTCCGCACCCGTCTGGGCCAAGCCCGTCGCGACGTCGAGCATGGTCTGGCGATCACGCTTCAGCACTACACGACCTGGGAAGGCCAGCAGCGCATGCTCGAAATCCTGCAGTTCAAACTCGACATTTTGTGGAGCATGCTCGACGCCATGACTATGGCCTACGAGCTGAACCGCCCGCCCTACCACAGCGTCACCGACCAACGCGTCTGGCATAAAGGAATCGCGCTATGAGCTTCAATCGTGAACAGGTGCCAAGCTGGCGTCGGGGTTATCGCTTCCAGTTCGAGCCTGCGCAGAACGGCCACGTGCTGCTGTACCCGGAAGGGATGATCAAGTTGAACGAGAGCGCCAGCGAGATCGGCGGTTTGATCGACGGTCAGCGTAGCGTCGGTGCAATCATTGCGTTGCTCGACGAAAAATTCCCTGGTGTTCCTGAGCTTGGCACTGACGTCGAGCAATTCATGGAGGTCGCCCGTGCCGAACACTGGATCGAACTTGGCTGAGCCAACGACAGCTGAATCCAAGGTGCACATTCCGCCTACGCCTCCGGTCGGGCTGCCGTTGTGGCTGCTCGCCGAGCTGACTTACCGTTGCCCGCTGCAATGCCCGTATTGCTCCAACCCGCTGGATTTTGCCAAGCAGGGGCAGGAACTGACGACTGAGCAGTGGTTCAAGGTGATGGCCGAAGCACGGCAGATGGGCGCGGCGCAGATCGGGTTTTCCGGTGGAGAGCCGTTGGTGCGCCAAGACCTCGCTGAGCTGATCGCCGAGGCCCGTCGACTGGGTTTCTACACCAACCTGATTACCTCTGGCATCGGCCTGACCGAACAGAAAATCATCGACTTCAAAGAGGCCGGTCTGGATCACATTCAGATCAGTTTCCAGGCCAGTGACGAGCAAGTGAACAACATGCTCGCGGGGTCGAAAAAAGCCTTCGCGCAGAAGCTGGAGATGGCCCGTGCGGTGAAAAAGCACGGTTATCCGATGGTGCTGAATTTCGTCACCCACCGGCACAACATCGACAAAATCGACAAGATCATCGAGCTGTGTGTGGCACTGGAAGCGGACTTCGTCGAGTTGGCCACCTGCCAGTTCTACGGCTGGGCACAACTAAACCGCGTGGGCCTGCTGCCGACCAAGGATCAACTGGTGCGTGCCGAACGCATCACCAACGAATACCGCGTGCAACTCGCCGCCGAGCATCATCCGGTCAAGCTGATCTTCGTGACCCCGGATTACTACGAAGAACGTCCGAAAGCCTGCATGAATGGCTGGGGGAATCTGTTCCTGACCGTCACGCCAGACGGCACCGCCCTGCCCTGCCACGGCGCGCGGCAGATGCCGATCCAGTTTCCCAATGTCCGCGATCACACGATGCAGCACATTTGGTACGAGTCCTTCGGCTTCAATCGCTTTCGCGGGTACGAATGGATGCCCGAGCCGTGTAGGTCGTGTGACGAGAAAGAGAAGGACTTTGGCGGATGCCGCTGTCAGGCCTTCATGCTCACGGGTGACGCCAGCAACGCCGACCCGGTATGCAGCAAATCTCCGCAACACAGCCTGATCACCCAAGCGCGCGATGAAGCCGAGTATGCTAGCCAGACCATCGAGCAACTGGCTTTCCGCAATGAACGAAACTCACGCCTCATCGCCAAATCCTGACCTCTTCTCTGCCGCCCAAGCTGTGGCGGCAGGCATCGATTTCGCTGAACTGAGCGTCAGTCCCGCCGGCCTTTTCTGGAATGAATTTCGCCCGCAGGACGCGGCTTCGCGCATTTGGCGCTGGAGCAAAGGCGCCACTACCTGCCTGACCCCGGACGGCTTCAGCGTTCGCAGCCGGGTCTACGAATATGGCGGCGGATCGTTCTGCCTCACGGACGACGCAGTGGCGTTCGTCAACGAGGCGGATCAGCAGATCTACGTTCAACCTTTCGACTCCAGCATCCCGCAACCCCTTACCCAAGGTGACAAGCACTACGGCGATGTCCGATTCGCTCGTGGGCAAATTCTGGCCGTTGAGGAGGAAAAAGACGTTCATCGGTTGGTCGCGATTGACCTGATCGATGGCCGGCGGGAAGTCCTGGCCGAAGGTGCCGATTTCTACGCATCACCGACGCTGAGCCCGGATGGCAACCGGCTGGTGTGGATCGAATGGTGGCGCCCGCATCAGCCGTGGACCTCGACCCGGCTGCTGAGCGTTGAGCGCCAAGCGGATGCCACATGGGGTCGGGCCCATTGTCTGGCGGGCGGATTGGGGCTTGAAGCCCTGCAACAACCGCGCTTCGATGCTCAAGGCCGCCTGTATTGCCTGACAGACCGCGCCGGGTTCTGGCAACCGTGGGTCGAGACTCTGGAAGGTTTTGAAGCTTTGCCGACAGCCAACGCTGATCACGCGCCTGCACCTTGGCAATTGGGAGGTTCAAGCTGGCTGCCGTTAAATGACGGCGCGTACCTCGCCCCATGGTCGGAAGACGGCATGGGCGTGTTGGGCATCCGTTCGGCTGACAATACGGTGAGCCTATTCGGCAGCGACTACAGCCGTTTTCGCAACTTGGCGATGGACGATCAGTACCTCTATTGCATCGCTGCGTCGGCCATCAGCCCTTCTGCGGTGCTGGCGATCAGTCGCGCCGACCAGCGCGTTCAGGTACTGGCGGGCGGAGTGGCGCCGCTTCCAATCGAGCGCATCAGCCGTCCGCAAACCTTGCGCTATCCGAGTGGTGGCGAGGAAGCACACGGCTACTTCTACCCGGCCATGAACGGCGAAACGAAGCCGCCGGTGGTGGTGTTCATCCACGGCGGGCCTACGTCAGCCTGCTACCCGGTGCTCGACCCGCGCATTCAATACTGGACGCAGCGCGGCTTCGCGGTCGCCGACCTTAACTACAGAGGTAGCACCGGCTATGGCCGCGCCTATCGGCAGGCGCTGTTTCTGGAATGGGGCGTGGTCGATGTGGAGGATGCTTGCGCGGTGGTCGAATACCTGGGCAATCAGGGGTTGATAGATCCGAATAACGCGTTCATTCGCGGAGGCAGCGCGGGCGGCTACACGACCCTCTGTGCACTGGCGTTCAAGAACGTGTTCCGCGCAGGCGCGAGTCTTTACGGCGTCAGCGATCCCCTCGCGCTCGCCGAGGCGACGCATAAGTTTGAAGCGGATTATCTGGACTGGCTGATCGGCGATCCGGACATCGACATGGTCCGTTACAAAGAACGGACGCCGTTGTTACATGCTGACCAGATCAAGGTGCCGGTGATCTTCTTCCAAGGCGAACTCGATGCCGTGGTTGTTCCCGCCCAGACACGCGACATGCTCAACGCCCTGTTGGAAAAAGGCATCCCCGCTGAAGGGCATTTCTACCCGGACGAGCGCCACGGCTTCCGCAAGGCCAGTAACCAAGCCCACGCGCTGGAAACCGAATGGGCGTTTTATCGGAAGGTGATGGAGGGGTAAAACAGGCAACTTGAATGCACTGCGGGAACGCATTCATTCGCGATTCGTCATTACAGTCGACAAATTTCTATCGAATGTAAGATTTTTCGCGAATAAATTCGCTCCCACAGAGTGGCGTCCAACCCAGCATCCAGAGTGCTTACTTCCGGCTGGCGATGATGTAAACGGCGTGAATGATGCCGGGGAAGTAGCCCAGCAGCGTCAGCAAGATGTTGAGCCAGAAAGCGCCGGCAAAGCCGACTTGCAGGAACACGCCCAGGGGTGGCAGCAGGATGGCGATGATGATGCGAATGATGTCCATGGGTGATGCTCCAGATTAAGAAGATGGCCTGACAAGGCCACACAGCTAATCGACTCTGCGCTGCGTCAGGGGTTCCACGGCCCATGTCATCGAGCCACTACCCACTGTAAAAAACGCCCCGCACCCAGTGCTTCTGGTGCAGGGCGAAGCGTACGGAACGCCAGACGGTAGTCTTACGCGAGAACGAGGCTCAGGCCATCAGGCCGTCGAACACCGTCGTCAGTAGGGGGGTTATGACGGGCGGGCGTCGCGCCGAAAGGCTCGACACCGGCTCTGGGACGAAGCCCGGCAATTGGTCGATCCGACCGGCGCAGGCTTGGCCACGAACCAGCAACGCAGGGCTGCGCGGACACCGGTTTGAGTGGTCGCCCAGCACGACGATGTCGGCGCGCACACCGTAGCTGTCTTCGCACAACACACCGCCGTGCTGTCCAATCGGGCCACGCGCCTCGTTGAGAATCAGCAGAATATTCAGCGCACGACAGAGTCTTTCCACACCTTGCAGGTAAGCGTGCGAAGCAGGTGTCACGACGGATGAACCCTGAATCGGCTCCAGGATGATCGCGACCGTTCGTGAATCCACGGCCGCTTCCATCGCAGACAGATCGTTGAAAGGGACGCGACTGACGTCAGCGGCCATCGATTCGATCAGCCGATCAAACCGTCCGCCACTGGCGACCACGATGCCGCACTCGCCCCGTCGGTGCAGCTCCCCCCAGCGACGCGCCAGCGTGAGGGCCGCTGCACAGGCGTCCTGCTCGGCGGAGAACAAACCCGCCTCGTCGCTCTTCGTGCGTTGACGCAGGCGCTCCAGCGGTGACAGCAATGCCAACGATTCAGCACCGTCGATACCCTCGGCACTGGCTTGGCGCTGACGGTTGAACAGGTTCATAGGCGCTGCCCCTGATCAATGCCATGAATCCGGTTTTCCGCTTTGCCTATGCAAATGCTGCCTGTTACAACACTGCTCATCGCACCGTATGCCCCTGCAACCCTCATGAGTTGGGCGTAGACTATGCCGCGAGCGCTTTAACGACCATTTCGATTTTCCAGCCATTTCGATAAGCATGACTTATGGATTTCCGCCAACTGCGTTATTTCGTCGCGGTCTATGAAGAAGGCCATGTGGGGCGTGCTGCCGAGCGTCTGTCGTTGTCGCAACCCGCGCTTTCGCAGCAGATTCGCCTGCTCGAACACAGCCTTGATGTCAGCCTGTTCGAACGCAGCAGCAAACGCCTGCTTCCGACCCTTGCCGCACACACGCTTTATAACCACGCTGTCCCGCTACTCGATGGCATGCAACGCGCCCGGGATGCACTGCGCAACTTCAAGGGTCAGTCGCAACGCACTCTGGCGATTGGCGTGATGCAAACCGTGCACTCAAGCCTGGTGCCGCAGATGCTGGAGCACGTGCGCAAGGCACAACCGCATCTGGTGGTGCAGATCTATGAGTTGAGTGCGATGGAGATCGAGCGCCGCTTGCTCAACGGCTCGCTGGACATCGGTATCAGCTACTTGCCGCCCCGCCAACCGGGTTTGCACGGCATGCTGCTGTATGAAGATGAACTGAAGCTCGTCATCCCTTTCAATCATCCACTGCGGGAATTCAAGAAGGTCTCGATGACCCAAGCGGCTGAACTGCCGATGTTGCTGCTGGGCGAAGAGTTTCAAGTGCGGCAGATCTGGCAGACGCAATTGAGCAATCTCGGACGTCGTCCGCATGTGCAGGCTGAGCTGAATAACATGGCGGGCATTCTCGACAGCCTCACGCACATGAAATTGGCAACGGTGCTGCCGGGCCGGGCGCAGGATATTCAGGACAACGCGGAATTGCTCTGGAAGCCGCTTAGCGAACCACGAGTGCCCCTGCAAATCGGGCTGGTTTACCGCGATGCGCAAAGACAGCAAGCCACGCTGGAGCTGCTGAAGTCAGTGCTGAAAGAAATGGAGAATCCGAAACCTGCATTGCCGGATGGCGCTTGAGGCGGGGTCAGACATTTACAAAAGCCAGATAAAAGAAAACCCCGCCGAAGCGAGGTTTTCCAGACTGTTTCCCTTTTGACTTCCCTTTCTTCCCACCATCCTGGCAGGCATTCCCTACGTGTCCATGTTGTCTGTTTGCGCATCCTGCGCGACGTCCATGTGTGTAGATTAACTTTGGATCCCATAACGCGATAGAGCCAATTGTCAGCGCGTCGTGTAAGCCAAAGCTTACACGACGTCTACCCCATCAAAACTGCGCAGCGTCCAGCAGGTACAACGACTCGCTGCCCGCCCGAACCGATGCCGCAAGCGATTGAATACGCGGCAGAAGGCGTGCGAAATAGAAGCGCGCGGTGCCCATTTTGCTGGCGTAGAAATCTTCTTGAGCCTCTTTTCCCTGCGCCGCTTTGGCCGACATGGCCCACATGTACGCGTACGCCGTGTAGCCGAACACGTGCAGGTACTCGACGGAGGCGGCGCCGATTTCATTCGGGTTGCTGCGCGCGCGATCCAGAACCCAGTTAGTCAATTCATCAAGGTTTGTCAGCGCGGCGCTCAGGGGTTTGGTGAATTCGCTCAGCGACGCGTCAGACGCCGCAATGAATGCCCGAACTTCGTCGGAGAACAGCCGGTAATGCGCCCCACCGGTGGCGACGATTTTGCGCCCCATCAGGTCAAGAGCCTGAATACCGTTGGTGCCTTCGTAAATCTGGGTGATACGCACGTCGCGGACCAGTTGCTCCTGCCCCCATTCACGAATGTAGCCGTGGCCGCCGAACACCTGCTGACCGAGGACCGTGGTGTCCAGCCCCATGTCAGTGAGGAACGCCTTGGCGACCGGCGTCAGCAACGCGACGAGCGCGTCGGCGCGATGGCGAACGTCGTCATCTTCGCTGTATTTGGCCGTGTCCAGCTGCATGGCGACGTAGGTGGAAAACGCACGACCACCTTCATTCAGGGCTTTCATGGTCAGCAGCATGCGACGGACATCAGGGTGAACAATGATCGGATCTGCGATAGTGTCTTTGGACTGAGCCCCGGTCGGCGCGCGGCTCTGCAAGCGGTCACGGGCGTACTCGATGGCGTTCTGATAAGAGCGCTCGCCCGACGACAGCCCTTGAATGCCCACGCCCAACCGCTCGTAGTTCATCATCGTGAACATCGCAGCCAGGCCCTTGTTCGGCTCGCCCACCAGATAGCCTTCAGCCTGATCGAAGTTCATTACGCAAGTCGCGGACGCCTGAATGCCCATTTTGTGTTCGATGGAACCGCAGGAAACGCTGTTGCGCGCGCCCAGGCTGCCGTCAGCATTGACGAAGAATTTAGGCACCAGAAACAGCGAAATGCCCTTCGGCCCCGCAGGCGCGTCCGGCAGCTTGGCCAGCACCAGATGGATGATGTTTTCGGTCAGATCGTGTTCGCCACCGGTGATGAAAATCTTGGTGCCGCTGATCTTGTAAGAACCGTCCGCCTGCGGATCGGCCTTGGTGCGGATGATCCCGAGGTCAGTCCCGGCATGGGCTTCGGTCAGGCACATGGAACCGGCCCATACCCCGGCGTACATGTTCGGCAGGTACGTGGCTTTCAGGTCTTCGCTGGCGTGGGTGTTGATCGACACGCAGGCGCCGGACGTCAGCATCGGGTACAGGCCGAACGCCAGGCTCGACGAGTTGACCATTTCTTCAACCTGAGCCGAGACAGCCTTGGGCATGCCCATACCGCCAAACTCGGGGTTACCACCGACGCCTACCCAGCCACCTTCGGCGTAGGTTTTGTACGCCTGAACGAAACCTTTGGGTGTCGTCACGACGGTATCAGCCCAATGACAACCTTCTTCGTCAGCGGCACGGCTGAGCGGTGCGACGGATTTGCTGGTGACCTTGCCGGCCTCCTCAAGAATCGCTTCGACGGTTTCCGCATCCACTGCTTCGGACAACTCTGGCAGCGTGGCCCAGAGTCTGGAAACTTCGAACACTTCATTGAGGACGAAGCGCATATCACGTAACGGCGCTTTGTAGTCGGCCATGGCAAACCTCGCAAACAGCAACAGAGACCCGGGGAAAGAGACGCAGCAGACAGGGTGCAGCATCAATGTGTCAGTCAGGCCGAGTGTACAGGAACACCATTTGCGACACATAGGGTCAAGTAGTGACCATTTATCAAATTAAAGTCACAAAAAAATGAAGGCACTTAAAAAGCCCCTGCCTTGCAACAGAAGCCCTTAGTTACCCCTGAAAAGGAAGAAGTCTTAGCTGGCAGCAGCCATTCGCACGGCGCCGCGTTTGTTCGTCTGACCGTGCGCGATCACGCAGTTGCGGCCCGCGCCTTTGGCCGCGTAAAGCGCCTGGTCAGCCGCCTTGAGGACTTCTTCGGGATTGCGGTGTTCAGGCAGCCGTTCGGCGACGCCCATACTGACCGTCACCGAGACCGTGGACGCCTGCGAGCCTGCACGGCGCTGGCGTCCTTGCAAATCGTCCTGAGGACGGTTGTCCTGATTACGTAAATGGATGGCGTAGTTGGCGATGGTCTCGCGGATCACTTCCAGGTGCGGCATGCACTCATCAATCGTCTTGCCCGCGAATACGATGGCGAACTCTTCACCACCATAGCGGTAGGCGCGACCGCCACCGTTGGTGATCTTCGACAGCTTGCTCGCCACCAGGCGCAGCACTTGATCGCCCACATCGTGGCCGTGGGTGTCGTTGAATTTCTTGAAGTGGTCGACGTCACTCATCGCCAGCACGTAGTTGCGCCCCAGACGCTGCATCCTTTCATTGAGCGCTCGCCGACCCGGCAATCCGGTCAACTCATCACGAAACGCCATTTGATAGGCCTCGTGTGCCACACCGGCAGCAATCATCAGCATGACCTGGCTGCACATGATGTTCAGCGTAAACGGCAGGATGAAGGTTTTCGGCAATGCCCAGAACAACCCGAGCAAGCCTACCAATTGCGCGGCATGCAGCGGCCGAGGTTTACGAATGTACTGAGTGATCAGCACGCCGAAGGCAATCAGGAATGTCACGTAGGAAAGCTGGATCAGGCTCATCCACTCGCCGTGCAGTGCAGGCCAGCGAATGTCGGCGAGCCAGGCGAGGAGGCTTTCCGGGAAACTTTGCTCCAGCCCCAGTGCCACGCTGCCGACCGCGACCAGGACGGCCAGACGTGCCACCAGATCCTGCAACAGATGCGTGCGTTCTTCCCAAGCGGCGAACAGCCCGAACATGACCGGCAGGAGAAGGCAGCAGAGGTGAAACACCACGGCGGCGTCCTCTCGGACTTTTCCATTGTCACGGTAGTAATCGGTCTGGGTGTCGAGCAGGAAATAGGCGATGTACACGGTGATCATCAGGAACAGTTCGCGCTGGCGCTTGTAAACCCCGCAGTACGCACCGCCAAGCAACAGCACCAACGTGGGCAGCACGTTGAACAGTGAGGTGAAGAACACGTTCAAGTCCTTCACGTATGCAGCCGCGAGCCCGGCGATCAACAACGCCAGTGACGGTAGAAAATGGCTAAGGCGTGCAGCTGAAGGGCGCAGCAAGAGGACGGTCTCCTACCCGTGTGGAGCAAGTGCAAATCAAATGGCATTGTGCCTGTATCGGCCACTTTACTCATTTGATGAGGAAAATGGTGAGAGAAATCACTGTTTTTTGTCGTCATTAATTTGTCATCTTCAAAATGACGCTCACAAAAAAACCGCTTGTCCCGAAAGACAAGCGGCTTTGAGGTAAAGCTAAACAGCTGACTCAGTAAGCCAGGCCGAAATGCTCTTCGTTCATGTCCATCAGGTTATTCGCGCCCGACAACATGGCCGCAACGTGTGTGCGGGTGCGCGGCAGGATGCGCTGGAAGTAGAAGCGCGCGGTCTGCAGCTTGGCGGTGTAGAAGGCTTCTTCGCCGGTGCCCGCTGCCAGTTTCTCAGCCGCCAGACGCGCCATGTCAGCCCAGAAGTACGCCAGGCAGACGTAGCCGGAGAACATCAGATAATCCACTGACGCGGCGCCGACTTCTTCGCGATCTTTCATGGCGGCCATGCCGACCTTCATGGTCAGTTCGCCCCACTCTTTGTTCAGTGCCGCCAGTGGCGTGACGAATTCGTTGACCGCTTCGTTGCCTTCTTGCGCCTGGCAGAATTTGTGCACGATCTTGGTGAAGCCCTTCAGCGCTTCGCCCTGGGTCATCAGCACTTTACGACCCAGCAGGTCGAGCGCTTGAACGCCCGTGGTGCCTTCGTACAGCATCGAAATGCGGCTGTCGCGAACGTTTTGCTCCATGCCCCACTCGGCGATGAAGCCGTGGCCGCCGTAGATCTGTACGCCGTGGTTGGCGGATTCGAAACCGACTTCGGTCATGAACGCTTTGGCGATCGGAGTCATGAAGGCCAGCAGGCCATCGGCTTGCTTCTTGGCTTCAGCGTCGTCGCTGTATTTGACGATGTCGACCTGCTTGGCGGTGAAATACACCATCGCGCGGGTGCCTTCGGCGAAGGCTTTCATGGTCAGCAGCATGCGACGTACGTCAGGGTGAACGATGATCGGGTCAGCGGCTTTGTCCGGCGCTTTTGGGCCAGTCAGGGAGCGCATTTGCAGACGCTCGCGGGCGTATTTCAAACCGCCCTGAAAGCCGATTTCAGCGTGAGCCAGACCTTGCAACGCAGTGCCCAGACGTGCGGTGTTCATGAAAGTGAACATGCAGTTCAGGCCTTTGTTCGGCGGGCCGATCAGGAAGCCGGTGGCGCCGTCGAAGTTCATCACGCAAGTGGCGTTGCCGTGGATGCCCATCTTGTGTTCCAGCGAACCGCAGCTCACGGCATTGCGCTCGCCCACGCTGCCATCTGCAGCTGGCAGGAATTTAGGAACGATGAACAGCGAGATGCCCTTGGTGCCCGCAGGCGCATCAGGCAGGCGGGCCAGCACGATGTGGACGATGTTATCGGCCATGTCGTGTTCGCCAGCGGAAATGAAGATTTTGGTGCCCGAGACTTTGTACGAACCATCAGCCTGAGGTTCGGCCTTGGTGCGCAGCATGCCCAAGTCGGTGCCGCAGTGAGGTTCGGTCAGGCACATGGTGCCGGTCCACTCACCCGAAACCAGCTTGGTCAGGTAAGCCTCTTGCTGCTCAGGGGTGCCATGCTCGGAGATGGTGTTCATCGCGCCATGGGACAGGCCTGGGTACATACCCCACGACCAGTTGGCTTCGCCGACCATTTCACTGACGGCCAGACCCAGCGACTCAGGCAGGCCCTGGCCACCATGTGCAACGTCGTGAGCAAGGCTTGGCCAGCCGCCCTCAACGAATTGTTTGTACGCTTCTTTGAAGCCAGTCGGAGTCTTAACGCCGGACTCGCTCCAGGTGCAACCTTCGGTGTCACCGACACGGTTCAGCGGGGCCAATACCTGCTCACAAAACTTGGCGCCTTCCTCAAGAATGGCGTCGACCATGTCAGGCGTGGCGTCCTGGCAAGCTGGCAGACTCTGATAGTGCGCTTCGTAGCCGAGCAGTTCGTCACGAACGAAGCGAATATCACGCAAGGGGGCCTTGTAGTCAGGCATAGCGATAAACCTCTGCTGATGAATCCTGGAATTGGATGACCGTAGGGTCACTGTAGGGACTTGCCCCTCCACCGAGATGTCTTTTTTATTCGATGGTCAAACAGATGTTTGAAACATACGTTTACGCCTAATTGATGTCAAGGGTGCGCGGCGAACCTTTCATCGACGCCGAGACGATCGTCACGAGCGCGCACACGCGGGCACGGCTCCGAGCCCCTGATTCAGTGAGTAGAGTTTAGTTGAGCAAACCCGCGACGCAGACGTCAGAGCGCCGCGATTCGGTCGGGTGATAGGGCGTTATTCAGAAAGGGGGCGCATACGAAAACGCGCACAAGAAGTGCGCGTCAGAAGAGCGGTTTTGCAAATAATCAGGCGAAGGTGTCGATCAGCGTGCCGAGCGCTTCGTCGGAGGCTTTTTCGACTTTCGCGCCCAACTGAACCTGAATGCGCCCTTGGGTCAGCTCGACGACATTCGTTGCCATGTCGGAACGCTGAGGGCGGTCAACCGAGCGCAGTCGCTCAAGCTGAAAGTCCGAGGACTGGCTGCGACCTGCCACTTCGGTGCCAGGGCTTGCCAACTGAGTGGCAGCTTGATCGACACGATCTTGCCCGACCTGCATTGCGCTCAGGCCTGGGTACAGCGTGTTGTTCAGCGTGATTTGCATGACCACAATCCTCTGTTCATAAAACGAACAGCGTCATTAAACCAGTAAAGGCCGTGAAACACTCGGCAAAAAGACTAATGGCATTGCGCCTTGTGATAGAGGTCACAGACGGCACGCTAAAGACGGGCTGTTTCCGCTAATCCAACAGTTCCAAATGCAAATGCTCGGCAATCATTTCCGGCGTCGCTTTCTTCATGTGCGGCACGCGCCCTAAACAGGGCGCAGGCAGGCGCTCGGCCAGGGTGGCGAGGTTTTCTTCGAGGCGAGACGTCTTCGGGTCGATGATGTTCGCTACCCAACCTGCCAGTTGCAGGCCGTCATTGGCGATGGCTTCAGCCGTCAGTAAGGCATGGCTGATGCAGCCAAGACGCACGCCCACCACCAGAATGACCGGCAGCCTCAGAGCGACGGCGAGATCAGAGAGATTGGCCTGATCTGCCAGCGGCACGCGCCAGCCACCCGCGCCTTCGATTAGCGTGAAATCAGCCTGTTTTTCCAGGATATGGCGCATTGGCCCAAGCAGGGACGCAACGGTCAGCGCAACACCGGCTTCGCGAGCGGCCAGGTGTGGAGCAATGGCCGGCTCGAACGCGACCGGATTCACCTCTTCGTAGGTCAACTGAATCGAGCATTCAGCGCGTAACGCGATGGCATCGGGATTGCGCAGCCCTTTCGGCTTCACATCGCAGCCCGATGCAACAGGTTTACCGGCGGCCGTGCTCAACCCGGATTGGCGCGCCGCATATAACAGCCCGGTGGCAACGGTGGTTTTGCCAACATCGGTGTCGGTTCCCGCGATGAAATACGCAGCACTCATCTTGGCGACCATCCGTTCAGATTTTTTCAAACTATTGCTCACTCACTATAGCGCTCACGCGAACGACGCTCATGAAACCGGTCACTTTTTAAACAGTCGCCGGTTTTTCCAACACGGCGTAAACCACTTGATACGTCGCAGGCAGGCCTTTTTCCTGTCGAAACGTTTCGTAGGCGTCGATCAACGCCTGAATCCGCACCCGACCAGTCAAACCTCCCGGCCTGCCCGGATTGATGTTGTGCGCACCCAGCGCTTTCAATTCGTGGGTCAGGCTGCGGACATCGGGGTAATGCAGCACATGGGGCAACACACTCAGGCTGCGCACTTGCAAGCCACTCGCCGCGCACAGACGTTGATACTCGTCGAACTCACGGAAGCGATTCACATGGACCATACCGTCCACCGCCTGCCAACTGTCGCGCAGCTCGTAAAGCGTACCGACACACAAGCTGGCGAAGCCGAACACGCCCCCTGGCCTCAGCACGCGACGGGCTTCGGACAACACCGAGGCGAAATCAGAGCACCATTGCACGGCCAGGCTGGAAAACATCAGGTCAACGCTGGCGTCGCGCAGCGGCAGGTTTTCGGCATCACCCACCACGTAATGATCCGCGCCGCCCAAGGGCCGTGCGTGATTGAGCATGCCTTCGGCAATGTCCAGCGCAAGGCCTTCGCCATGAGGGAAACGTTGAGCCAGCGCACGACTGAAATAGCCAGTGCCGCTGCCGAGATCAAGCCAACGAGCGGGCGTCGTCTCAGGCAGACGCGCCATCAACTCGGTGCCGACCGCACGCTGCAATTCGGCAACGCTGTCGTAACTCGCCGCCGCCTTGGAGAACGACGCCGCCACCTGACGTTTGTCAGGTAAAGGGTTTTCGGTTTTTGCCTGTTGCTGTTTCACGGCCTTCAGCACCGCACAGTGGGAAAGATCAGTCATCACCGGACTCATGTAAAAAAGCCTGGACCGCCGCGGCCACGCCGTGGGGGTTTTCCAGGATAAATGCGTGACTGGCCTGCTCGATCACGCCGACTTCGATATCCGGCAACAGCGTGAGCAGATCAGCCGACGCTTCGGCAGGCACCAGCGCATCGAGGCCACCGAACAGGTGCAATTGCGGGCCGCGATAGGCTTGCAGCGCAGCGCGAGTGTCCATCTGTTCGAGCAATTTGAGGCCTTCGATCAGGCCATTGCTGGTGCCGTGGGGCGCGCCCGCTTTGAGCTGTCGTGACAGGGCACGCGGCTCTTCGGCACCTTGCACGCACAAAAGGCTGAAGCGCTTGAGCGTGGCATCGGGATCGGCTTTGCAGCCCGCGATGAACGCGTCGAAATCGGTTTGCGGCATCGCGCTCGGCCACTGACTGCGGGCGACGAAGCAGACGTTACTGGCAAAGGTCGCCAGCCCGCAGCAACGCTCGCCACGTCGCGCTGCCAACTCTGCCGCCAACATGCCACCGAGGGACCAGCCGCCCAACCAGGCGTTGTCGGGCAGGGTCGAATCCAGCTCATCGAGCCATTCGTTGAGGTCATCAGTGTCCAGATCCGGCAACGGCTCGATCTCGACGTGCAGGTGTTCGTCCAGACCGCGCAACGCGGCGGCCAACGGCTCCAGCGGCGTCACGCCAAGCCCCCAGCCCGGTAACAGGATCAACCGATCACGCATGTTGTGGCTCCACCGATTCGCCTGTTCCCAGCAGCGGATAGCACTGCTCCAGTGCATCCAACAATAGCTGCACTTGGGCTTCACTGTGGGCGGCGGAGAGCGTGACCCGCAAACGCGCGCTGCCTGCGGGAACGGTCGGAGGACGAATCGCGGTGACCATCAGGCCGCGCTCACGCAGCATCTGTGACAAGCGCAAGGCTCGGTCGCTGCTGCCGATGAGGATCGGCTGGATCGGTGTGAAGCTGTCCATCAGCTCAAGCCCGATAGCCTGAGCGCCTTCTCGGAACTGCTTGATCAGCGCCTGCAAATGCTCGCGACGCCAATGCTCGCGACGCAGCAGCTCAAGGCTTTTCAGGGTGGCGCAGGCCAGCGCGGGTGGCTGGCTGGTGGTGTAGATATAAGGGCGAGCGAACTGGATCAGCGTCTCGATCAGCTCCTCGCTTCCGGCCACGAACGCACCGGCCGTGCCGAAGGATTTGCCGAGGGTGCCGATTAGCACGGGCACGTCTTCCATGCTCAAGCCGAAGTGTTCGACGATCCCCGCGCCATTGGCGCCCAACGGTCCGAAACCGTGAGCGTCATCGACCATCAGCCACGCGTTTTTGGCCTTGGCAACCTTGGCCAATGCAGGCAGGTCAGCGATGTCGCCGTCCATGCTGAACACGCCGTCGGTGACCACCAGCGTATCGCCGACCGCCTTCTCCAGCCGCGCGTTCAGGCTGTCGGGATCGTTGTGCAGATAACGGGAAAACCGTGCGCCACTCAGCAAGCCGGCATCGAGCAGCGAAGCATGGTTGAGGCGATCTTCCAGCACGGTGTCGCCCTGCCCCACCAACGCGGTCACGGCGCCAAGGTTGGCCATGTAACCGTTGGAGAACAGCAATGCGCGAGGGCGGCCAGTGAGGTCAGCCAGCGCTTCTTCAAGTTCATGGTGCGGCGTGCTGTGGCCGATCACCAGATGCGACGCCCCACCGCCCACGCCCCAGCGCTCGGCGCCTGCCTTCCACGCAGCGACGACGTCGGGGTGATTGGCCAGGCCCATGTAATCGTTGTTGCAGAACGCCAGCAAGGGCTGGCCGTCCACGACGACTTCAGGGCCTTGAGGGCTCTGCAACAGAGGGCGTTGGCGGTAGAGGTGGTCGGCACGACGGGCAGCGAGACGTGCGCTCAGATCGAAAGACATGCAGGCCTCGGGTCAGATGCAATGCGCATTTCCCTGTAGGAGTGAGCTTGCTCGCGATTGCAGTGTGTCAGTCACGTTATGTGTTATAGACAAATCTCAATCGCGAGCAAGCTCACTCCTCCAGTTTTTGTGCATGCCACAGGTTGTATATAGGCAGTGAACTAGCGTCAGTCTTAAACCGCCGCGTCGTAAAACATCTCGCTGCTCTTCTGCTCGATCAGCGCCTGTTCGATCGCTGCCTGATGCACTTCGTCCGAATGCTCTTCACGGGCTTCCGGCTGAATGCCCAGACGCGAGAACAGCAGCATGTCCTTGTCAGCCTGCGGGTTGGCGGTGGTCAGCAGTTTGTCGCCGTAGAAAATCGAGTTGGCGCCGGCGAAGAACGCCAGGGCTTGCATCTGATCGTTCATCGCTTCGCGGCCTGCGGAGAGGCGCACGTGAGATTGCGGCATCAGGATGCGCGCCACGGCCAGCATGCGGATGAAGTCGAATGGATCGACGTCTTCGGCATTGGCCAGCGGCGTACCGGCGACTTTCACCAACATGTTGATCGGCACCGACTCCGGGTGCTCTGGCAGGTTGGCGAGTTGGATCAGCAGGTTGGCGCGGTCGTCCAGCGACTCGCCCATGCCCAGGATGCCGCCGGAGCAGATCTTCATGCCCGCATCTCGCACGTACGCCAGGGTCTGCAGACGCTCGCTGTAGGTGCGGGTGGTGATGATGCTGGTGTAGAAATCCGGCGAGGTATCGAGGTTGTGGTTGTAGTAGTCCAGGCCCGCATCAGCAAGCGCCTTAGTCTGGTCCTGATCGAGCTTGCCCAGGGTCATGCACGTTTCCAGGCCCATGGCTTTCACGCCTTTGACCATCTCCAGCACGTAGGGCATGTCTTTGGCGGACGGGTGTTTCCACGCAGCGCCCATGCAGAAACGGGTCGAACCGATCGCTTTGGCGCGAGCAGCCTCTTCCAGCACTTGCTGGACCTGCATCAGCTTTTCTTTTTCGAGGCCGGTGTTGTAGTGACCGGATTGCGGGCAGTACTTGCAATCTTCCGGGCAGGCGCCGGTTTTGATCGACAGCAGGGTGGAGACTTGCACGCGGTTGGCGTCGAAATGAGCGCGATGCACGGTTTGCGCCTGAAACAGCAGGTCATTGAACGGCTGTGTGAACAGCGCCCTGACCTCGGCTAAGGTCCAGTCGTGACGCAAAGTGGCATTGATGCTGGCGCTCATGGGCGGCTCCTTCATGTATTTGGCAAGTACCCGGGCGGTTCGGCAATCGACCAAACCTGAAAGTCCACAGGCGCAACACGGATGTTCGGCATAGTTAAGGAAGCGACATGCGCTGTCAACCACACAACGGGCATCAGGTTTACATCTGGTTAAAAAACGTACAAACCTGTTTATTGTGCGATGAGCAGACCGATTCAGAGAGCTCAATCTGCACCCCGTGCGAAAGCGACCTGCCCTGGTTGATCGATCAATGCGACCGCTGCGCGCTGCCCATGCCGATGAAGGGCCTGACCTGTGCGCAGTGCACGCAACACTCCCCGGCCTTCAACGAAGTCATCGTGCCGTGGCTTTACGACTTCCCCATCGACGCGTTGGTCACACGCTTCAAGCACCAAGGCAAATGGCCGTTGGGCAGGCTGCTCGCAGAATTGCTCGGCCAGACCTTGCAACATCGATTCGACGAAGGTCTGGCCCGACCCGACTTCATGATTCCCGTGCCCCTCGCCCACAAGAGGCTGCGCCAACGGGGTTACAACCAGGCTGCCATGCTCGCGCACTGGCTGGGGTCGCAATTGGGGCTATCGATAGATGAGCGGCTGATCAAACGCGTAAAGGAAACGCCAGCGCAACAAGGCCTCGATGCCAAGGCCCGCAAGCGTAATTTGCGCGATGCATTTGCCTTGGCGGACGCCGCGAAAATCGTCGGCCAACACGTCGCGCTCATTGATGACGTACTCACCACAGGCTCGACCGCCGATGCGCTGGCGAGGCTGTTGATCAGTGCCGGGGCGAAGAAGGTGGATGTGTACTGCTTGGCGAGGACGGCGAAGCCTGGTGACTGAATGTTTCAAGACGGAGTCTGGCGGTTTTGCAGCGCTACAATGCGCGCCTTTCGGCTCTCGGACACCAACCGCTTCAAATGCAATGGAATGATCTGGTCATCAATGGAGCCACAACAAGCATGGCTCACCTGCAACCGTTCGAAATGGTTTTCGACGTTGCAAGCCAACCGCTCACCGTGCGCTTCGAGTTCGGTTTCCACTGCTTTTCCGACGACAAGGGCAACGGTGAGGCATTGGTCCATAAAGGCGAGCGTCGTTACTTTTGCTCCACCCGATACTTCTGCAGCCGCCAGCTGCGGGACTATATCGACAGACGTTTCATCGACGGCATAGCGGTGCCTCACAACAGCCGCAAAGGTGGCCAGCGGTACTTTTGTCTGGATCTGCATGAGTACGCGATCTTCTTCTCGATCAGCAAGCCCGCCCAAACAACAAACTACCTTCGGCTTCATGTGATTTCCGCCTACGTCGTTGAAAACTGGGGCCGCCATTCCTTGCCCAGAGGCAAGCCCTATAACGTGCGCTACATCCTGAAGCTGCGTAACGAAGGGAAGTCGGTATAGCAAGAAGCAAAAAGCCCCGGAGCTTTCGCACCCGGGGCTTTTGCTAAATCTGAAATCGGCCTGTCCTTTCGGTGTCGCCACCTTATCCTGCTCACGGGCTAGGAGAGCTTTCGCTCCGAAATCGATACCCCTTCAAAGAAGGTTCCGGTCTGTATCGACGGCAGCGACTATATCAAACAATCCTGTCCAGGGCTAACCCACTGATGCAGACGAGTGAACCGGCTTTAGCCGTTCTGGCTTACACTCCCGCCCGTCATCACCACAAAAAATCCGACCCGACATGTCCCTACCGCCCTCTCTCTCGCAACACATGGTCCGTCGCCCCCATCGCATCGCGCTGTTGCAGCATATTGCCGAGCAGGGGTCCATCACCCGTGCGGCGAAGAGTGCGGGGTTGAGTTACAAGGCAGCGTGGGATGCCATTGATGAGCTGAACAATCTGGCGCTGAAACCGTTGGTAGAGCGCAGTGTCGGCGGGCGTGGTGGCGGCGGGGCGAAGTTGTCGGCGGAAGGCGAGCGAGTGTTGCGTCTTTATCAGCGCTTGCAGGCGTTACAGACCCAGTTGCTGGAAACCCCTGAAGAGTCGAGCGATTTGGCGCTGCTCAGTCGTTTAATGCTGCGCACCAGCGCCCGCAATCAGTTACACGGCCAGGTCGCGAGCATCACGCCCTCGGGTCGCAATGACATGATCGGATTGACCCTCGCCGGTGGCCTGTCCATTGATGCGCAAATCACCCATGACAGCACGCTACGACTGGAGCTGGAGAAAGGTGCCGACGTGTTCGCGCTGATCAAGGCCAGTTGGCTGGAGTTGTTGTCGCCGGACCAATCTGCAACACCTGGTCACAATTGCCTGAGCGGCAAAATCGACGAGATTCTCGACGGCGAAGACGGCCCCAGCGAGGTACGGATCGCCCTGTCGAGCAGCCAGATTCTGTGCGCGGTGGCAGAGCCCGATCATGTCAACACCTTGAAATTAAAGGCGGGCAGCGACGTGAAAGTACAGTTCGCGCCCTCTTATGTATTGATCGGAACGCCGCTGTAAATCGTTTGAAAAAGGCTCACAGGGGAGCCAGCGTCGTCATCGGACGGACACAATAGCGTCATCCGGGCGGAATATGGTCTGCGCAAAAACCGCAGGAAGCCCGTGATGAAATTATTAGAAGAACATCAGTCCACAGACCTCGAAACACTGGTGCAGCAAAACAGTATCGGCCTCACCCGGCGAGGCTTCATCAGCGCGGGCGCTCTGTGTGGCGCAGCGATGTTTCTGGGTGGCAACCTGATCAGTCGCAGTGCCATGGCTGCCGGTGTCAGCGCGGGCAACCGCACGTTGCTTGGCTTTGACAGCATCGCCTCTTCCTCCGCTGACAGCATTGCGCTGCCGCCCGGCTACACATCTTCCGTCCTGATCAGTTGGGGTCAGCCTCTTCACGCGGGCGGCCCCGCTTTCGACCCGTCCGGCAAGGGCACCGCGAAGGCGCAGGAACTTCAATTCGGCGATAACAACGACGGCATGAGCCTGTTCACCTTTCCCGGTGACGACGTCAATAACGCCACCCGCGCGCTGATGGCCATCAACAACGAATACACCAACTACCGCTACCTGTTCGATCACGGCAAAGACCCACAATCCGCCGATGACGTGCACAAGGCATTGGCCAGCGAAGGTGTTTCGGTGATCGAAGTGAAGCGTGAAGGTGGCCAGTGGAAGTTCGTGCAACGCTCAAAATACAACCGCCGCGTGCACGGCAACACGCCGATTCATCTCAGCGGCCCGGCAGCGGGACACGAGTGGCTAAAGACGGCCGCCGATAAAACCGGTAAGAACGTTCTCGGGACCTTTCAGAACTGCGCCAATGGCAAGACGCCGTGGGGCACTTATCTGACGTGCGAAGAGAACTTCACCGACTGCTTCGGCAGCAGTGATCCTGCACAGCAATTCGACGCCGCTGCCAAGCGCTACGGCGTTGTCGCCACCAGCAAGGAAGTGAACTGGCATCCCCACGACCCGCGCTTCGACGTCGCCAAAAACCCGAACGAATTAAACCGTCATGGCTGGGTCGTGGAGATCGATCCGTTCGACCCGAAATCCACGCCTGTCAAACGCACGGCCCTGGGCCGTTTCAAGCATGAAAACGCGGCGATCACAGAAACGAAAGATGGCCGCGCAGTGGTTTACATGGGCGACGACGAGCGCGGTGAGTTCATCTACAAGTTCGTCAGCCGCGACAAGGTTAATCACAAGAACCTAAAAGCCAATCGCGACATCCTTGATCACGGCACCTTGTACGTTGCGCAGTTCGATAACGGCGACAGCAATGCCGATCACCCCAAAGGCCAAGGCAAGTGGGTGGAACTGACTCATGGCAAAAACGGGGTCGATGCGTCGAGCGGTTTTGCGAATCAGGCGGAGGTGCTGATTCATGCGCGCTTGGCGGCGAGTGTGGTTAAAGCGACGCGAATGGATCGGCCCGAGTGGATCGTGGTCAGCCCCAAGGACGGTCAGGTCTATTGCACGCTGACCAACAACGTCAAGCGTGGCGAGGAAGGCCAGCCAGTGGGCGGCCCGAACCCGCGGGAGAAAAACCAGTACGGCCAGATTCTGCGCTGGCAGGAAACCGGTTCGGATGCGGCATCGATGGATTTTGCGTGGGATCTGTTCGTGGTCGCGGGCAATCCCGGGGTGCACGCGGGCAAGCCTCAAGGCGGTTCGAGCAACATCACCCCGCAGAACATGTTCAACAGCCCCGACGGTTTAGGTTTCGACAAGGCCGGGCGGTTGTGGATTCTCACCGATGGCGATTACTCGAATACCGGGGATTTTGCGGGCATGGGCAATAACCAGATGCTGTGCGCCGACCCTGCCACTGGCGAGATTCGCCGGTTCATGGTCGGGCCGGTGGGTTGCGAAGTGACTGGCATCAGTTTTGCGCCAGACCAGAAAGCGCTGTTCGTGGGGATTCAGCACCCCGGCGAAAAAGGCGGCTCGACTTTCCCGGAGCATCTGCCCAATGGCAAACCGAGGTCGTCGGTGATGGTGATCACGCGGGAAGATGGCGGGGTGATTGGGGCTTGATTCAGCGCCATCCCCAGGCGGTATAAGGCGCACCTGTGGGAGTGAATTCGTTCGCGAATCGAGGGTACATCCGATGCATTTGATTGGGATGTACCACCGTATCGCGAATGAATTCGCTCCCACAGTTCAACTGAGGCGCCGACAACATTTCGTGCAGCCCTTAAACCCCGAGCACATAACGCGTTGTGTCGGCCATCCCATGCCTGAGTTACCATGACGGGCCCGACGCGGCAGCCTGCTGCGCGCAGGAGTCAGCATGGCCCACCCGTTTGCGACACTCACACCCGACCTTGTCCTGGACGCCGTTGAAAGCATCGGTTTTGTCAGCGACGCTCGCATTCTCGCGCTCAACAGCTACGAGAACCGCGTCTATCAGGTTGGCATCGATGAAAGCCAGCCCCTCATCGCCAAGTTTTACCGCCCTAATCGCTGGACAACCGAGGCGATTCTCGAAGAACACAGCTTCACTGCCGAACTGGCTGAAGTGGAAATCCCGGTGGTCGCACCCCTTATCCACAACGGGCAAACGCTGTTCGAACACGCAGGCTTTCGCTTTACCCTCTTCCCGCGTCGTGGCGGTCGCGCACCGGAGCCGGGTAATCTCGACCAGCTCTATCGCCTCGGCCAACTGCTGGGCAGGATTCACGCGGTCGGCGCCACTCGGCCTTTCGAGCACCGCGAAGCGCTGGGCGTGAAAAACTTCGGCCACGACTCGCTGAATTATCTGCTGGAAAATGACGTGATCCCGCGCAGCCTTCTGCCTGCCTACTCGTCGGTTGCCAAAGATCTGCTCAAGCGTGTCGAAGATGCCTACGCCGCAACGCCGCACCAGAACATCCGCATGCACGGCGACTGCCACCCCGGCAACATGATGACTCGCGATGAGATCTTCCACATCGTCGACCTCGACGACTGCCGGATGGGGCCTGCTGTGCAGGACGTCTGGATGATGCTCGCCGGAGACCGTCAGGATTGTCTGAGTCAGCTGTCGGAATTGATGGATGGCTACAACGAGTTTCACGATTTCGATCCTCGCGAACTCGCGCTGATCGAACCGCTGCGCGCCTTGCGCCTGCTGCATTACAGCGCCTGGCTGGCCCGCCGCTGGGATGACCCGGCATTCCCCCACAGCTTTTCCTGGTTCGGCACTGAACGCTATTGGGGCGATCAAGTGCTGGCGCTGCGCGAGCAACTGGCGGCACTGAACGAAGAGCCGTTGAAGCTGTTTTGAACCGTGCCACTACCGGTCGATAGCACCTGCGCGAACTGATCAAATAACAAACAAATCGCTGTAAGCCCCGCCGCCCGTGGCTTACAGCGATGTTTGCGCAGGTTATCCACAGCCTGGTTCAAGTTATTTGTGCACAAGCCCCTGAATTTGCTGGTTTTTTGATCAACCGTCTCAAAGCGTTGACCAGTAAGGGCTGCGCGCCTGTATCCGCAGCTTATCCACAGGCAGACTCATGGAAAAACTGGATAACTGTGCGACGGCTCAGTCGTCAGACTTGATCTTCAATTCCACCATCAGCTCGTCCGCCAATGTTTCCAGCCGTTCCTGCAACGCATCGAGCGAGAGGTTCACCGGCAGACCCAAGAGTGCCTGGGCGCGGAAAAGCGTTTCATTGCTCATGGGCGCCGGTTCGACGCTGGTTACCAGACGCTCGACGTTAACGCCCTGCTCGCTCAACAGGCGAGTCACGTCTCGAACGATCCCCGGCCGATCATTGCCCACCAACTCCATAGTGATGGGTTTCGAGTACGAAACAGGCTCGCCGCCGACGTCAGCGAACTGCACGCGAATACCGTGGGAGAGCCCCTGCAGTGCACTCCTCAAATCATTTTGCGATTCAGCGGGCACATCGACGCGAACAATGCCGGCGAACTGACCGGCCAAATGAGCCATACGGCTTTCCAGCCAATTGCCACCGTGATTTGCAATGCACGAGGCGATCTGTTCGACCAGCCCTGGTTTGTCCGGGGCAGTGACGGTAAAGATGAGCTGATGCACTGTGAACTCCTTCTGCTTTATGTGTCCGCTGGCCGAACCTCGGCGCTTGCGGCTGCCCGGCAAGTATAGGCAAGGGCTGGAGGTGCGCCTGAATGCTTCCTCGGGAAACGATTTGTGTACCGTTTTTATAATTATCTGGAACAATTCTCCTATTTTTTGAGAACATATGTAACCCCAGCGTGACCATTTGTGAAAAACCAGTCGTTCGGTGACATATTTAGTCTGATTTTCACGCCGCAACTCATCATGTAGTATTCCGCCGCGTCCACTACATAAACGTTGGGATGATGCCTGACTCGGTATCTCTGCTCGTCAACCCTTACGCCCAGCCGCCTGCGAAGGCATGTTCTGGCGAGGGTGAGCAGCGATGTCGGTGGCTTTAACAAGAAAGCGCCAAGAGGCGCGGATAGCTGAGCAGAGTGAGGCAAGCAATGACTGAACACGTTCAAGTCGGTGGCCTTAAGGTCGCCAAAGTCCTTCTGGATTTCGTGAACAACGAAGCCATTCCCGGAACCGGTATTGAAGCCTCGGCGTTCTGGGCCGGTGCCGACGCGCTCATCCACGAGCTGGCACCGAAGAACAAAGCCCTGCTCGCCAAACGTGACGACTTCCAGGCGCGCATCGATGCCTGGCACCAGTCCAACGCCGGCAAGGCCCACGACGCCGTTGCCTACAAGGCGTTCCTGCAGGAAATCGGTTATCTGCTGCCAGAAGCGGCGGACTTCCAGATCACGACGCAAAACGTCGATGAAGAAATAGCCTCCATGGCCGGCCCGCAACTGGTGGTCCCGGTGATGAACGCCCGCTTCGCGTTGAATGCTTCGAACGCCCGCTGGGGTTCGCTGTACGACGCGCTGTATGGCACCGACGCCATCTCCGAAGCCAACGGCGCTGAAAAGGGCAAAGGCTATAACAAGGTCCGGGGTGACAAGGTCATCGCCTTCGCCCGGGCCTTCCTCGACGAAGCCGCGCCACTGGCCGCGGGCTCCCACGTCGATTCCACCGGCTATAAGATCGTCGACAGCGTTTTGATCGTCGGTCTCAAAGGTGGCAGCAACACCGGTCTGCGTGACGATGCGCAACTGATCGGGTTCCAGGGCGATGCTTCGGCGCCGACCGCCCTCCTGCTCAAGCACAATGGCCTGCACTTCGAAATTCAGATCGACGCGACCACCCCCGTCGGCCAGACCGACGCAGCGGGCATCAAAGACGTGCTGATGGAAGCCGCGCTGACCACCATCATGGACTGCGAAGACTCCATTGCGGCCGTAGACGCCGACGACAAAGTCGTGGTCTACCGCAATTGGCTGGGCCTGATGAAGGGCGATCTGTCCGAAGAAGTGTCGAAGGGCGGTGCCAGCTTTACCCGCACCATGAATCCGGACCGCGTCTACACCTCGCCAAAAGGCGAGCCGGTGACGTTGCACGGCCGCTCGCTGCTGTTCGTGCGCAACGTCGGTCACCTGATGACCATCGACGCAATCCTCGACAGCCAAGGCAACGAGGTGCCGGAAGGCATTCTCGACGGCCTGCTGACCAGCCTTGCGGCGATTCACAACCTCAAGGGCGCCACCTCGCGCGCCAACAGCCGCAAGGGTTCGCTGTACATCGTCAAACCGAAGATGCACGGCCCCGAAGAAGCGGCGTTCACCAACGAGCTGTTCGGTCGCATCGAAGACGTGCTGAGCCTGCCGCGCAACACGCTGAAAGTCGGGATCATGGACGAGGAACGCCGTACCACGGTCAACCTCAAGGCGTGCATCAAAGCGGCCAGCGAGCGCGTGGTGTTCATCAACACCGGCTTCCTGGACCGCACCGGCGACGAGATTCACACCTCCATGGAAGCAGGCCCCGTCGTGCGCAAGGCGCAAATGAAGGCCGAGAAATGGATCGGTGCCTACGAGAATTCCAACGTCGATATCGGCTTGAAATGCGGTCTGCAAGGGCGCGCGCAAATCGGTAAAGGCATGTGGGCCATGCCGGACCTGATGGCCGCGATGCTGGAACAGAAAATCGCTCACCCGCTGGCCGGTGCCAACACGGCATGGGTGCCGTCGCCGACCGCAGCAGCGTTGCATGCGCTGCACTATCACAAGGTCGATGTGTTCGCCCGTCAGGCCGAACTGGCCCAACGGGCACCGGCGTCGGTCGATGACATTCTGACCATCCCGCTGGCGCCGAACACGAACTGGACGCCTGAGGAGATTCAGAATGAGTTGGACAACAACTCACAAGGCATCCTCGGTTACGTGGTGCGCTGGATCGATCAGGGCGTGGGCTGCTCGAAGGTGCCTGACATCAATGACGTTGGCCTGATGGAAGACCGCGCGACACTGCGAATCTCCAGCCAGCACATCGCCAACTGGCTGCGTCATGGCGTAGTCAGCGAGGCGCAGGTGATGGAAAGCCTTAAACGCATGGCGCCGGTGGTGGACCGTCAGAACGCCAGCGATGCACTGTACCGCCCGCTGGCCCCGGACTTCGACAGCAACATCGCCTTTCAGGCAGCGGTCGAACTGGTGATTGAAGGCACGAAACAGCCGAACGGCTATACCGAGCCGGTGCTGCACCGCCGTCGCCGGGAGTTCAAGGCGAAGAACGGGCTGTAACTCGGGCCCAAACCAAAAAGGCGGTGTGTCGCAGGACACACCGCCTTTTTTATTCCCATCGTTGCGCGGTCGCTCTGACGAATGCAGATCAACCTGTGGGAGCGAATTCATTCGCGCGAGGCCGGTACATCCGAAACATCTCCATCGAATGTGAAATTGCTTCGCGATGAATTCGCTCCCACCGAGTCCGGCAGCACCTCAATACTTGAGTCGTTCGCGCCTACAGAGGGAACTCTGCACCTTCACGACATCCCCAATTCCCGCTTCACCAGCCTCAACAGCTGTTTGGTATTGATCGGCTTGAGCAGGAAATCCACCACGCTCAAATGCATGGCATCGATGGCATCGCGCACGTGGGCATCGCCCGAGACGATGATGATCGGCAGCGCGGCGCGGTCGGAATCCCTGACCTGTCGAATCAGATCCAGCCCGTCGCACGGCGCCATCCGCAGATCGGTGATCAGCAGCGCAATGGACGGTCGGGTTTGCAGCAGGTGCATGGCGCTGGTCCCGCCTGCGGCGGTAATGCAGCTGATGTCATTGAGGCTGAGGATCTCGGCAAGAATTTCCCGAGCATCCTTGTCGTCATCGACGATCAATACCCGTTGTGGCGATTGTGATGGCGGCGCCATCATGACCTCATTGAGGGCTTCGCGCTCTTCATCACTCAAAATGTCGTGATCGAACATACCCGTCTCATTTTCCCGTCGACTTCATTCTGACAGCGCAAACAGACTGAATACGCTGCGCACTTTGTCGGCTTCATGCCTGGCCATTTCGGCCACCTGCGTGATGCGGTTTTACACCACGCTCCCTCGCACTCCAACGCCTTTTATGCGACCTAAGACTTACGTCCAATGGGCACTGCCCGATAAGCGGTCGACCATGGAGCCATAAAAACAAGCGGTATCGGTCATGAGCAAAGCGGACGCTTTCACCCAGGCAGGCAAGACAGCCGTGCTGCAGAACATTCACGGCACGATGCAGTTCCTGCAAAAATTCCCGCCATTCAATCAGATGGAAAGCGCCCACCTTGCCTATCTGGTGGAACAGTGCCAGCTGCGTTTCTACGCTACGGATGAGAGCATCATCAAGCCTGGCGATGGGCCAGTAGAGCACTTCTATATCGTCAAACAGGGTCGCGTCGTCGGGGAACGCCCTCATTCCGCGAAGGGCGGCACCGAAACCACCTTTGAAATCACCACCGGCGAATGTTTCCCCCTCGCCGCCCTGCTGGGCGAACGGGCCACGCGCACCGAGCATCTGGCGGCCGAAGACACGTTCTGCCTGCAACTGAACAAACAGGCTTTCATCAAACTCTTCGCGCTCTCCAGCGTCTTTCGAGATTTTGCGTTGCGGGGCGTCAGCAGCTTGCTTGAACAGGTGAATCAGCAAGTAAAGCAGAAGGCCGTGGAAACACTCGGCACGCAATACTCGTTGAACACCCGCCTGGGCGAATTGGCGATGCGTCACCCCGTAACCTGCTCGCCGGACACCCCGCTGCGCGAAGCCGTGAAGCAGATGGACGAACAACAGGTCGGCAGCATCGTGATCGTCGATGAAGACAAAGCGCCCTTGGGAATTTTCACGCTGCGCGACTTGCGCCAGGTGGTCGCCGACGTGAACGCTGACTTCGGCGGGCCGATCCGTCACAGCATGATCCAGGCGCCCTTCTACTTAAGTCCCGACGCCAGCGCCTTCGACGCCGCCATTGCCATGACCGAGCGGCACATTGCCCATGTGTGTCTGGTCAAGGATCAGCGCCTGTGCGGCGTGGTCTCCGAGCGCGATTTGTTCTCCCTGCAACGGGTGGACCTGGTGCATTTGGCGCGGACCATTCGCAGCGCCCCGCGTATCGATTCGCTGAGCAACATGCGCGGCGACATCGTGCAACTCGTGGATCGCATGCTGGCCCACGGCGCCTCGTCGACACAGATCACCCAGATCATCACGCTGCTCAACGACCACATGGTCTGTCGGGTCATCGAGCTGACGCTGGAAGAAAAAGGCGACCCCGGCGTGCCGTTCAGTTGGCTGTGTTTCGGCAGCGAAGGCCGCCGCGAACAGACGCTGTACACCGATCAGGACAACGGCATTCTGTTCGAAGCCAAGGACGCCGCCGAAGCCGCTGAAATGCGCGGGCGCCTGCTGCCGATTGCCGAACGCATCAACCAGAGTCTTGCGCTGTGCGGCTTCGCGCTGTGCAAGGGCGGGATCATGGCCAGCAACCCGGAGCTTTGCCTGTCGCGGGTCGAATGGGCGCGGCGGTTTGGCGCGTTCATTCGCGAGGCAACGCCGGAAAACCTGCTGTCTTCCAGCATTTATTTCGACCTACGGGTGGTCTGGGGCGACGAAAGCGGTGGCGAGCAATTGCGCCAGAGCATTCTGGCTCAAGTGGCCGACAACAAACTCTTCCAGCGTATGCTGGCCGACAACGCGTTGCGCCAGCGGCCTCCAGTCGGGCGCTTCAAGGATTTCGTCGTGGCGCGCAAAGGCAGCGAAAAAGACACGCTCGACCTCAAGACCCAAGGCCTGACGCCCTTCGTCGACGGCGCACGGCTGCTGGCGTTGGCGAACGGCATCGCCGCCAACAACACCCTTGAACGGCTGCGCCAACTGGTCACGAAGGAAGTGATCGACCCGCTGGACGGCGCGGCGTATGAAGAGGCCTATCACTTCATTCAGCAAACCCGCATGCAGCAGCACCAACAGCAGAGCCGACAAAACCTGCCGTATTCAAACCGGATCGACCCGGATGTGCTCAATCATCTGGATCGTCGCATCCTGCGCGAGTCGTTCCGCCAGGCACAGCGCCTGCAATCCAGTCTGACCCTGCGTTACCAACTCTAAGCGACGTGCCATGAACCTGTTCCAGTGGCTCAAGCCACCCAAACGCAACAAGGCGCCTGATCTCACTGCCGAACAGAAAGAGCGGTTGAGCAACCTCCCCCGAGCTGCTGCGCTGAGTGCAGATTCGCTGCGCGCACAACGCTGGGTAGTGATGGACCTTGAGACCAGCGGCCTGAACATGAGCCGCGACGAAGTGCTGTCGATTGGCGCGGTGGTGATCGAAGACGGCGCCATCGACCTGGGTCAGCAATTCGAGCGCACCCTGCTGCGCCCCGATCACAAACTCAGTCCCAGCGTGTTGATCCACGGTTTGGGGCCGAGTGCGATTGCGGCGGGCAGCGAGCCGGTCGAAGCACTGCTGGATTTCATGGACTTCGTGGGAGACAGCCCGATGCTGGCGTTTCATGCGCCCTTCGACCAGCACATGCTCGGGCGTGCATTAAAAGAAAGCCTTGGCTACAAACTGCAGCACCCGTTTTTAGACGTGGCGGACATCGCACCCCTGCTTTGTCCCCAAGCCTGTTTGCGGCAGGCGGGGCTGGACGACTGGACCGGCTTTTTCGGACTGCATGCCGAGGAGCGCCATCACGCCAGTGCCGACGCGCTCGTCACGGCCGAACTGGCGCTGATCCTGATGAGCCATGCGCGACGGCAGGAAATGGACAGTCCATTGCTGCTTGAGCAAGGTCTGGCGAAATGGCGGCGTCGGCAGCAGTCGCACTCTTTTTGAGTGAGAACACGTCGCCTGGCTGCACAGATGCTTCTCTGTGGGAGCGAATTCATTCGCGAAAGATGTTTCAGACGATAGAGAAGGTCGGACTGTACCACCGCCTCGCGAATGAATTCGCTCCTACAGTTCGTTTCGCACATTCTCTCTCGCCATTTCCTACAGCAACCGTTCAGCCCAATCCGATCGGCGCCAATTGCCAGCACCGACGCGCTCTGACACAATCGCGAATAATTCTCGTTAGTTACTTTGTTCTCTTCGGTGCGTACGTGTCGTCACTCCAAAGTCCTCAACATCAGCTTGTCGGAACGCTCTATCGCGACCATCGCAGCTGGTTGCTGGCCTGGCTGAAGCGCAACGTTGCCTGCCCGCACCGTGCCGAGGACTTGAGCCAGGACACCTTCATTCGCCTGCTGGGGCGCGAGCAACTGGAAGCGCCACGCGAGCCCCGGGCGTTTCTCGTGCAGGTCGCCAAGGGTCTGCTGTTCGATTACTTCCGGCGTGCAGCGCTGGAACAGGCCTACCTCAATGAGTTGATGCTGATTCCCGAAGCCGAATACCCTTCGCTCGAAGAGCAGCAACTGATCCTCGAGGACCTCAAAGCCATCGACTACATGCTCGGCAAGCTGTCGAGCAAGGCGCGGGCCGCATTTCTCTATAACCGTCTGGACGGCCTGAGCCACGCCGAAATTGCTGAGAAAGTTGGCGTCTCCATCCCTCGCGTCCGGCAGTACCTCGCTCAAGGCATGCGTCAGTGCTATGTCGCACTTTATGGCGAGCCGACATGAGCATTTCGACGCGCCCGGTTTCATCGCACGTGCTGGACGCCGCCATCGCCTGGCAGCTTTGCCTGGACTGCGGACAAGGCAGCGAGGCCGAGCGTGAAGAGTTCGCCAAGTGGTACGCCGCCAGCGAAGAACACGCCCGGGCATGGTCGCAACTGGGCATGCTCGATCAGCGATTCGTACGCACTACCGGCCCTGCCCGTTCGGCGCTGCTGCGCTCCCGCGAAGGCTTTGGCCGACAAATGCGTAAAGTCGGGCGCGGAGTGGCAGGTTTTGCCCTGGCCCTGGGGTTGACCCTGTTTCTGGGCGACCGCTTTTTGCCGATGAATTACTGGCTGGCGGATCAACGCACGGCCACCGGTGAGCAACGCACCATTCGACTGTCGGACAACACCCTCATTCGTCTCAATACCCACAGCGCTCTTGATGTGAAGTTCGACGCCAAACAGCGTCGGGTCATTCTTCAAGAGGGCGAAATCTTCGTCGAAACCGGCAGCCACGAAGACCCGCGGCCGTTTATCGTTGAAACCGACGAAGGCCAGATGCGGGCGCTGGGTACGAAATTTCTGGTCAAGCGCCGGGACGACGGCACCTTGGTGAGCGTGCTGCAATCCGCCGTGGCGGCTCATCCCCAGGCGTCCGACAACGAGATGATTTTGCGTGAGGGTCAGCAAATGCTGATCCAGCGCCACAGCCTGGGGCCGATGATCGCGATTGCGCCCGGTGCAGACGCGTGGATGCGCGGCATGCTCGTGGTGGACAACGCCGCGCTCAAGGACGTCATCGCGGAGATTGGCCGATACAGGGCAGGTTTTTTGAGCGTGGCGCCGGAAGTAGCTGATTTGAGAATCACCGGCAGCTTCCCGCTGAACGACACCGACCTCGCCCTGAAGGCCCTGATGCCCACCCTGCCCGTGGCCATCGAAGCGCGCACGCACTGGTGGGTGACGGTGGTGGCCAACGATGCCAAACAGACGCGGAAGCTTTGAAACATACGGAAGCGTTTCTACCGAAGGCGTGGGATTGATGCACGGTTAAAGCGTTTGATTCTGGCCGAAGGCCGTAGGAGCTGGCTTGCCTGCGATCTGCCGGGCACCGGCAGCAAACCCTGCAAATGCGGGGTGTCAGGCTGAACCGGGTTGCATGATTTTGCTGCCGCAATGCGTCAGATCGCAGGCAAGCCAGCTCCTACGGCCTCCGGCCAGAAGCCACCCGTTCGACCAAATCATGCCAAATTGTAAATCTAAATTATTTTCGATTCGGCCCTATCACTTTTGTGATCTCGTGCGGCACATAGGCATTGAGAACAATTCCACTCAGGAGCCGCCCATGTCCCGCACGCTTCAAACCCTTCTGCGACCGAGCCTGTTGGCTGTCGCCGTTGCTCTGACCGTTCCGTTGGCAAGCACGCACGTCATGGCCGCCTCGCAGGCGTCCAGCGTTCGTCCGTACAACCTGCCTGCGGCGTCGCTGTCCACGACACTGACCCAGATTGCCAGCCAGGCGGGCGTCGCGCTGTCGCTGGACCCGTCGCTGGCAGCGGGTCGCACGTCGGCGCCGGTTCAGGGTCAGTTCGATGCGCCGGGCGCCATGGCCCAGGCGTTGCGTGGCACGGGCCTGCAACTGAGCCAGACGTCAGCGGGCACGTACAGCGTGATCGCCGCGCCAGAAGGCGTGATGGCGCTTCCGGAAACCAGCATTCAAGGTCGCCAGGACGGATTTGAAAGCGCATGGGGTCCGGCTGAGGGTTATGCCGCCACTCGCACCGCTGCGGGCACCAAAACGGATACCGCGCTGGCCGAAGCACCGCGTTCTATCTCCGTTGCCACGCGCCAGCAAATGCAGGACCGCGCCGTTCAAAACCTCGACGACGCCGTGCGCTACATGCCGGGTGTGGTCGCCAGCAGCTACGGCAGTGACAGCCGCGCCGAATGGCTGAAGATCCGTGGCTTCGAACCGACTCAGTTCCTTGATGGCCTGCCGCTGCCGAAAGGTGCCTACGTCATGCCGAAAATGGAAACCTGGGACCTGGAACGCGTTGCCGTGCTGCGCGGCCCGGCGTCCTCGGTCTACGGCCAGACCCCGCCCGGCGGGATGATCGACATGGTCAGCCGTCGCCCACAAGCCGAAGCCAGCCATGAAATCCAGGCTCAGGTCGGCAGCTACAACCGCAAGCAGATCAGCTTCGACAGCACCGGCAAAATCGACGACGCGGACACGTTCGAATACCGCGTCAGTGGGGTGGTTCGCGACAGCGGCACGACCGTCGATCACATCGACGACAAGCGCTACAACATCGCGCCGAGCCTGACCTGGAACATCAACCCGGACACCAAGCTGACCTTCCTCAGCCAGTTCAACCGTGATGATACCGGCAGCACCAGCCAGTTCCTGCCGATCCAGGGCACCAAGTACCCGTCGGCCGCCGGTCATGTGAAATACCACGAAAACCTGGGCGATCCCCACTGGGAAAACTACGACAAAACCTATTACGCACTGGGTTATGCCTTCGAAACGCGCCTGAACGACGTCTGGCAGTTCAAGCAAAACCTGCGCTACACCAAGAGTGACCTGACATTCCACACCATCACGGCAGGAGGTTACTTCGGCTCCGTTTCAGATGACGGAACGGTGCAGCGTGGCGCCAACGTCGTGAACGAGGACATGAGCCAGTTCGCCCTCGACAACAATTTCCAGGCCGACTTCGATACCGGCGCGATCAAGCACACCGTGTTGCTGGGTGCCGACTATCAGCGCATCAATCACAACTACAAGTGGCTGTACGGCAGCGCGCCGACCAGCAATATCGCTCGCCCGATCTATGGTCAGGATTTCAGCAACGTCGCCTACACAGCGTTCCAGAACTACAACCAGAAGACCGATGACTTCGGAGTGTACGTTCAGGACCAGATGGCTCTGGATAACTGGCGCCTGACCCTCGGGGGTCGACAAGATTTGCTCAAGACCGACAGCACGTTCTACAACACCAATCAGTCAGACGACCGCACCGACAGCGCCTTCACCGGCAACGCGGCACTGAGCTATGTCTTCGATTCGGGCTTTACTCCTTACGTTTCCTACGCCGAATCGTTCCAGGCGGAACAAGGTGGCGCCAATGGCAACGCCTTCAAGCCGGGCACTGGCAAGCAGTACGAAGCAGGGATCAAGTACCAGCCTCCGGGCACCGACCTGCTGTTCACAGCCGCTGCTTACGACCTGACCCGTCGCGATATCGTGCTGAGCGACACACTGGGCGTGCAGCGTCCTCTGGGTGAAGCGAAAGTGCGCGGTTTTGAACTGGAAGCCGTCGGTAACGTCACCGACAACCTGAAAGTGACCGCGTCGTACACCTACGCCAACAGCAAGATGACCAAAGTCACCGACCCGCTGGACAAGAACCGTCCCCTGCCGCTGACGCCTGAAAACGCCGCTTCCATCTGGGGGGACTACACCTGGCACACCGGCCTGCTCGACGGCTTCGGTCTAGGCTTCGGTGCACGCTACATCGGCGAAACCGACAACATTGCCATTGGCAGCTACGGCTTCGTTGCTGACTCGAACTACGGTCACAGCAATGCGTACACCGTCTATGACGCGGCCGTTCACTACGACCTCGGTCGCATGAACAACTCCCTCAAAGGCGTGAGCGTCTCGGTGAACGCGAATAACGTGTTCGACAAGGAATACATTTCCACGTGCGACGGCTTCTACTGCTACTTCGGTGATCGCCGTAGCGTGCTCGCAAGCGTGGACTACAAATGGTAATCGTTTAAACTCTCGAAACCTGTAAAACAAGGGCCGCTCGCAACAGCGGCCCTTTTGCTTTCGCTTAAACCCGGTACCCGCACCATGAAGAGCCAAACCATCCGCCGCTGGTCGTTCATCCACACGTGGAGCAGCCTGATTTGCACGCTGTTTCTGCTGATGTTGTCGATCACCGGCCTGCCGCTGGTGTTTCATCATGAGATCGATCACCTGCTCGGCGATGCCCCTGAAATCAAGGAAATGCCCGCCGATACGCCGCGCATGGACCTCCAGCAACTGGTAAAAGCCGCCGAAGCCCATCGCCCTGGCGAGGTCGTCCAATACTTCGGCTGGGACGAAGACGAGCCCAACGGCATCTATGCGTACATGGGCAAGACAGCGGGCGGCGACCCCAACGATACCCATACCTTCATGCTCGACGCCCGCACCGGCGAAGCGGTTGAAACACCGTCAGCCAACGGCGGTTTCATGATGGTGATGCTGCGTTTGCATGTGGACATGTACGCCGGGCTGCCCGGAAAGTTGCTGCTGGCCTTCATGGGGCTGCTTTTTGTATTAGCGATTATTTCAGGCGTGGTGCTGTATGCGCCGTTCATGCGACGGCTGGATTTCGCCACGGTGCGTCCAAACAAATCGACCCGCGTACGCTGGCTCGATCTACACAACCTCATTGGTGTGGTGACTCTGACCTGGGCCTCCGTGGTCGGCATCACCGGCGTGCTCAACGCCTGCGCAGACCTGGTGATCGCGCAATGGCGCAACGACTCACTCGCCGCGATGGTCGCACCCTACAAGGACGCCCCGCCGCTGACTGACCGCGCACCCGCCACGCGCTTGCTGGACATCGCCAAGACCACGGTGCCGGGCGCCGAGCCTTCGTTTATCGCGTTTCCCGGCTCGCGCTTTTCCAGCGAGCACCACTACTCGGTGTTCATGAAGGGCGACACGCACCTGACCTCGCACTTGCTGACACCCGTGCTGATCGACGCGAAACACCTGACCGTCACGGCCATCGTCAGCAGCCCGTGGTACATGGACGCGCTACTGCTGTCGCAACCGCTGCACTTCGGCGATTACGGCGGCATGCCGATGAAAATCCTGTGGGGCGTGCTGGATGTGCTGACCATCATCGTGCTGGGCAGCGGCGTGTACCTGTGGTGGGTGCGGCGTCGGGCAGCGTCGACCGCCAGCATTCGTCAGGCAGTGGAGGCAGCATGACCCGGCATAGGAAGCATTCGGGGTTCTGGAAGACTTTCGCCAAACCGACATGGATCGCCGCGCTCACCGGCGCCGGCCTGTTCGCCGCGCTGCTGGGTGATGGCGCGTGGGACGTGCTGTCATGGGTCGGCATGGGCATTCCGGCCTGGTTAAGCCTCAAGGGATTGATGGTGCGGCGACGGGCTTGACTGCCGATCCAGCGAAACCCGGTCGAACATTGCGCGGGGCACTGGCCCTGACTAGTCTTAGGGCCAGTTCGCTCAGAGGAATATTCATGTCCCCCAGCATGACGCTGTATTTCAACCCGGCCTCGCCGTTCTCGCGCAAGGTGCTGATTCTGCTTCACGAAACGGGACAGACAGGGAGAGTCCACCTCAAGCCGGTCAATGTCACGCCCGTCAATCCCAATCCCGAGGTGTGTCACGACAACCCTTCCGGCAAAATCCCCGCGCTGGTCCTCGCCGACGACAACGTCATCCACGACAGCCGGGTCATCCTCGATTATCTGGACCATCAACACGTCGGTAACCCGCTGATCCCCCGCGAAGGCCCGTCGCGCTGGCGACGGTTGACACTGGCGTCACTGGCCGACGCTATTCTCGACGCTGCTGTATTGATCCGCTACGAGACCTTTCTTCGCCCCGAGGAAAAACAGTGGAATGACTGGCTCGAAAACCAGAGCGAAAAAATCGCCCGATCGCTTTCCTATTTCGAAACCGAAGCGGTGACTGAGCTGAATGCGCGTTTCGACATCGCGTCGATCAGCCTCGCCAGCGGGTTGGGCTATCTGGACTTCCGCCAGCCCGACCTGGGCTGGCGCAGCACCTATCCCCGCCTGGCCAGCTGGTATTACGAGGTCAGCCAGCGACCCTCGATGCTGGAGACCCAGCCACCCGCTTAGTCTTTCTGCAGCTCAAGCGGACTCTGTGGGAGTGAATTCATTCGCGAAGAAAGGTTGGGTCCACGCAAACCCGCCAGTTGTGCCCGCCTCTCGCGTTTACATTCGCCCCCACAGATATCCAGCGTCAGCCAACGACCGATTTCCCTGGACAGCCCACGGCCCATCCGCTGATCCTCCCGCAACCCTAGCCAGTGACTCATTGGGCGACCTCCAAGGAGGCTACGACGGGTTTGGCCGGTCGCTGGGCGATGGCGTACCAATCAAGTTTGCGGGTCAGCACCATGAACACCACCAACAAACCGAACAGCAGCAACGAACCCATCAGCAGTGCGTAATCCTCGGCGCTGAGCAACCCATAAAGCAGCGCGTACAACGTGCCCAGTCCAATGCCGAACCCCGTCCCATGCGCCACGCTACCCAGCACGTGGGAGACATAAAAGCTGATGAGCGCGACGCAGACCGTTGCTGAGATCAGATAGGCGAGTCCAAAGCCGATGTGCTCCGACAGCGACAACAGCAGCAGGTAAAACAGCGCAAGCGCCGCACCGACCAGGGCGTATTGAACCGGGTGCACGGCCAGCCCCTTGAGCACTTCGAACAGCAGGAAACCTGCAAACGTCAGCGCGATGAACAGCAGCGCGTATTTGATCGAACGATCCGCCTTGAGGTATTGATCGACCGGCGAGATGAAACTGACGCCAAAACTGCGGGCCTTGAGTTCGTTGCAGATTTCCGACGCCGAGCAGCGATTGAGAATGTCCTGCACGTTGGTTGAGAAGAATGAGGTTTCCCAAGTGGCATTGAAATTCGTGTCGGACACGTTGCGAGCGGTGGGTAGGTAGTTGCCGATGAAGCTGGGGTGCGGCCAGTCCGCTGAAAGAACCACGTGGCTGGACTTGCCGACCGGCGTGACCTGAAGCTGCCCGGTGCCTTGCAGGCGCAGGTCGAATGTGAACTTCAGCGTCGTCTTTTCAGCGCCGTCTTCCGTTGGCAGCATGACCCTGACTCCCTCGCCAAGCAGCGGGACATCGGTGCCGGGCACGAAATCGAATGTCTTGCCGTCAAGGTTGAGCTTCAGATCATTTTCGATGCCACGAATATCGCTGATACCCACCGCCAGGAACGGCTCGTCGAAATGGTAATTCTTGTATTCGTCGCCTAACCCGAAACGTTCAGGCAAAACGAAATTGCCCGCGATCGTGTTAGTCGCATGGTAGAGCCGCGCCTCGTAAATACCCCGAGCGCGCACCTCGGTCTGCACATTGCCGTCGAGGGTGAATTGATCGGGAAGGAAATACAGCCGCCCTCGTTCTTCGACGGGCTCTTCGTAACGCTGTTGGGTGACCGCGCTGTAGCGAGAGACCTGAACGGTCCTGCGATACGGCACGATCAGCAGCGGCCCCGTCAGCTGTTGGCTGTAGCTGGAACTGCGGGCAATGTCGTCGATCACCCCGTCGCGTCGATTCTGGCGGTCTCCGATGATCCCGTTGATCATCATCAGCGGGATCAACAAGAGCAGCATCAGCAGCCCGATCATCCCCAGTTTGTACAACGACACGCCTTTGTTCATGTGACTCTCCCGGTTTTCGATAGGAAGAGTGTGAGAAGCCCGTGTGGAGGAATGATGGGGTGAATGTGGAGTTTGTGTGGAGATCGACTACAGAAGAACGCTGACCAGAACGCCGCCTTCAACATTTCCAATGTGCAGTTCACCGCCGTGCAGCTGCACCACTTCCTCAACGAAATTGAGTCCAAGCCCCGTGCTTTTACGGCCGCTGTCAGGCCTTGGCAGTGAATAAAAGCGCTCACTCAAGCGAGGCAGTGCGTAGTCGGGAATGGCTTCGGCGCTGTTGAACAGACTAACGCGCAGCCGCCCACCTTCTCGCTCGGCGGAGAAGCGCAATAACCCCTCGCCCGGAGTGAAGTCCAGCGCGTTCTCCACCAGATTGGCGAACGCCTGACGTAACAGAAAACGTTCGCCCGTGACGCTGACGTCCGGCGCAATCGATTGCTCGATCTTCAGCCGTTTGCGCTCAATGCGCCCACTTTGGGCCGCGAGAACGTCATCGATCAATTCCGCAACAGGTACGCTGACAGACTCTTCCAGCGCCTGGCGTTGCTCGACCATCGCCAGGTTCAGGAGTCGCTCGATCAACTGCTGCATCCGTGCGCTCTCGTTGTCGATGTTGCCAACGAAGCGCTGGCGTTGGTCGGACGGCATGTCTTCGTGGAGCAATTCCGCTGCCCCACGAATGGCCGCCAACGGGCTTTTCAGCTCGTGAGTCAGCGTGTGTACATACCGCTCGACGTAGGCCTTGCCCTCAAGCTGTGTGCGCATGTGCTCCACCGCGTGTGAAAGTTGCGCCAGCTCACCGCCCCGGTAATGCGGCAGCTCGGCGCGTCGCCCTTCACTCACGGCCTGCGCGTAGCTCGTCAGCCGACGTAAGGAGTGGCTCAGCCAACCCGACAGCAGCGCGGCGAATAACAGCCCCAACACCACCAGCCCGGCGCCGTACCAGAGCAAGCGTCGCTCGGTCCGGTCCACATAGGGTTGCAGCGAGCTGTTGGGTTTGGCGACGGTCACGACGCCGATGATCTGGCCGCCGTCACGAATCGGCGCGCCGACGTGCATCACGGACGAGTCCGGATTGTGTGGATCGAGGCGCGTCGAACGCGCGCCGTACTCGCCTCGCAAGGTCAGGTAAACGTCGTTCCAGCGCGAGTAATCCTGCCCCATCGCTTCGCCGCTGGAGTCGAGCAGCACGATGCCTTTGGCGTCGGTCACATAGACTCGGTTGTTGACCTGATTCTTCGGCAATCCCCAGATCGTCGCGCCGGGCTGACGCAGACCGTAGGCCTTCAACACCTCGGGGAAATGGCTCTGGCTCAAAGTGCCGTTCTTGACGTCCTCACGCAGCACTTCGGCCAACAGGTTGGCAGTGTCGACCAACGTTTCTTCCGTGGACTGGCGAACGCCGGGGCGCACTTCCTTCATGACGGTGCTGAGCACGAAATAGCCGGTGAGGCCGATGAACAGCGCGTAGACCAGGAAGATCCGGATGCCCAGGCGCATCAGCTACGGTCCGGGCTATAGCTGTACCCCAAGCCACGATGGGTCTGGATCGGCTCCGCATCGGGCGCAATCATGCGCAGTTTGGCGCGCACGCTCTTGATGTGGCTGTCGATGCTGCGCTCATAGCCCGCATCGCTCGGCACGCCTACCGCGTCGAGCAATTGCTCGCGACTGAATACCCGCTGGGGTTGTTCCAGCAAGCACTGCAACAGCCGAAATTCGTGACGTGTGAGGCTCAGTGGTTGGCCGCGATAGGTGATGAGCACGCGATCCGCGTCGATCAAAAAATGACCACTAATTGCGGCCGAGGGTTCGGGGCGTGGCGCCATACGTTTGAGGATGGTCCTGACTCGCACCGTGACTTCCCGGGGGCTGAAAGGCTTGACGACGTAGTCGTCCGCGCCGATTTCGAGCCCCACTACCCGGTCGATTTCGCCATCGCGAGCACTCAGAAACATCACCGGTACTTCGGTGAAACGGCGCAGTTGCTTGCAGGTTTCGAAGCCGCTGATATCGGGCAAACCGATGTCGAGGATAACCAGATCGGCAGGTGTCGCACGCTGATACTCGACGGCCGCCAGTCCCAACGTCAGCCACGTGGTGGTGAAACCCTCGCCCTGCAAGGCATAGACGAGGGTATCGGCGATGGCGGCTTCATCTTCGACAATCAGAATGTGGGGCATGGCATCCGAGCACTTGGCATAAAGCCGGAACGGTGCCGGATATCAGGTCCGCACGTCAATCGGCGCTACGGCTCCATCAGCACTCGGGCTTGTCGGCGGTGTAGCGACGGGCCGGGTTCACGGCCGCGCCGAATTCACGCAGGGCCTTGGCGCCAATCAGCAACGGGTAGTTGAAATGGCTGCGGTCCACCAGGTTCACCTCGACGGTGCGCTTGACGTTGCCGAGGCACAGCTCCAGATCCACCACCGGGCGTTTGGTGGGATCGACCGGCTCGTCGTCATCATCGCCATCGGACCGGCCTTTGATGCGGCTGATGCGCGACACCTTGTGTTCGTAGACCTTGTTATCAGCGTCTTTGGTGGCCAGACGGAAGCGCACCCAGTCATCGCCATCACGCTTGAACAGCTCAATGTCCTTGGCCGACAACGAGGCAGTGAGCGCGCCGGTGTCCATCTTGGCCTTGAAGGTTTCGCCGAATTCCGAAACCTGAATGTACTCGTAGCGACCGTACAACGTCGGTTCGGCGGCCATGACAGGCAACGCCAGCAGAGACAGAAGCGCCAGAAGGGATTTCACGTAACAGGTTCCTCGCAATGGGTGGGCGTTGCACGAGCCCGATTTTAGACCGCAACTTTGGGGTTCGTTCGCTTACAAAGAAAGAAGTCAGGCTATAGATAACCGAGTGAAACATTTGTCAGCGCTGGCCGGATTTGGCTACCTGAACCAAGCTGCTTATCATGCCCCCCCCTGCCCTCGACCCTGAGTGATTTATGCGTCACCTGCTCACCGGAATTGCTGTCACGCTGCTGCTTCTGCTCAACACCCTTGTGCTGTTCGGGCCATTAATGGTCTTCGCGCTGCTGAAACTGGTGTTCCAGAGCGAAATGCGCGACCGCTGCTCATGGGCGGTGATGTGGATCGCAGAGACGTGGGCCGAGGTCAATAAGCTGATCTTCAAGCTGTGCATTCCGACGCGCTGGGAGATCAACGGCGACAAAGGCCTGCGAGACGATACGTCGTATCTGGTGATCAGCAATCATCAATCGTGGGTCGACATTCCTGCGTTGGTTCAGGCGTTGAATCGCCGGACGCCGTTCTTCAAATTCTTTCTCAAGAAAGAGCTGGTCTGGGTGCCGTTTCTCGGTCTCGCGTGGTGGGCGCTCGACTACCCGTTCATGAAACGCTACACCAAAGCGTTTCTGGCGAAGAACCCCGAGCTGAAAGGCAAAGATCTGGAAATCACCAAAGAAGCCTGCGAGCTGTACAAACGCCAGCCCGTCACCATCGTGAATTACCTGGAAGGCACGCGTTTCACACCCGCCAAACACGCGGAACAGGCGTCGCCCCATTCCTACCTGCTCCGCCCCAAGGCCGGTGGCGTGGCCTTCGTGCTGGCCGCTATGGGTGAACAGCTGGACGCCGTGCTGGACGTCACCGTCGTGTACCCCGGCGACCGCATTCCCGGTTTTTGGGACTTGATCTCAGGGCAAGTGCCAAAGGTCATCATCGACATCAAAACCCGCGAACTCGACCCGGCGCTTTGGCGAGGCGATTACGAAAACGACCCGGTGTTTCGCGAATACGTGCAGGACTGGGTGAACCGGCTGTGGACCGAGAAAAATGCGAGGATTGCCGAGTTGCGTGGGGATCGATCACAGGGTTGAAGGTCGATAGAAATTTACCGAACCCACCACCCGATCGCGATTGAATTCGCGCCTACAGAAGTCTGTGCAACGGAGGAATGAAGGGCTGCCGCTGGCTTAACTGTGGGAGCGAATTCATTCGCGAAAGAAGGGTCAGGCGACAAAGGCGTGCCGCCTGTACCGATGATCCCGACTACGTGAGCCCCATATATCCGGCCCTAGAGGCCCGGTGGAGTGGATGCAACTACTTCGCCCCCCACACCCCACCCAACGCCGACAGCGCCGAGCCGCTTGCGCCTTGCTGACCCAGGTATTGCAGGATCACCGGGACGAACTGGCCGACCATGTTGCCGTCCATGCCCAGTGCGCCGAAGGCTTTGGTCACGTCGCCCATGCTTTGCACGTTGCCCAGTGCGTTGTTGACGGCCGATTGGCTGCCGGAGTTGCCGAGCATGCCGCCCAACCCGCCGAGGCTGCCGAGTGCAGACGTGCCGGCGAGTTGATCAAGGCCGGGGACGGACTGGCTCAGTTGCGAGTAGTCATTGCCAGAGAGCTTGTTCTTGGCCAGCCCCAGCAGTGCGCCGGTGCCGCCGACGGCTTGCTGCGGGGTGACATTCAGTTGGGTGCCGAGGGTGTTGAGCAGTCCGGCGGCCTCAGGGGCTGCGGTGGCTTTTTGTTGGCCGCCGGTGACGTTGGAAACAGCGTTAGCGGCGTCGTTCAGGTTGAAGGCGAAAACCGGGGTCGCCGCCAGTGCCATCAGCGTCGCCAGAACAGCGCCGCGTGCGTTTTTCAGTGAAACGTTCATTGAGCCAACCTCACATGCAAAAGAACCGGCCGGGGCCGGCGTAACTCCGCGTTGGACCGCTGCCCCGATGGAAGTTCAAACCCGCCAGAATCCGCAGAGCCTGCGAAATATCTGCGTTTGCCGTGCATCCAGTTGATCCACCGCGACGTATCCCCTGCATGGACGAAAACGCGCGCATTGTCCTGCCCGATGGGCGGTGGCGCTCCCGATTCCTTTTCGCGAGTAAAAACGGTGAATGGAACTGCGGCTCAACCTGGACTAATCTGCCAGCATTCTGGCCACCTGCGTGGCCGCCGCCGAACCCATGCCGGGAGCACGCTTATCTCTTCTGTCGACGCCGATGAACTCCGGCAACTGCTGGCGCAATGCTCGCTGGGCAATCGCCGGGCGTTCGAAACCCTGTACCGCAAGGTGTCCGGCCAATTGTTCGCAGTGGCGTTGCGTTGCATGGGCCATCGCGATCAGGCCGAGGATGTGTTGCAGGAAGCCTTCGTGCGGATCTGGAACAGCGCTTCGCAATACGAGCCGAATCTCTCGGCGCCGATGACCTGGATGGTCAGCATCACGCGCAACAAGGCCATCGACCAACTGCGCAAGCACCGAGAGGACCCGCTGACCGACGAGCAGGCGCAAGCCCTGTTCGATCAGGCGCCATCAGCCCATGAGCAGATGGAAAGCCTGCGCGATGCCACGGCGCTGCGTCGCTGCCTCGACACCTTGGAAGGCATGCAGCGCCAGTCGATTATCACCGCGTATTTTCACGGCGCGTCCCACGGCGATCTGGTCACGCAACTCGCCGCGCCGCTGGGCACGGTCAAATCGTGGATTCGCCGAGGCATGGAGCGTCTGCGCAGGTGCCTTGAATCATGAATTACCTTCAGCCTGAATTGCGCCGTGCCCTCGCCGCCGACTACGCCATCGGTCTTATGCCCTCGACTGCCCGCAGGCGCTTCGAAAGCCTGCTGCTGGACGATCCTAATCTGCGCGCTGAAGTCGCTCAGTGGCAGGAAAGCCTGATCGGGCTGACGACGGAGTTGCGGCCAGAACCGGTGCCTGATCGCGTGTGGCAACAGATCGTCGCGCGCATAGAGCCGCAGCGTCTGCACGTGCCGGAAAAACGCTCGTTCTGGAGTTGGATGCGCGTGGCCGCTGTCGCCTGCTCGCTGTTGGTCGCGATCATCGTGGGCGTGATCTATACCCGCGACAAACCGGACTTCAACGCCACACTGGTGGCCAACGACCAACAGCCGGCCCTGACCGTTCAGGCGTTCGAGCGCTATCTGAAAGTCGAGCCAGTGGCCGTAGCCTCGGTCGATCCGGGCCGCAGTCTGGAGCTGTGGGCGATTCCGCTGGATGGCGTGCCTGTCTCGCTGGGCGTGATTCCCGACGACGGCAAAGGACGCGTGGACTTGAGCGATGCTCAGCGCAAGTTGCTGAGCGGGAAAACGACGATGGCGATTACGCTGGAGCCGAAAGGGGGCTCGCCGTCAGGCAAGCCGACAGGACCGATTCTGTACAAAGGCCAGTTGGCGTCGCTGTAAGCGCGGCTCAGGGAATCGCAACGTCAATCAGGCGTTGCGGCTCGAAAAACCGCGCCAACTGACGGGTCCATAACACCGAACCCGACTGGACTGGCGGGCGTTTGCTGAAGGCGTTGGCGAAGCGCTCGCCATTGCGCAGTTTTTCTCGCAGGCTCGTCAGGCGAGCGCCGCCCTGATGATCACGCTCCCAGTACAGCGGCTCACTGAAGTAACGCACCCGTGTCGCAGGTTCCGGTGCCTCACCGACCCCTTGCAATCTCTGTGACCACGATTGACTGACGTTAGCGAACGGTTCATGCCCTTTGGTGGGCGGCAATTGCGCCTGAGTGATCAGGGAGAAGCCCGAAAGCCAAGGCGTCCACAGACGTGACACGCCACCGACAAAACATTCCCCCGGAACGAAATCGGCCTCACAGCTGGCTTCGTCGTGATAAGCCGGTGCGATTCGAACGTGCTGACGGTAGGCGGAGCGATAGCCGGATTGGCAAATCTGCGCAGGCATACCGGCCCACTGGCAGGCATTGGCGTTTTCGAAGAAGACCACAGAGGAAATCCAGCGCGGCGCTTGCGCGTCTGAATCCGCCTTGGCCAACACGGCGGGCACAGCAATCAACCCGATGCCAATCCCCACGAGAAACCCCGCTTTCAACGCCCCCATCGACATGCTGTACCCGCACCCAAAAAAACCGGGCAGACAAATAGCACGCGATCACACCTCTAGAAACAAGCGGGAATAGAAATCAAAAATTCCCCAGGCAATCACAGAAACACCTTACATCGCCCAAGGCTTCGCCCTACGCCAGACGTAAAAAAGGCGACCCGAAGGTCGCCCTGTTCAGTCATCCGCAATCATCGAATGACGTGGGGCAGAAAGCGGCTGGTGTCTTTGGTAATCAACGAATCATCCTCGCGAATGCCGATCCCGGCAGGCTGATCACCAATCATCCAGCTGCCGATGACGGTGTAATGGCCGAAAACAGACAATCCTCTCAGGATATTTCAATCGATCAACAAATTTTTCGCTGCCGCTTATCTGCCGCGATGACCGAACTCTCTGTTACTTCGAATCAATCCTAAAACTGCTATTTCTACCAGTATTCAGTTCAGCACGCAGTTTGCAGAATAAGCGCTCTCCCAGATTACGGAGTATTCAGTCATGCGAAATGAAATGATTTCGGTCGTATTGACGAGCTTGCTATTGGCGACTAGCGCTCATGCGGACACATCAGTTTGCCCAAAGGCGGAGGACATTAAAGCATCCGCATTCAAAAGTCCGGATGCAACTATCCCGGAGCCTTACAACGAAGGCTTCAAATATGAAGCGGCGTCTTCAACCGGAAAAAAATGGGAAGGTGAAACGTTGGCATCGACAGACAGCTTTCTTGAAAAAGAGTACGAGTTGAAACCAGTGGCCATGGACGAACAGGGGACGAAGATCGTTTGTAGTTATGGAGGAAAATCGGTTCAACGAGGGACGACGACATCCAAGCCCTACTTGAAGATGACCTTGGACAAATAAATCAAAAGGCGACCCGAAGGTCGCCTTTTCATTCTCTGCCGCCTTGGCTTACGCCGCGCTAAACAGCTTGTGCGGGTCGATCACGAATTTCTTCGGAACGCCTGCGTCGAACTCGCCGTAACCGCGTGGCGCGTCATCGAGGCTGATGACTTGCACACCCACCACTTCAGCGATGTTGATGCGGTCCCACATGATGGCTTGCATCAGCTGACGGTTGTACTTCATGACCGGGGTCTGACCGGTGTGGAAGCTATGGGATTTCGCCCAGCCCAGACCAAAGCGAATGCTCAGGCTGCCCATTTTCGCGGCGGCATCGACAGCGCCCGGATCATCAGTGACGTACAGGCCAGGAATACCGATCTTGCCCGCAACGCGCACGACGCCCATCAGGGAGTTGAGCACGGTGGCCGGCGCTTCTTCCTTGACGCCCGCGTGACCATGACCACGAGCCTCGAAGCCCACGGCATCGACGGCGCAGTCCACTTCAGGCTCGCCCAGCAATGCGGCGATCTGTTCGTGCAGCGGGGTGTCGGTGGACAGGTCAGCGATTTCGAAGCCCTGAGCCTTGGCGTGCGCCAGACGAACAGGGTTCACGTCACCGACGATCACGACCGCCGCGCCCAGCAGACGCGCCGAAGCCGCCGCCGCCAGACCGACAGGACCGGCACCGGCGATGTACACCGAGCTGCCTGGGCCTACACCAGCAGTGACAGCGCCGTGGTAGCCAGTCGGCAGAATGTCGGAGAGGCAGGTCAGGTCACGGATTTTTTCCATGGCCTTGTCGCGATCAGGAAGCTTGAGCAGGTTGAAGTCAGCGTATGGCACGAGGACGTATTCGGCTTGGCCGCCGGTCCAGTCGCCCATGTCGACGTAGCCGTAAGCACCACCCGGACGGCCCGGGTTGACGGTCAGGCACACGCCGGTGTGTTGCTCTTTGCAGGAGCGGCACAGGCCGCACGCCACGTTGAAAGGAACGGAAACCAGATCGCCGATCTTCAGGTTTTCGACGCCAGCGCCCTTTTCGACCACTTCACCCGTGATCTCATGGCCCAGCACCAGACCAACCTGGGCAGTTGTACGGCCGCGAACCATGTGTTGGTCGGAGCCACAGATGTTGGTGGATACCACGCGCAGGATGACACCGTGCTCGATCTTCTTCCCACGCGGGTCCTGCATTTTGGGATAGTCGATCTTCTGTACTTCGACCTTGCCTGCGCCGAGATACACCACACCACGATTACCAGACATGCTTTCACCTCGCTGAATTGTTGTTATGGATACAGCTGTGTCGCGGATAACTGCGTTGCTTGGGTGTTGCTGCAACGCAATAGTTGCTCTGGGTGATTCGTTTGAAAATATTCGCGTCCATCTGGAGGAACGCTTGTCCCTGTAGGAGCAAATTCATTCGCGAGAGGCCCGTACATCCCCTGCATCTCTATCGGTTGTACTCCCGCATCGCGAATGAATTCGCTCCTACAGGTTAGAGGACGACTGTCCTGTTGGCGTTGAGGAACACACGCCGTTCAATGTGATAACCCACCGCTCGCGCCAGGGTCAGGCCTTCGATGTCACGGCCCTTGGCGATCAGGTCCTCGGGGTAGTGACTGTGGTCCACCACCTCGACGCCTTGGGCGATGATCGGACCTTCGTCCAGATCGTTGTTGATGTAATGCGCCGTCGCGCCGACCAGCTTCACGCCTTTGTTGTAGGCCTGGTGATACGGCTTGGCGCCTTTGAAGCCCGGCAGCAGCGAGTGGTGAATGTTGATCGCCTTGCCATCGAGCTTGCGGCACAACTCCGGCGACAGCACCTGCATGTAACGCGCAAGCACCACCAGCTCGGCGCCGGATTCCTCGATCACCTGCCAGACCTTGGCTTCCTGCGCAGGCTTGTCGTTGGGATCAAGTGGGAAATGGTAGTAGGGAATGTCGTGCCAGCGCGCCAGTGGTTCGAGATCGGGGTGGTTGGAGACCATGGCGACCACGTCCATCGACAGCTGATTGATGCGCTGACGGTAGAGCAAGTCGTTGAGGCAATGATCGGCCTTGGAAACCATGATCACCACTTTTGGGCGGTAATTCGGCGCAGTCAGCTCGAAATTCATGCCAAAGGCTTCGGCACGTTCGGTCAGGCCCGCGCGAAAAGATGCCTCGTCGAAGCCGTCGGGCTGACGGAATTCAACGCGAATGAAAAAGCGGCTGGACAGCCGGTCATCGAACGAATGGTGCTCAGTCACGTAGCAGCCCTGCTCGAACAGAAAGCGCGTCACCGCATCCACCGTGCCCAGTACGCTGGGGCAGTCGGCGGTCAGAATCCAGGTATCGGGGGCGCGGCTCATGGGGTGTTGCTCCTGTTTGAATCGTTCGGTTGACGCTGTGTTGCGTACTGCAGATGCTTCGGTTCTGCCAGATTAATCGTGTTCGCCAGACTTACTGCCGCTTCGCGACAGATCGCAGGCAAGCCAGCTCCTACGGCCTTCGGCCAGAATCAAAAGCTCGCCTTACCCCATGGTCTCGCTTCTGCCGCAGGCGTGGGAGCTGGCTTGCCTGCGATCGGCTGCGCAGCAGTCGCGAATCGAATACCCCGTTATGTCTGTCACACCGAGGTATCGGTTTTACTGCCGCTTCGCGACAGATCGCAGGCAAGCCAGCTCCTACGGCCTTCGGCCAGAATCAAAAGCTTGCGATCCCGCGTCTGCTGACAGCTCCCAAGGCCTCCGGCCAGAATCAGACGGAGCCGTGTTTTGAATCTCTTAAGCAGCGATCCCGAGACCGTACTCGGCGCTCGCGTCCTGCAACCACAACCACCAGTAATCGGAGAAGCTGCGACGGATCAGCAGTTCCCAGGTCTCTTCGCCCGTACGACGGATCACCAATTGCGACTTGGCGAACACCGTGCCGACGGCCTTGCCGACCGGGAAGTTGCTTGGGTGTACATCGTAGCTGGTGGATTTCATCAGCACGTCGCGCACGTTCGGGCCGGTCAGCTCCAGAATGGATTGGCCGCCGGACACGTTGACCACCTGAATGTGCAGGCCAGCCAGCGCTTCACGCAGTTTCTGCTCGACAGCGAACTCTTCGCCGGTCGGGACGATCAGCAGCCACTCATCCGGGCCCATCCACTGGATCGAACTGTCGCCGCTGGAAACCAGCGTCAACGCGGCAGGCAGTTCCATGCCCAGCGCTTTGTGAACACCCGCAGCGAAGGCCGGATCATGGGCATCGCCACGAATGGTCAGGTGGCCCAGCAGTTTTTTCTCGCGCAGCACCACACCCGGGTTGGTGCGGCCTTTGCTGACCAAGCTTTTCAGGTCGGCGTGAAACAGAGGCGACTCGACTTTAGCGTCGGTCGTTGGCCGCTGTTGGTAAACGTTGGCTGTGGTCATAGAGCACCTGTCTTGAATTCTGTTGTTACACCAGACGAAACATCTGCGGTGCGGCTATTGCGAATGAATTCGCTCCCACGGGACACCGCGTCCAATGTGGGAGCGGACTCATCCGCGAACCGGCTTACTCCACGTTCTGCCGGTCGCCCTTCGGATCGAAGAACACCGAGGAAACGATTTCCGCCTCGATCACGCTGCCATCCGCTTGCGGCGAGAACACACGCTCGCCCATACGCTTCAGACCGCCCTTGACCACGCCCATGGCGAACGAGTAACCCAGCGAGTTCGCCGCGTAGCTCGACGTCACGTGACCAACCATCGTCATCGGGATCGACTGTTTAGGGTCGAACACCAACTGTGCGCCTTCCGGCAGCCACTTGTTTGGGTCAATTGGCTTGAGGCCAACCAGTTGCTTGCGCTGATCACGCACGCAGTCTTCACGGTTCATGCCGCGCTGGCCGATCCACGAGAACGGTTTGGTGCGACCAACACACCAGCCCATGTTCAGGTCGTCCGGGGTCATCGAGCCGTCGGTGTCTTGACCGACGATGATGAAGCCCTTCTCCGCACGCAGTACGTGCATGGTTTCAGTGCCGTACGGGGTCAGGTTGTACTTCTTGCCTGCTTCGGCGATTTTTTCCAGAACGCCCATGGCGTAGTCGGCCTGGATGTTCACTTCGTAGGAAAGCTCACCGGTGAAGGAGATCCGGAACACACGAGCCGGTACGCCACCGACCAGACCTTCTTTCCAGGTCATGAACGGGAAGGCTTCACGATCCAGGTCGATGTCGGTCACTTCGCTGAGCAGCTTGCGGCTGTTCGGGCCCGACAAGGTCAGGGTCGCGTAGTGGTCGGTCACGGAGGTGAAGTACACCTTCAGGTCCGGCCATTCAGTCTGCTGATAGATTTCCAGCCATTGCAGGACGCGTGCAGCGCCGCCCGTAGTGGTGGTCATGATGAAGTGGTTGTCAGCGACGCAAGCGGTGACACCGTCGTCGAAGACCATGCCGTCTTCTTTACACATCAGGCCGTAGCGCGCCTTGCCCACATCGAGCTTGGTCCAGGCGTTGGTGTAGATGCGGTTCAGGAACTCACGCGCATCCGGGCCTTGAATGTCGATCTTGCCCAGCGTCGAGGCGTCCAGCAGGCCGACGCTGTCGCGCACGGCTTTGCATTCGCGGCGCACGGCGGCATGGATGTCTTCACCGGCTTTTGGGAAGTACCACGGACGTTTCCACTGACCGACGTCTTCGAATTCGGCGCCGTTCTTGACGTGCCAGGCGTGCAGCGCGGTGAAGCGCACAGGCTCGAAGATGTGACCGCAGTGACGGCCGACAATCGCACCGAAGGTGATCGGCGTGTAGTTCGGGCGGAACATGGTGGTGCCCATCTCAGGGATGGTGACGTTCAGCGAGCGGGCCGCGATGGCCAGACCGTTGACGTTGCCCAGTTTGCCCTGATCGGTGCCGAAGCCCAGCGCGGTGTAGCGTTTTACGTGCTCGACCGACTCGAAGCCTTCGCGGGTCGCCAGTTCGATGGCGGCGGCGGTGACGTCGTTTTGCAGGTCGACGAATTGTTTCGGCGCGCGGGACGTGCCCTTCTCGTGCGGCACCTGGAAGATCGCCAAGGTAGGCTCTTCCACACGGCTCAACGCTTTCGGGATCACGCCCTCTACAGGTTGGAAACCGGCTTCAGTGGCTGCGCGCACGCCGCCTTCGAAACCGTCAGCCAGCGCGTCGCCGAGCGCGTAAACGCCGTTGATCCCGCCCACGCAGACGCGTTTCTGAGGGGCTTCACCCGGTACGAAACCGAGGATGTCTTCACGCCAGACCGGCTTGCCGCCCAAGTGAGAGGCCAAGTGAACGATCGGGCTGTAACCACCGGAGCTGGCGATCAGGTCGCAATCAAGCCATTCGCCTGGGCTGGTGACTTTGTGCGCTTTCACGTCAATCGCGGCCACGCGGGCACCGCTGACGCGCTTGCTGCCGCGAGCTTCGATCACAGCGCTGCCGGTCAGGATGCGGATGCCTTTGGCACGGGCTTCTTCGACCAGCGCGCCACGTGGGTTGTGACGCACATCGGCGACGGCAATCACTTGCAGACCGGCGTCGAGCCAGTCCAGCGCCACGCGGTAGGCGTAGTCGTTGTTGGTAGACAGCACCAGTTTCTTGCCCGGTGCCACGCCATAACGGCGGACGTAAGTCGAAACGGCACCGGCCAGCATGTTGCCCGGCACATCGTTGTTGCCGTAGACCAGCGGACGTTCGTGAGTACCCGTCGCCAGCACGACGCGCTTGGCGCGAACGCGGTGCAGACGCTGACGCACCTGGCCAATCGGTGCGCGGTCGCCGAGGTGGTCGGTCAGACGCTCGTGAATGGTCAGGAAGTTGTGGTCGTGGTAGCCGTTCACAGTAGAGCGCGGCAGCAGAACGACGTTGGCCAGGCCTTTCAGCTCGGCAACGACGGTCGCCACCCACTCCGCAGCGGGCTTGCCGTCGAGGCTTTCACGGGAATCCAGCAGACTGCCGCCGAACTCTTCCTGTTCGTCAGCCACGATCACGCGGGCGCCGCTGCGTGCAGCCGCCAGTGCCGCCGCGAGGCCAGCAGGGCCTGCGCCAACCACCAGCACGTCGGCGTGGTGGTTCATGTTGTCGTAGGTGTCCGGATCGTTTTCGGTCGGGGAACGGCCCAGACCGGCGGCCTTACGGATGTATTTCTCGTAGGTCATCCAGAACGATTGCGGGTACATGAAGGTTTTGTAGTAGAAGCCCGGTGGCATCAGCTTGCCGCCGACCTTGCCGAGAATCCCCATCATGTCGGTGTTCACGCTCGGCCAGCCGTTGGTGCTGGTGGCGACCAGGCCCGAGTACAGCGCTTGTTGCGTGGCGCGCACGTTGGGGATCTGGGTGGCTTCGGTCGCGCCGATCTGCAGCACTGCGTTCGGCTCTTCGGAGCCTGCCGCGAAGATGCCGCGAGGACGCGAGTATTTGAAGCTGCGGCCGATGACGTCAACGCCGTTGGCCAGCAGGGCTGCGGCCAGGGTGTCGCCTTCAAAGCCTTGATAGGTCTGGCCGTTGAAGTTGAAGTTCAGGACCTTGCTGCGGTCGATGCGGCCGCCATTGGGCAGACGATTGGACTGGCTCATGCTTTGTCTCCCTTTCCGACCGCAGGCACAGGGTTCACGAACTGTGGCTTGGTGCCAATCAGATAGGTCTCGAGAATTTCGTAAGTCACGGTGTCACGCGTGGCGTTGAAGTACTGACGGCAACCGGCGGCGTGAATCCACAGTTCGTGGTGCAGGCCACGCGGGTTGTCGCGGAAGAACATGTAGTCGCCCCACTGTTCGTCGGTGCAGGCAGCCGGGTCCAGTGGACGCGGAATGTGAGCCTGACCCGAACCGTGGAATTCCTCTTCGGAGCGCAGTTCGCCACAGTGAGGACAGAAGATATGCAACATGAGGTAATTCTCCTGTTAGTGGGCGACGGCCGCAGCGCCGTGTTCGTCGATCAACGCACCGTTGTGGAAACGGTCGATTGAGAAAGGTTTGGCCAGCGGGTGCATTTCGCCCTTCGCCAGGCTTGCAGCAAACACGTTGCCCGAACCCGGAGTCGCCTTGAAGCCACCGGTGCCCCAACCGCAGTTGAAGAACATGTTCGGCACAGGCGTCTTGGAAATGATCGGGCAGGCGTCCGGCGTGGTGTCGACGATGCCGCCCCACTGACGGTTCATGCGCACGCGCGACAGCACCGGGAACATCTCGACGATGGCTTGAATGGTGTGCTCGATCACCGGGTACGAACCGCGCTGACCGTAGCCAACCCAGCTGTCGATACCGGCGCCGATCACCAGGTCGCCCTTGTCGGACTGGCTGATGTAGCCGTGAACGGCGTTCGACATGATCACGCTGTCGATGATCGGTTTGATCGGCTCGGAGACCAGCGCTTGCAACGGGTGCGACTCGACCGGCAGACGGAAGCCTGCGAGCTTGGCCATATGACCGGAGTTACCGGCGGTCACCACACCGACTCGCTTGGCGCCGATGAAGCCTTTGTTGGTTTCAACGCCGATGCACACGCCGTTTTCCTTACGGAAACCGGTGACTTCGGTCTGTTGGATCAGGTCCACGCCCAGGGCGTCGGCGGCACGGGCAAAGCCCCAGGCCACGGCGTCGTGACGCGCTACACCGCCGCGACGTTGGACGGTCGCGCCGATGATCGGGTAACGGGTGTTTTTCGAGCAGTCCAGATACGGGATTTCTTCCGCCACCTGTTTGCCGTTGAGCAGTTCGCCATCAACGCCGTTCAGGCGGTTAGCGCTGACACGACGCTCGGAATCACGCATGTCCTGCAGGGTGTGGCACAGGTTGTAGACGCCGCGCTGGGAGAACATCACGTTGTAGTTCAGGTCCTGAGACAGGCCTTCCCACAGTTTCATCGCGTGTTCGTACAGGTGAGCGGATTCGTCCCACAGGTAGTTGGAGCGCACGATGGTGGTGTTCCGGGCGGTGTTGCCGCCGCCCAGCCAGCCTTTTTCGACCACGGCCACGTTGGTGATGCCGTGCTCTTTCGCCAGGTAGTACGCGGTCGCCAGACCGTGACCGCCACCGCCAACGATGACCACGTCGTAGACCTTTTTAGGGGTCGGCGTGCGCCACATGCGCTGCCAGTTTTCGTGGTGGCTGAGGGAGTGTTTGAAGAGGCCGAAGCCCGAGTAATGCTGCATGGTGCGACTCCTGACTCAGCGGTAAACCGGGAAATCGGCGCACAGCGCGGCGACTTGGCTGGCAACATTGGCCTCGACATCGGCATCACCGAGGTTGTCGAGAATGTCGCAGATCCAGCCGGCCAGCGTGACGCATTGGGTAACTTTGAAACCGCGGGTGGTGACGGCCGGGGTGCCGATACGCAGACCCGAAGTCACGAACGGCGATTGTGGATCGTTCGGCACGGCGTTCTTGTTCACGGTGATGTGCGAACGGCCCAACGCGGCGTCGGCTTCTTTACCGGTCAGGCCCTGACGGATCAGGCTGACGAGGAACAGGTGGTTGTCGGTACCGCCCGACACAACGTCGTAACCGCGATCGATGAACACCTGCGCCATGGCCTGGGCGTTGTCGATCACTTGCTGTTGATAAGCCTTGAAGCCTGGCTCCATGGCTTCCTTGAAGCAAACAGCCTTGCCAGCGATGACGTGCATCAGCGGGCCGCCCTGAGCACCGGGGAATACAGCGGCGTTCAGTTTCTTTTCAATTTCTTCGTTGGCTTTTGCCAGGATCAGACCGCCACGTGGACCGCGCAGGGTTTTGTGGGTGGTGGTGGTGACCACGTCAGCGAACGGAATCGGGTTCGGGTACAGACCGGCAGCGACCAGACCGGCCACGTGGGCCATGTCGACGAACAGCAGCGCACCGACTTTGTCAGCGATGGCGCGGAAGCGTGGGAAGTCCAGGGTCTTGGAGTAAGCGGAGAAGCCCGCAACGATCATCTTTGGCTTGTGCTCAACGGCCAGACGCTCGACTTCGTCGTAGTCGATCAGACCGGTGGTGGTGTCAATGCCGTATTGAACGGCGTTGTAGAGCTTGCCCGAAGACGACACTTTGGCGCCGTGGGTCAGGTGACCGCCGTGGGCCAGGCTCATGCCCAGAATGGTGTCGCCAGCTTGCAGCAGGGCCAGGTAAACGGCGCTGTTGGCGGACGAACCGGAGTGCGGCTGAACGTTGGCGTAATCGGCGCCGAACAGTTGCTTGGCGCGGTCGATGGCCAGTTGCTCGACCTTGTCGACGTGCTCGCAGCCACCGTAGTAACGCTTGCCCGGATAGCCTTCGGCATATTTGTTGGTCAGGCCGCTGCCCTGAGCCTGCATCACGCGCTTGCTGGTGTAGTTCTCCGAGGCGATCAGCTCGATGTGATCTTCCTGACGTTGATCTTCGGCATTCATCGCTGCCAACAGTGCATCGTCATAACCCTGGATTTGGTCTTGCTTGCTGAACATCGCGGTTCTCCCAGCGGCGGCGCGGCGCCTGAATTGTCGTGTTGGGGCTTTTGGATCACCCCTTGGCAGCGATGGTAGGGCCGACGCAGACAGGCCAGATGCCTACGCACGCCACACAAAGGCGCGTTTACGACATGGTTTTGCGGGGAGAGGCAGATGCGCGGATGCGACACCGACATTCTGTAGCAGTCCGGCTTGCCGGCGGCAGCGATCTAGAGCCCGCGACCGCCGGCAAGCCGGACTGCTACAGGGTATGTGGGGAACGCGTGTAAAAACAAAAATCCCCAGCCTGAGCCGGGGATTCTGAAATAACGAATGTCGCAATCAGACCGATTTTGCAGGGAGCAGTCCGTCAGTCCGGAACATCCCGCGAATACCGCGCACCGCCTGACGAATCCGGTCTTGGTTCTCGATCAGGGCGAAACGTACGTGATCGTCGCCGTATTCACCAAAACCGACGCCTGGCGAGACGCAGACCTTGGCTTCGAGCAGCAGCTTCTTGGCGAACTCCAGCGAACCCAGGTGCGCGTAGGCCTCAGGAATCTTGGCCCAGACGTACATCGACGCTTTCGGGTTTTCCACCATCCAGCCCAGTTCATGCAGGCCTTTGACCAGGACGTTGCGGCGCTGACGGTACTGCTCGGCGATGTCGAGCACGCACTGCTGATCGCCTTCCAACGCAGCAATCGCCGCCACTTGCAGCGGCGTGAAGGTGCCGTAGTCGTGGTAGCTCTTGATTCGGGCCAAGGCGTTGACCAGCTCAGGGTTACCGACCATGAAGCCAATACGCCAGCCCGCCATGTTGTAGCTCTTGGACAGGGTGAAGAACTCCACCGCAATGTCCTTGGCGCCCGGCACCTGCATGATCGACGGAGCTTTCCAGCCGTCGTAGACAATGTCGGCGTAGGCCAGGTCGTGGACCACCAGCACGTCGTATTGTTTGGCCAGCGCGACGACACGCTCGAAGAAATCCAGCTCGACACACTGGGCGGTCGGGTTGGACGGAAAGCCCAGAATCATCATCTTCGGCTTGGGGATTGAGCCACGAATGGCCTTTTCCAGCTCGGCGAAGAAATCCACGCCCGGCACCAGCGGCACGGAACGCACTTGTGCGCCTGCGATCACGGCGCCATAGATGTGGATCGGGTAGCTGGGGTTCGGCACCAGCACCGTGTCACCTTGGTCAAGGGTAGCGAGCATCAGGTGCGCCAGGCCCTCTTTCGAGCCAATGGTGACGATGGCTTCGGTTTCGGGGTCGATGTCGACCTCGTAGCGGGTTTTGTACCAACTGGAAATCGCCCGACGCAGACGCGGAATGCCACGCGAAGTCGAGTAGCCGTGAGTGTCTTCACGTTGGGCGACCGTGACCAGTTTTTCGACGATATGCGGCGGCGTTGCCCCATCGGGGTTGCCCATGCTCAGGTCGATGATGTCCTCACCACGACGACGAGCGGCCATTTTCAGCTCGGCAGTGATGTTGAACACATAAGGGGGGAGTCGATCGATGCGCGCAAAGCGGCGCGGCGAACCTTGGTCAGCCATGGAAACCTCAAGAAGACGTAAGCGCCCGGAACCGTCCGAGCGACGCTGGCCACTGCGGTGGCCTGGTGCGGAAGATAAGGGGCGTGATGGCGGTTTGTCTACAGGGATTTCAGCCTGACTACATTTCCGACTGTGGGAGCGGATTCATTCACGAATGGGGTTTTCAGGCGACGCATCTCCATCGAATGTACCGCCTCTTCGCGAATTAATTCGCTCCCATAGGTTCGCCACCAGACGCAGAATCATCGTGATGTTTGAATACGTCAAAGGAGCAGATCGCGCACAACGAGCAGCACCAGAAAATGCAGCGGATAGATCAGATACGCCCACCTGCGCATTGGCCAGACACCAAACCTCGGCCGCCACCGCAACAGCGCCAGCCCCAGGGACGGCCCCAGCAGACACGCGATCAACGCCCCAATCGAAATCGGATCACCCCACATCATTCCGTCGATGATCTTCGGCCATTCATTGCTCAACAGGCAGACCACCCCCGGCACCACCGCTAGCCACAACGGCCCGCGCAGCACCAACAGAAAGGCCGTCGGCAGCAACACGCCATAGGCCCCGAACATGAGTTGCTCGCCAAACGCGACACCCATACCGAGTGCGACAACACCCAAAATGCGGGGCATCGATGAACGAGCAACCGCGCCTTGCGCCACCAGCAGCCCCAGCACCAAGGTCGGCAGGACGTTCAGCGTAGTGACCTCATCCGCCATGTACAGCCGATAGGGAAACTCGGCGACCACGGAAAAAACCACCAGCCACGTCAGATATTTCCAGTCCGGACGAGGCGTCACCCCGCGCGACAGGCTGCGTCCGACATTCGCCGCAATCGCCAGACAGAACCACGCAAACGCCAATCGCCCCGGTACGTACAGCCCGTCGACATGCCAGCCGACATAACGCAGGTGATCGAGCACCATGCTCAGCATTGCCAGCCACTTGAGCAGGTCCAAGGCCCGGTCGCGCTCGGGGTGCACAGCCGAAAACGTCTTAGTCATCGCGCTTCACCTGTTTGCTGCCCTCCGTTTTACTGAATGTTCTGACGCAAGAATGCATGACCTCTGCATTGAAATCTGGTTACAGTCGCAACCTTCGATTACAGGGAACCGGCCATGTCAGACCAAAGCCAGCAGTTTGCCAGCGACAACTATTCGGGGATCTGCCCGGAAGCGTGGGCGGCCATGGAGCAAGCCAACCATGGCCACCAGCGTGCCTACGGCGACGATCAGTGGACAGCACGCGCGGCCGATCAATTCCGCCAGCTGTTCGAAACCGACTGCGAAGTGTTCTTCGCCTTCAACGGCACGGCAGCCAACTCCTTGGCACTGTCGTCGTTGTGCCAGAGCTATCACAGCGTCATCTGCTCCGAGACCGCCCACGTCGAAACAGACGAATGTGGCGCGCCGGAGTTCTTTTCCAACGGCTCGAAGCTGCTCACCGCTCGCAGCGAGAATGGCAAGCTGACGCCCGCGTCGATTCGTGAAGTCGCGCTCAAGCGCGCCGACATCCACTACCCAAAACCTCGCGTCGTGACGCTGACCCAAGCGACCGAAGTCGGCAGCGTCTACTTGCCCGAAGAGCTGAAAGCCATCAGCGACACCTGCAAGGAACTGGGCCTGAACCTGCACATGGACGGCGCGCGTTTCGCCAACGCCTGCGCGTTTCTGGGCTGCTCACCGGCTGAACTGACCTGGAAAGCCGGCATCGATGTGCTGTGCTTCGGCGGCACCAAGAACGGCATGGCAGTGGGTGAGGCGATTCTGTTCTTCAACCACAAGCTGGCCGAAGACTTCGACTATCGCTGCAAGCAGGCAGGGCAACTGGCGTCGAAAATGCGTTTTCTGTCGGCCCCCTGGGTGGGCCTGCTGGAAAACGATGCGTGGCTCAAACACGCTCGCCACGCCAACGCCTGTGCGCAATTGCTGGCCGACCTGGTCAAGGACATTCCGGGCGTTGAGCTGATGTTCCCGGTGCAGGCCAACGGCGTATTCCTGCAACTGTCGGAGGCAGCCATCGCCGCACTGACCGCCAAGGGCTGGCGGTTCTACACCTTCATCGGCAGCGGCGGCGCACGCTTCATGTGCTCGTGGGACACCGAAGAAGCCCGCGTGCGAGAGCTGGCAGCGGATATCCGTCTGGTGATGGGGGCCTGATCCAAGAAACGGCGCTGTATAACTGTAGGAGCGAATTCATTCGCGAGACGGCGGTACTTACAACAGAAGTACGTCGACCCCTCTGGCCTCTCGCGAATGAATTCGCTCCTACAGAAAGCCGCATCCGTCAGTCCCACCGAGTGAGCTAACCGAGCTCTACAGAGACGCTCACCCCTGCGCAATCACCTTCTCAATCACCTCGACCGTCGCACTGACCTTGTCTTCATAGCGGCTCAGCGCTTCGGCGTGCTGCTGTTTCAGTTCGATCTGCTTCGAACACAGGTTCAGCGCCGCCAGCACTAACAGACGATCACCGATCAAAGTCGGATAGCTGCGTTTGGTTTCAGACAACGCCGATTTCAGCATGACCACGGCATCCATCAAGGTCTGTTCCTGACCTTCAGGCGCCTTGATCGTGTAATCGTTGCCAAGAATGGAAATGACCTTGGTGGTGTCGCGGTCGAGAATCATGCGCCGACCGCGCTTGCGCTGGTGGCGCGATCGACCAACGCCTGGATACGGGCGGCGGTGGCGCCCTGCTTCTCTTCCTGTTCCAGCAGACTCAACTGCAAACTGTCGTTGTCATCCCTGGCTTGTTTCAATTCTTCGGCGAGCTGAACATTCGTGTTCTGCAGCGTCTGATTCTGCTGAACGAGGTCACCGACGAGTTTTTCCAACTGGCTTAGAGATGCTTCCAACATTTTGATTTCTCAGGCAAATTTCAAAGGGCGCGTACGATAAAGAAAAGTCACTTCAGCTACCAGTGAAATCAGGGCATTCACGCCACAACACCGACACAAAAAGCACAGATACCGCTTCAATTCCGCAAACGCATAACGGACCTGATTGACTGCGTTTTCCCCCTCTTGTTCCTGCTGTTCGTCAGATCGACCGGCCTGCGACATATGCGCGCACTATGGACCAACCAGTTCAAGTCCTGGCATGCCTGACCGATAAGCAAGTATTCCTTTTCATACCTCCCTTTTGTTTCGCATGGATCGCGCCCTATTCAGGAACAGTCATGTCCCTTCGCAACATGAACATCGCGCCCCGTGCTTTTCTCGGCTTCTCCATCATCGGCTTGCTGATGCTGGTGCTTGGCATCTTCGCGCTCGCGCAGATGAGCAAGATCAACGATGCCACCGAAGTCATGGCCACCAACAGCATGCCCAGCATCAAGGCGCTGGATAAGCTGACCGAGGCCAGCGTTCGCCTACGCGTCCTGTCCTATCGTCTGATGCTCAACCGCGAAGCCGATACCCAGCAAAAGACGCTCGACCTGCTGGCCACCGGTAACCGGCAAATCGAAGAAGCACGCGCCGTTTATGTGAAATTGATCTCCGCCCCTGAAGAGCAGGCAGCCTACGATCAATACGTGAAACTGCTGGGCGACTATCGCCAGCTCGAAGACCGCATGAAATCGTTGAGCAGCGCTAACAAGCTGGACGACCTGACGGCTTTGCTTAACAACGGCCTGCAAACCAACTCGGACCAGATGAACGTGGTCTTGAGCAAGCTGGTGGAAATCAACACCCAGCAGCTCAACGACACCAACAAAGACGCCTCGAACCAGTATTCAACGGCCTTCACGATGGTGGTCACGCTGTTGATCATTGCCACTCTGCTGACGCTACTGTTCGCCTGGCTGCTGACGAACAGCATCACTCGCCCAATCTCCTCTGCGCTGAAGGCGGCAGAGGAAATCGCCGAGGGTGATCTGACGCGCACCATTCAGGTAGACGGGAATGACGAAGCGGGCCGTCTGCTGGCCGCCATGCTGAAAATGCAATCAAAGCTGCGCGACACACTGCAACGCATTTCCGGTTCCGCGACTCAACTGGCGTCTGCCGCTGAAGAGCTGAACGCCGTCACCGATGAAAGCGCCCGTGGCCTTTCCCAGCAAAACAACGAAATCGAACAGGCCGCGACCGCTGTTAACGAGATGACCAGCGCCGTCGAAGAAGTGGCCCGCAACGCGGTCAGCACCTCCGAAGCATCGAAAAACGCCACCACCTCGGCCAGCGACGGCCGTGATCTGGTGCAGGAAACCGTCAGCGCCATCGAACGCATGAGCGGAGACGTGCAAAGCACCGCCAACCTGATCGGCAACCTCGCCGAGCAGTCCCGCGACATCGGCAAGGTCCTGGACGTGATTCGGGGTCTGGCCGACCAGACCAACTTGCTGGCCCTCAACGCCGCCATCGAAGCCGCACGTGCCGGTGAAGCCGGTCGTGGTTTTGCCGTCGTGGCCGACGAAGTGCGCGCCCTCGCCCACCGCACCCAGCAATCGACCAGCGAAATCGAACGCATGATCGGCAGCATTCAGGGCGGAACCGAGGAAGCGGTCAACTCGATGCGCAGCAGCACCGAGCGCGCCGAATCGACGTTGAACATCGCAAAAGGCGCAGGCGTTGCGCTGGATACCATTAACGGTGCGGTGGTGGAAATCAACGAACGTAATCTGGTAATCGCCAGCGCCGCCGAAGAACAGGCTCAAGTCGCTCGCGAGGTGGACCGCAATCTGGTCAACATTCGCGATCTGTCGACTCAATCGGCCACCGGCGCCAACCAGACCAGCGCCGCAAGCAACGAGCTGTCGCGTCTGGCCGTGGACTTGAACGGCATGGTCGCCCGCTTCCGCTTGTAACCTGCTGACAGCAATGAAAAAAGGGGAATGCGCCAACGCGTATTCCCCTTTTTTCGTCCCTGCTGCTTCGAAAACCTTCGGATCGACAGCTAGCTATTTATTGCAAAATAATGCAAATCCGCTCAAGGCCCCGGATTTACGACCGATAGGCAGTAACCAGACTCGTTTAAAAAACTGCCAGGGCGAGTGTCCACGCCCATTTCTCGGATGATCGGTTATGTCATTGCGCAACATGAACATCGCTCCACGCGCGTTTTTCAGTTTTGCCCTGATAGGCGCCCTGATGCTGTTTCTCGGCATCTTTTCGTTGACGCAGATGAGCAAGATTCGCTCTGAAGGCAACGAAATCGCGAAGAACACAGTGCCGAGTATTCGCAGCCTGGACAAGATGATCGACACCAGCGTGCGCTTACGCGTCCTGTCTTTCCGGCTGCTGGTCAACCGTGACCCGGCAGTGCAACAGAAGACCCTCGATTCGATGACGTCCCGCTTCCAACAAATGGGTATCGCACAGGCTGTTTATGAAAAGCTGCCGACGACAGCGGACGAAAAAACCAACTACGCCGAATTCAAGCAGCTGCTGACCCAGTACCGTCAACTCGAAGACCGCATGCGCGCCCTCAGCCAAGACGGAAAAACGGAAGAGCTCGCCCGGCTTTTGAACGTCGACTTGCAGGAAAACTCCGACAAGATGAATGCCGTGCTGTCGAAGCTGGTGGAGATCAACAGCAAAGAATCTGACGCCGCCAACGCCTCTGCGGGCGAGCAATACAACATGGCGTTCAACATGGTGGTCGGGTTGCTGATCCTTGCGACGGTCCTGACGTTGATGTTCGCCTGGCTGCTGACGAACAGCATCACTCGCCCGATCGGCGCTGCGCTCAAGGCCGCCGAAGAAATCGCCGAGGGCGACCTGACGTCGACGATTGTCGCGGACGGTTCTGACGAAGCGGGTCGCTTGTTGACGGCCATGCTGAAGATGCAATCAAAGCTGCGCGACACGCTGCAACGCATTTCCGGCTCCGCCACTCAACTGGCGTCTGCCGCTGAAGAACTGAACGCCGTGACCGACGAGAGTGCCCGAGGCCTGTCGCAACAGAACAACGAAATCGAACAGGCCGCGACCGCTGTCAACGAGATGACCAGCGCCGTCGAAGAAGTGGCCCGCAACGCAGTCAGCACCTCGGAAGCTTCGAAGAACGCTACGTCTTCGGCCAGCGACGGCCGTGATCTGGTGCAGGAAACCGTCAGCGCCATCGAACGCATGAGCGGAGACGTGCAAAGCACCGCCACCCTGATCGGCAACCTCGCGGATGAATCACGCGACATCGGCAAGGTGCTGGACGTCATTCGTGGCCTGGCCGACCAGACTAACCTCCTCGCCCTCAACGCCGCCATCGAAGCCGCACGTGCCGGTGAAGCCGGTCGCGGTTTTGCCGTCGTGGCCGACGAAGTACGCGCCCTCGCCCACCGCACCCAGCAATCGACCAGCGAAATCGAACGCATGATCGGCAGTATTCAGGGGGGCACCGAAAAAGCCGTCAACTCGATGCGCAGCAGCACCGAACGCGCCGAATCGACCCTGAACATCGCCAAAGGCGCAGGCGTTGCGCTGGACACCATTAACACCGCGGTGGTCGAGATCAACGAACGCAACCTGGTGATCGCCAGCGCCGCCGAAGAACAGGCACAAGTGGCGCGAGAAGTGGACCGCAACCTGGTCAACATCCGCGACCTCTCTGCGCAATCCACCACCGGCGCCAGCCAGACCAGCGCAGCCAGCAACGAACTGTCGCGACTGGCGGTGGATTTGAACGGGATGGTGGCGCGGTTCAGGGTGTAATAACCCTCTACCAAAACGCATAAGCATTGTGGGAGCGAATTCATTCGCGATGAGGCCAAGCCAGACGATAGTTATCTATCGACTGAAAGACCTATCGCGGATGAATCCGCTCCCACAGTTTTGATCGCAGCGAGTGGATCAATACTCGATCCGCACATCCCCTTTCGGAATACTGCAGCACGACAGGATGTAGCCTTCTTCCACGTCGTCGTCGGTGATGCCGCCGTTGTGCTCCATCTCGACTTCGCCGCTCAGCTTCATCACCTTGCAGGTGCCGCAGATGCCCATGCCGCAGGCTTTCGGAATCATCAGGCCCAGCTTGGCAGCGGCGGCGTGAACGGTTTCGCCCGGCGCCACGCGGATGCTCTTGCCCGTGTCGGTGAACTCGACTTGGTGCAATTCGGCAATGTCGATTTCCGGCGCATCGGCGGCCTGTTCGGCGTGTTCCACGGCATCGGCGCGGGCTTCGGGCGGCGTCGCTCCGAAGGATTCTTCGTGGTACTGGGCCATGTTGAAGCCGTTGGCTTCCAGCAGGCGTTTGACCGCGTTCATGTACGGGGTCGGGCCGCAGCAGAAGACTTCACGTTCCATGAAGTCCGGCGCCATCAGCTCCAGCATCTTCTGGTTCAGGTAGCCGCGATAACCGGCCCATGGTTCGCCCAGGCCGTGCTTCTCACAGACGATGTGCAGCGAGAAGTTATTGATACGCGACGCCATCTGCTCAAGTTCGCGGTGGTAGATGATGTCTTTTGGCGAACGGGAGCTGTGAACGAACACCATGTCGACATTGGCGTTGGTGTCGTAATACCAGCGCGCCATGGACATGACCGGCGTGATGCCGACGCCGCCGCTGAGGTACAAAATCTTCGGGTTCGGGAAGTCGATGGCGTTGAACAGCCCGACTGGCCCGTGAACCGCCAGCTCCTGGCCTTCATGCAGGGTGTCGTGAAGCCAGTTCGAGACCTTGCCGCCCGGCACGCGCTTGATGGTGATCGAGAAGCTGTACGGCACCGAGGGCGAGCTGGAAATGGTGTAGGAGCGCATGGTCGGCACGCCGTCGATTTCCAGCTCCAGGGTGACGAACTGGCCCGGCTTGAAAAAGAACAGGATCGGCTGGTCGGCCATGAAGCAAAAAGTGCGAACGTCCCAGGTTTCCTGGATCACTTTGACGACGCGCACAAGGTGGCGGCCATTGGCCCAGGTCTGCGTGGTAACCGGGCTGAGGAAACTCTGGGACATACTCACTCTCCACGGCCGACTGTCGGCCTCTTATGGTGGCGATTCTGCGTAACGCACGAGCCGCCTATTTACCTATCAGCGACATTCACATACTTATGGCGACCAGCCCCGATCTATAGGGGCTGCGTAGTCGGAAACGGATTCGGCCATGTCGCCCATGGATAAGGTTCGTGTCGCGACCGGCTACACACTCGCCGTCAATCGAATACAGATTTTTTACCTAATAAACATGAGCGACTTCCAACACCGTCGCCTCGCGTGCCAGACACACAACACAACCGTATTAGCCACATTCGTAGGCCGCTGAAACCGCGACCTGAGGACTTGAAAGATGGACGTCACCGCAACTCTGAGCCTGGGCGATCCGCTGGAACCCGCACGCAAGGCAACCGCCGAAATGCTGCAGACCCGCGAGCGCACTTACTCGCTCCCGCAGCCTTTCTACAGCGATGAGCGGCTGTTTGAAATCGACATGCAGGAAATCTTTCAAAAGGAATGGCTGATCGCGGGCATGACCAGCGAAATTCCGGCCAAAGGTAACTTCCTGACACTGGAGATCGGCAAGAACCCGATCCTGGTCGTGCGCAAGCCTGACGGCACCGTCGCCGCGTTCCACAACGTTTGCCGCCACCGCGGTTCGCGGCTGTGCACCAAAGAGAAAGGCAAGGTCGCCAAACTGGTGTGCCCGTACCACCAGTGGACCTACGAGCTCGACGGCCGCCTGCTGTACGCAGGCACCGAAATGGGCGCCGACTTCGACATGCAGAAGTTCAGCCTCAAGCCTGTGCACTGCAAAGTCTCGGGCGGCTACATCTTCATCAGCCTGGCGCAAAATCCGCCGGCCATCGACGAGTTCCTGCAGACGCTGAATCACTACATGGAACCGTACGACATGGAGAACACCAAGGTGGCGGTGCAAACCACCTTGATCGAGAAGGCCAACTGGAAGCTGGTGCTGGAAAACAACCGCGAGTGCTACCACTGCAGCGGTTCGCACCCCGAGCTGCTGAACACCCTGCTGGAGTGGGACGACACCAACGATCCGCGCGCCGACCAGAAATTCAAGGATCACGTCGCTGAATCCGCTGCTGCGTGGGAAGCCGAGAAGATCCCTTACCTGCACAAGAGCTTCGGCCTGCGTAACCGTATCGTGCGCATGCCACTGCTGAAAGGCACCGTGTCCATGACCATGGACGGCCAGCAAGGCAGCAAGAAACTCATGGGCCGCATCAAGAACCCGGATCTGGGCTCGATGCGCATCCTGCACCTGCCGCATTCTTGGAACCACTGCATGGGCGATCACGTCATCGTGTTCACCGTATGGCCACTGAGCGCACAGGAAACCATGGTCACCACCAAATGGCTGGTGCACAAAGACGCCGTAGAAGGCGTGGACTACGACGTCGCGCGCCTGCGCGAAGTCTGGGACGCCACCAACGACCAGGACCGTCGCCTGGCCGAAGAAAATCAGCGCGGCATCAACTCCGTCGCCTACCAGCCTGGCCCGTACTCGCAAACCTACGAGTTCGGCGTGGTCAACTTCATCGACTGGTACAGCGCCAAGCTGCTGGAAAACATGGGGGCCGAACCTGCGCCTTATTTGAAGGGTGTGGCGGTTAATCACGAGTAGGCTTAGACCTACGCGCTTGTTACAACGTCATCGCGGGCAAGCGCGCGCCTACAGACACCAGCCTGTAGGAGCGTGCTTGCCCGCGATGCGTTTACCGGCTGGAATTGCAAAGTCGGTCAAAAAACGCTCAACCCTGTTTCACATCAACCCCGCCGCCCCTCTCCAACATCCGCAAACAACTTATCCACAGCACAACCCACAGCAATTGTGGGGAAGCCGATCTGTGCCTGAGTAAAAAACCAGAAAAAACCGTGACTTATTCAACTTGGCGTGAATGTGAAATAGCTGATCATATTTTGACCAGCCCTCTGCAGGGCGCGTAATGTAAGGCTCGCAGAGGACCGCGAACACCTTATCCACAGAACAGCCAACAGAGAATGTGCGCAACTTCGCGCGATAAGCTCAAGGCTGTGGAAAAGAGCGATAGCTGGCGAGATTCAGGAAACTGAAAGGCTTGGCCGTCAGAGAAACGTCAGATTGATCAATATTTGCACAATCGCGTGCAGGCACCTATTTATGTGGTCTGTAGCGGATAGCGAACATCTTATCCACATAGACGCGCACAAAGAATGTGGGCAGAACTGCGCGCAATTTCGAGTTGGCTGTGGAGAAAAAACCCTCTAAAAACCGCAAGATAGGTTGGTTAATTTTTAACCTTCGACTTGTAAGCCACGCAATACAAGGCCTGCATCAATGGCCGAACAGTTTATCCACAGGTGGGTTAACAGGGATTGTGGGTATGTGGACAGGTTGGAGGGCGTAAGAATCGGAAGCGTCTGACAGTCAAATGACTTCTCATTCCATAGACTGCCGATACAGCAAACGTAGAGGAATTTACCCATGTACGAATGGACTCCCTTTTCTCCCAAAGTAATTCTCGAAGCGAATCGCCGGTTATCCCAGCGTAAACAAGGAACCTCTTTCGCACTGCCTGCGGAACTGACAGGAATCTTCAACTTCAGGCCGAAGACTACCGAGGAACTTGGCGAAGCATTCCGAGCGGCTTCTCGAAAGCTTAGACAAGGGACCCAAGCGTAATGAACGCGCGCTACAACCACATTTTCAACGCGCTGGTCGCCGACGAAGACGACATTCTTGGACAATTGGCTTACGCCGCCTATAAGCGCCAGAAAATTGAGTTCATTCAAGCTTTCAAAGACAAGAACGGCACCGATCCAGAGGACGAAGATCTTGTTCCATTCCACGACATCAGCAACGGGCCTTGCCAGCTGGAAAACTACCGCACCCAAGCCGCAAAGCTTGTAAAGGCGTTTTCCGAGGCTTCGCTAGCCTCCGAAGTGGACGGGCTCCGACAATTTTATTCAGAGAAAGCCAGCAATGAGATCCGCTCGGCCAGACCAGGATTCTGGAAAGGTGTATCACAGAGCGTTTTGGGGTCTGGAGCGTTCACCCTCTTGATCGGATGTCTGGTGTTCTTCACCTGGAGCCTCAAGCAAGGCCCTCGCCACGTGATAGAGAAGGTTTTCGATGTGACCATCGTCGATATCGTGTCCAGCGGGCCGACGGTTGCCGTGGATGATCTGCAACTCTAAACACAAAAAGCGCCAAACAGGCGCCTTGTGCTTTTGAAGAGGTGCGCCTTAACGCACCACCCCTTCCTCCACCAACAACTTCAAAATCGCCGCAGCACCTTCCTGCGGGCTCACACCTTTGAGCACCTGCCCACCGCCGCCGCTGGCTTTCGCTGTCGCAGCCTTCATCCGGTCCGCGCCGCTCTTCGCCTTGATCACTTTCAAGCGTTTCGGACGCGGTTTGGCCGGGGTCAGTTCGGCGCCTGTGAATAACTCGTCGATGGTGACTTCAATGTCTTCCACGTCCAGCGTGCCGCGCTGCGCCGGGCCGTAGGCGCTTTGGCGCGGTTTCGGCGCGGCGTTATCCACAGTGGCGAGGAATGGCAGACGCACCTTCAGGCGGCGGCGTTGACCGCGTGGCAACGCCTGGAGCACTTGGGCGCTGCCATTGCTGATGGATTCCACTTCCGCCATGCCCACCACCAGCGGCCAGCCGAGTTTCTCGGCGAGCAGGTAGGGCAGCATGCCGGAGCCTTCGCCCGTTTCAGCCTGGGTACCAGCAAGCACCAGCTGTACGCCGGATTCGCGAATGTAATCAGCCAGCCCCGGCAGCGCGTCGGCACCTTGGGGTTGGTCAAGAACGTGCAACTCTTTCAGGCCCATTCCAAGGTAGGCACGCAGCGCGGGCTCCTCAGCGCTACCGGCATGCAGGACGTGTAAGTTATCCCCAGCCAATTGCAGGCCCAGCTCGACAGCGCGGGCATCCTGCTCGGCACGGCGCGGCCGACCGGAAGTCGGGTGCGCCCCAATGGACACGAGGCTAATGACGTGCAAGGCGGCTTTATCCACAGGCAGTTTTTTTTCAGGCTGCATCGCGTTTCGCCTCGTTCCGGTAGGCCTCGACGGCTTCGATGAGCGCGTTGAGGATTTCAGCGCTTTCGCCAATGACTGACAAATCAGCACGTTTGATCATGTCGCACGTTGGATCAAGGTTGATCGCCACGACTTTGTCGCACGCGCCGATGCCTTGTAAGTGCTGAATCGCGCCGGAGATACCCACAGCCACGTAAACCCGGGCCGTGACCCAAGTGCCCGATGCGCCGACCTGGCGATCGCGGGTCATGAAGCCATCGTCCACCGCCACGCGGGAGGCGCCTTCGGTGGCGCCCAGTGCGGCAGCTGTCCGATGGAACAAGCCCCAATCTTTCACGCCGTTGCCGCCGGAGAAAATAAACTCCGCTTCGGCCATGGGGACAAGTGCTGGATCAACTGCCACCGCGCCGAGGTCTTCGATGCGCGGCAGGCTACGGGCGATGGTTGTGGACAACTCGACTGGCAGTGCTTCGTGACGGGTTTCGCTGACCGGCTCTGCGCACTCGGCAGCGCCCAGAATCAGGCGGGAAACGGGGCGCGACAGGTCTTCACGTCCTGCACCTGCGCGGCCTGTGGCCTGTTGATCCTTGATCTGCCAGACACGCGTGGCCGGGCGTTCACCCAAGCTGGCGGCAAAGCGACGGCCCAATTCACCGCCGCCGGTGCGGCTGTCGGGCAACAACCAGTGGTGCGGGTCGAACTGGTTATCCACAGCCCGCAGACCTTGCACACGCTGCTCGGGTGAATAACCGGCAAATTCGCTGCCTTCCAATACCAGCAGACGGTCAACGCCTGCGGTGTCGAACCCGCTTTCTTTGTGCTCACCGAAGACCACGGCCAATACTGCGCCGTCCTTGCCTGCAAGGCTGTGGGCCAGGCCAAGCAAGTCGCGGTCGTGGCTGCTGAGGCGACCACCGACCATGTCGGGAACGACCGCAATGAAGAACGCCGGATCGGCCACTTGATGCAGCGGCAATTGCACTTCAACGGAGGCCGAACGCTTCGTGGTCCCGCCCTGCTGTGCGCCACTGCGGTCGATGCGCTTGATGCCGTTGGGCCCTATAAAGCCAACGCCGTGCAGGTTCTTGCGGATGATACCGTTCGGCCCCATCCAGCTGGACTGCGCCGGTTGCATTGCGGCGTGCAGCGGGTGCAAGCGGTTGCGAGCGATCCACTCGGCACGAGGGTCGCGGCGGATAATGTCGCTCATCAATGCGCCTCCGCAGGTTCACGTTTGGTCGGTGCCGGTTTGACCGGTGCAGCGTCTTCGAGCAGCGCGTCGGCCACCAGTTCGGCGATGTCCTTGATCATCGGGCGTGGTTCGACCACACCTTCCAGCATCGCAGTGCACTGTGGACAACCCACGGCCACCAGTTCGGCACCGGTTTCGCGGATGTCTTCCATGCGCATGTCGGGGATACGCTGTTTGCCCGGAATGTCGGTGATCGGCGCGCCGCCACCGCCGCCGCAGCAACGGGAGCGGAAACCGGAGCGCTGCATTTCCTTGACCTCGATGCCCAACGCCTTGAGCACGTCACGCGGCGCTTCGTACTCGCCGTTGTAACGCCCCAAGTAGCACGGGTCGTGATAGGTCACGCTGGAGCCTTTGTGCTGGCCCAAATTCAGCGCGCCACCGCCAATCAGCTCGGCCATGTAGGTGCTGTGGTGTTGGACGAGGTAGTTGCCGTCAAAGGCGCCGTACTCGTTTTTCAGCACGTGGAAACTGTGTGGATCGCAGGTGACAATGCGCTTGAAGCTGTATTTGGACAGCGTCTGGATGTTGCGTTTGGCGAGCATCTGGAAGGTCGCTTCGTCGCCCAGACGACGGGCCACGTCACCGCTGTCGCGCTCTTCCAGGCCCAGTACTGCGAAGTCGACTTTCGCCGCTTTCAGCACTTTGACGAAGGCGCGCAGCGTACGCTGGTTGCGCATGTCGAACGCGCCATCACCGACCCAGAACAGCACGTCGGTCGTTTTCTTCTCGCTCATCAAGCTGAGGTTCAGGTCAGCCGCCCAGTTCATCCGGCCGCCGGGTGCAAAGCCGCCCGGGTTGTCGGTGGCGATGAGGTTTTCCAGCACTTCGGCGCCCTTGTTCGGGGTCGCGCCTTTTTCCAGGGTCAGGTGGCGGCGCATGTCGACGATGGCGTCCACGTGCTCGATCATCATCGGGCACTCTTCCACGCAGGCGCGGCAGGTGGTGCACGACCACAGGGTTTCGGCATCGACCAGGCCGTTAACGATCGGTTGATGTGGGTTGCCTTTGTGTTCGCCGATTGCTTTGCCTGGATAAGGGCTGCCTGCGAAGTTTGCGTCAGTGCCGCCCGCCAGACCGACGACCATGTCCTGAATCAGCTTTTTCGGGTTCAGCGGCTGGCCAGCGGCGAACGCAGGGCACGCTGCTTCGCACTTACCGCACTGCACGCAGGCGTCGAAGCCCAGCAGTTGGTTCCAGGTGAAATCCTTGGGTTTTTCCACGCCCAGCGGCGCGGTCGGGTCGGCCAGGTCCAGCGGTTTCAGGCCGGTCGAGCGACCACCACCAAAGCGCTCGGCGCGGCGGTGCCACGCCAGATGCAGCGCACCGGCGAAGGCGTGCTTCATCGGTCCGCCCCAGGTCATGCCGAAGAACAATTCGGAAACGCCCCACAGCACGCCGATCCCCAGGATGATTGCCAGCAGCCAGCCACCGAAGTTTTCCGGGAGGATGCCTGCGACCGGCAAGGTCACGAGGAAGAACGAACCGGAGAACGCCAGCAGGCTTTTCGGCAGGCGCATCCACGGGCCTTTCGACAGGCGGCTTGGCGGGTTGCGGCGACGCATATAAACGAAGATCGCACCGACGAACATCACTGCCGTCATCAGCAGCAGCGCGTAACCGAGAATGCGATTATGCAGGCCGAAACCGTGGACCAGAATCGCCAGAATGATCGATGCCACTGCACCACCGGCCGTGGCGACGTGGGTGTTGGCGATGTATTTGTCCCGGGCGACCACGTGGTGCAGATCGACCATGTAGCGCTTGGGCATCGCCAGCAGGCCGCCCAGCAGATCGACCTTGGACGCACGGCCGTTGCGCCACATGGACACCCGCCGCAAGGCGCCGAGGATCGCAAGACCCAGGGCGGCGAACAGCAGGATTGGAAGAAGGGTACTCAACATCAGACTCACCTCTGCGAGGTGCAAGCCACAAGCTGCAAGCTGCAAGAAAGAGCAACGGTGAACGCAGCGCTTTTAACTTGAAGCTTGCAGCTCAAAGCTCGCAGCTATGCCGTCAAAAATCCTTACAAAGCCGGAGCGCGTCATAGATGGCGGCATGGGTATTACGCTGCGCCACGCAGTCACCGATGCGGTACAGCAAGTAGCCATCACCCGCTTGGCTCAACAACGGCTGAGGCTGGATCGCGAACAGGGCGTCGATGTCGATCTGGCCCTTGTTGCGCGAATCTTCCTTCAGGCCGTAGTACAGCTCTTCGTCAGGGCGCACACCGTTTTCGATCACCACCTGGTCGATCACCCGCTCCTCTTTGGCGCCGGTGTATTCGTTCTCCAGGACCGCCACCAGCTTGTCGCCTTCGCGGTAGACCTTCTCCAGCATCATGTCGCCGGTCATGATGATTTCTTTCGGGTACATGCTGCGGTAGTAAGTCGGGAACGACGTACCGCCCATGGCCACGCCCGGCTTGATGTCGTCGGTAACGATCTCGACCTGACTGCCTTTGTCCGCCATGAAGTCGGCCACCGACATCCCGGTGAATTCACAGATGGTGTCGTAGACCAGCACGTTCTTGGCCGGTGCAACTTTGCCGTCCAGCACGTCCCAGCTGCTGACCACCAAGCCTTCCGCCGCGCCCCAATGCTCGTTCTGCTCGATGAATGGGTGACCACCCACTGCCAGCACCACCACATCCGGACGCAAGTCGCGAATGGTGGCGACATCGGCCGCGGTGCCCAGGCGCAGATCGACTTTCAGACGCGCCAGCTCCAGCTGATACCAGCGGGTGATACCCGCGATCTGATCACGCTGCGGCGCTTTCGACGCCGTGGTGATCTGGCCGCCAATGGCGTCCTTCTTCTCGAACAAGGTCACGTCGTGACCACGCTCGGCCGACACACGCGCCGCTTCCATACCGGCAGGGCCGGCACCGACGATCACCACTTTGCGTTTCACGCCGGTGGTTTTCTCGATGATGTGCGGCACGCCCATGTATTCACGGGAGGTCGCGGCGTTCTGGATGCACAGCACGTCCAGACCCTGGTACTGGCGGTCGATGCAGTAGTTGGCACCGACGCACTGACGAATCTGGTCCACCTGGCCCATCTTGATCTTGGTGATCAGGTGCGGGTCGGCGATGTGCGCGCGGGTCATGCCGACCATGTCGACGTAACCGCCTTCCAGAATACGCGTGGCCTGGTTCGGGTCCTTGATGTTCTGCGCGTGCAGTACCGGGGCCTTCACCACTTCCTTGATACCGGCCGCCAGGTGCAGGAACGGCTCCGGTGGATAACTCATGTTGGGGATAACGTTGGCCAGGGTGTTGTGCGTGTCGCAACCTGAGCCCACCACACCGATGAAGTCGATCATGCCGGTCTGGTCGTAATACTTGGCGATCTCTTTCATGTCTTCATGGCTGAGACCGTCCGGGTGGAATTCGTCACCGCAGATGCGCAGGCCTACGCAGAAGTCAGGACCGACTTCCTTGCGCACGGCCTTGATCACTTCGAGGCCGAAACGCATGCGGTTCTCGAAGCTGCCGCCCCACTCGTCGGTACGCTTGTTGACGCGCGGGCTCCAGAACTGGTCGATCATGTGCTGGTGCACGGCCGACAGTTCAACGCCGTCCAAGCCACCGGCCTTGGCACGGGCGGCCGCACTGGCGTAGTTGCCGATCACGCGCCAGATTTCTTCCGGCTCGATGGTTTTGCAGGTCGCGCGGTGAACAGGCTCGCGGATACCCGATGGCGACATCAGCGTCGGCCAATGGTCGCCGTCCCAACGGGAACGACGGCCCATGTGGGTAATCTGGATCATGATCTTGGCGCCGTGCTTGTGCATGGCGTCCGCGAGATTCTGGAAGTGCGGAATAATCTTGTCGGTGGCCAGGTTGACCGACTTCCACCAGCTTTGCGGGCTGTCGATCGCCACGCTGGAAGAGCCGCCACAAATGGCCAGGCCGATGCCGCCTTTGGCTTTCTCCTCGTAATACTTCACGTAACGGTCGGTGGTCATGCCGCCATCGGTGGCATAAACCTCGGCGTGCGCGGTACTGAGGACGCGGTTGCGGATTGTCAGTTTGCCGATTTGAATCGGCTGAAACATTGCTTCGAAAGCCATCTCACGGTCCTCGGCTTACAACGGTTTTACGACGAACAGGCCATCTTCGTGGCCCTCTTCCGATCCGCCGTAAACCTGCTCGGCTACAGTGCGAACGGAACTGCCTTTGGCAGCGAGAATCTGGTCCATGGCGCCGGCGAACCAGCCTGTGAACATGTAATCGACCTTGCGGCCAACCTTGCCGTAGACGTACACGAACGCCGAGTGCTCCAGCTTGACGCTGCAGGTGCCTTTATCCAGGTCGATTTCCTGAATCTTGAACAGGCCCCAGCCACGCTGCGACAGGCGGTTCATGTAGTGCTCAAATACCGCGACGCCTTCGATGCCATGGCATTCGGCTTCTTTTTCGCACCAGTGCCAGGCGGACTTGTAACCGGCCTTGTAAAGAATCTCGGCGTAGGCTTCAGCGCCCAGCACTTCCTCGATGCCCATGTGGTTGTTCACGAAGAAGTGACGCGGCACGTACAGCATTGGCAGGGCGTCGGAGGTCCAGACACCGGTCTCGCTGTCGACTTCGATTGGCAATTGCGGGGCGATCTTGGCCATGGAAACTTAACTCCAGAAAAATTTTGTTGGATGCCCCCTCCGCGGACGGGAGGGGGAGAAATTCAGTAGAAAGGGTTACTCGCCCCAGACATCGCCCAAGATGCGAACCCAGTTCTCGCCCATGATCTTGCGTACAACGCGCTCCGAATGGCCGCGTTTGAGCAAGGTTTCGGTCAGGTTCGGGAACTCGCCGACGGTACGGATACCCAGCGGGTTGATGATCTTGCCGAAGTTGGTCAGGCGGCGGGCGTAGCCCTTGTCGTGGGTAAGGTATTCGAAGAATTCCTGGCCGTGACCCTGGGTGAAGTCGGTGCCGATACCGATGGCGTCTTCGCCCACGATGTTCATCACGTATTCGATGGCCTCGGCGTAGTCGTCGATGGTCGAATCGATGCCCTTGGCCAGGAACGGCGCGAACATGGTCACGCCGACAAAACCGCCGTGGTCAGCGATGAACTTCAGCTCAGCGTCGGATTTGTTGCGAGGGTGTTCTTTCAGACCCGAAGGCAGGCAGTGGGAATAGGTCACTGGCTTCTTCGATTCGAGGATGACTTCTTCGGAGGTCTTGGAGCCGACGTGGGACAGGTCGCACATGATGCCGACGCGGTTCATTTCCGCGACGATTTCACGACCGAAGCCCGACAGGCCGCCGTCGCGTTCGTAGCAGCCGGTGCCAACGAGGTTCTGGGTGTTGTAGCACATCTGCACGATGCCCACGCCCAGTTGCTTGAAGATCTCGACGTAGCCGATCTGGTCTTCGAACGCGTGGGCGTTCTGGAAGCCGAACAGGATGCCGGTCTTGCCCAGCTCTTTCGCCTTGCGGATGTCAGCGGTGTTGCGCACCTGGATCACCAGGTCGCTGTTCTCGCGGATCAGCTTCTGGCTGGCAGCGATGCTGTCGACAGTCTGCTTGAAGCCTTCCCACACCGACACTGTGCAGTTGGCCATGGTCAGGCCGCCTTTGCGCATGTCTTCAAACAGCTCACGGTTCCATTTGGCAATGATCAGACCGTCAATAACGATGCTGTCTGCGTGCAATTCGGCTGGGCTCATCAGGCTGTCCCCTCTAGGTTAATCACGCGCCGAAACGTCTGCCGGCGCTTTGGGGCCAGCATATGCCTGAGGGTCGGACGAGCCGGGTGCAAAAACGACAGGGGAATTGCCGAAAGCGTCAAGAAACGACAAAGGGCGACCGCATGCGTCTGCCGCCTGCGTTTGATAACTGTTCTTTGCCGCCGGGTTGGGCGAGAATTCCCGACATCACTGAATCGGGAAACCCCAATGAAGACGATTTTTCTGGCTCTGGCTCTATTCGCGACTGGCGCACATGCAGCGGCAAATCCGGACGCCACCCCTTGCGACGGCGTGGACGAGGACAAACAGACCCTGGAATGCTCCGTGTACAGCCGCGACACGGCGGTGAAGCTGCTGGACGAGAACTTCGACAACCTGCAAGAGCGCGTGAACACCCAGTTCGGCGCCAACAAAGCACAGGCCAACGAATTCATCGCCAAGCTGAAAACCGCCCAGGATGCCTGGAAAAAACTGCGCGACGCCGACTGCGCCGTGGAAGTCTTCCCTGCCAAACCCGGCACCAAGGAATTCAACATCGGCCAGAACGACTGCCTGGCGCGCACGAGCGACGAGCGGTCTGAGTATCTGGAAAGCATCGCCCAGTCTGAATGACGTTCGAATGCGCTACCCTGACGCCTTTTACAGGCTCAAGGTCAGCACATGAATATCTGCGGCGTAGAAATCAAAGGCAGCGAAGCCATTTTCGCTGTCGCCACTCGCGCCTCCGGCGCGCCTGAACATCTGCCACTGGCAACCAAAAAGATCGCCCTGGAAGACGATGACGAAGCCGCCAACGTCAAAGCGTTCGGGCGCCAAATCTCGACCTTCATTCACGAAAACGCCATCACCCACATCGCCATCAAAAAGCGCAGCAAAAAAGGCGAATTCGCGGGCGGCCCGACCACGTTCAAGATCGAAACGATTTTTCAGCTGCTGGATGACTGTGACGTCGTGCTGTTGTCGCCCCAGACCATTAACGCGCAGATGAAAAAGCACAACTTCGAACTGCCTGCGGGGCTGAACAAGTATCAGCATGAGGCGTACAAGGCGGCGTGTTCGGCGTTGATGAAAGGCTTGAAGTAACAGTTGGGGTCAACGTTCTACCCTGTGGGAGCGAATTCATTCGCGAATCAATTGATCAGCCGCCAAATCTCCATCGGATGTTCCGGCCATCGCGAATGAATCGGTCCCTCAGGTCCTGATGAATCCGGCTACGGTCTGCGCTGTCTTAACCACTCGCCAAACGCCTTGTCTTCCAACGCATAGGCGCCCCGGCTCGATTTCCAGACCAGCTCCTTTTCACGCAAGGACTCGATGGCGGCCTGAATGGTTTGCGTTCCAGGCACGACGTCACTGCCGAGGCTCTCCAATGCTTTACCAACTGCCAATACCGTCGCATCGGCAAACGGCGCAAACGGTTGGTTGTCATGCGCGCGATGAGCCATGACTTCCAACACACCGCGTTGCGGCGGCGTCAGCGCGTTATAGGCGCTCTCAAACTCTTCCCAGACGCCAGCGCGCAGCGATTCGGCGCTATTACGCAGCAATTCGCCGAGGTTTTGCGCCTCCCCAAGCTCCAGCGCGACATCGCCGATGATCGTGCGGAGCATTTCAGGTCGACGTCCCACCAAATCGAACGCAGCGTCGATATCAACTGCCGAGAATTGGTTGGTTTGCGCCAGATGGCTGTTCAGGTGGGCGGTGTAGGCCTTGGCGAAGTCTTTGCCCAGCAGGGGGAATGGTGTGATGCTCGACCCATAAAAAGGCTGGTTCTTGTTCAGCACCAGATGAGCGAGCTTGTCCCGATTAGAGCCGGTGAGAACTAGCCTCAATCCACCGTCCCCGCGCTCCAGCCCCTGATTCAACTCATCCCGTGCGGCCTTCAGCGCAAACATCGCGTTCACCCCTGCCTCGCTGGTCAACGCGTGCTGTGCCTCGTCGATGATCAGCACGATCATTTTCTGTGCAGCACTGTGCAGCAGCTCCAATGCCTGCGTGAGCGTTGCGCCGACAGGCAACTGCGGCTTGGTGAAGTCCCAAGAGAGCGTGCGCAGGAAATTGAGCTTTTCGATGCCGGCTGATTTGGCGAGCTTACGTATGCCTTTCTCGTAGGGGACCAACGCTGCGGCGATGGCTGCACTGATGAGCTCCGCAGGGTCCTTCTCCCGATCCGCCCACAGATCCACGTAGACCGGCTCCCAATCCTGCTTCAGGCATTGAGGCACCAGATCTTCGCGCAGAAATGTGCTTTTACCCGTGCGACGGGGAGCCGCCAAAAACAGCCCTGAGGAATAATCGTGCAAGCCTTCGCCGATCAGGCCCTGCGCAATGGAGAGGGCAAGGCTGTCGCGTCTGAATACAAAGCCGGTGCGCTTTGTCATAATTTATACCCAATTATTGCTACAACCATAATTTATGGTCGCCAGTATAATTGACCATAATTCAGAGTCAAACGACCTTGGGCTCCCGCGCCACCCGCCCACGGTCCTCCCTTGGACATACCACGTACCGCGCCTTGTAACTGCGGGTGAAATACGACGGTGACTCAAAGCCACACGCAATGCTGACCTCCAGCACACTCATGTCGCTCTGCCGCAACAACTGCCGGGCCTTCTCAAGGCGCAGGCCGAGGTAAAAGTTGCTTGGTGTGTCATTCAAGTGCAGACGAAACAGCCGCTCCAGCTGACGGCGTGTCACCTGAATGCCGTCCGCCAGTTCCAGTGTGCTCAGTGGCGGCTCGGTGTGCTGCTCCATCACGCCAATCACCTGCACCAGCTTCTTGTTATTGATGCCGTAACGCGTGGCGATCTGCATGCGCTGGTGGTCTTTGCGCTGACGGATGCGGCCCAGCACAAACTGTTCTGACACCTTGATCGCCAGATCCGGGCCGTGGGCCTGGCCGATGAGGTCGAGCATCAGGTCGATGGAGGCCGTGCCGCCTGCCGAGCTGATGCGGCGGCGGTCGATTTCGAAGAGTTCCTGGGTCGCTTGCACCTTGGGGTAGGTTTCCTTGAAGGCGTCGAGCGCCTCCCAATGCAGCGTCAAACGGTAACCGTCCAACAGGTCCGCTTCGGCCAGTACGAAACTGCCGGTGTCGATGGCTCCCAAGGTCACACCTTCCAGATCAAGGCGTCGCAGCCAATGCTCCAACGTCGAGGTGTAACACTTCAGCGGGTCTACGCTGGCCATGACGCACAACGTCGCGCCCTTTTTCAGCGGCTCCAGCGCGGCGTCAGCGTTGACCGACATCCCGTTGCTGGCGATCACCGGCCCGCCGTCGGCGCTCAGCACATGCCACCGATACAACTCGCCCCCAAACCGGTTGGCCACGCGCAGAGGCTCCAGCGCCGAGACGAAGCCCATCATGGAGAAACCGGGCATGAGCAGAAAATAGAAATCCTGGGACATCGTTGGCGCGTTCCTTGGGGATTTTTGTCGGGCAAAGCCTCTATAGCCGGTATGAGATACGCCTGTTCAGACACCGAGGCAATAACACAGGTCGCTCCCGTGCAAGAGCTTGTCGCCGCTGTGCGTTTTGAGGGGCCTTGGGCTGCGTAGCTTTGCACCTCAAAAGCAGGTGCTAAAAAGCCTGCGCCTCACACGACCCTGGCCTGCAAGGAACCTCACTCATGAATCACGACGTCATCATCACCTGCGCACTCACCGGTGCTGGCGACACGACCGGGAAAAGCCATCTGGTCCCGATCACCCCGAAACAGATCGCTGCGGCCGCCGTCGAGGCAGCTAAAGCAGGTGCGACCGTCGTGCATTGCCATGTGCGTGATCCGCAGACCGGCAAGTTCAGTCGTGACGTCGAGCTGTACCGCGAGACCATGGACCGCATCCGTGAAGCGGACATCGACATCATCGTCAACCTGACCGCAGGCATGGGTGGCGACCTGGAAATCGGCCCGGGCGAGCGCCCGACCGACTTCGGCCCGAACACTGACCTCGTCGGCCCGCTGGCCCGTCTGGCCCACGTCGAAGCGCTGCTGCCGGAAATCTGCACGCTGGACTGCGGCACCCTGAACTTCGGCGACGGCGACACCATTTATGTGTCCACTCCCGCGCAACTGCGTGCAGGTGCTAAACGCATTCAGGAACTGGGCGTGAAGGCCGAGCTGGAAATCTTCGACACCGGCCATCTCTGGTTCGCCAAGCAAATGATGAAAGAAGGCCTGCTCGACAACCCGCTGTTCCAGCTGTGTCTGGGCATCCCGTGGGGCGCCCCGGCGGACACCACCACGATGAAGGCCATGGTCGACAACCTGCCAGCGGACGTGGTCTGGGCCGGTTTCGGGATCGGACGCATGCAGATGCCAATGGCGGCGCAAGCGGTGCTGCTGGGCGGCAACGTGCGGGTCGGTCTGGAAGACAACATCTGGCTGGATAAGGGCGTGCTGGCGAGCAACGGCGCACTGGTCGAACGCGCCAGCGAAATCCTCAGCCGCATGGGTGCCCGGGTCATGACCCCAGCTGAAGGCCGCGTGAAGATGGGCCTGAAAAAGCGCTTCTAAACGGGACACCTCTATCCCCTGTGGGAGCCGGCTTGCTGGCGAATGCGGTACATCTGTGACGATACAGGTCACTGACACACCGCATTCGTCGGAACGCCGGCTCCCACATCAGATCGCATCGACCACAGAATTCTTGTCAGGACATCACCATGACCTTCATCACCGAAATCAAAACCTTCGCCGCGCTGGGTAGCGGTGTCATTGGCAGCGGCTGGGTTGCCCGCGCCCTCGCCCACGGCCTTGACGTCGTCGCCTGGGACCCGGCACCGGGTGCCGAAGCCGCCCTGCGCAAACGCGTCGCCAACGCCTGGCCTGCGCTGGAGCAGAAACGCCTGGCCGCTGGCGCCTCTCAAGATCGCCTGAAGTTCGTCGCGACTATCGAAGAATGCGTGCGCGACGCTGACTTCATTCAGGAAAGCGCCCCGGAGCGTCTGGACCTGAAGCTCGATTTGCACAGCAAGATCAGCGCCGCGGCCAAGCCCAACGCGATCATCGGCTCCAGCACCTCGGGTCTGCTGCCGTCGGAATTCTACGAAAGCGCGACCCACCCTGAGCGTTGCGTGGTCGGTCACCCGTTCAACCCGGTTTACCTGCTGCCGTTGGTCGAGGTCGTCGGCGGCAAGAACACCTCGCCCGAAGCCGTTCAGGCGGCGATCAAAGTGTACGAATCCCTTGGCATGCGCCCTCTTCACGTGCGCAAGGAAGTCCCGGGCTTCATTGCTGACCGCTTGCTCGAAGCGCTGTGGCGTGAGGCGCTGCACCTGGTCAACGATGGCGTGGCGACCACGGGTGAGATCGACGATGCGATCCGCTTTGGCGCCGGGCTGCGCTGGTCGTTCATGGGCACGTTCCTGACTTACACCCTGGCAGGCGGCGATGCGGGCATGCGGCACTTCATGGCGCAGTTTGGTCCGGCCCTTCAACTGCCGTGGACGTACCTGCCAGCGCCTGAGCTGACCGACAAGCTGATCGACGATGTGGTCGATGGCACCAGCGATCAGCTCGGCACGCACAGCATCTCGGCGCTGGAGCGTTATCGCGATGACTGCCTGCTGGCGGTGCTGGAAGCAGTGAAGGCCACCAAGGCCAAGCACGGGATGGCGTTTGAGGACTGATCAGCACCTGATTGAATAACGCGCAACCTGTGGGAGCGAATTTATTCGCGATGCGGTGGTACAAACGATGAATCCGCGTCGGGTGTACCGGCCTCTCGCGAATGAATTCGCTCCTACAGGGGACCGCGCTAGCCCGCCACTCTGTGACCTTTCTGGATGTTTGCCATGCCCGCTTTGATCACTCACAAAACCCCGATCCTCCAGGATTGGGTGGACTACAACGGCCATCTGCGCGATGCGTTCTATCTGCTGATCTTCAGCTATGCAACCGACGCGTTCATGGACCGTATCGGCCTGGCCAGCGACGACCGGGATGCCAGCGGCAACTCGCTGTTCACCCTGGAAGCACACATCAACTACTTGCACGAAGTGAAACTTGGCGAAGACGTCGAGGTGCGTACGCAGATCGTTGCTCATGACCTCAAACGCGTGCAGCTCTATCACAGCCTCTACAAAGCGGGGGGCGACGAAGAACTGGCGGCCAGCGATCAGATGCTGCTGCATGTGGACCTCGCAGCAGGTCCCAAATCGGCGCCGTTCAGTGAGCAATCGCTGGAAGCATTGCGCTTGCTCAGTGAAGCGCAGCACGACCAACCGTCTCCGACGTATGTCGGTCGAGTGATCGGTCTACCGAAACGCTGATGTCTTTGTAGCCGCGCGGCTCGTCGGCGGAATGGGTGAAAATCGCTTCCGCTTACGAGCCGTACGGCCATCGATGATCTACGCCACCACCCGTTTCCCGGTGGACGGTGAAACGGCGCTGACAGCCGGTTCATCGTCCAGCTTGATGAACATCGCCAACACCGGCCCCAACAGCACCACGACGATGGACGCCGAGAAGGCCGCCATCCAGTTGGTGCCTGTCACGTCCAGCAACCAGCCGATCACGACCGGCGACACCGCCCCTGCCACGGCCATGCCGAAGAAGGTGCACGCGCTGGAGGTGGCCGAATGCTCGTGAGAGACCTCCGTCCCGATCACCCACAACGGCGAGTCCGCCAGCTCCGAGCAGAAGAACGAAAAGCTCAGGCCTGCCGCACAGATGTAGATGTTTTGCGTGAACATCAGTGGGATTAGCCCGATGATCGACGCCAGAAAGCCAAAGATGATCAGATCACGACGCGAGCGCAGCTTGTTGCCGGTCACCTTGAACCGCCAATCCGAGAGCATTCCGCCCACTGCCGTACCGACCGTCCCGCCCAGCAATACGAAGGTGGAAAACAGCGCGGTCTTCGACAGATCCATCCCGTAGCGCTGCGTGAAAAACGACGGAATCCAGTTCAGAAAAAACCACAACACCCAGCCGTGACAGAAACAGGTCGCTGCAGCCGGCCAGACTTTGCGCAACATCGTCGGCCAATGCACCGGCGTCGGTGCACGAACCGGCTCCATGACCACGGCTTCGACCTGTTTCTTCGACTCGCCGAGAATGAAGTACATGACAAACATGTAGATCAGCGTCAGCACGCCCAGAATGATGAATGCCATGCGCCACGAGAACTGCAGGATCAGGAAAGTCACGATCAGCGGCGCCAGCGCGTTGGCCAGTCGTCCTGACGCATGCATGACGCCTTGGGCGGTGCCCCGCTGGGTGATGGGAATGGCCCGCGCGATCATCCGTGCGGCAGTCGGGTAGATCGGCGCCTCGCCAATACCGACCACGAATCGGGCAATGACCAGCACGACCAGCCCGCTGACCAGGCCGGTCGCAATCGTCGCCACCGACCAGATCACGCCGTACAGCAGCATCGCCTTGCGCGAGCCGATACGGTCACTGAGCCAGCCGCCAGGGATCATGAAGCAGCTGTAGGCCACCGCGAAGGCCGAGAACATCATGCCGAGGTTGGTGTTGCTGAAACCCAGCTCTTTACTGATGGTGGGGGCGGCGACCGCCAGGTTGGTGCGGTCGACATACATGATGAAAGCCATGACGCAAAGCAACACGAAGGTCAGTGTCGCCCTGCGCTTTTGCGCATGAGTCGGTAACATTTTTTCCACCTGTTCTTATCTTTATCGTGGAACGAGCGGCCTTCCTGATTTGGGTCAGGCCGCTCGCGTCGCTACTGCTGACAACTGCGACTTACTTGAAGAAGCCCTGCAACACCTCGTAGGTCTCGTCGGGGCACTCTTCCTGCAGGTAATGACCTGAGGGCACGGTGGCCGTCTGCACGATATTGGTCGCGTAACGGCCCCAGACTTCGGCGGCGTTGTGATTGCGGCCCACGCCGCCTTTCTCGCCCCACACGATCAGCGACGGGGTTTGCACCTTACGGCCTGCATCGAAGTCCGCCGTGTCCATGTCCAGATCGATGCCGAATGTGGCCCGGTAGTCTTCACACATGGCGTGGGTGGTGGCCGGATTCTTGATGCAGCGAATGTAATCGGCCAGCGCTTCGGGACCGAAAAAGGCCGTGCCCTGCGCGGTTTTCGAGAGTTTGCGCAGGATGAAGAACTCGGGGTCGGCGTTCATCATGGTTTCCGGGGTCGGGTAGTCCTGCGCCATGAAGAACCAGTGCCACGAGAACTTTCCCCATTGGCGGGTGACGTTATTGAGCAAGTGGTGCTGAGGCAGCATGTCAACGAATCCCGCTTTGAGCACTTTTTCAGGGTGATCGAGGCACATACGGTGCAAAACACGGGCGCCGCGATCATGCCCGGCGGCGTTGAACTGTTCGAAGCCCAGCGATTGCATGACTTCGACCTGATCCTGCGCCATGGAGCGGAACGAATAAGCCGAATGGTCGCCACCGCCTTCGGGTTTGGAGCTGTCGCCATAGCCGCGCAAATCGGTGCAGACAACGGTGAAATCCTTGGCCAGACGCGGCGCGATCTTGTGCCAGGACAGGTGATTGAACGGGTTGCCGTGCATCAGCAACAGGGGTGGTCCTTCGCCGCCGACGACGGTGACGATCTCGGCGCCGCTGGTTTTGACGGTGGTTTTGGTGAAATTTTCGAACATATCGCCAGCCTCTTTCTTATCGGTTTTATTCTTGAGTACGAACGTCCTTTACCAACCGGGTGAATTCCCTGTCCTTATGCGGTGGCCACCTCGCGCTTGATTTTGCGAGCGGCGGCGTTGTCGGTGGCGACGCGGAAGGCCGCAGCCATCGCGCCTACGTCCGCCTTGCCGGTGCCAACGATGTCGTAGGCCACGCCATGGGCAGGCGTCGCGTAGACCGTTTTCAGTCCACCGGTCAGGGTGACGCCTTGGGAGAAGCCGAGCAGCTTGGTCGCGATCTGGCCCTGGTCGTGGTACATGATCACCACCGCGTCGAAATCGCCGTTGCGGGCCTTGATGAACACGGTGTCGGACGGGAATGGACCTTCACTGGCCAAGCCTTTGGCACGCAATTTTTCGAGGGTCGGGCGGATGATCGTGATTTCTTCGTCGCCGAACAGGCCGTTCTCGCCGTTGTGCGGATTGAGCGCGGCAACGCCAATGCGCGGGGCTGGATTACCGAGCGCTTTCAAGGTGTCGTGGGCCAGTTGCAGAGCGCCTTCGATGCGATCCGGCTGGACCATATCGACCGCTTTGCGCAGGGCAACGTGGGAGGTGACACGAAAGGTAGAGAACTGCGGGATGATATTCACTTCGCCGAAGTAGCCGACATGATCGGTCCAGGCCGCGAACATCTGATGTTCGTCGTGGTAATTCCAGCCGCCACGGTGCAGGCCTGCCTTGTTCAGCGGCGCAAAGCAGATGCCGTCCAGTTCGCCAGCCAGCGCGAGGTCGGTCATCACTTTGAGGGTTTCGCCGGTCAGGCGGCCGGATTCGGCGTTGACCTGGCCGCGTTCGAACAGCGAAGGGTCAACGTTGTGCAGGTCCAGCAAGGGAACGGCTTCGCCGCTGTGATCGGCGTCGCTGAGGGTCGAGATAACGGTGTAGGGGATGGTCAGGCCTGTGTCATGCATCCCCAGTTTCAGGACACGTTCGTCACCGATGATCACCACGTCAGCCCGTTCACGTGCCTGGGGAGTCGAGAGCAGCTTCACCACCAGCTCAGGGCCGATGCCTGTGACATCACCGAGCATAAGTCCAATCAGAGGCTTCATCAGGTGTTTCTCCGGTTCGGTTTTGTTTTTGTAGTGATCCTCATCCTAGACCTGCCCTGTTCCCCAACAACGTGCAAACCGTGGCAGGGCGATTCACGGAGTGTGGTTTTGAGGTACCCGAAACTCGGCGCTTCTGCCCGGAGGGCGTGGGAGCTTGGCTTGCCAGCGATCTGGTGCGCAGCGCCAGTAAAACCTGCGCATGGTTTTCTTCAGACAGACCGCTTGAGCCGAATTTGCTGCCGGTGCCCGGCAGATCGCTGGCAAGCCAGGCTCCCACGCCCTCCGGGCAGAATCAAAGCTCACAATCGAGCCACAAAAAAGCCCGCATCGCTGCGGGCTTCTTCGTATTGCTTACCGATCAAATAATGATCAGTTGACCTTGGCGTTCAACTCGCCTTTGACATAACGCTCGAACATCTTCTCCAGGGAGATCGGTTTGATCTTGGAGGCGTTGCCAGCGGTACCGAAGGCTTCGTAGCGGGCGATGCAGACATCGCGCATAGCCAAAACGGTTTTCGCCAGATATTTACGTGGGTCGAACTCGCTTGGGTTCTTGGCCATGAACTCGCGGATGGCACCGGTGGACGCCAGACGCAGGTCGGTGTCGATGTTGACCTTGCGCACGCCGTGCTTGATGCCTTCAACGATTTCTTCAACCGGCACACCGTAGGTTTCTTTGATGTCGCCGCCGAACTCGTTGATGATCTTCAGCCATTCCTGAGGAACGGACGACGAACCGTGCATCACCAGGTGAGTGTTCGGAATGCGCTTGTGAATCTCTTTGATGCGCTCGATCGCCAGGATGTCGCCGGTTGGCGGCTTGGTGAACTTGTACGCGCCGTGGCTGGTGCCGATGGCGATGGCCAGGGCGTCAACCTGAGTCTTCTTCACGAAGTCAGCGGCTTCTTCCGGGTCGGTCAGCATCTGGCTGTGATCCAGTTGACCTTCGGCGCCAACGCCGTCTTCTTCACCGGCCATGCCGGTTTCCAGCGAACCGAGAACACCCAGCTCACCTTCAACGGAAACGCCGCAGGCGTGCGCCATGGCGACGGTTTCCTGGGTGACGCGGACGTTGTATTCGTAGTCGGCCGGGCTCTTGCCGTCTTCACGCAGGGAGCCGTCCATCATGACCGAGCTGAAGCCCAATTGGATCGAACGCTGGCAGATGGCAGGGCTGGTGCCGTGGTCCTGGTGCATGACCACCGGGATGTGCGGGAATTCTTCGATTGCCGCGAGGATCAGGTGACGCAGAAACGGGGCGCCTGCGTATTTACGCGCGCCGGCCGAGGCCTGAACGATCACCGGGGAATCGGTCTTGTCGGCCGCTTCCATAATGGCGCGCATCTGTTCCAGGTTGTTCACGTTGAAGGCTGGAACGCCGTAGCCGAATTCGGCGGCGTGGTCCAACATCTGGCGCATGCTGATAAGTGCCATTGTCTGTCTCTCTCCCGGTAGGGTCGTTAATCGCGTGTGCCTGCCGTAACGGCGGCTATTCAAATTATAGGGGCGTTACTGCTGATCACCGCCCGGTGTTGCATCGGTCGAACCGCTTGGCGCATCAAGGCGCCGTGCAGCCCCGACCGATCAAATCGTTGGTAGCGTCCCAATAGACCAGGCCTTCGCTACCTTTGTTGTCGAACGCCAGGACCCCGTTGCTGTACAGCGCACCCGAAGCACCGGGCGCGGCCTGCAGACGGAATACCTGCTCGCTCTGGTTCAGGCGCACATCAACCTCTTTCTTCGCAGGGTCAGCATAGCGCCAGTAAATCTCCGCCTTGCTGTCACAGACCCAATGGGTCCAGGGCGTAGCGGGTTCAGAAGCCTTCATGCTGGCGCAACCGCCCAGCAGCATCAGTGTCGCAAGGGCAATCAAGCCTTTCATTACCACTCCTGGAACCCCTGCGGGACGCGACTTCCATCAACGTTCCGATACCCAGGGGCAGTTCTGTTTCTGATGTTTCTGTTCGCTGTCAGTTCAGATTCAGCGACAGGCTACCGGCCCGACAGCGGGCATGAACTCGTACTTTTCCCAGACGTCGGGACCGCCGCGCTTGTACACGATCGGCACGGTTTCCGCCTGCCAGCCCGCCTGATAGCAGCTGACCTGAAGCTGTTCCGGTGCCGTATTCAGCGCCGTCTGGGCTTCGGGCTTGCTCGCGCAGCCGACCAGCAAACCCGCCATGATCAACAGCGGTAATGGCTTGACCATCTCACTCCCCTTCACCTCAGCCTGAAATTCAGGCCTTGGCGCGTTGTTCCAGAATTTCCACGGCTGGCAAGACCTTGCCCTCGACGAACTCGAGGAACGCGCCGCCACCCGTGGAAATATAAGAGATGTCGTCCTTCACACCGTATTTGTCGATGGCCGCCAGCGTATCGCCGCCACCCGCGATGGAGAACGCCGAGCTGTCGGCAATTGCTTTGGCCAACGTCTTGGTGCCTTCACCGAACTGGTCGAACTCGAACACGCCCACCGGGCCGTTCCACAGAATAGTCTTGGAAGATTTCAACAAGTCGGCGAATTGGGCGGCAGTTTTCGGGCCAATGTCGAGGATCATGTCGTCGTCGGCCACGTCGGCGATCAACTTCACGGTCGCTTCGGCTTTGTCCGAGAACTCCTTGGCAACCACTACATCCACCGGCAATGGCACGCTGACCTTGGCCGCAATGGCTTTGGCGGTGTCCAGCAGGTCCGGTTCGTACAGCGATTTACCCACCTTGTGACCGGCTGCGGCCAGGAAGGTGTTGGCGATGCCGCCACCGACGATCAGTTGATCGCACTTCTCGCTCAGGCTGTTGAGCACGTCCAGCTTCGTCGAAACCTTGGAGCCAGCGACGATGGCCGCCATCGGCTTGGCCGGGTTGCCCAGCGCTTTGCCCAGCGCGTCCAGCTCGGCGGCCAGCAGAGGACCGGCCGCAGCGACTTTGGCGAATTTGGCGACGCCGTGGGTCGAGCCTTCAGCGCGGTGAGCGGTGCCGAAGGCGTCCATCACGAAGACGTCGCAGAGGGCTGCGTACTTCTGCGCCAACTCGTCGGCGTTTTTCTTCTCGCCCTTGTTGAAGCGCACGTTTTCGAACAGCACGATATCGCCTGCCTTGACGCTGACGCCGTCCAGGTAATCAGCCACCAGCGGCACGTCACGGCCCAGGGCCTTGCTCAGATAATCGGCAACCGGCTTGAGGCTGTTCTCGGCGGAGAATTCACCTTCGGTCGGACGACCCAGGTGCGAGCAAACCATGACGGCCGCGCCTTTCTCCAGCGCCAGTTTGATGGTCGGCAGCGAAGCAAGAATGCGTGCGTCGCTGGTGACGACACCGTCCTTGACCGGGACGTTGAGGTCTTCGCGGATCAGTACACGCTTACCTTGCAGATCGAGGTCGGTCATCTTCAACACGGTCATGAGGCGTTCCCTGTTTTTACTGTTGTTTATGGATACTGCGCAGATAGTGATCAGCGACATCCAGCATTCGGTTGGCAAAACCCCATTCATTGTCGAACCAGGCAAGGACGTTGACCAGTCGCGGGCCGGAGACCCGTGTCTGGCTGGCATCGATGATGGCCGAATGAGGGTCATGGTTGAAATCACAACTGGCGTGCGGCAATTCGGTGTAGGCCAACAAACCCTTGAGCGGGCCGCTGGTGGCGGCCGCGCGCAAAATGCGGTTGATCTCGAACGCGTCGGTGTCACGCGCCACCTGCAACGTGATGTCCAGGCAGGAGACGTTCACCGTCGGCACACGAACTGCTTTGGCCTGAATTCGGCCGGCAAGTTCCGGAAGCAGCCGCTCAATGCCCCGCGCCAGACCAGTGGACACCGGAATAATCGACTGGAAGGCCGAGCGCGTGCGCCGCAAATCCTCATGATGATAGGCGTCAATCACGGGTTGGTCGTTCATCGCCGAGTGAATCGTGGTGATGGTGACGTATTCCAGGCCCAGCTCGCGATTCAGCAGGTCCAGCAACGGCACGCTGCAATTGGTGGTACAGGACGCCGCTGACACCAGCAGTTCCTCACCCGTCAGCGTTTCCTGATTGATGCCGTAGACAATCGTGGCATCGACATCGGCTTCGCTGGCCATCGGCTGCGAGAACAGGACACGCGGCGCGCGGGCGGACAGAAAACGTTCGCCATCAGCGCGGCTGTTGTAGACGCCCGAGCATTCGAGCACCAGATCGACGTCAAGCTCGTTCCAGTCGATGCCTTCCGGCGTCGCGCTGCGGAACACTTTGATGACGTGATCGTTGATGTGCAGATAATCGCCTTCGACCCGCACTTCGCCGGGAAACCGGCCGTGTGTGGAGTCAAAGCGCGTGAGGTATTCGAGACTGGCCATGTCGGCCAGATCGTTGATCGCCACCACTTCAAAGCCCGCCTTCGCACCTCGCTCGCACAGCGCGCGCAGCACGCAGCGGCCGATCCGACCGTAACCATTGAGGGCGACTTTATAAGGGCGTGAATGAGGCATGGGGGTTCTCAAATATTTCGTGATGTTTAGAGAACCTGTAGGAGTGAGCTTGCTCGCGATTGCGGTACATCTGTCGACGAATTCATCACCGACAAACCGCTATCGCGAGCAAGCTCACTCCTACAGTGATTGCGCAGGCTTCTTAGTCTTCCAGCAGCTCTTCAGCCGTGCTGATGACGTTCTCCAGCGTGAAGCCGAACTCTTCGAACAGCAGGTTCGCAGGCGCCGACTCACCGAAGGTGGTCATGCCGATCACGCGGCCTTCCAGACCGACGTACTTGTACCAGTAGTCCGCGTGAGCGGCTTCGATGGCGATACGCGCACTGACTTCCAGCGGCAGGACCGACTGCTTGTACAGAGCGTCTTGGGATTCGAAAACGCTGGTGCACGGCATCGAAACGACACGCACGTTTTTGCCGTCGGCGGTCAACTTGTCGAATGCCTGAACGGCCAGACCGATTTCCGAACCGGTGGCGATCAGGATCAGGTCCGGCTCGCCGTTGCAGTCGCGCAGCACGTAACCGCCACGGTTGATGTTCTCCAGTTGCAGCGCATCACGTGCCTGGTGAGGCAGGTTCTGACGGGAGAAGATCAGCGCCGAAGGACCGTCGCTACGCTCGATGGCGTGCTTCCAGGCCACAGCCGATTCCACGGCGTCGGCTGGACGCCAGGTGTCCAGGTTCGGCGTGGTCCGCAGGCTGGTCAGTTGCTCGATTGGCTGGTGCGTCGGGCCGTCTTCGCCCAGACCGATGGAGTCGTGGGTGAACACGTAGATGGTGCGCTGCTTCATCAGCGAAGCCATGCGCACCGCGTTGCGGGCGTATTCCATGAAAATCAGGAAGGTCGCGCCGTAAGGCACGAAACCGCCGTGCAGGGCGATACCGTTCATGATCGCGCCCATGCCGAACTCACGCACACCGTAGTGCAGATAGTTGCCGCTGGCGTCTTCACCGGTGATCGATTTGCAGCCTTTCCAGATTGTCAGGTTGGAACCGGCCAGGTCAGCCGAGCCGCCGAGGAACTCTGGCAGCAGCGGGCCCAGGGCGCTCAGGGCGTTCTGGCTGGCTTTACGGCTGGCGATGGTCTCGCCTTTGGCGTTGACTTCAGCGACATAAGCCGCCGATTTCTCAGCGAAGTCAGCCGGCAGCTCGCCGCTCATGCGACGGATCAGCTCGTTGGCTTCTGTCGGGAATGCAGCGGAATAGGCCGCGAAACGCTGGTCCCACTCGGCTTCGGTCGCCAGGCCTTTTTCCTTGGCGTTCCACTCTTTGTAGATGTCGGCCGGGATTTCGAACGGACCGTGGGTCCATTTCAGTGCGGCACGGGTCAGGGCGATTTCGTCATTGCCCAGTGGCGCGCCGTGGCACTCTTCCTTGCCCTGCTTGTTCGGCGAACCGAAACCGATGGTGGTCTTGCAGCAGATAAGGGTCGGCTTGTCGCTTTTGCGAGCGGTGTCGATAGCGGTCTTGATTTCGTCGGCGTCATGGCCGTCGACGTTGCGGATCACCAGCCAGCCGTAGGATTCGAAACGCTTCGGCGTGTCATCGGTGAACCAGCCTTCGACTTCGCCGTCGATGGAGATGCCGTTGTCGTCGTAGAAGGCGATCAGCTTGTTCAGTTGCAGCGTGCCCGCCAACGAAGCGACTTCGTGGGAAATACCTTCCATCATGCAGCCATCACCCATGAATACATAGGTGTGGTGATCAACGATGTTGTGGCCAGGACGGTTGAACTGGGCCGCCAGGGTCTTTTCCGCGACAGCGAAACCGACAGCGTTGGCGAAACCCTGACCCAGCGGGCCGGTGGTGGTTTCAACGCCTGGGGTGTAACCGAATTCAGGGTGACCCGGGGTACGGCTGTGCAATTGACGGAAGTTTTTCAGGTCTTCAATCGACAGGTCGTAACCGGTCAGGTGCAGCAACGAGTAGATCAGCATCGAGCCGTGACCGTTTGACAGGATGAACCGGTCACGGTCAGCGAACGACGGGTTGCTCGGGTTGTGTTTCAGATAGTCGCGCCAAAGGACTTCAGCGATATCCGCCATGCCCATCGGGGCACCTGGGTGGCCGCTGTTGGCCTTTTGCACGGCATCCATGCTGAGTGCACGAATGGCATTGGCACGCTCACGACGGCTTGGCATCGCTGATCTCCTGGGGCAGAAAGAAGTGGGATCTGAAAAAGGCGGCCATTTTCCCTCAGGCACTGCTTCGGGGCAATGACAGATGCGGCCTGATGCGCGTTTTTCCTGAGTTGCAGGTGTTTTTCGTCCAACCATGCGCGGCTTGCGCCTTGAAACGGCGTATTCGCGGCGCTCAACCTCTGACACTCGTCACCAATATCAAAACTTTTTGATATTGGTATTGCAGCGGACCCGGTCGATAACTAGACTGCCAACCCTATGAATCTCCACGCGCCTGCCCTTGACCACGATCAAAGCGACGAACTGGCTGCCTTGTGCAAGGCCGGTGGCGATCCGCTGCGGCTCAATGTGCTGCGCGCGCTGTCCAACGATTCCTTCGGTGTGCTGGAGCTGGCGCAGATTTTCGCCATCGGTCAGTCGGGCATGAGCCATCACTTGAAAGTCTTGGCCCAGGCCGATCTGGTGGCGACCCGTCGCGAAGGCAACGCGATCTTCTACCGCCGCGCCCTGCCCCACACCGAACAGGTGGGCGGCAAGCTGCACGCAGCGCTGCTCGAAGAGGTCGACGGTCTCGCCCTGCCGGAAGACGTTCGGGCCCGCATCGGTCTGGTTCATCGCCAGCGCGCCACCGCCAGTCAGGACTTTTTCGCACGCACTGCAGAAAAATTTCGTGCCCAGCAGGACCTGATCGCAGGACTGCCTCAGTACCGCGACAGCCTGTTGTCGCTGCTGGACAAACTCAGCTTCGCGCCTGACGCCACGGCAGTGGAAGTCGGCCCCGGTGACGGCGGTTTTCTGCCGGATCTGGCGCAGCGTTTTCGGCATGTCACGGGGCTGGACAACAGCCCGGCCATGCTTGATCTGGCGCGTACCATCTGTGAGCAGAAGGCGCTGCACAACGTCGAGCTGAAGCTGGCCGATGCGTTGTCGGACGCTAATGTTTTCGGTGACTGCGTCGTCTTGAATATGGTGCTTCATCATTTCGCGGCACCGGCCGAAGCATTAAAACAACTGGCCAACCTGTTGAAACCGGGCGCAAGCCTGCTGATCACAGAGTTGTGCAGCCACGACCAGAGCTGGGCCAGGGAGGCCTGTGGCGATCTGTGGTTGGGGTTCGAACAGGAAGACCTGGCCCGTTGGGCCATCGCTGCGGGGCTGGTCCCCGGAGAAAGTCTGTATGTAGGTTTACGTAATGGTTTCCAGATTCAGGTCCGCCATTTTCAGCGGCCATCTGGCAACACTCACCATCGGTAACACTCAGGAAAATCGTCGAGATGAGCGAATACTCCCTTTTCACCTCCGAGTCCGTGTCCGAAGGGCATCCGGACAAAATCGCCGACCAGATCTCCGATGCGGTGCTGGACGCCATCATTGCCCAGGACAAACACGCACGCGTTGCTGTGGAAACCCTGGTCAAGACCGGCGTTGCCATCGTCGCCGGTGAAGTCACCACCAGCGCCTGGGTCGATCTGGAACAGATCGTTCGTGACGTGATCAGCGGCATCGGCTACACCAGCTCCAACGTCGGTTTCGACGGCGCCACTTGCAGCGTGATGAACATCATCGGCAAGCAATCCCCCGACATCAACCAGGGCGTGGACCGCGCCAAGCCTGAAGATCAGGGCGCGGGCGACCAGGGCCTGATGTTCGGCTACGCCAGCAACGAAACCGCAGAACTGATGCCTGCGCCGATCGCGTTCTCGCACCAACTGGTTAAGCGCCAGGCTGAAGCGCGCAAATCCGGCCTGCTGCCATGGCTGCGCCCGGACGCAAAATCCCAGGTCACCTGCCGCTACGAAAACGGCATCGTGGTCGGTATCGACGCCATCGTTCTGTCGACCCAGCACAACCCGGAAGTCTCCTACGCCGACCTGCGTGAAGGCGTGATGGAGCTGATCGTCAAGCACGTGCTGCCAGCCAACCTGCTGCACAAAGACACCCAGTTCCACATCAACCCGACGGGTCAGTTCATCATCGGCGGCCCGGTCGGCGACTGCGGTCTGACCGGTCGCAAGATCATCGTCGACAGCTACGGCGGCATGGCCCGTCACGGCGGCGGGGCGTTCTCGGGTAAAGACCCGTCCAAGGTTGACCGCTCGGCAGCCTACGCCGGTCGTTACGTGGCGAAAAACATCGTCGCGGCTGGCCTGGCCGAGCGTTGCGAGATTCAAGTGTCCTACGCCATCGGCGTTGCACAGCCTACGTCGATCTCGCTGAACACCTTCGGCACCGGCAAGATCAGCGACGACAAGATCGTCCAACTGGTCCGCGAGCACTTCGACCTGCGTCCATACGCAATCACCAAAATGCTCGACCTGCTGCACCCGATGTACCAGGAAACCGCAGCCTACGGCCACTTCGGCCGCACGCCGCAAACCAAGACCGTGGGCGAAGACACCTTCACCACATTCACCTGGGAAAAAACCGACCGCGCCGACGCCCTGCGCGCTGCTGCCGGTCTGTAATACGCGTTAGCTGTACAGCGCAGTAAGACGAGCCCCTGGCGATGTGAGTCGTCAGGGGCTTTTTTGTGGGCGCGCTGAAGCCTTTTGAAACCCTCAGGCGTGTCGACGTGTTTGACACCGTCACCCACTTGCCGGAAAATTTGCGGCAACAACTAACCCTCATGACCGGTGTGGCTCGACCATCTGGTTGGAGGGGGAAAAAGCCGGCGAAAGCCGGTTTTTTCATTTATGGAGAAATAAAATGCAGGGATCGCCGGGCAGGGAGCCAATGCGAACGCGAATTTACGTAGACGGCTACAACTTCTATTACGGCTGTTTGAAGGGTACCCCTTGGAAATGGCTGGATCTGGTAAAGCTCTTTGAGGAGCAGATCCTGCCCTCGGTCTTCGCAGGCGACGCCTCCCAACGACACCAGCGTTCGATCCTGACGACCGAGCACTGCGTAAAATTCTTCACCGCCAAAATCGTAGAGAGGGTAGCCAGATCCTCGGACTCGGTATCGTCCCAGGCTCGCTACCATACGGCACTGCGCAAGGTGCACGCTGAGCGCGTCCAGATCGTTGAGGGCTACTATGCCGTCAACGAGATGAGGGTGAAGCTTGTCGATGCCGAAACACCCAACCTGCCTCCAAGAGATTGTCAGGACGTACTTGCCTGGAAAGTCGAGGAAAAGCAGTCAGACGTCAATCTCGCGCTGCACGCCTACCATGATGCGATAACGCAAGCTGTCGATCAGGTCGTCATCGTCACCAATGACACTGACCTGGCGCCTGCCCTACAGATGATTCGAACCTACACCAGTGCTCGAATCGGCCTGGTCATCCCTACCCGGAATCATCAACGCCATCCCAATACGGAGCTTGCCGAGCTGGCTGACTGGGTGCGCAACCACGTCACCGCACATGAGTTGGCAACTTGCCAACTTCCGAGGGTGATTCCCGGCAGGAAACCAACAGTCAAACCAGATTCCTGGTATGCGCATCCCGATCTGCTCGCGCAGATTCTTGAGCTGGCGATCCCCATCCGAGGAAGCCGGGCTGCGGTGTTCAAGTGGATGGAAACGCCTAACCTGCATTTGGAGGGAGAGCGGCCCATTGAGCTGGTAGATACAGCACAAGGCGCCCATAGGGTGCTCGACTACATTCGAGGCTTCATCGCAGAGCAGTCAATCGTCGTAACTGCCGAAACATCCCCCCACAAAACAAACCAAATCGTGTAGGACGCTTCTGAATTTACTCGCTATCCTCCCCGGCGCGTTGCGACCCTCTGGATCGAGGCTTACCCTCCTCCGCGTCACTATTTCGGCGACCGGTTTTGACAGACCGAACTCTTGGAAACGCAACGCTGGAAACCACCCGCAGGTCATGAATCGGCTGGTGCTCTAATGGCGGCTGTATGTGGGGCACATTCGTGTGCGCCAGGTCCCTGGACTGGTCTGTCAACCCGCTTACAGCCGCCACCCGTTCTGATTGACAGCAGAGGGTGTCTGCTCAGCCTTCAGGAAGAAATCATGATCAGATCCACGCCACACCCACCCGAACTCCCTGTCACCAAATCCATCCCCTTCGGCGTCAACTTCGGCAGTCGCAGCCTGTTCAGCGTCCAGCCCGGCGTCAAACTCGAAGACGCCCTGGTTCTCGTCTCCGAATACCTCAACTGCGCCGCAGCCACTGCCTACGAATCAGCCGACAACGCCTCAAGCGAATTCCGCCCACTGGCCCGCTCCGTCGTGCATCAGATCGAAGCGGCAAAAGCGCTGGTGGAAGCCTCCATCGCAGGCCTGAGCGACATCCTGCGAGACCCGCAAAAAGCCTGACTCGGCGGGTGTAGCAGCACGGCTTGCCGGCGGTCGCGATCTCACGGGCGCCGCTTGCAAGCCGCACTGCTACAAAGTGCCGTCACGATCACAACCTGCCGGGATATAGCGACTGGCAATCGGCCCTATCGCAAACTCAACTAGCCACCGCATCTCAAGTCCCATCCCCCGCTGCTAGCCTTTTCTGCGAGAAGCACACCGCTTACCCACCGAGCGTTATGCCTTGCCGTTCATGGATGACGCCTCCTCGCTTTAATGCAAAGGACAGCATCGTCATGGCCGATACAAAAGCTCCCGCCGTCGCACCTGAAGCCGCCACCTACGCCAAGCTCTTTCCGGAACAACTCGCCGACCGTTGCGCCCCCGACGCCCTGGAATCCAACAGCGGTCCCATCGCCTATCTGCACGCGCTTTACCAACAGGCGCTGGCACTGGAAGCCACAAGCACATCGGACAAGCGCTTCACCCTCGCCAATCGTCGCCCGGACATTGGCGAGCTTTTGCTGGATGAGGCCGGGCTGGAAACCAAGGTTGCGCCCCTGACGCTGGCGATCAACGCCCTGACCCGCCAGGCCAAAACCCACGCGGGGGCAGACAAGAGCCTCACCGAAGTCATCAGCGAATCAACCCAACGCGCCGGGTTGCCTTTTCATTACCCATTCGAGCAAATCCAGGCGGTGCTGAAACACAAGAAAATCCCGCTGTTCGACCTGCTGCAACAGGCGGAATACAGCTACCCCAACTTCTGTTACGGCAACCTTCGCACCGAAGAATTACGGCAGGTGATGCGCACATCAACAGGCTTCAGCCCGGCGCTGCAAAAACTGCTGCTCGATGACAGTAAAGCGGACGAAGATGATTTTCTCGCCAAACGCTTTGGCGTCACCGGGACGAACACTGCTGTCGCCGAACAGCTGAACAACGTCGAATTTTTCTGCCTGAAAACCGGCCTGACACCCGAAGAGGTGCAGGACATGCTGGCCATCGAAGGCGTGGACGACAACGCCGCCAAGGGCTTCACCAACGTCAGGCGCTCGGCCGCCTACCAGCCCTCGGGCAAGGCTGCGGTGGATGGCAGTGTCTTTGGCGCGTCGTTCATCAACAACGGCAAGGCCGCCGTGTCACTGGAAGACACCCTCGCTGAGGCCGGCATCACGCTCGGCATCAAGGGCGCCACGGCTGCGCACTTTGGCCGCATGAATCAGATCATCCATTTGCGTCACGCCCTGAAACTGTCGTTCGCCGAAACCGACCTGCTGGTGATGTCCGCGCTACGGGCCGAGGGGCAGACCAAGGATTTCCAAATCACGGCAAACACCCTGCGTGCCATCGGCGTGTTTCGCTACCTCAATGAAGTGCATGAAGTCACCGCCGAACAATTCGCTGCGCTCATTCACGAAGTGTCGCCCTATGCCGTTTCGGGCAAGGTGCCTCTGCTCGATCGCGTGCTCGATGGCCCCGGTGCTGGCGCGCTGGCGAACACTGAAGACGGGCTGATCATCGACGACGGCGAGTTCGAACTGGCGGACACAGCTGACGAACAAGGAAGAAGCCCGTCGAACACCATCATCGGTCATCTGAGCAGCGCCATGGGCACCGACGAGCGCCTGACCCGGCGCTATCTGGCTCAAGCCATTCAAGCGTTGAAGCAGAAGAAACCCAGCCTGTCACTGTCATTGATCTCTGCCCTTTACCGCCTGAGTCGCCTGCCGCGCTTGTTGGGGCTGAGCCTGAATGAAGGCGCCGACCTGATCGCGCTGCTGGCGCTCGACAACCCTCAGGTACAAAGCATCGTCGCGGGCAAGGGGCAGATCAGCGACGACCCGGACCAGGCCGATACCCTCGACGTGCTGATCGCCTTCATCAACGTTCGGCAATGGCTGAAGCGCAACGGACTGTCCGCCTCTGCCGTCCTCGCATTGCTGACCGTACCTGGACAAACAAACGCTGACCTAGAGGCCGTCGAGAAAGCTCGCCAGAACCTGCGCGAGGACAAGCCTTTTGATGTGGCAGCTTCCTGCCTGACTGAAGACCTGATCAAGAACGTGCTGCAGGCCGGTGACGCCCCTACAACAGGCACTTGGCTGGCGTTGCTCAAGGATTACGTGTCAGCGCAAGGGCTGATCAGGTCTAACCTGCCTGAGGAGGGTGATCTGAGAGCAGCCCTGATGACGCTGCTCAACGACACATCCAAAGATACTGATTCGGCAAAAAAAGATGCGAAAGAAGATCCGGCCGCAGACCGAATCTCGCAAAGCCTTGCATCGGCAATCACCAACGCCCGAATCGCGCAGGAAGACCTGGCCAAGGGGATTTTTGGCAAAGCATTCGGCGAGCTGCTGGGCAATGCGGGGACGGCCGCTGCCTATGCTTTGCCCGTACTGAACTGGATCGGCAAAGGTCCTGCAGATTTGCTGGCGGATTATCAGGCGCCTAACGCTGTCGACAAACAGACCTTTGAATTCTGGCGGGACATGACACGCTATACCCTCGCGATTCGGCTGACGGGGTTAAGCCCTGCGGGGCTGGGGGCGTTGATCAGCCATCCGCAGCGATTTGCCCTCGAAGAAAACACCCAGCCCAAATCGGATAAAAAGACAGAAGGTGCGAGTTCCACGATCAAACTGTCCCTCGATCTGATGTACCAGTTGATGCGTTATCACGACTGGGTAGGCATATGCCGTGAAAACAAATTTGGCGAAGATAAGGCAATTACCTATCTGACCGGGTTACGTCCCAGCCAAAAAACAGAAGATGCCGGCGCTGCGGCCGCACAACTTGGCCTGTTAATCGGGTGGAGCAGCAGCGAAACGTTACTTGCAACGCCTTACCTCACTCAAACAACCCGTGTTAAAAAACCGACAGAAAAAGGCTCTTTGGAAGACTTTCTGGAATTGCTGGACTCCGATGAACTCTATTATTACAACTATTGTGATAAAAACGTCGACAAGAAAGGCCTGGGAGTCCTCATTCAGAAATTCAACAACAATGGCAGCAGTTACCCCAACGCCAACAGCATCTACAACAAGTTCGTAAAGTTTCTGAAAGACAATCCCGGCCCACTCAAGGTCGAGGCCAAGGACTACCTGCCCGAGACCCTGCCTGCCACATGGAAACTTCTGACCACTGATTACAAGATCTCTGAGCCTCTTAAGCTACAGAAGTACGAGGCAACCGAAAAAGTAGTCGAACAGACTCTCGAAGCCTATTCGACTGTGACCGATGTGGACTTTGCACTTCGGCTACAGAACCTGAGCAAATGCACGGGCCTCTCATGCCAGTCTTTGCTCGACTTCGCCTGGTTGAACGAAGAGTCCAGCCATTCGGAGTTTCAGACCGTCGCTCAGGTGCTGGTGGGGGCTTGCTCGGACGAAGCACGCGAAGCAATCGAACCTTATCTAAAAGCGAAATGGCGTGACGCACTGGCCGATTACCTGCTTGGCTATTGGGCGTCAGCGGATGCGAGTCGCCAAGCCGAACTGAAAACGGTCGACGACCTTTCCAGCTACTTCCTGACCGATATCAGCCCCACGTGGGAAGCGATGCAAACCACGCCCATCACCCAAGCCATCTCCAGCCTGCAACATTATCTGTTCCGCCTGTTCTCACACCTTGAACCCGGCTATGACGCGGCAAAAATGCCTGAACACGCCAACAGCGCGTGGGAGCAATACTTGAGCCAATACGGCAGCTGGAAGGTCTGGAAAGCGCAGTTCAACCATCCGGAAAACCTCATCTACTACGCCAATCGCCCGAAAAAGAGCAAAGCGTTTGAAGAACTTGAGGTGGAAGTCAATCAGGGCAAGCTGGACACCGAACTGCTGCAGACCGCGATCTGTAATTACCTGACGAAGTTTGAAAGGCTCAGCAACCTGCAAATCATCAGCGGCTATCTGGATGGCCGCGACCCCAAGAACGATACCTACTATCTAGTCGGTAAAACCAACGCCACCCCGTCAGAGTATTACTGGCGCTCGGTGGATATGGGTTTGCGGGATGATCAGCAGCGGTTGAGCCCTCTGGCGTGGAGCGAGTGGCAGAAAATCGGCTTGACGACGACAGGCAAGATCGCGCAGAGCTTTTACATTGAAGACGCCGATGGAAAGAAAACGACTCATAAAGGCGATGCCATTCGCCTGGTGGTGATCTCCGGCCGGCTCTATGTGTTCTGGGTCGAAAGGGGCACCACTGGTCTACCCAGCACTGACCCCAAAATAAAAGACCCGACCCCCTACAAAAAAATATCGGTTCATTACGCTTATTTGCAAAGCGACGGATTCTGGAGCACGGCTAACGAATTGATGGCACTGGATGGGTTTGTCAACGGCGAGCGGCCGAAAGACGACAAGGGGCAGCCCATTCAAGATGATGATAACGAGTGGATGAAATCAGACTTGTGGATTCCAGGCTTGATCGTATTCGTCAACACCGAGGGTGAACGAGAAACAGATCCTTGGCTGACTGTCATTCTTTATAATTGCAACATCACGGAAGAAAAGCACAAGGAGATAAACAAGGGTTATTACGTTGAAATGCGCGATCTACTGCTCATCAAAAAACAAGAACTGCCCACAGAAGAGCTATCAAAGCTTTACACCACGAGCGTAGCGTCCTTTAAAGACATACGAAAAATCCAACACATCTATAACGGAATAATCACAACATTATCATTTGAGAACGTTCCGAGAACGCCGAATGCAACCATTGATCCATCTACACCATACAGTGGAACCTCTATCAAATCGTTTCAGGCCCGACTCACCAACAATAAAACTAATGAAACGCAGCTGATCATTAATTACGACCGTAACTCCCTAGAAAGATACTCGAAATGCGTATTACTGCTAAGTCAAGAGGAATCCGTCTACCCAATATCGAAAAAATCATTCGAAATAACAAATACATGTATTCAAGCGAAATTTCTTCCTCCCGACAACGGCACATATCACGTCGCATTCTGTTACGACGTTCGTATGACTAAGTTTAAGCTGGGCACCTTTACCATTAATAAACCAGAAACAGATGCGCCGTGGTCCATTTCCATAATCAAAAATCATGACCAGAGTCATTATCTTGATCTTGATTCAATAAAAGAACAGCCCCCCAAAACTCCTTCAAACAAAGTCCGCCTAAACACCCTATTCGGCAAAAAACTCGTCGCCCGCGCCAGCCAAAGCGTCGAACAGGCTCTGGATTGGGTAGCACAAAAAATTCAGGAACCGACCATCGACGACGCCTATCCGACCCCCCCCGTAGACTTCCACGGCGCCAACGGCCTGTATTTCCGCGAGCTATTCCTGCACCTCCCTGTCCTGATCGCCACTCGCCTCACCGAGCAACAACAATTCGAGGACGCTGAAAGCTGGTACCTGCGCTACCTGTTCGACCCCTATCGCGCAACGACTGAGGAAGACGGGCGTCCTGCCTACTGGAACACACGCCCTTTGGCAGAGGTCGGCTCCGGCAAATCGGAGTTGAACAAAGCCGTTGATCCAACAGCCCGCGCGTTCATCCTTTCCCGCTTCTACCGCCAAGCGGTGTTCTTGAATCTGGTGGAGAACTGGCAACTGCAGGGTGACCACTATTACCGGCAACTGACCCTCAGCACCCTCAACCACGCCTGGCTGTGTTATCAGCAGGCGCTGAAGCTGATAGGCCCGTTGCCTGAGCGTGCTGCCGTGTCGCGCTGGACACCCGTGGCATTGTCCGAGATCAACGAAGACAGCTTCCGCAATCCGATCAACCAACGCGTCATCGAGGCACGAAAAACCCTGGAAAACCGGCTTTACAACTTGCGACATGGACTGACCATCAATGGCAAGCCATTACCAGACCTCGGTTGGAACGACGAGGAGACAGACCCGTTTTCCTCCGCCAAAGGGGGCGTGAACATCATCCCGGCTCGCTACAACAGCGACCACGCTGCAATCCCGGTCTACCGCTTCCGCCAACTGCTGCCCGCCGCCCGCACAGCCGTGAAACAGTTGCTGGATTTGGGTCGTTACTACATGAAGCTGATCCAGCTTGATGACGATACGGGCGATGCCCTCATGGAAAAGGCTCAAGAAATCCGAATGTCGGAGTTCGCGCTTCGTTTGGGCAAGGAAGATATCAACGCTGTCCTGGCGAAAAAACAAGCGTTGGCATTGAGCAAACAGGCCGCTGAATTCAGGAAAAACCATTACGCCGAACTCGTAGACAACGGCAAGCTTGCGAAAGAAGAAGTAGCAACGGCGCTGACCTGGACGGCCGCTTATTTGCAGTATGCCGCCATACCCATTGAAATCGTCGCCGATGTAATGGACGGAACAGTGCCTACCATCGTCGGACTGGCGTTTGGCGGCATGAAACCGGCTGAACTCACCCGTCTGGGCGCCGATACCATGCGGATGGCCAGCACTGCGGCAGATTTTGTCGCTCAGCAGTTGCTCTTTGAGTCTGAATTCGAAAGGGCGGCAGCGGAATGGAAACTTGAAGAGCGTCTAGCCGATTGGGACGTTCGATTGATCGATCAGGAAATGATCGAAGCGGATATTGAGCTGCGAGCTGCAACAATCAGTCTCGAAGAATCCAGACAGGCTCGTCAGGATCTGGAGGAAGTCTATCTCGGCATGACAACCGACTTTTTAAACGTCCCTGTCTACAACTGGCTCGTCGCGCGCCAGGAGGTCATCTACGGGAAAGCCTACGACGCAGTGCTATCTCTCTGTCTGAGCCTTGAAGCAGCTTGGCGATATGAGATTGGAGACTACAAGCGTGACGCATTCATTAAGACCGGCGCGTGGAATGAATCCTACCAAGGGTTACTCGCAGGCGAATCACTGCTGGTGGACCTGATGGAAATGGAAAACGCGTTCCTGCTCGCCAACGAACGTCGCCTGACTATCCGCAAGACCTTCAGCCTGAATAAGTGGCTCACCGACCATTCTCCTGCAACGATCACCCGAACTCAGGCGCCGCTCAAAGACAAATCGGTCACGCCGTGGCTGAACGCCGTTCTGGAGTTGTCCGAAGGTCAACCACTGCTGTTCGACTTCAAGGCTGAGGATTTCGACAAGAACTATCCCGGCCATTACTTGCGCCAACTGCGTTACGTGACCGTATCGTTCATCAGCGAGGAAGAAGGTTTCAGCACCGATGCCCTGTGCGCGATCCTCACGCAGACCGGCAGCACGACGTTGGTGGAGCCGAACCAGGAGGGCGTGGACTATTTTTATGGTCAGGCCAATACCGTGCCGTCGAGCATCAAGCGCAATCTGCGGGCCAAACAGGCCATCGCGCTGTCGTCTGCGGTGGCTGAAGACGGTTTGGGCTACAACCCGGGCGAGTCGGTCCACGAACTGATGTTCCACGACGGCCGCTACCTGCCCTTCGAAGGCACAGGGGCGATTTCGCAATGGGAGCTGAAAATTCCCGACGCGGAATTCGCCAAGACCTTGCTCGATGCTTCATCCAACACACCGAATATCAGCGACATCCAGATCAATCTGGTTTACACGGCGCGTTCGGATGAAGCACTGACAGAGAAGGTGTTGAAGAAACCGAAGGCAGCGCCCGCGAAGCACGCTGACAACACAAATTCATCCGATTCCGACACGTCCACGTCCACGTCCAAGTTGGGCGGAGCAGATCCCGTCACCAAGTCGATACGAGATGCCGACGCAGACGAGAGGGCGAGGGCGAGGGCGAAGGCGGATTCGGATGCAGCGGCAAAAGCGCAAGCCGAGGCTGAGGCGAAAGCCAAAGCCGATGCGGAGGCCGCAGCGAAAGCCAAAGCCGCCGCCGATGCTGCCGCAAAAGCCAAGGCCGACGCTGACGCAGCGGCTAAGGCCAAAGCGGCTGCAGATGCAGCTGCCAAAGCCAAAGCAGCCGCTGATGCAGCCGCCAAAGCCAAGGCTGCCGCGGATGCCAAGGCGAAAGCTGCGGCGGCAGCGGCCAAAAAGAAATAGTGATGTGTTGATGCAGCGCTCGGCTGGCGCGGCGATGGCAGGGGTCTGCAATCGCCATTGCCGCTCCAGACTGCGTTCTGAACTTAGCCCCGCCGCGCCACCAACAAAAACGACGCAGCCCCCGCCAACAACCCCGCACAGGCCCGGTTGAACAACCGCTTACCGCTCGGCTTGGCAAACAATCGACGCGCATGAATGCCCATGTAGCAGTACAGGCCGATGGCGATGCATTCCAGTGCCAGAAACATCGCGCCGAGTTGTGCGAATTGCCCGCCTATCGCCAGGGAATGATCGACGAACTGAGGCAGAAATGCGGTGAACAACAGGATGGCCTTGGGGTTACCCATCGCCACCAGAAATTCCTGACGCGCCAGTCGGCCCGATCCGACCTCTCTCACGGCTGCATCCACGTGAGCATCCGCCGGCGCACGCCACAGCTGAACGGCGAGGTAGAAGAGGTATGCAGCGCCCACGATCTTGATCGCGTGAAACAGCCATTCCGAGGTGTGCAACACAGCAGTCAGGCCCACCCCGGCGAGCGCGATCATGATCGCGAAGCCCAGCAAGCGACCCAGGCCTCCCGTGCACGCGCGGACGAATCCATAGCGCGAGGCGTTGCTGATCGACAGGAGGTTGTTAGGGCCGGGCGCCATGTTGAGCGCGAAGCAGGCAGGGATGAAAACGGCAAGGGTCGACAGCTCCATGATCGTTGTCCTTATAGGGCGCTGGTGGAAACATCATTTTGCACTCGTCCTAAATCCGCTCAAGGGACAGCTGGGCCGTGAAACGGACCTCGACTGTACGGGTCGCAGACAAATCCGGTAACGGCGGCGCAGGAGAACAACGACGTTTCAAACCCTAGCCTTTCACGTCTCACTTCCCTGCAAGGATGCTTCGATGCTGCTCTCCCCCCGAGTTGTCGCAGGTGTATTGGCTGCTCTCTGTTTAAACGTCGCCCACGCGCAAAGCTGCCCAGACTGGCCTCCTGCTCAGGCCGAGCGGGAGCTGTCGACGCTGCAAAATCAAATCACACAGTGGGACGACAGTTATCATCGCCAAGGCATTTCATTGGTGGCTGACGAGCTGTACGACCAGTCCGTACAGCGCCTTTCGCAGCTGAAGGCTTGCTTCGCGCCCTCGTCCCCACCTGCTGAAAATCCCCTCAAGACAGCAAGAGGTGAACGCCTTCATCCCGTGCCCCACACCGGCATCGCCAAACTGGCAGACGAGCGAGCGGTGGAGCAATGGCTCAAAGAAAAAAGCGATCTCTGGATTCAGCCCAAAGTGGACGGGGTCGCAGTCACCCTCGTTTATGAGAATGGCAAGCTGGTTCAAGCCATCAGCCGAGGCGACGGAATCAACGGGCAAGACTGGACGGCCCACGCCTTGAAGATCTCATGCATTCCAACTCACGTTGCGGAAAAGGAAAGCCTGGTGCTGCAAGGCGAGCTGTATTGGCGCCTCTCAGACCACGTGCAGGCTGAAGCGGGAAGCCTGAATGCGCGAAGCCAGGTGGCAGGGTTGCTGGCGAGAAACAGCATTGATGGGGTCGAGGGTGCGCAGATCGGACTGTTCGTCTGGGACTGGCCGGAGGGTCCCCGCGACATGAATGAGCGGTTAGAGCGTCTAAAGACGCTGGGGTTTGATGACAGCGCCCGGTTCAGCGAGCCCTTGGAAACCTTCGCGCAGGCTAAGCAATGGCGTGAGCACTGGTACACCCACCCACTGCCGTTCGCGACCGATGGCGTGGTGCTGCGCCAGGGTGAGCGCCCCTCGGCGGATCGCTGGCAGGCCAAGGCCCCTTACTGGCTCGCGGCGTGGAAATACCCGTTCGCGCAGGTGCTGGGCGATGTGCGCAAGGTTCATTTCAACATCGGTCGCAGTGGCAAAATCACGCCGGTGCTGGACATCGAACCGGTGCGACTGGATGACCGAACCGTGTCCCGGATCAGTGTCGGTTCCTTTAAAAGGTGGCAAAAGATGGACATTCGTCCGGGTGATCAAGTGGCAATCAGCCTAGCGGGTCTGACCATTCCCCGATTGGACGGTGTGGTTTCACGCAGTGCGGAACGGGCGCCCATGGAGGTTCCAGACGCAACAGAGTTTCACGCACTGAGTTGCTGGCAGCCCACCGAAGGCTGTGAAGGGCAGTTCCGCGAACGTCTGAAATGGCTAAGCGGCAAGAAAGGCTTGGCGCTCAAGGGCGTAGGACCTGGCACATGGGACAAGCTCATCGAGGCCGGCCTGGTAACAGGCTTGCTGGACTGGATGCACCTGGACAGTGCACAAATGTCGAACATTCCCGGCCTTGGTGAGCTGAGCAGCGCTAAACTGTTGAAGAGTTTTGACGCCGCGCGCGAACAATCCTTCGAAACTTGGCTCAAAGCCATCGGTTTACCGCCCGCTGCCAGTACGGATCTAGGCGATTCGTGGGACACGCTATCGGTTCGTAACGTCGATCAGTGGCGCGCCGAGCCGGGCATTGGCCCAGGTCGTGCGAAGCAGTTGCACGCATTCTTTCAAGACCCGCAGGTGCAGGCGTTGAGCGCGCAATTGCGGGAGCAAGGGATCAACGGTTTTTAGTCATTGTGTCCCGGTCAGTCGTGTCGGCTGGCCGGATGTGTATTTTTGAGGATTCGTCATGAAGTTTCTGTCATCCCTTATTGCCTTCGCCGCATGCGGTTTGTTGGCCTCACCGGTGTTCGCCGCTGAACAAGCCCCGGCGCTGACCGGCTGCGCCGCCAAGCGTCAAGACATCAACACCCAGCTCGAACAGGCCAAGGCCGCAGGCAACAGCAACCAACAGGCCGGGCTTGAAAAAGCCTTGAGTGAAGTCACTGCCAACTGCACTGACGCAGGCTTGCTCAAAGAGCAGGAAAAGAAAGTGCTCGACGCCAAACGTGAGGTCAGCACCCGTCAGGCTGATCTCGACAAGGCCATGAAGAAAGGCGACGCGGACAAGATCAACAAGCGCAAGGACAAACTGGCCGAGGCGCGCAAAGAGTTGCAAGACGAGCAGCAGAAGCTGGAGCAATTGCAGCCTGACGAAGACGACTAAAAACCGCATTTGATTCTGGCCGCAGGCCGTAGGAGCCAGCTTGCTCGCGATCTGGTGCGCAGCGCCAGCAAGATCAAACGACCTCGGCTGGGTCAGGTACACCGCATTTGCAGGTTTTACTGCCGGTTCCCGGCAGATCGCGAGCAAGCTGGCTCCTACGGCCTGCGGCCAGAAGCAGGCTCAGCATCAGTGGTTGCGAAACTCTTTATGACACGCGTCGCACGCGTCTTCGACGTTGTTCATCGGCGGGATCATGTTCGCGGGGGTCAGTTGAAGGGTTTGGGTGGCAATCACCAACTCCCCGGTCCGGGCCTCCAGCGCCCGGGCAAGCTCTTGAAAACGCGCCTGGCGTTCCCAGACCGCATCTTTCGCACTGGTGTGCTCGGACTCTTTCACTGCCGGAAAATGCTTCCACGGCTCGTGCGCCAGGGCATCGAGCTTCACAGCGCCTTCGGCGAATTTAGGTCCATCGAATGGCAAGCGGCCACGTAACATCCCGCCAGTGTCTTCGCTGGTCTTGAGCATCTGCTTGAAAATCGCCTTGCGCTGCGACAGCGGCGAATTCGGATCTTCCCCGCTACACGCGCTGAGCATCACGCCCACCATCAGCATCAGGCCAACGGCTTTCAGGGTCGGGGGTACATAGGGTTTTTCCACGGCAACGCTCTTCGATTTCATGGCGGCTCTGGGCTGAAAAATGGCGGCCAGTATCTGCGCCCGCCGTGAAAAATCCAAGGTGGGTGTCCGTCAAACGGAAACCCCGAACAGCGCGACCACCAAAGCCAAGCCAATGAACCATGCCAGCGAACGCAGGGCCGCGAGATCAGCGAGGTAAAAAATGATGTAGAGCAGACGGCTGGTAACGAAGAGCACCGCGAGCACATCAATGGTCACCAACTGCGCGACACCCGCGACGTGGGCAATAAGAACCCCTGCGGCGAACCCTGGAATCGCTTCGAAGCTGTTCTGCTGTGCGGCGTGGGCACGGCGCGGCAGGCCTTCGAGATTGTCGAGAAAGTCCCTGGGATTGTGGTTTTGCCGGGCGCCGAATTTTCCGCCACTGAACTTGGCAATGGACGTACACACCAGCGGCAGCAAAATCACGATCAACACGCACCAGAAGGCAACGGTCATGAACATCTTCCTTTTAAAATTTGAGCTTCATTAGAAGCATTCCAAGCAGCACCAACCCACAGGCTAAGAGCCGTGGCCGGCCAAAAGGTTCTTTCAGATAGCGCATGCCGAACAGCACCACCAACACCACGCTGACTTCGCGCAACGCGGCGGCCTCAGCGACCGAGCCAAGCTGCATCGCCCACAACACCAGGGCATAGCTGGCCAGCACGCAAAAACCGACGCTCAGGCCGAGTTTCCATTGCTCGCGCCAGAACAGCATGAAGGCCGGACGCTTGTTGACCACCGCCAGCAACGGGAAGGGCCACGCGCTGATAAACGTCAGCCACACCAGATAGTCCAGCGGCGCGACGCCCCGCTTGAGCGCCTGACCGTCGATCCAGGTGTAGAAACCGATGCACAGTCCGATCAGCCCTACCACTGGCAGCATCGACCATGGCAAACGGTCGCCACCCCCGCCCTGCCAAAGCAGGCAGACCATGCCGCATGGAATCAGCAGAATCCCGAGAATCTGCTGAGTGCTCAGATGCTCTCCCGCGAAGATCAGAGTCAGCGCCAGTACCACCAAAGGCGACAATCCGCGCATCAGGGGATACACCAGTCCAAGGTCGCCGACCCGATAGGCTTTGATCAGCAGCGCGCGATACAGCAGCTCGAACAACGCCGACGCCACCAGCCACGGCCAGATGTGCAGCGGAGGCGGCGACACGAAACCCAATGCGATCAGGGACAGACCGAACGCGACCACGTCCATGCTGGCGATGACCAGCAGGCGTTCGCCGCTGAATTTGATGAGGGCGTTCCAAGTGGCATGCAGCACCGCTGCAAGCAGGACCAGCGTTGTTGCGAACACGTGTTCTCCTTATCCGCCCTGGCGAAAGCGCCGAGCGATTTTTCTTCCGGGCAACGCAGGCATCGACAACCGCCAAAGCCCCGTGGCTGTTGAGGATAAGGGATTTTCCATGACAGAAGACATCTGCCTCATTTAGGTGTGCCTGTATTTCTCGCTGCTGCCACAAGCCGAACGATTGGCTAAGATGCCTGCCACCGTCGCGGTAAGCCGATCCTCAGGAGCCTGAATGTCCAGCGAAGAAGACACCACCGTCAGTGGTGCAGCGCCCATGATTCCCGACCAGCGCAGGGAGTTGATGCTGCGCCAGTTGCGCAAGCACCAAGTGCTGAGCGTGCATCAACTGATGGAGATGTTCGACTGCTCGCACATGACCATCCGCCGAGACATCGCCCTGCTGGAACAGAGCGGGCGGGCTTATTCCGTAACGGGCGGCGTGCGCATCGCCAGCCAGGTGCACAGCGAACCGAGCCACCAATCGAAAGCCGTGGTCGAGCTGCCGCACAAACAGGCGATGGCGAAACTCGCGTCCGGATTGCTGCACCCGGAAATGACGGTATACCTGGACGCAGGCACCAGCACGCTGGAAATCGTGCCGTACATCGTCGCGCTGTCAGGCATGACCGTCGTCACCAACGACTTCGGCGTGGTGAATGCATTGGCCGACGCGACCCACGTGGCAGTGATTCACACCGGGGGCCAACTCGACCACCCAAACCGCTCCTGCGTCGGGGGCCTGGCTGCGGCGACGTTGCGCCAACTCGCGACGGATGTCGCCTTCATGTCCACCAGCTCCTGGGATCTGCAACGGGGCACCACCACGCCGTCGGCGTTGAAAGTCGAAGTCAAACAGGCAGCGATGCAAGCGGCGTCGCGCAGCGTATTGCTCACCACCAGCTCGAAATACGGCACGTTCGGCATGTACAAGGTCGCGGGGCTTGAGCAGTTCGACGCGATCATCAGCGATGACGGATTGGCGCAGGCGGCGGCTGACAGCATTAGGGCGCAGGGGGTGGAGTTGATGTTGGCGTCGGTGGAGAAGCGCTGATCTCACGAGGGCATCCGTAGCAGCACGACTTGCCGGCGGCGGTGTTCAAGACATCGCCATTGCAGGCATGCCGCGCGGCTACAGCGAAGCGGTGTGTCGAAGATTGTTTGCAACCAAGCCACCGAATCACTGTTACAACACTTATTCAATACTCTTTTTTTGGGTAGCCGGATACGGAATAACCAGCCTCCATATCGTTGGTTGTTTTAATTTTAGAAATATCCATTCGATCCTCATTAAAGATATCCAGTGTATAAGTCGATTTATCACCATCACTGAATTGACCCTCTGACCCTTCTTTGAAACCCAGCCTGAAATCTACCTTTTCATCTTTTTTTCTTTTGCCGCTTCCCTCTACTGAAAAGGTGTTATCGCCTGCGCCTTTAAAAGTATATTCCAAATATGAATACGCACCTGTATTACCACCGTGTCCAAGCCGCACGACGAATATCGAGTCGGGTTTGCTCAGAGGGGCACGAGCGACGAGCTTGCCGGAAAATTCATAACTGTACGGGTCCTCCGCGCTGATTTCTCCCTCGAATCGAGCCTCTGGTTGCACACTCGCGTTCAAGTCTAACTTAATAGCAGTCATAATGATAATCTCCATATTGTTTTGATTCCGACTGCCGAAAAGTTCGGCCAGCCATGCACTCACTATCAACTCAATCCTTGAAAGGTCAAGTCGACAGCCCTTAAACTCGGTAAAAACTGACGGATGGCTTATTAAAACACGGCTCAATAAGCATCCGCGATAATCCATCAAACTTCTATAGCGATTCGTTTAACATTATCGGAATCACCAGCGCGACTTATATCGCCAATATTAATATGTGAAGTATTTAATGTCTTTGCAGGATCAAAGGTATCAAACGAGAATCGAAAGCCCATGCGCGTGAAGGCATTGATTGCGCCATCGGCAAAAAAGTGTTGAACCAAGCCCTCACCTGTAGACACCGTCTTGACGACATCTCTGCAAGAGCAGCGCTGCTCGACCTCCCAACGCGCACACGTCATCGCGTCCCGCCAGTGGATGTTCACGCCCTCGGCTTTGAAAGGCGAAGTCAAACAGGCAGCAATGCAAGCGGCATCGCGCGGCGTATTGCTCACCACCCGCTCGAATTACGGCACATTCGGAATGTACAAAGTGGCAAGACTGGAGCAGCTCGATGCGATCATAAATGATGACAGGATGGCGCAGGCGGCAGCGGCAAGCATCCGGGCGTACGGAGTGGATTTGATGTTGGCGTCGGTGGATTCCTACATAAAGGCCAATGCCCACCCCAGCCGTCAGTTGAGGTGGGCCGTAAATTGAAAGCGACGTGCCAGCGGCCGTCCCAGCGTTTGAAGCATCACCTGTCACCGCCAGGGATTGCATCATGTTGCTAAATTAACTCAACCAAACAGTTTCCAGTACGGCTCGTTGCTCACTTTACTGCTCTTCATCAATATCCGGCTCAGTCTCTTCTTCCTCTTCGTGGTCAGGCTCGGAATTGATGAGTTTTCTCTCAGCCGCTTCCATGTCATAACTGCTCTTAGGTCCGTTAACAAACTTACCGTCACTCTCATCATTAAAGCCCAGACAAAGATCTACTTTCTCTTTTGCCTTTCTCTTACCCTCACCCTTGACTTCAAAAGTAACTTTCTCAGAGTTATTACCAAGCGTGTATTCCAGATAAGTAAACTCCGCAGACGAGCTTCCATGCCCAAGCCGCACAATGTTCTAAAATGGTTTGGCGCTGCGATCTAAAGGACAGCTAGCAACGAGCTTGCCGGAAAATGCATACCCTAAAGTATCTTTTGCATACAATGTCCCGTCGAATGTGGCGTCCGATTTGGAATCAGTTTTAAGGCTTAACTTGATATCCATTAGCTTTAGCATTTGAAATCTCCCTATTTACCTGTTGCTCCCAGCCACGAGCTTTTCACCAGTGACGTGCTCACTATTAATCCAAGCATTATAAAAATCATGGCACAGCAGCTTCTCATTTTTTGCCTCCGACCAACGGCCAACTCAAATACTCAACCGGAACTTGTCAGAGCGCATTTCGAAATAAAAACTCTTTTTATAATTTCAAAAAAACAACCGCCTTCATGAAGTTCCGCCGCTTATAACGTAGGCTCTTCGCCGTATGCACCGGCTCTGGATCAGTAAACGAGCCCGCAGGCGCGCCGCTAAGGAATGGTTCAAGCTCGACTCAAAGCGCTGCTCGAAACCGCTGCCCACTTCCCTGATCAAAAAACAACCAATGTTAATATTTGTTAACTCGAAAAATCACTTCACATTATCCGCTCACAGGTTCACTATCTTTAACAGATCAGAACAAACGCCGTTCGAGTGCCTGACGCAATGATGGCGCTCAACCCGAGGAGAGCTTCATGAATAACAAGAATGTCGGCGTCGTTGGACTGGGTGCGATGGGTCTGGGCATCGCCCGCTCCCTGCTGCGCAGCGGTTTCAATGTTCATGCCTGCGACGTCCGCGCTGCCGTGACAGAGCAATTCGCCAGCGAAGGCGGCGTTGCCTGTGATTCTCCTGCTGCGATGGCCGCGCTCTGCGACGTGATCGTGACCGTCGTGGTCAACGCCGAGCAGACTGAAACCGTGTTGTTCGGCGAGAACGGCGCCGTGGCTGCACTCAAGCCCGGCAGCCTGGTCATCGGTTGCGCCACTGTCGCCCCGACCTTCGCCATCGAGCTGGGCCAGCGCCTCACCGAAAAAGGTCTGCTGTACCTCGATGCGCCGATCTCGGGCGGTGCTGCCAAGGCCGCTGCCGGTCAGATGACCATGATGACCAGCGGCCCTGCCGACTCCTACGCCAAAGCCGACGCAATCCTCAACGGCATGGCGGGCAAGGTCTATCGTCTGGGCGACGTTCACGGCCTGGGCTCGAAAGTCAAAATCATCAATCAGCTGCTGGCGGGCGTGCACATCGCCGCGAGCGCCGAAGCCATGGCTCTTGGCCTGCGCGAAGGTGTCGACGCTGATGCGCTGTACGAAGTGATCACCAACAGCGCCGGTAACTCGTGGATGTTCGAGAACCGCGTGCCACACATCCTCAAGGCCGATTACACGCCGCTGTCAGCCGTGGACATCTTCGTCAAGGACCTGGGCCTCGTGCTGGATACCGCCCGCGCCAGCAAATTCCCGCTGCCGCTGTCGTCCACCGCGCACCAGATGTTCATGCAGGCCTCGACCGCAGGCTTTGGCCGCGAAGACGATTCCGCCGTGATCAAAATCTTCCCGGGCATCACCCTGCCTGTCGCCAAAGCCGCCAACGACTGAGGATTCGCCCATGAGCACCACCACTCCGCGCCCTCTATTGGGCTGCATTGCCGACGACTTCACCGGCGCCACTGACCTCGCGAACATGCTGGTGCGGGGCGGCATGCGCACCGTGCAAAGCATCGGGATTCCGAGCGCAAACAGCCTGTCTGAGCTGGACGCTGACGCCATCGTCATCGCGCTGAAGTCCCGCACCACACCCGCTGCCGAAGCTGTCGAGGAATCCCTCGAAGCGCTGCAATGGCTGCGTGATCGTGGCTGCGAGCAGATTTTCTTCAAGTACTGCTCCACCTTCGATTCCACCGCCAAAGGCAACATCGGCCAGGTCAGCGAAGCGCTGTTGCAGGCGCTGGGCAGTGACTTCACCCTGGCCTGCCCGGCCTTCCCCGAGAACGGTCGCACGATCTTTCGCGGTCATCTGTTCGTGCAGGATCAACTGCTCAACGAATGCGGGATGCAGAATCACCCGCTGACGCCGATGACCGACGCCAACCTGGTGCGCGTGCTGCAATCGCAGACCGAGAAAAAAGTCGGGCTACTGCGCTATGACAGCATCGCCAAGGGCGTGGAAGGCGTGCGGGCGCGTATCGCTGAATTGCGTGCCGATGGCGTGACCATGGCGATTGCCGATGCGCTGTCTGATGCCGACCTGTACACCCTTGGCGAAGCCTGCGCCGACCTCCCGCTGCTGACCGGTGGCTCGGGGCTGGCGCTGGGCTTGCCTGGCAACTTCCGTAAAGCGGGCAAACTGCGCGACATTGACGCGGCCCAGTTGGAGCAGGTCGAAGGTGGCGAAGTGGTCCTCGCCGGGAGCGCTTCGGTCGCGACCAATGGCCAGGTGGCAGCGTGGCTGGACGCCAAACGCCCTGCCCTGCGCATCGACCCACTGGCGCTGGCCGACGGCAAACCGGTGGTTGAAGACGCCTTGGCCTTCGCCCGTGATGCCGGTCAAACCGTTCTGATCTACGCCACCAGCAGTCCGGAAGAAGTCAAAGCCGTGCAGCAAGAACTGGGTGTCGAGCGCGCAGGCGCAATGGTTGAGCACGCACTGGGCAAGATCGCCAAAGGCCTGCTGGACGCGGGCGTGAAGCGCTTCGTCGTCGCAGGTGGCGAAACCTCGGGCGCGGTGGTTCAGGCCTTGGGCGTGAGCCTGCTGAAAATCGGCGCGCAGATCGATCCGGGCGTTCCGGCGACCATCAGCAGCGGCGATCAACCGCTGGCACTGGCGCTGAAATCCGGCAACTTCGGCGGCCGTGACTTCTTCGACAAAGCCCTGAAGCAGTTGGCAGGGGGTGCCCAATGAACAGCCAAGTGAGCGCAGAAAACAAACTGCGCGACGAAATCTGCGACATCGGTCGTCTGCTGTTCGGTCGCGGTTACACCGTGGGCAGCGCGGGCAACATCAGTGCGCGTCTGGAAGATGGCTGGCTGATCACCCCGACCGACGCGTGCCTCGGTCGTCTCGATCCGACGGCGATTGCCAAGGTCAATCTGGCCGGTGAATGGGTGTCGGGCGACAAGCCGTCCAAGACGCTGATGCTGCATCGCGAAGTCTACGACCGTAATCCGGGCGTTGGCGGCGTGGTGCACACCCACTCCACGCATCTGGTGGCCTTGACCCTTGCGGGCGTCTGGCAGCCGAACGACATCCTGCCGCCGATCACGCCGTATCAGGTGATGAAAGTCGGGCATATCCCCTTGATTGCCTACGAGCGTCCCGGCTCGCCAAAAGTCGCCGAACAGGTGGCTAAACTGGCGAACAGCGTGCGCGGCGTCATGCTTGAACGACTGGGCCCTGTGGTCTGGGAAAGCTCGGTAGCCAAGGCGGCCTACGCCCTGGAAGAGCTGGAAGAGACCGCGCGGCTGTGGCTGATGAGCAACCCCAAACCCGAGCCGCTGGACGCAACGGCTCTGGAAGAACTGCGCCAGACCTTTGGCGTGACCTGGTAATCCACTCAGTGTTTTGATCGGAGACTGTCGCGGCGGTCTCCGGCGACCCGGTTTTGCCGGAAACAATAACAACAAAGGCTGATGTGAAAACGTAGCGAGCGAAGGCAAGACAAGGCAAAAACAGGCGGAAAAGCGGAGTCTAGGTGTTCTAAATGAGCATTTTCCGCCTGTTTTTAACGCCGTATTGCCGAGCGCAGTAGTTTTCACTCAGCCTGAACAGGACACTACACATAACATGACCCCACTATTACTGATGATCATCGCCGGAGCCGGCATCGCGCTGTTGCTGCTTCTGGTACTGAAATACAAATTCCAGCCGTTCGTGGCCCTGATGCTGGTCAGCATCATCGTCGCGCTGGTCGCCGGGGTAAAACCGGCTGATCTGGTGGCGACCATCGAAGGCGGCATGGGCAAGACGCTCGGCCACATCGCGATCATCATTGCGTTGGGTGCCATGATCGGTCGGATCATCGAACTCTCGGGCGGCGCGGAAGCACTGGCCAAGTCGCTGATCAACCGTTTCGGCAACAAGCGCACGCCGCTGGCCTTGACAGTCGCGGGCTTCATGGTCGGCATTCCGGTGTTCTTTGAAGTGGGCGTGATTATCCTCATGCCGCTGGCCTATGGCGTCGCTCGCGCGGCCCGCAAGCCTCTGCTGATTTTCGCCCTGCCGATGTGTGCTGCGCTGCTGTCGGTGCACGCGTTTCTGCCGCCGCACCCGGGCGCCGTCGCGGCTGCCGGTCAATTGGGCGCGGACTTGGGCCGTGTGCTGATGTTCGGCATCCCGATCGTCGCGGTGCTATGCCTGATCGGCTATGTGATTGCCGGTCGCATGACTCGCAAGACCTACCCGATGACCGACGACATTCGCAGTGAAGTCTACGGCCCGCACATCACCAACGAAGACCTGGTGGCGTGGGCGAACAACGACTATTCAACCAGCAAAGAAGCGACTCAGACCAAAGAACTGGGGCTGGAAGAAAGCGCCAGCAGCCTGGCCGCTCGCTTGCCAAAGGCGCCAGCACCGGGTGCGGGCCTCATCGTTGCTCTGATCCTGCTGCCCATCATCCTGATCCTGCTGGGCACGCTGGCCACCACCATGCTGCCTGCCGACTCCGGCCTGCGCAGCATCCTGACCGTGCTGGGTGCACCGTTGGTTGCGCTGCTGATCGACACCCTGCTGTGCGCCTGGGTGCTGGGTTCGCGCCGTGGCTGGAGCCGCAGTCAGGTCTCTGACGTGATCGGTTCGGCGCTGCCGGGCGTGGCGATGGTGATCCTGATCGCCGGTGCTGGTGGTGTGTTCGGTAAAGTGCTGGTCGACACCGGTATCGGTGCGGTCGTTTCCGAAGCATTGCGCAGCACCGGCCTGCCAGTTCTGGCGCTGGGCTTCATCCTGACCCTGCTGTTGCGCGCCGTTCAAGGCTCGACCACAGTGGCGCTGGTCACCACCGCTGGCATTCTCAGCCCGCTGATCGCGACCCTGAACCTGAGCGCTAACCACATGGCCCTGCTATGTCTGGCCATGGGCGGTGGCGGTCTGGCCATGTCGCACATCAACGACGCCGGTTACTGGATGTTCACTAAACTGGCTGGTCTCAACGTCGGTGACGGCCTGCGCACCTGGACCTTTTTGGTGACCGTTCTAGGGACTCTCGGCTTCCTGATGACACTGCTGCTCTGGCCCTTCGTATAACCCGGCCTGTCTGGAAGCTGCTGCGCTCGCGGCGCTTCCAGACAGATTGGCATTTTTTGGAGATTGCTATGCCTCGCTTCGCTGCCAACCTCAGCATGCTGTATCCGCAACACGACTTTCTGGCCCGTTTTGGCGCTGCGGCGACTGACGGCTTCAAAGGCGTGGAGTATCTGTTCCCGTACGACTTCAGTGCAGCCGAAATCAAGCTGCGCCTGGAAGACTTCGGCCTGACCCAAGCGTTGTTCAACGCGCCACCGGGTGACTGGGCCAAGGGCGAACGCGGGATTGCATCGCTGCCGGGTCGGCAGAGCGAGTTTCGCAGCGGCATTCAGAAAGCGCTCGAATACGCAGCGGTATTGGGCAATGACCGGATTCACGTAATGGCGGGTTTGCTCCCGAGCGAAGACCTGCGCCAGAAACACCACGCCGTGTACCTGGAGAATCTGGCCCACGCGGCAGAAGAAGCGGCCAAAGTCGGCATCACGGTGCTGATCGAACCGATCAACACCCGCGACATGCCGGGTTTCTTCCTCAATCGCCAGGACCAGGGTCAGGCGGTGTGCAAGGAAGTTGGCGCGGACAACCTGAAAGTGCAGTTCGATTTTTACCACTGCCAGATCGTCGAAGGTGACGTGACCAGCAAACTGCGCCGCGACTTTGCAGGCGTCGGCCACATCCAGATCGCAGGCGTACCGGATCGTCACGAGCCGAACATGGGCGAAGTTAATTACCCGTGGCTGTTCGAAGAAATCGACCGCCTGGGCTACACCGGCTGGGTCGGCTGCGAATACCGCCCGCGTGGTGATACGAGCGAAGGGTTGCAGTGGTTGCGGGATTGGAAGGCGAGTAATCCGGAGTAACGTTATCCGCTACTCGATCGTACCCATGATCTGCGTGGGCATGATCAGCGAGCGTGCGAACCCTGTTTTATTGTAGGAGCCGGCTTGCTGGCGAAGGCGGTGCGTCATCGACCCTTGATGTGCCTGAGACTCAGCATTCGCCAGCAAGCCAGCTCCACGTTTTGCGTCGTTCACGGGTAAGGACGCAGCCTACCGATCACTCGTTGATCACTTCATCCTTGAACTGGTCTTTCACGTACGTGATCTCGGTCTTGCCGTGCGGCGCAGGCAGGCCGTCTTCCCCCAGGTTGACGAACACCATCTTCTCGACGGTCAGAATGCTTTTGCGGGTGATCTTGTTACGCACTTGGCAGGTCAGGGTGATGGACGTCCGGCCAAACTCGGTGGCCGTGATGCCCAGTTCAATGATGTCGCCCTGACGCGAGGCGCTGACGAAGTTGATTTCGGAAATGTACTTCGTCACCACACGCTGGTTGCCCAACTGAACGATGGCGTAGATCGCCGCTTCTTCGTCGATCCAGCGCAGCAGACTGCCACCGAACAGCGTGCCGTTCGGGTTGAGGTCTTCGGGTTTTACCCATTTGCGAGTGTGGAAGTTCATGGGTGGCTCCAAGGCGTTTGGGAAATCGTGGCGTTTGTGCCCCCAAGCTTCAAGCTTCGAGCCACAAGCTGCAAGTAAAAGCAGATCCGCTTTCACTTGTCGCTTGCAGCTTGCAGCTTGCCGCCCAAGCCTTATAATCGGCACCGCTTCAAAAAACGGTCATCACCGCTTGATACCGTTTTCCCGCCACCTGTCCGAGGGGCGCTGCAGCAGGTCAGACCTGTCAGGCTCGGAGAGGGCGTTGTTTGGTCTGGCGTTCCGCCGATCAAGCCTTAAACGCACAACGGCGCCCATTCGCACCCTACGAATGGAGACTCTTATGAGCGCTGTACTGACGCCCAACGATTTCAACGACTACAAGGTCGCCGACATTTCCCTGGCAGCCTGGGGTCGTCGCGAAACCATCATCGCTGAATCCGAAATGCCTGCCCTGATGGGCCTGCGTCGCAAATACGCCGGTGAGCAACCGCTGAAAGGCGCGAAAATCCTCGGCTGCATCCACATGACCATTCAGACTGCCGTGCTGATCGAAACCCTGGTTGCCCTGGGTGCCGAAGTGCGCTGGTCGTCCTGCAACATTTTCTCGACTCAGGACCAGGCCGCTGCCGCCATCGCCGCTGCCGGCATCCCTGTTTTCGCCTGGAAAGGCGAGACCGAAGCCGAGTACGAGTGGTGCCTGGAGCAGACCATCCTCAAGGACGGTCAGCCATGGGACGCCAACATGATCCTCGACGACGGCGGCGACCTGACCGAGCTGCTGCACAAGAAATACCCGGCGATGCTGGAAAAAATCCACGGGGTCACCGAAGAAACCACCACCGGCGTTCACCGCCTGCTGGACATGCTGGCCAAGGGCGAACTGAAGATCCCTGCGATCAACGTCAACGACTCGGTCACCAAGAGCAAGAACGACAACAAATACGGCTGCCGTCACAGCCTGAACGACGCCATCAAGCGCGGCACCGACCACCTGCTGTCCGGCAAGCAAGCGCTGGTCATCGGCTACGGTGACGTGGGCAAGGGTTCGGCTCAGTCGCTGCGTCAGGAAGGCATGATCGTCAAGGTCACCGAAGTCGACCCGATCTGCGCCATGCAAGCCTGCATGGACGGTTTCGAACTGGTTTCGCCGTTCATCGACGGTGAAAACGACGGCACCGAAGCCAGCATCGACAAAGCGCTGCTGGGCAAGATCGACCTGATCGTGACCACCACTGGCAACGTCAACGTCTGCGACGCCAACATGCTCAAAGCGCTGAAAAAACGCGCCGTGGTCTGCAACATCGGTCACTTCGACAACGAAATCGACACCGCCTTCATGCGCAAGAACTGGGCATGGGAAGAAGTGAAGCCGCAAGTGCACAAGATTCACCGCACCGGCGCTGGCGAATTCGACGCGCAGAACGACGACTACCTGATCCTGCTGGCCGAAGGCCGTCTGGTGAACCTGGGCAACGCCACCGGTCACCCAAGCCGCATCATGGACGGTTCGTTCGCCAACCAGGTTCTGGCTCAGATCTTCCTGTACGGCCAGAAATACGCTGACCTGAGCCCTGCTCAGAAAGCCGAGCGCCTGACCGTTGAAGTGCTGCCGAAGAAGCTGGACGAAGAAGTCGCCCTGGAAATGGTACGTGGCTTCGGCGGCGTTGTGACCAAACTGACCAAGACTCAGGCCGACTACATCGGCGTGACTGTCGAAGGCCCGTTCAAGCCGCACGCTTACCGGTACTAAAAGCAGCTTTGAGCGGCAAGCTACAAGCTGCAAGTGAAAGCGATCCGCATCGCCTTCATTTGCAGCGCCAGGCTTGCACTTCTTCGTCTTCACGCCCTTAGCAGCACCCAGCCTCAAGCCTTAAGCGACAGGATTCGGCGCACCGCCCTCTTGCAGCTTGCAGCTCGCGGCTCATAGCTGGAGCCTCTCATGTCCCAAGACCGTCGCTACAGCTTCGAGTTCTTCCCCACGAAGACCGACGCTGGTCATGAAAAACTGCTCGCCACCGCTCGCACGTTGGCTGGCTACAACCCTGACTTCTTCTCCTGCACTTACGGTGCCGGTGGGTCCACGCGCGACCGCACGATCAACACCGTGCTGCAACTGGAAAAAGAAGTGAACATTCCCGCCGCGCCGCACCTGTCGTGCGTCGGAGACAGCAAGGCCGATCTGCGTGGCCTGCTCACTCAGTACAAGGATGCGGGCATCAGCCGTATCGTGGCCCTGCGCGGCGACCTGCCGTCCGGCATGGGCATGGCCAGCGGTGAGCTGCGTCACGCCAACGATCTGGTGAGCTTCATCCGCGAAGAGACCGGCAGCCACTTCCACATCGAAGTCGCCGCTTACCCGGAAATGCACCCGCAAGCGCGCAACTTCGAAGACGATTTGAAGAACTTCGTGCGCAAGGCCAATGCCGGTGCCGACAGCGCCATCACCCAGTACTTCTTCAACGCCGACAGCTATTTCTATTTCGTCGAGCGCGTGCAGAAGATGGGCGTCAGCATTCCGGTGGTGCCGGGGATCATGCCGATCACCAACTACAGCAAACTGGCGCGTTTTTCTGACGCCTGCGGTGCGGAAATCCCTCGCTGGATTCGCAAGCAACTCGAAGCCTACGGCGACGATTCGGCGAGCATTCAGGCGTTCGGCGAACAGGTCATCACAGAGATGTGTGACCGTTTGTTGCAAGGCGGAGCCCCGGGTTTGCACTTCTACACGCTGAATCAGGCCGAACCGAGCCTGGCCATCTGGAACAACCTGCAACTCCCCCGCTAAAGTCGTCGGAATCCCATCGGGATGCTCCGGTCACATTAAGGCAACGTTTCTCCAGCAGGCTTCGTCATGACGAGGCTTGCTGAAGCCTTGATTAAGACGGACATCCAGTGACTTCATTCAGACCTATCCTTGCGCGCCCCCAGCTTGTCTACCTGGTTTTCGGCGCCGACACCTACCATCAGGAAGCCGTGTTCAGCATCGCGAGCGCTTTGGCGCAGGCGGGCGACGGGCGTTCATTCGACATCCAGGTGTTCACCGACAACCCTTCGCCCTATCGCCCATTGCCGGTCCGTGTCCGGGCACTCGACGCCGAGCAACGTCGTGAATGGAGCGGTCCTCATCAATACGCTTTCCGCTGCAAGCATGTCGTCGCCCGCAAGGTGCTGCAGGAGTCGGAAAAAGTCGTGCTGATCGACACCGACACGTTCTTCCAGGACAGCCCCATGAAGCTGTTCGAAAGGGTCCAGCCCGACACCCTCCTCTGCAATGCCTTCCAGTTACGTTACGACGACTGCAAGGAAACCGTGCTCTACACCGCGCTGGCCGAAACGCTGGCGCAGCGGGATCTGGCTGACGATCACATGCGCCTGGTGAATTCAGGTGTGATCGGACTGACCCACGCCAACGTCGCGATACTCGACCGGTCCATCGCACTGATGGACGAGTTCTACCCCATCACGCCGGGCGCCGTGACGCTGGAGGAGTTCTGCCTGGGAGTGGCCACGTACCGGACGCTGAAAATCGATCAGTGCACGGACGTGATTCATCACTACTGGAGTCGCAAGCAAGTGTTCCGTGCCAAGGTTCGCGCCTGGCTGCGCAAACACGAAGATGCGCCCTTGAGTCATGAAGCATTGGCCGATACGCGCAACGTGTCGGCCCGTCTTCCTCGCCCCAGCACATGGCAGCGCTTGCTGTACAAAGGCGCGACACTGGCCGTTCCCAAGGCCCAGCGCCAGTTCATCCGTGAACTGCTCTACGGCTGCTGCGAACACGCTAACGAATTCGACCGGGCCTGCTCGGCGGTCTGGTGGGAGAAGGCGTTTCACAACGCTGAAAAACGCCATAAAGGCCCGATTGCCCCGTCACAGCTGAATCAATGGCTGGAGCACTGGGCGGTGAAACGGTTACTCGGACGCAGGCGCATCGCGATTTATCGGCACCTGGTTCAAGCCCGATCGACGCGTTGAGCATTGAGGTAGAGCGCTCGGGTTTTGCCGCCTCGCAAGTGCCACCTCTTCTATTTGCGGGTCGAGCGTCGTAATCTCCTGCCATGCCTCTAGCCTTCCGCCTATTGTTCGCTGCCCTCCTCGCCTGCCTGAGTTTCAGCGCACTGGGTGAGAAGATTCGCATCGTCACCGAGCCGTGGGCCCCCTATGTGATGGTCGAAAACGGGAAGGCGTCCGGTCTGGACTACGACACCACGGCCATCGTCTTTCAACGACTGGGGATCGACGTGCAGTGGCAGTTCCTGCCCTGGAAGCGCTGCCTGATGATGCTCCAGCAAGGCGAAGCCGATGGCGCGCTGGATATCTTCAAGGTCAGCGAGCGCGACGATTTGTTGCTGTACCCCAGCGAGCCAATGTCCGACGTCAACTGGGTGCTGTTTCAAGCCAACGCCCGCCCGCACCCTTTTAACAGCCTCGACGACCTCAAAGGACTGACGGTGGGCGTTTCGCCGGGCTACCTGTATTCGCCTGAATTCGACAGCTCGACGACCTTTATCCGCGAGCCCGCCCCCAGTCACGAAGCGAACTTCGGCAAGCTGATTCGGGGACGCATCGACTTGCTGGTGACCGACCGCAGGCTGGGCCAGCAGATGCTCGACCAACTCAAGCTCCGGGATCAGGTCAGCCAATTGCCCACTGTATTGAGCACGCGAGAGCAATTTCTTGCAGTGCGCCGTAACGCAGGCATGGATTTACTGGTACAACGTTTCGGTGCCGAGTTGAAACGCTTCAAGCGCGAACCGGCGTATGCGCAATTGGTGGCGCACTACACCGGGGAAACGTTGCAGACGCCACAGCAGTCGCCGACAGTTTCGTCAGCGATCAGCGTGGAAAAAACCGTTGAGCAGCATGAACGCAGCGCGTTGTGATTGCTCTGTTATACTCCGGCCTTCCCGCCAGGCTTATCGCCCGGATGCTCGGTCTCACAGAAGACTTCTCGATCACGTCAGCAGCGCATTCTCTTTCTCGCGCTCATGCCACGAGTTGAACTTACAGACCCCGGGATCGCGCCATTTGAATGCCAATTCGCGCCGCGCAGCTCATTCCTATTCGGGCCACAGTGCCCCAACTTAAGACAGGATTACTCATGTCCTTTGCTTCCCTCGGTCTCTCCGAGGCTTTAGTCAGCGCCATCGAGGCTGCTGGCTATACCCAGCCTACTCCGGTGCAACAGCGGGCCATTCCCGCCGTGTTGCAAGGCCGCGATCTGATGGTCGCCGCTCAGACAGGTACTGGTAAAACCGGCGGTTTCGCCCTCCCGATTCTGGAGCGCCTCTTCCCCGCCGGCCACCCGGACAAATCCCAGCGTCACGGCCCGCGCCAACCACGCGTACTGGTCCTGACCCCAACCCGTGAACTCGCGGCCCAAGTTCACGACAGCTTCAAGATCTACGCCAAGAACCTCAAGTTCGTCAGCGCCTGCATCTTCGGCGGCGTCGGCATGAACCCGCAGGTTCAGGCGATGGCCCGTGGCGTTGATGTCCTTGTCGCCTGCCCGGGTCGCCTGCTTGACCTGGCTGGCCAAGGCAGCGTCGATCTGTCCCACGTCGAAATCCTCGTGCTGGACGAAGCCGACCGCATGCTCGACATGGGCTTCGTTCACGACGTGAAGAAAGTCCTCGCCCGCCTGCCTGCCAAGCGGCAGAACCTGCTGTTCTCGGCCACCTTCTCGGCTGACATCACCGCCTTGGCTGGCAAGCTGCTGCACAACCCGGAACGCATCGAAGTCACGCCGCCGAACACCACGGTCGAGCGTATCGAACAACGCGTTTTCCGCCTGCCCGCCAACCACAAGCGTTCGCTGCTGGCGCACCTGATCACTCAGGGCGCGTGGGAGCAGGTGCTGGTGTTCACCCGCACCAAGCACGGCGCCAACCGTCTGGCCGAGTACCTGGACAAGCACGGCCTGAGCGCTGTGGCGATCCACGGCAACAAGAGCCAGAACGCCCGGACCAAAGCGCTGGCCGATTTCAAGGCCGGCACCGTGCGCATCATGGTTGCCACCGACATCGCGGCACGGGGCCTGGACATCGACCAACTGCCTCACGTGGTCAACTTCGAACTGCCGAACGTCGACGAAGACTACGTGCACCGCATTGGCCGTACCGGTCGTGCAGGCCGTACCGGTGAGGCGATCTCTCTCGTGGCGCCGGACGAAGAGAAGCTGCTGAAAAGCATCGAGCGCATGACCAAGCAGAAGATCGCCGACGGTGATCTGATGGGCTTCGACATCAACGCCGTCGAGGCCGAGAAGCCGGAAGTTCGCGAGCGTCCGGACGTGCGCAACCCGCGCAACGCCCGTGGCCCGCGTGGCGATGGTCCGAACGGCGGCGGTGGTGGTGGCGGTCGCAAGGACAAAGGCAAAGACAAGGGCAAGGAAAAACCGGCAGCCGCCGCAGCCTCGGGCGAACGCCCGGCGCGTCCAGCCCGTCAGCAAAAGCCTCGTCAGGGCACGCCGTCCAACGAGGCGCGTTCGGCACAACAGCCGCCAGCGCCTCGTGCGGACCGCGCACCGGATGAGTTTCTTGATGACGAAGTCGATAACTTCGGCAACCGCGCTGACTACGTGAGCCCTTATCAAGGCAAGAACCAGCAGGGCCGTAACCGTCGTCCTGGTGCCCCGGCCACTGGCGCAGCTCCGGCAGCGCGTGGTCAGGCACCGGGCCGTAGCGGCCCTCGCAGTGGTTCCGGTGGCGGCGCCAGCACAGGTGCCGCCGCAGGTGCAGGCGCGCCTGCCAAGCGCAGTGGCCCGCGCAACGGTTCCGGTCGTGATGGCCAGGCCCGTCGCGAAGACCAACCACGCAACCGTCGTCCGGCTCGCGACGATCAACAGCCTGCTCGTCAGGAGCCGGCCGTTCGTGGTCCTCGTGATGGCCAGCCTGGTCCGAAGATCATGCACAAAGAGTCCAAGAGCGACCGTTTCCCGTCTGCCGAGCTGCTCGATCAACTGCCGAGCCGCCCACGGGGTGAAAAACCTGCCCTGCTGACCCGCAACCGCGAAGGTTAAGCACAGGCTGTAACGAAAACGCCCCGACTGGTTCGGGGCGTTTTCGGTGCTGCAGCCGTGTTACTTGGCTTTGACGCCTTCGAATGAGATGTCGAAGGTGACGGTGTCCGACTGTGGGCCCAGGTCCATCATCTTGCCGAAATCAGAGCGCTTGATGGTGGTGGTGCCGGTGAAGCCGGCACGGTAGCCGCCCCATGGATCCTTGCCTTCACCAATGAATACAGCCTTGATGACGACAGGCTTGGTGACGCCGTGCAGGGTCAGATCGCCAGTCACGTCAGCTGTGTCTTTGCCGTCAGCATTCTTGCCAGTCGACTTGACGCTGGTGGATACGAACGTGGCGGTCGGGTATTTATCGACTTCCAGGAAGTCTTTGCTGCTGATGTGCTTGTTACGCTCAGCCTGGTTGGTGTCAACGCTGGCGGTTTTGATCTCGATGTTGATTTTGCTGTCTTCAGGCTTGGCAGCGTCGAAGCTGAATGTACCTTTCCAGTCCTTGAACGTACCGTGGATGAAGCTGTAGCCCAGGTGGCTGATCTTGAAATCGATGAAGGCGTGCTGGCCTTCTTTGTCGATGGTGTAGTCAGCCGCCATTACCTGACCGGCCGACAGCAGAGCGGTACCCAGAGCCAGTGCAGCAAAAGTCTTTTTCAACATACGTCGTCTTCCTGTTTAGTGAGTCGAATTCAGGCCTTGCGGCCCAGCATGCGAATGAGTGTGGCATCACGATCGATGAAGTGATGCTTCAAGGCGGCCAGCCCGTGGAGTACCGCAAAAATCACCAGCGTCCAGGCCAGATACAGGTGCACTTCGCCAGCCACGTCCGCCTGGTCGGGCAGTCCGCTGATCAGCGCAGGCACTTCAAACAATCCAAACACCGGTATCCCGACGCCTTCGGCAGTGGAAATCAGGTAACCGGCAAACATCACCAGGAACAGATCCAGGTAAAGGAACGCGTGCCCCAGTTTTGCCGCGATACGCACGAATCGGCTGTGGTTCGGCGGAGACGGTGGCGGTGCGCTGATAAGACGCCAGACCACCCGAATCAGCATGAAGAGAAACAGCGTGAGGCCGATGCTCTTGTGCAGATCAGGTCCCGCCTTGCGCCAAGGGTCATAGTAGCCAAGACCGACCATCCACAGCCCCAAGGCAAACATGCCAAACACAGTCAGCGCGACACCCCAATGCAAAACGATGCTGACCCAGCCATATCGAGAAGAAGAGTTGCGTAACTGCATGGTTTCTTTCCTGTAGAAGCTGAGTGGAAGATTATCGGTTTATCTATCGAAAGAAAGCGCAAAATACTGCTTTGAAATATCAAGGAATACGATAGAAACGGGTCGTCGTATTTTTCCTTTGGCTGGATTAACGGAACATTATGGAATCCCTCATTCCTGTAGGAGCCAGCTTGCTGGCGAAGGCGGTGGTTCAGCCAATATTGGGGTGTCCGGGCTGACGCTTTCGCCAGCAAGCCGGCTCCTACACGTTCAGCGCCCACATGCTTTCGCGAATAAATTCGCGCCCACCGGGTGTACAACACTCTAGACGTCGCTTTTATTCGCGGGCAAAAAAAGCGCGGTATCAAACCGCGCCTTTCTCATTGCCTCATCTCAACGATCAGTTTTTGCTGTCCGTTGCCGGAGCTGCCGCTTTGTCGGCGGCTGGCTTCGCCGGGGCCTTCTTCGCGGCATCGGCTTTGGCAGGTGCCTTGTGGGTGGCAGTTGGCTTCGCAGGGGCCTTTTTCGCAGGCTCCTTTTTGGTCGGTTCTTTCTTCGCCGGAGCCTTTTTCGCAGGCTCGGCAGGTTTGGCGGGCTCGACCACCGGCGCAGGCGGCGGCGTGACAGGCGCTGGAGCCGGGGCAGGAGCAGGCGCCGGAGCAGGCTCTGGCGCTTTTTCGGCCGGTTTCGGCTCTGGTTTGGAACCGCCGAACAGGTTGGAGAAGAAGCCGCCGATGCCGCCGCTGCTTTCTTTCGCAGGCTCTGGCGCTTTCGGTGGGGCGACCTTCACTGGCTCGAACGACTTGCCCGCTGCCAGATCCTGCACTTGGCTGGCCGCACGCTGACCGGTGCGCAGCGCGCCTTCCAATGTGCCCGGGTACAGGCTGTCGGTGTGCTCGCCCGCGAAGGCTACACGCTGCAACGGTTTTTCCCACAGGCGCCAGTACTTGCTGATCTGGCCAGGGCCGAACGCCAGGTAGGCACCGCCCGTGGAAGGATCGACGCTGGAGCGACGGATTTCGTAACCGGTGAATGCACCGCGCGCCTGAGGGTAGAAGGCGTGCAGACGGATCAGCACCTGATCCACCATCTGTTTGTCGCCGAAGGCCTGCATGATGCGGGCGTTGTCGCCGGACAGATTGATCACGGCATTGGCGCCGCCCTTCAAAGCAGGCTCGATCCAGAGCATGCCCAGCCCGGTGTTGCTGTAGATTTCGCCGGACATGCGGGCCTTGCTGTCCCAGACCGGGGTCTTGAACTTGAGCATGATCTGGTCATGCCAGCCGTAGTTGGTGCTCTTGATCGCGCCCTGATGCTGAGCGTCCAGCGCCGGGGTCAATGTGATCTTGCTCAATGCGCGCAGCGGCACCGCAAGCACCACATACTCCGCCTCGTAACCCACCGAACCGACTTTGACGGTGACGCCGTCCTTGTCCTGGTTGATGGCCGAGACCGGCGAGTTGGTCTTGATCACTTTCAGCTGTTTGACGAACGCCTCGGCCAACACGGCGCTGCCACCCGGCAGACGGGCCGCACGGCGGTCGCGGTCATCGATATCACGGCTTACGCGGGCTTGCTGTGCGAGGTACAGCAACGACAGGCGCGAAGGCTCGTCATAGCGTGTACGAATCTGCTGATTGATCAATTGACGAGCGGTTGGCGGGAGGGCCAGACGGTCGAGCCAGTTGGCGACGTTGATCTGGTCCAGCGCAAACAGCGTGCTGTTGGCAGCCGGATTCAGAGGGTCGGTGATCGAACGGGCCATGTCGTCCAGCGCCGCTTCGTAGCGTTTGATCGCTTCGGCCGTGGCGGGCTGTTTGGTGGCCAGATCGGCAGCGGAGAAGTACTCGCCTTCGATCAGATAACCCGGTGTGCGCACGAACTCCGGCGCAGGCACCGGGCTGAGCTTGAAGCGATCCAGGTATTGGTTGAGCACCGGCTGCGCCTTGGCGTTGCCAATCCACTCGCTGCCCGCCAAGCCGGATCGACCACCGACCGTGGGTTTGGCTTCCAGCAGCGTGACTTGCCAGCCTTTGTTTTGCAGCTCGTAGGCCGCCGTCAGACCTGCAAGACCGCCACCGACCACAATGGCCGTATGGGGTTTATCCACAGCGAGCGCCGAAGCGCTGACCAGCCCAACCATCACCAGCGCACAGGCGCGCAGCCAACCAGAAAGCATTCAGCAAACTCCGGAATAAAACGTAGGAATTGTCGGGCTTTATCGCTCGATTCTTCAAAGAGCGCGAAGAATACGCCAGCCGGGAGAGGCCCGCCAGCAATGTCCGTCGGCGTTATTTCTGGCGTCAGCTATCCGAGAAAAGAAGGCATCAAAGGTTGTCCCGTTGCCGTGCATTGCATAGGCTTGCGCGATTGTTTTGCCTCGCCGAGTGCGAGCCGCCAGCTGGAGATGACCGATGGGCCTTAATAACGACTGGATGCAGCGCGACCTCAAGGTGTTGTGGCACCCCTGCACCCAGATGAAAGACCATGAAAACCTGCCGCTGATCCCGATCAAACGGGGTGAAGGGGTGTGGCTGGAAGACTTCGAAGGCAAACGTTACCTCGACGCCGTCAGCTCGTGGTGGGTCAATGTGTTCGGCCACGCCAACCCGCGCATCAATCAGCGCGTCAAGGATCAGGTCGATCAGCTTGAACACGTGATTCTGGCCGGTTTCAGTCATCAGCCGGTGATCGAGCTGTCCGAGCGCCTCGTCGCCATGACGCCCGAGGGCCTGACCCGCTGCTTCTACGCGGACAACGGCTCGTCCTGCATCGAAGTCGCGTTGAAAATGAGCTTTCACTACTGGCTCAATCGCGGCAAACCGGAAAAGAAACGCTACGTTACCCTGACCAACAGTTATCACGGCGAAACCGTAGCGGCGATGTCGGTGGGCGATGTACCGCTGTTCACCGAAACCTACAAGGCGCTGCTGCTGGACACCATCAAGGTGCCAAGCCCGGACTGCTATTACCGGCCTGAGGGCGTGAGCTGGGAAGAACACACCCGCACGATGTTCGCGGTGATGGAACAGACGCTGGCGGACAACCATGACACGGTCGCGGCAGTGATCATCGAGCCGCTGATCCAGGGCGCGGGCGGCATGCGCATGTACGACCCGATCTACCTCAAGCTGCTGCGTGAGGCGTGTGATCGCTACGGCGTGCACCTGATTCATGACGAGATCGCGGTAGGCTTCGGTCGCACCGGGACGATGTTTGCCTGTGAGCAAGCCGGTATTCGTCCGGATTTCCTGTGCCTGTCAAAAGCCCTGACCGGCGGTTACCTGCCGCTGGCGGCGTGCCTGACCACGGATGACGTCTACGCTGCTTTTTATGACGACTACCCGACCCTGCGCGCCTTCCTGCACTCGCACAGCTACACCGGCAACCCGCTGGCCTGCGCGGCGGCACTGGCGACGTTGGACATCTTCGAGCAGGACAACGTCATCGAGAACAACAAGGCGCTGGCCCAGCGGATGAAGACCGCGACAGCGCACTTGGTGGATCACCCGAACGTCGCCGAAGTACGTCAGACCGGGATGGCGCTCGCCATCGAGATGGTGCAGGACAAGGCCACCAAAACGGCCTATCCGTGGCAGGAACGTCGCGGTCTGAAAGTCTTCGAACATGCCCTGACCCGTGGCGCGCTGCTGCGACCGCTGGGGAGCGTGGTGTATTTCCTGCCGCCGTACGTGATCACGCCGGAGCAGATCGACTTCCTCGCCGAAGTGGCCAGCGAAGGCATCGACATCGCGACCCGCAGCAGCATCAGCGTGGCGGTACGTGAGAACTTCCATCCTGAGTTTCGTGATCCGGGTTGATGGGAATACAGAAACAACCTGTGGGAGCGAATTCCTTCGCGAAAGGGGGCACATCCGATGGAGACGTACCGGTCGAAACATCGATTCGCGAATGAATTCGCTCCCACAGGAAAATGCGCAGTACCTGAAAAATTCACAGAGAAACAACCATGAGACTCTCCCGCTTTTTCATCGACGCCACCCTGAGCATGGGTGAGCACGAACTCCCCGAAGCCCAGGCCCATTACATCGGCCGAGTGTTGCGCATGGCCGAGGGCGATGCGGTACAACTGTTCGACGGTTCCGGCCAGGAGTTTCGTGCCACATTGGTGGAAGTCGGCAAGAAGCGGGTACGCGTTCAGGTGACCGAAAGCTTCGCGGGCCTCGCCGAATCGACCTTGCAGATTCACCTCGGCCAAGGCCTGTCTCGCGGCGAGCGCATGGATTGGGCGATTCAGAAAGCCACCGAATTGGGCGTCACGCAGATCACCCCCATCGTCAGCGAGCGCTGTGAAGTGCGCCTCAAGGATGAGCGGGCCGAGAAACGTCAGGCGCACTGGCAACAAATTGCGATCAGCGCCTGCGAGCAATGCGGGCGCTCCGTGGTGCCGGTGGTCAACCCGCCGGTTACGCTGAGCGACTGGCTCAAGCACACCGAGGCTGACTTGAAGCTGGTCCTGCACCCGGTGGCCGAACCGCTGGTGAGTCATGAAAAGCCGGGCACGCTGGCGTTTCTGATCGGGCCGGAGGGCGGTTTGAACGACGCGGAAGTGGATCAGGCGCAAGACGCCGGTTTCCACGCCGCCCGCCTCGGCCCGCGCGTGCTGCGCACCGAGACCGCGCCTGTCGTCGCGTTAAGCGTGGCGCAGCAGTTGTGGGGGGATTTTTAAGGGCCGGGTGTCAAACCCGACATCGGCAGTAACACCGCACCCTGTGGGAGCGAATTCATTCGCGAAAGAGGTACATCCGATAGAGATGGGCCGTCTGGAACATCGATTCGCGAATGAATTCGCTCCCACAGATTTGCGACCGCCCGCGAGACCGGATACGGACGCTTAAAGCACGTAGCGAGTGATCGCCACAAAGTGCAGCAAACTCCCGGCAATCACAAACAAATGCCAGATGCCGTGCCAATGCCGAAAGCGCTTGTCGTAGGCGAAGAAAATAATCCCCACGGTGTACAGCACGCCGCCCAGCGCCAGCCAGGTAAACCCCGCCGTTCCCAGCGCGGCCATCAGGGGTTTCACCGCCACCAGCACAATCCAGCCCATCACCGCGTAGATCACGATGGACATCACCCGCGCCTCTGAGCGGGGCTTGATTTCCTGAAGGATGCCGATCACCGCCAGCCCCCAAACGATGCCGAACAGCGTCCAGCCCCACGGCCCGCGCAGGGTCACTAGGCAGAACGGCGTGTAACTGCCTGCGATCAGAAAATAGATCGAAAAGTGATCGACCTTCTGCATGATCACCTTCGCCCGCCCCCGAACACTGTGGTACACGGTCGAGGCGCTGTACAGCACCACCAGCGCCACGCCATACACCGCCACGCTGACGATCTTCCACACATCACCGGCAAGGCTTGCGATCACCAACAACCAGACCGCACCGATGGACGCCAGCACCGCACCCACAAGGTGGGTCCAGGCGTTGAATTTCTCTCCGTAGTACATCCGCAAAAAACCTCTCTCAGTTGTACGACACTCGACAAGGCTCCAGCTTATGACCCAAAAGCGCAATGCATGTGTCAGTGTTAATGAGAATTTAATGCAGCCAGTCGGGTGTCAGTTGGGCACAATCAGCGGCTCGAACAACAAGAAAGGTCTGGAAGCGCCACGATGCAGATCGACGAAGAACTGACCCTCAAGAAGCTGGAGATTTTTCTGGCGTTCATGCGCACCGGCAATCTGGCCCGCGCCGCCGCGGAATTGCAGACCAGCACCGTCAGCGTTCACCGGGCGATTCACTCGCTGGAAAACGCCTTGCGCTGCCCGCTGTTCAAACACGAGGGGCGCAACCTGACGCCGCTGGAAAGCGCCTACGTGCTGGAAGAAAGGGCACAGAAGCTGGTGCAGGACGTGTTGAGCACGGTTGAACAGACGCGCGCGGCGGCAGGGTTTTCGGCGGCGCGGTTTAAGCTGGGCGCGCTGTATTCGTTAACGGTGAAGACTGTGCCGCAGCTGATCATGGGCCTGAAGCTCCGCCGCAGCGAGCTGAATATCGACCTGATTCTGGGATCGAACATCGACCTGTTCTACAAGTTGAAGAACATGGAAGTGGACGCGATCCTCGTCTCGCTGAACGAAAGCGTCAGCGACCCGGATTGCGAACAGCTGCCGCTGTTCTCCGACGACATTTTCCTCGCCACCCCTGCTGATTCGCCGTTTGCGCAACAGGCGGAAGTGGACCTCGCTGACCTGCGGGAAATGACGTTCATCACCCTGACCCAAGGCTTCGCCACTCACCGCGACGGCACGCGAGTGTTCGAACAGGCGGGTTTTGAGCCGAAGGTGGCGATGCAGGTGAACGACATCTTCACGCTGCTGAGCATGGTCAGTTCAGGAGTCGGGTACGCATTGCTGCCGGGGCGAATTGCAGCCGTCTATGAAAACCGCGTGCGCCTGATACCGCTGCAAGCGCGTTACCGCATGCAGCAGCACATTGGCTTGGTGTTCCTCAAAGCCCGTGAGCGCGACCCGAATCTGCTGGCGTTGCTGGCGGAATGCCGGATGTATTCGAATCGGTTGGAGCAAATCTGACGATCACTGCGGGCCTCTGCCTGGCGTGCTTGTACGCTTTTGATTCTGCCCGGAGGGCGTAGGAGCCGCCGGGGTGGCGCTCCACCTTGCCGACGATCTGCCGCGAACCGGCAGCAAACCCTGCCGATTCGCTCTTTCTGCCCTTACCGAGGTTTCTGGTTTTGTGAGCGCTTCGCACTCAATCGTCAGCAAGCTGGACTCCCACGGCCTCCGGCCAGAATCAACAACAGGGCGCTTAACCCAAAATCCCGCGCACGATGAAATACAGCAACGAAGGCCCGAGCAAGCAGCCCAGCCCGGTATGGAACGTCGCCGTCAGCGCGCCGTACGGCACCAACCGACGATCCGTCGCCGCCAGACCCGCCGTCACGCCGCTCACCGTACCGGCCAACCCACCAAACACCATCGCCGAGCGCGGGTTATCCAGGCCCATCCAGCGCGCCGCCATCGGGGTGCCGACCATCACCAGAATCGCCTTGATCAACCCGGTGGCAATCGACAGCGCCATCACGTCAGAGCTTGCGCCCAGTGCCGCACCGGTCACTGGCCCGACGATGTACGTTACGGCGCCCGCGCCAATGGTGGTGATGCTCACTGCATCGCGATAACCGAACGCATAAGCCACGCAGCAACCGACGATGAATGGCAAAACGGTGCCGAGGAACAACGAAAACGCGCCGATCAAACCGGCCTTTTTCGCCTCGGTGGCCTGCACTTCAAACGCCGTGGCGACGATAGCGAAATCGCGCAGCATCGCGCCGCCCATCAGGCCGATCCCGGAAAACAGCGCCAAATCCGCCAGGCCCTTTTGCCCGCCGGTCATCACTCCGCCGACCCACGCCAGCACCAGGCCAATCACGATGGCAATGGCCGAGCCGTGAATACGCCCGAACGTCAGGCGCTTGGACAGCACCACGGAAATCCACATCACCACGCCAACCACTGCGAAAGCAGTGACGAGGCCCTGACTGATCAGGTCTTTCTGAATGAGATCCCACATATCAACGGCCTCCCGCTGGCGTTACGGTCGGCACGATTACCGGCGCCGGAATAACAGGGTCGTCTTCTTTGGGCAAGGGTTCGCCCTTGTTGGTGCGGCTGATGAGCGCAATCGTGCAGCCACAGATGATCACCGAACCAATCGCAGCGATCACTGCAATCGGGCCGCCTTTCAAGGCTGTGACTACGTTTTGCTGGGCAGCCATGGCCACGACCACCGGAATGTACATCGCGCCCCAGAAGCCGACGCCCATTTCACAGCCTTCGCTCATGCCACCGCGTTTTTGCATGTAGAGACGGGCGCAGATCAACAGGATCATCGCGATCCCGACACCGCCCACGTTGGATTTGACGCCCAGCAGCACGCCGAGCAAGTCACCGAGAATCACCCCCGCGAGGGTGCAGATAGCCAGTAACGCAACGCCATAAATCACCATTGTTCTTATCCTCACTGTGCATCGTCGAAGTTGTTGTTTTTGTGTTCTTCGAAAGCAGCCGGTCTATGGGTGGCGAAGGTCCTCCTCTCGCGACAGGGCGCTCAATGTGTCCAGCCGGGCGCCCTGAAAAGCGACAACCGACCCTTGTTCAAACGTTTTTCGCGCCAGGCCCGTCAGCACGGTGCCGGGCGGCATTTCAATGTGCAGGCGCACGCCACGCTCGTAGGCGGTTTGCACGGTGCTGCGCCAGTCGATGACCCGACACATGTTGAACGCCAGGTCGTCGCGTAATTTGTCGGCCGTGAACAACGGGCGGGCGTTGCTGCCGCTGAGGTATTTCACGGTCGGGGCCTGAATCGAGACCGCTGCGAATGCGTCGGACAGGACTTGTGCAGGTTCACTCAGCAGCTCGCAATGGGACGGCACGCTGACGGCCAGCCGTTTGGCCGCAGCGGCGCCCTGCCCTTTTGCCAAGGCCGCAACGCTGGCCATCGCTTGATCACTGCCCGCGATGACGAACTGGTTGTCGGCGTTGATATTGGCCAGGTACACCGGCGTGCTTTCGCCGTGTATTTGCTGCACCAAGGACTCGACCGCGCCTTGATCCAGGCCGATCAACGCGGTCATGCCGTAGCCCTGTAGATACGCGTTTTGCATCAGTTCGCCACGCAGCGCCACCAAGCGCACGGCATCGGCAAAGCTCAGCGCCCCGGCAATCACCGCCGCCGGATACGCACCAATCGAAAGGCCGGCGACGTAATCGGGTTTGATGTCTTGAGCCATCAACAACCGCGAGCAAGCGACCCCTGCAATCAACAGACACAACTGAACAGCGCGGGTCGACTGCAGCGCTTGGGCGGAGTCCAGATCGAGCACGTCCTCATTCAACGCATCGCTGGCTTCACGCAGGCATTCGCCGATCAGAGGTTCGCTCGGCAGCGCGTGCAGCATGCCCGCCTGCTGCGCCCCCTGACCGGGAAATGCCCACAAGCTGCTCATGCTGCGCGCTCCTGAGGCTGCCATGGATTGCTGACCAATCGCGCGCCATCGTCGGCCTTGAGCAAAACCTGACGCGCCGACCCGGCCCACTCACGCAAGGCAACGGCACCGAAGGGGGTTTGCAGTTGCAGGTCGATTCGGCATATCGCGCTGTCCAGCGCGGTCACCCATTCAGCGGCCTGTTCGCGACTGAAGCGTTGATCCGTACGCAGAATCAGGTCGAGGTCGCTGTCCATATGCAGCACGTTGATGCCCGTGGCCAGCTCAAAACCCGCACTGCCTGCGACACCCCATGGCAACGCCACGGCGTCGAGGAAAGGCCGAATCTGTTTCAGCGCACGCAAGGCGGGCCAGTCGGATTCGACCTTTTCCACAGCCTCCACCAACTGCTCAGGCTTAACCTGCCGCGCGAGATCGGACAGCTTCATCACCGTGGCAAAACGCTGATCCCGAGAACGCCCACGCACACCCACTGCCACAAGACCTTCATCGACCTGCGCCCGACGCACCACGAGCGGATGCCCCATGCTCACCACCTCGACCACCCACGCCGGAGCGCCGGCAGGCAAGGCAGCCACAGGCATACCCCACAACAGATCGTGCGGTTGCACGGGCAGATGAGCGTTCATTACCACTGCGCCCGCAGCAGTTCACGCACCTTGGAAGAAGCCGCCCGGTTCGGCGCACCCAGTCGCGAACTCAGGTCGTTGCCGCTGCCTCGAACGTCTTTCACTGCGGCGATCAGGCATTCCTGCACGGCGGTGATATCGCCAGCGGAAGGCTGTTCAATCTGGCTCACCGACAGGGTTTCCCAGAGCAGGCCCAATCCCGCGTAACTGTCGATGTCATAGGCCATCGGCGGAATGCTCGCGGCGAGTTTTTCCAGTTCTTCGACGCTGCGCAATGTCACCCGCGCCGCCGATGCCTTGCCCATCGCGTGCACCATCACGCCGGGATCGCGCAGGGCAATCAGGCGATTAGCCTGGTAGCCGTGAGCGAGGAACGCGCCGGACATCGCCTTGCCCACCAGCAAGCCAATCACCGGATGCCCGGCCAGACGAGCGCGAGCGTACGCATCAACGGCTCCGGCCAGCGCCTGATGAATGCCCAGGGCTTCTTCGCGACGACCATAGGCTTGGCTCGGTACATCGATGATCGCGATCAACGCCCGCTTTTGTGGGTTTTGGCGATCCAGTTCGATGGCGGCATCCACAGCCTTCGCCAGGCCCCAGCCTTCCAGCAGTCCGACTTCACCGTTTTGCGCACGAGGAAAACGGTTGTCCGCGTCTGCGACTACGGCCAGAAACCGTGCAGGCTGACCGCCCAATTGGCCGTCGGCGGCTTTCACGGACGTAGGCAGGCCGACGACCTCGGCAGCGCCCGCGCTCAGCGCGTTGAACCAGTTCAAACCACGGCTTGATGCACTCATGGCTGTTCTCCTTGATACAGCGCACGCACAGCGGCGGGCTCAATCTGCGACGTGGTGTCCAGCGCCGACAGACGTTGCAGGAACACGCCGTATTGGCTGCTGCGCTCCTGTTCGGGTTTGCCTTTTTGCAGCAACGTTTCCACCTGCTGCGAAATAGCCGCGATATCGTCAGGGACGTAGGCGTCTACCAAACCGCTGGCAAAGCGCTGCTCGCCACCGGTGAGGCTCCAGATGAAAGGCCGGTCGCGGGAGTCGTACTCTTCGATGCCCGCTTCCTGTTCGATCACCTGCGGGCCGTTCAATCCGAGGCGCGCTTCCTGAGTCACCACCAAATAACTGCACAGCCCCGCTGCGATGGACATGCCGCCGAAGCAACCGACGCTGCCCGCCACCACACCGATCACCGGCTGATAACGACGCAGATCGACAATGGCTGCGTGAATCTCGGCAATCGCGGCTAAACCCAGATTGGCCTCCTGCAAACGCACGCCGCCGGTTTCCAGCAGCAACACCGCTGCGGTGGGGACGCCTTTACGATTGTCTTCTGCCGCCAATTCCAGCGCGCCGGCCATTTTTGCGCCGCCGACCTCGCCCATGCTTCCGCCCTGAAAGGCGCCTTCGATGGCGCAGATCACCACCGGCTGGCCGCCTATCGAACCCTTGGCGACGATCACGCCGTCATCGGCTTGAGGCACCACGCCCTGCTTCGCCAGCCAGGGCGAGGTGACGCGGGCAAACGGGTCGATCAATTCGCGAAAACTTCCTTCGTCGAGCAAGGCGCGGGCACGCTGCCGGGCGCCGAGTTCGACGAAGCTGTGCTGTTTCAACAAGCGAGTGCTGTCAGTCATGACCGATCTCCTCGAAGCCTTGCTCCAGACGCAGACGCACCACGCCCGGGGTCGCGCCGAAATCGTGGATGTCGATGCTCAGCGCAGGCGGGGTCTGGCCGTCGAACATGCGCTCGAACAGGTTTTGCCAGCGCGCCGAGCTGCCGTTAACGGAAGTCAGCACCTGAATCGTCAATTTGCCGGGCACACCGGGTTCCAGCAGCACTTCCAGATCGCCAGACCCGACACAACCCACCAACGCACGGCCAAGTGGCGGCTGACCGGCGGGGAATTCAAAGGACAAGGTTTCCATCTCAGACATTCCTCGTTTCATTGCCGAGCGCAGGCTCCAGGCAATCGATGAACAGGCAGGCAGCGAGCAAATCGGCCGCGCCGCCAGGGGATGCGTTCAGGCTCAGCAGCTGCTGATCCAGCTCATGCAAGGCACGTCGACCGCTGAGTGTCGCGCTGCCCCCCGCGTCCAGCACCATTTGCGCGCCGTGCTGCATGGCCTGCAAACCTTGCTCGCCTGCGCGGTACAGCACGCAGGTGTCGGACAGCGTGGTCATGATCGCCAGCAGGGCGTCGAGCCGTGCGTTCTGCTCGCCGTTGCCCGTCGCACGACTTTTTTTGAGTTGCGGCAAGCCAGTTTGCGTGACTGCCGGAAAGCCCATCTGCGCCTGTTCACGCGCGCCCATCGCGCCAAACTTACGAGCGACTTGCGCGCCGTGGCTGTTGCTGACGGGCTGATTACGGTCTCCGAGCAAGGCCAGACACCCGGCGCGCAGCCCCAACCCCGCAGGCGACAGATCAGACGCATCAAGTGCAGCGGCCGTGACCAGCAGACCAAGCGCCCAGATCGCGCCACGGTGGGTGTTTACGCCCCCGGTGGTGCGCATCATCGCGACTTCGCCTTCACGTCCGATGCGGCCAATCGCTTCACGCAAAGGCTGGCCAATCTCGCCGATCTCAATGGCCGCTTCTGCCATTTCCTTAAAAGCAGGCCATAGCGACAACGCCGACGCGTGCATCAGGCCCAAATGCAGGTCCGTGTGCGCGCCGCTGCTGCGACGGTCCACCAGCGCCGGTTTGGGCGACAGATCGGCTTCGTCGATCAGCGCGTCCACCGCCAGATCTGCCAGGCGCTCGGCCAGTGGCAGCGAACGCGGTGCTTCGTTGAATGCAACGTTGAGTGCACGCATCACCAGCTCCTGAATTTCGCAGGCGGGTTGTACAAACCACCGGACCACTCCACCAGCTCGGCGATGCTCTTGGCGGCCAACAATTCGCGGCTGGCGTCGGTGCGACGAATCCCCAGGTCTTCGGGCAGCGCGATCAAACCTTCGCGGCGCATGCGGGCGGTGTCTTTGGGGTTGTGGCGCAGGCCAATCGAGGTGACGCCCGCGACCGCTGCGATCATTGCCTGACGCTCTTCGAGGCTGCGCGCCTTGTAGAGATAGGCGATGCCCTCTTCGGTCAGCAGGTGGGTCACGTCGTCGCCGTAGACCATGATTGGGGCCAGCGGCATGCCGCTTTTCTTGGCGACGTCGATGGCGTCCAGCGTTTCGACGAAGGTCGGCTTACCGCCTTCCTGGAAGGTCTCGACCATCTGCACCACGAGCTTTTTGCCGCGTTCGAGGTAGGCGTCGGTGTCCGGGTTTTGCTGACGCATGTCGAGCCAGGCCGGAGTGCTGTGGCGACGACCGCGTGGGTCGTGGCCCATGTTGGGCGCCCCCCCGAAACCCGCAAGCCGACCACGGGTAACGGTCGAGGAATGCCCGTCACCGTCCACTTGCAGCGTGGCACCGATGAACAAGTCCACGGCGTACTGGCCTGCGAGCTGGCACATCATCCGGTTGGAACGCATCGAGCCGTCGCGACCGGTGAAGAACACGTCCGGGCGGGCCGCGATGTAATTCTCCATGCCCAGTTCGGTGCCGAAGCAATGCACACTTTCGACCCAGCCGCTTTCAATGGCCGGGATCAGGGTCGGATGGGGATTGAGGGTCCAGTTGCGGCAGATTTTGCCTTTCAGCCCCAGCGACTCGCCGTAGGTCGGCAGGATCAGCTCAATGGCAGCCGTGTTGAAACCGATGCCGTGGTTCAGCGACTGAACGTTGTGTTTCTCGTAGATGCCGCGAATCGCCATCATCGCCATCAGCACGTGAACAGGCTTGATATGGCGCGGGTCACGGGTGAACAGCGGTTCGATGTAGAAAGGCTTGTCGGCCACCACCACGAAGTCGACCCACGAAGCCGGAATGTCCACGCGAGGCAGGTCGCTGACGTCGTCTACCAGTTGATTCACCTGCACGATGACGATGCCATCGCTGAACGCGGCAGGCTCGATCAGGGCCGGGGTGTCTTCAGTGCTGGCGCCGGTGTAGATGTTGCCCGCGCGGTCGGCCATGAACCCGGCAGACAGCACGACGTTGGGAATCAGGTCCACCAACAGGCGGGAATACAGCTCGATGTACGTGTGAATCGCGCCGATTTCCAGCAGCCCGTCTTCCAGCAACTGGCTGATACGCAGACTTTGCGTACCGGCAAAAGAGAAATCGAGCTTGCGGGCGATCCCACGTTCGAAGAGGTCCAAGTGCTCGGCGCGGCCGACGCTGGGCATGATCATGTGCAGGTCATGCAGCTTGCCGGGATCGGCTTTCACCAAAGAACGTGAAAGGAAATCCGCCTGTTTCTGGTTGTTGCCTTCAAGCACCACGCGATCACCGGGCGCAATCAACGCCTCCAGTGCCGCGACGATCTTGTCGGTGGGCAGAACCACGCCATCGGCGAGGGAACGCACTTGTTCGAGCCGCCGCTGCTTTTCGCTGCGACGACGCGACCAGCGCGGGTCAAGTTTTGTTGTAGTCGTCATGCTGACTCCACGAGTTCGCTGTCGTGGGTCACATTAGGGCGAGTGGGTTGGGGGCATCAATCAAGCAGAGACGTGGATCGTTACGGTTGGAGTAATGATGGGTGCGTCACCCGTTGATTTGATAACGGGTATTTCGCCCACCACCTGGAAGTTTCATCAGGCAGCCTTTTTCCAACAGGTCTGAAAGATGGCGAGTTGCGGTGGCCTTGCTGACCTTCGCGACGGCTTGATATTGCGCTGCGCTGATGCCCTCGACGAATCCCCTACCGGCTTTTTCGGACAACACGTCACCGTTCAGCAAACGGTTGAGGACTTTGGTTTGTTCAGGGGAAAGGCCAGCATCCCGGTGCTTTTGCCAGAAACGCGCCTTCGCCAGCACGCGGTCGATACGTTGCATCGCCTGTTTCAGCGTATCGAGCAGGGTCCCCAGAAACCAGACCAGCCAGGAAGTAAGATTGACGCCGCCACGCTGGGTGGCTTCCAGAATCTGGTAATAATCCTGACGGGTGTTGAGGATGCTTGCGGACATAGCATAGAAACGGATCGCCTGATGTTCACCCTGGGCCAGCGCCAGATCGGTGATCGCACGTGTCAGACGACCGTTGCCATCGTCGAAGGGATGCAATGTGACGAACCAGAAATGCGCGATGCCTGCACGCAGCAGAGGATCGAGGGTCGGGTCTGATCGGCTGGTGTTGAACCAATAGAAAAAACCCTCCAGCTGTTTCTCAAGTCCATCGCGGCTCGGTGCCTCGAAATGCACCACAGGCCGGTCGATGCGACCGGACACCACCTGCATCGGTTCCTCCCCCCTGAGCACTCCAACCCGGACGTGATGGGCCAGCAGCGAATCGGTCTCGGGAAACAGCAAACGGTGCCAGTGCATCAGTCGAGAAGAGTCTAGTGGCAGGTCGTGCCGCTGTGTGGCATCCAACATCAGCTCTGCCAATCCTTCGCTGCGCGCGCTCACCCGCTCATCGCTGACCAGCCCGAGACGTTTGGCAAGCGAGGACCGCACAGAACCTACGTTCAACTGCTCGCCTTCGATCGCCGACGACATGATGATGTTTTGCAGCAAAGCGTCGAGCTCGGTCTGCGCACTGGCCTCCTCCCCTGAAGCTCGGATCATGCCCAGCAACTGCCCCTGCGCCTGCGTGCAGGTACGCAACAAAGGCGCCAAGGATTCGACTTTCCACGTGAAAGCGGGCCAGTGGGGGTGCTGCCAGATCCATTCGACGGAGTGATTCAAGCGAAAGCCTCAACACGTGGTGAGCCGAATATGGGGGATATACGGCTCATATAATGAGCCGAATATGCGATGTATTCGGCTCATAGTCCAGCGAATGAATAGGGTTGGCGAAAAATGACGCCATCGCTTTGATGAGATCGTCTGATTTTGCTGACGCTACGGTCGAGCGCGACCCCGGGCCGATCGTAGGCAAGCCAACTCCCACGGCCTTCGGCCAGAATCAAACGCTGGCGCCCGTCGCATTGCTCCCACGGTCATTGGTATCCACAACGACTCCCCCTACACCAACCCCGCATCCACCAACCACTGCTCCAACCCCACCAGATCCGGCACTTTCGCGACCGTCTCGCCCACCTGCACCGCCGCCAGTTCCAGCTCGGCCAGCGGCACATCGACGTAACTCAACTGGCTGTCCAGTTTGCAGGACCGTGGAATCCCTTGGGTCAGCAATGCGATGAACTTCAGGTCTGGCCTGCCGCCCAATGCGTTGAGGACAACGATGCGCGCTCGGCCGCCGACGCGGGCGCGGTTGCCGCAGGCGGCTTCGAAGCAGAGCAACGGGAGGCTGCGGTGGCGCCAATTGATGGGGCCCAGGTACCACTGAGGCGCGGCGGGGTCGGCGACGCTGTCTTGATAGTCGATCAATTCGGCGACAGCCACGTTGGGCAGCAGCAGGTGCCGGTCGCTCAAGGGGATGAGCAGGCCGGTGAGGCTGGTCAGGCGTGCGGTTTGAGTCGTGGTGTCAGACATGCACGTGGCTCCAGTGCGCGATGCTCTCCAGCAGCGCCGCTTCCTGATACGGCTTGCTCATGTAGTCGTTGACCCCCAGCGCCATGGCCCGATCCCGGTGTTTTTGCCCGGAGCGGGAGGTGATCATGATGATCGGCAGGTGCTTCAACGCTTCGTCTTCGCGCACTTTGCTGGCCACCTCGAAGCCGTCCATGCGCGGCATTTCGATGTCGAGCAGCATGACGTCCGGCGTGTGCTCCTGAAGCAACGCCATGGCGTCCACCCCGTCCTTGGCGGTCAATACGTTCATGCCGTTGCGCTCCAGCAAACGGCCCGTGACCTTGCGCACGGTGACCGAATCGTCGACCACCATCACCAGCAACGGACGTGCCTGTTCGGGTTCGACATAACGGGACGGCGCCTGCCCCGACACTTGCAACGCCAGCATCTGTGCGTGCAAGCGGCGGATGTGGGCGAACAGGTCGAGGATCAGCACCACGCGCCCGTCGCCGAGAATGGTCGCGCCGGAAATCCCCTGCACGCCCGCGAACTGCGGGCCGAGGTTTTTCACGACAATTTCCCGCGACCCCATTAAAGCGTCCACCTGCACGGCCACCCACTGGTCATGCACGTGCACCAGCAGCACCGGCAGCGGTTGGGTCTGGCCCGAGAATTTCGGTGGTTGGCCATTGTTAAGCAGCTCACCGAGGTAGCGCAGCTCATACGTGCGCTCGCCGTACTGATAACGCGGGGGCGCTGACTGGTAATACGTTTCCAGCTCACCGGGCATCACGCGCACGATGCCTTCGACACTGTTCAGCGGTACCGCGTATTGCTCGTCGCCGCACTGCACCATCAGCGCTCGATTCACCGAGACCGAGAACGGCAGTCGAATGCGAAACCGTGCGCCCTGCCCCGACCTCGAATCAATGACCATAGAGCCGCCCAGCTCTTTCACCTCGGCGTGCACCACGTCCATCCCGACGCCACGCCCCGAGATCTGCGTGATGGTCTCAGCGGTCGAAAAACCGGCCTGAAGAATGAACTGCAAGGTGTCGTGTTCGCTCAGCTCGGCATCCGAGGCGATCAAGCCACGCTTGATCGCCTTGCGCCGCACGGCTTCGAAATCGACACCGGCGCCGTCGTCGCTCAGTTCAATGACAATATCGCCGCCTTCATGCGCAAGGCTGAGGGTGATGTGGCCGGTTTCAGACTTGCCCGCGGCGAGGCGTTTTTCGGTGCTTTCCAGGCCGTGGTCAATGGCGTTGCGCAGCATGTGTTCCAGCGGCGCGACCATGCGTTCCAGGACGTTGCGGTCCATTTCGCCTTCGGCGTTGACCACATCGAACTTGACCTTCTTGTGCAGTTCACCCGACACCTGCCGCACGATGCGGCGAAGGCGCGGCACCATGCGTTCGAAAGGCACCATGCGCGTGCGCATCAGGTTTTCTTGCAACTCGGTGTTCACCCGCGCCTGCTGCGACAGCAGCGTTTCGGCCTCATGAGTGCGGGTGTCCAGGGTTTCCTTGAGGTCCATCAGGTCGGACGCGGACTCGAACAACGCCCGGGACAACTGCTGCAATTGCGAATGTCGGTCCATTTCCAGCGGATCGAATTCCTCGTAGCCCTCACGCGCGGCCTGATGATCGCGGCTGAGAATTCGGCCTTGGGTCTCGATGTCCAATCGACGCAATTGGTCGCGCATCCGCTCGATGGTGGTTTCCATCTCGGCGAGGGTGATCTGGGCGTCGCTGACCTGCTGTTCAATGCGGCCCCGGAAGATCGACGTTTCACCCGCCAGATTCACCAAATCCTCCAACTGCTCGGCAGGCACCTTGACCATTTCCGGGCCGCTGCGCTCGGCTTCGGCGTCCGGCGCGGCGGGGGCTGGCGCGGCGGGGGCTGGCTCTGCAACTGACGGTGCTACAACGGGCGAAATCTCCGCCGGTTTGGCGATGACTTCCTGAACGCCGCCCGAAGCGGAATAGTGCGCAATGCTCTCGATCAGCAGCGCCGGGTTGGGCAACGGCTCGTAACCGCGCACGGCATCGACCATGTCAGCGAGCATGTCGTGTCCGCTTTGCAGCAGGCCGTTGAGCAGCGCGCTGTTCTTGAGCGCACCGGAGGCGAGGCCTTCGTACAGCGACTCCATTTCATGGGCGAGGTCGCCAATCGGGGCGATTTCCACCATCCGCGCACCGCCCTTGAGGGTGTGCAGGTCACGCAGCAGGTTTTCCACTTCGAGCGTGTTTTGCGGATCGGCCTGCCAACGCACCAGCGCGGCGCTGGAACTCTCAATGATGTCGTCGGCTTCTTCGAGGAAGATTTCCAGCAACTCGGGATCGCGCTCGTCCAGCGGCTGGATCATCGAGCCGACGTTTCTCGGCTCGGCGTCGGGTGCCAGCACCGGCCCTGTGGATTGTCGAAACGACCGGATTGATTCGATCAAGGCTTGGGGAGAGGCCAGTTCGCTGCGGTTTTGCAGCTGTTCGAGCATCAAGGCCAGATGATCGTGGCTGCGGATCAGCATATCCGCCAGCGCCGGGGTGTGACTGCAACGTCGGTCGATCAGGCTTTCATAAAGCGATTCAAGCTCGTGCCCCAGGTCGCCGACTGGGCCGATTTCGGCCATCCGTGCGCCGCCCTTGAGGGTGTGCAAATCCCGTTGCAACGAAGAGAGCGGCATCGGGTTTTCGGGGTCGTCCAGCCAGCGCTGAAGTGCATGGCCTGCGCTGTCGAGGATGTCGACGGCTTCCTCAAGGAAGATGTCGACGATTTCCTGATCGATGTCGTCTCGCTCGGACTTGGCTTCAATCGGCTCAGCCTCCAGATGACCGGTGGCCTCGCTCAGTTCCGTCACGTGGGTCGCCAGCCCGCCTTCGCTCTTGATCACGCCCATGGCAGACGGGTCGAGACCTTCTTCCAGCAACTCGCGCAGTGCCCGAACCCGCTCAGGGCATGGCTGGACCTGCTGACCCGCCGCGACCTGATCGAGCATGTTGATCAGTGCTTCATGGGCGTTTTCGGCTTCATGAAAGAAGCGGTCGCTGACCGCCAGACTGCTCTCTTCAACCGCGCCATACAGGTCGAGCAGGGCTTCGCACAATTCATCGACCTGCGGCAGATCCGCCATGTGCGCGCCGTGACCGAGCATGGTCAGTTCATCGAGCAGCGCGTTGAGCTCCTGACGCTCACCCGGATGCTGCCGCCAGCGTTTGAGCAGGTTTTCGGCGTCCAGCAGGATGTCCATGCCTTCGGCCAGGAAGCTGGCGATCAGTTGCGGATTACGGCGAATGCGCAGGCCGTTGTTGTCGGCGCTCAAGGCAGCGGCCATTCTGTCGTCGAGCAGTTCGTGAGCGGCGGCGATCAATGCGCCAGCGCCTTCGATGGGCATCAGCGGGTCGACATCCAGCTGCGCCAACCCTTGATGAAACAGCGGTTCGGCGGAGCGCAGCAAATCAATTTCAGGCGAGCCGACGGCGATCAGGTTGGTCTTGAACTCGCGCACCAACTGATCAAGCGGGCTGGCCAATTCGGCCATCGGCAACACGCCCGCCATGTAGGCGCTGCCCTTGAGCGTGTGCAAGGCGCGGAGCAACTCGTCGCTGAACGAGGGCGATTCTTCGCCCTGAGCGGCGTTGAGGTAGCGATTCAGCACGTCCAGATGGGTGTGGGCTTCCTGACGGAAAATCTCCAGCAATTGCGGGTCGAAGCCCTCGTCTTCCGGCTCTGCGACCGGGACAGGTGCCGCCAACTCAGGCGCTGCGCTTTCGCCTTGCGCCAGCGCGTGGGCGCGGCCGGCGAGCAGGTCCACGTCGTCGCGCTGACGCTGCACGTCTTCGGCGAAGTCCCGGATGACATCCGGCAGCAGCATCAGCACGTCGCGCAACAATTGCTGGACTTGCGTTGTAGGTTCAACGCTGCGCTCAAGCACGCGGTTGAGCAGGTTTTCCACCGACCATGCCAACTCACCAATGATCAGCGCCCGGACCATGCGCCCGCTGCCCTTGAGCGTGTGAAACGCCCGACGCATCTCGCCCAGCGCCGACAGATTCTCGGCATCGTGTAGCCAGCGCGGCAAATATTCGTGCAGCGCTTCGAGCACTTCATCGGTTTCTTCGAGGAACACGTCGCGCAGTTCATCGTCCACCGGCGGTTCGTCCTTGGGCGGCGGCAGCAGACTGGCGGGGACGTGGCGCGCAGGCGGGTTGACGGCAGACACCGGGCTGGCCAGGACTTGGGCGATGCTCTGGCCATCATTGGACACAGCTGGCTCGTGCAGCTCGTCCTGACGCACGATCTCTTCGAGGACCGGTACGTCGGCCTCGGCGACCGGCGAATAACCGAGTTTGGCCAGGCTTTCCTGAGCCAGGTCCAGCACATGCTCGCCCGGCGCTTCCGGGTCTTCGGCCATGCGCTCCAGGTAATACTCGATGCCGATGATGACGTCGGCCAAGTGGTCCAGCTGCGACCAGGCCGGACGCTGACCGTCTTTCAACAGGTGCTCGACAATGTAGTCATTACACGCTGCCAGCAACCCCGATGCGCGGGCCAGCGGAATCATCGCCAGCGCGCCGCGCACCTGCGTCAGCTGCGCAGAAAGTGGAGACAACCGCTCGCGATCCCGCTCGCCATCCAGGTAATCGTCGATGGCGTCCTTGGCCTGCTGCAGCACGGCGCGGGCTTCCTTGATGACCAACTGGTGAATCTGGCTCAGGTCCGTGGTGGGCAGACGGCTTTCTTCGGGGCTGCTTTGGTCGACCGTCCCGGCCATGCCTGCCAGCGTTGCTTCGACGTAGAGCAACGCGCCAGCGACGTCCATGAGGGTCGGGTCATTGGGTTCACGTTGGCCCTGGGCCATGCCTTGCACCACGGCAAGCTGATCGATGATGACCTTGCGCGGCTGGCCGAAACCCAGCACCGCCAGCGTGTCGGCGATCTGCCGAAGAGGCGGCAGCAAAGCATTGAGCTCACTCACGTGCTGCCGGTCGCCACGAACGAAAACGTCCAGTCGCTCCTTGGTGCCGACCAGCTCATCGCACAAGGCGATGATCACCGATCGCATGGCGTCCCGATCAGGGCCGGCCAGCCGGGTGCGCTCTTCATCCACCAGCGCGCTTGCAGGCAGGGCTTCGGCCAGGCCGTATTGATCCTTCAAATCCATCATCCTTTGCGCCTGACTGTCAGATTTGGCGATGTAAAACAGCAAACTTTTCAGCAGCTCATCCGGAGCGGGCTGATTGATGCCTGCGATGCCCTGTTCCAGCAGCCGCTTGAGTTCCTTGTCGGCATCCTTGAACAGGCTGCGCAGGGCCGGACTGTTGGTGAAATGCCCGCCCGCCATGGTCTCGACCAGCGCGGACACGATGCGCCACAGCGGCTCCAGCGGCGCATCCCGACACAGCACTTCGAGGCGGGCGAAGACCTTGCTCATGTAGCCGAGCTGGGTCTGCATGTCTTGTTCGCGCAGCAGGCCGACCAGTGCGGTTTGCAGGCTCTGGCGCCACTTGCGCAATTTGACGGGAAGTTCGGGAAAGTCGCGCTCAGCCAGCGCCTGTTCGTCGAGCTCCGGAATCGACAGCAGTTGCGGCGAAAAGAGGCTGGTTTCCGAGAGCAGGCTTTCGCCTCGTGCGCTGCGCAGGTCGTTGAGCAGTGGCAGCACCACCAGCGGCAGGTCGCGTCGGGCGGAATACACACGGTCCAGGTACACCGGCAACTGGCTCATCGCCAGGTTCAACAGCTGGACGGCTTCGGCTTCTTGCCCAACATGCCCCTTTTGCAGCGCCACCGCGAGCTGCTCGATCTCTTCGGCGAACAGCGCGGCGCCATAGAATTCGATCATTTGCAGGCTGCCGTGGACCTGATGGATGAAGCCCAGGCAGACGTCCATGGCCGCAGGGTCATGAGGACGCGCGACGAAAATGTCGAGTGCCTGCCGGGCGTGCTTCAGGGTGTCGGCGATCTCGCCCTTGACCCACTCCAGGGCCACGTAGTCGTGACGGTCAGCCATGGTGGCTCCAGTTGCCCAAGTCCTGTGACCTGACGATCAATGTGAGTCCCGCGATGGCGGCAGTGTAAAACCGGACACCGAGCGGCGCATCTCACTGGCCATCTTCGCCAGATTGCCCATGCTCTGCGCAGTGGCTGCGGTGCCCGACGTGGTCTGCGTGGTGGTCTGCTGTATCACGGTCATGGTCGCCGAAATCTGCTGGCCCAGCGCGGCCTGCTGCTGCGCGGCGTTGGTGATGCTTTCGACGAGCGCCGCCAGCACTTTGGAGACCCCTTCGATTTCCTCCAGCGCCACACCGGCATCCTGCGCCAAACGTGCGCCCCGCACCACCTCAGTCGTCGTCTGCTCCATGGAGATGACGGCCTCGTTGGTGTCGTTCTGAATCGCCCGGACCAGTGTTTCAATCTGCTTGGTCGCCGACGACGAACGCTCGGCCAGACGCTGAACCTCGTCCGCCACCACCGCAAAGCCCCGCCCGGCATCTCCCGCCATGGACGCTTGAATCGCGGCATTGAGCGCAAGGATGTTGGTCTGGTCGGCAATGTCGTCGATCAAGCTGACAATGTCGCCAATTTCTTGAGAAGACTCGCCCAGGCGTTTGATGCGCTTGGACGTGTCCTGAATCTGTTCGCGAATGTTATCCATGCCGTTGATGGTGTTGTGCACCACCTCGTTGCCCTTGTTGGCAATTTCCACAGAGCGCTCGGCCACGGCCACCGATTCGCCTGCGTTGGCCGAGACTTGATCGATGGACATCGCCATGTCGTTGATCGCGTTGGACGCTGCCGCAATCTGCAACGCCTGATGCTCGGACGCTGCGGCGAGTTGGGTCGCGGTGGTCTGGGTGTCCTTGACCGCGCCGAACACCTGCTCGGCGGTGAGGTTGATGGTCGCCACCAGCTCGCGCAACTGATCGATGGAGTAATTGATCGAGTCAGCGATGGCACCGGTGAAGTCCTCGGTGACCGACGCCGCCACCGTCAGGTCGCCGTCGGCCAAATCTTCAATTTCATCCAGCAAACGCATGATCGCGGTCTGGTTGCGCTCGCTTTTCTCGGCGGTCTCGCGCAACTGGCGGTTGGTTTCCCGCACCATCACTAGGCCGATCAAGATGATCGACCCCAGCGCCAGCAGGCCCAGAAGATAGCCCACGTAGATGTTGGCTTTCCGCCCGCCGGCCATGTGTTCGAAGCTGTTCGCCAGCACCGACGCTTCGTCGAGCAGCGTTTGGGACAGCGTAAAAATATTGCCCGCAGACTCGCGCACATCCAGCAATTCCGGCGACGTTTCCAGAATTTCGTCAACCGATCCCGACACGAACTGGAACAGCTCGGCAATTTCGGCCAGTCGTGCGCGAGCGTCGCGGTCTTCGACCTGGGTGATTTTCAACGTTGCGTTGCCTTCCAGCATGCCGTTGAGAACGCGACCAAACTGGCTGGCATCCCGACCAAACGCGTCAGCGGCCTGAACCGCGGTTTCGTCGCCCGAGAGCACGGTGTTCACGGCGCCGAGAATGCGCTCGGCCAGCAGTGACTGACGCTGAGCGAGCGCGACCTGGCTGGCCGGGGCACGGGTCTGCAGCAGAATATCGACGACTTTTTCCGACTCGATCTGCAATTGCGGGATGGTCTCGGCCAACGTCGCAGCCACCTGATGCAGGGACAGCACCGTTTGCTCGCGGGAGAGAATGACATCGGTGCTTTTTCGCAGATTTTCCCAGTCGTTCTGCACGGCTTTCAGCTCATCGCTGACTTCGACCGGTGCCGCAGGAAGCCCTGTGTTTTTATCGCCTTTTTTCAGATATTCCCAGCGCGTGTCGAAATCGTTGCGCGCGTCGGCCAGCAATTTGAAGGCCGCAGCTTTGCCCGCCGCCGCTTCGGTGGCGTTCTTGGCGATGCGCTGGGACAGCACCCGCAGCTCGCCCGCGTGGCCGATGTACTGTTTGTCGTAGTTGGATTGCGTGCTCAGGTACGCAAAGTTGACGAACAGCAACATGATGAAAATGATCAGGCAGACGAACAGCACGACGATTTGCGAGCGGCTGAATGCTCCTTCCAGTGACTTGCCGGTATTACTCATTGCTCAGGGCTCCGCCTGACGTTCGGTTGTGTGGCCAAACCGGATTAAAGGGCGACATTCATGAAGCCCGGCGATTGCACCAACGCTCTGGGGCTGAACACCCGCCAGGCCTGCTCGCGCAGGAAGCGGCCTTGGAGGTAGGGCGCAATGTCGGGATCGCTGTCGTCAGGGGATTCCGGCATCAGGCTGCGCTCATTGAAGTGCTGCATGCCCAACACCTCGTCCACCAGCAGACCGGCGAACACGTCCTGATGATCGATCACCAGCACCCGGCGCCGCTTGCGCAAGGGCGACAGTTCATGGCCGAAGAAAGCGTGCAAATCCATGATCGGCAACAACCGCCCGCGCAGGTTGGCGATGCCCCGAACCCAAGGCTTCACGCCTGGCAGCGCGGCATAGCGAGGCTCATGCAGGATTTCGTCGACTTCGCCCATCGGCGCGACGTACAAATGCTCGCCCATGCGAAAACCGATGCCGCTCCAGCCTTGCTGCCGGGTTTCCTGCAACGGAAGTCCGGCCGCCAACGAGCGGCACTGCTGGTCGATGTCGAGCAGCAGTTGAAAGGCAGTTTGTGACTGAGCCATGGACGCTGGCCGGCCTTCAGCCCGCCAACACCGCGTTCAGGGTTTTCATGAGGGTTTCTTCGTCCACCGGCTTGGTCAGGTAATCCCGCGCACCCTGGCGCTTGCCCCAGACCTTGTCGGTTTCCTGATCCTTGGTGGTGATCATGATCACCGGGATCATGTTGGTGTCGGCATCTTTAGTCAGCTGGCGGGTGGCCTGGAAGCCGTTCAGGCCGGGCATGACGATGTCCATCAGCACCGCATCGGGTTTTTCCTGACGCGCCAGGGCGACGCCATCGGCACCGTTTTCAGCCTTGAGCACCTGATGACCGTGCTTTTCCAGCATCCCGGTCAGCTTGTACATTTCGGTCGGCGAGTCGTCGACGATCAGAATTCGAGCCATGGTGCATCCCCATAGAAACAGCCGCCCCTCACGGAAGGCACGGCATCAAGATAGTTGTTGTTCTACTGCCACGAACCCCGGCACGTGGGCCTTGATCGCACTGAGCAGCTCTTCCTTGCTAAACGGCTTGGTCAAAAACTGATCGGACCCGACGATACGCCCCTTGGCCTTATCGAACAGCCCGTCCCTGGAGGACAACATGATCACCGGCGTAGACTTGAATGCCCGGTTGTTCTTGATCAACGCACAGGTCTGATACCCGTCCAGCCGGGGCATCATGATGTCGACAAAAATGATTCTTGGATGATTATCGGCGATCTTGGCCAGAGCATCGAAGCCATCGACAGCAGTGATCACCTCACAACCGACGTTCTTCAACAGCGTCTCGGCGGTCCGACGAATCGTGCGCGAGTCGTCGATGATCATGACTTTCAGTGGGGCTGAATGCTGTTCCATATCTGCTCTACCATCGCCAAGGCGATTCAGATGGGTTTGCCTTCTGCCTGGCTTCTGGTGCTGTTTGAATCGCTGAACCCCCATCTAGAGGGGTATATGACAACTGACCTGACGTCAGATGCCGAGCCTTTTTAGCACACTCTAAAGGCGCAATCCATAAAGCAAATGCGCCACGCTTGCCCCTTGACCGCGAGCCAGCGCAGCGCCACCCTGACGCGTATTTTCAGGCCCACTCAGGCCATTACCGGACAGAGGATATACCCCATGAGCGTTCGCGTTGGCATTGTCATGGACCCTATCGAGCGCATCTCCTATAAAAAGGACAGCTCGCTGGCCATGCTCCTGGCGGCGCAGGCGCGCGGCTGGTCGCTGTTCTACATGGAACAGCAGGATTTGTATCAGGTAGCCGGTCAGGCCCGCGCCCGCATGAAACCGCTGAAAGTCTTCGCGAACCCGGAGCACTGGTTCGAATTCGAAGCCGAAATCGACAACGGCCTCGACGATCTGGACGTGATCCTGATGCGCAAGGACCCGCCGTTCGACATGGATTTCATCTACACCACGTACCTGCTGGAACAGGCCGAACGTGCGGGCACGTTGATCGTGAACAAGCCGCAAAGCCTGCGCGACTGCAACGAGAAGCTGTTCGCGACGCAATTCCCGCACTGCACGCCGCCCACGCTGGTGAGTCGTCGCGCCGACATTCTGAAGGCCTTCGCCGCCGAACATGGCGACGTGATTTACAAGCCGCTGGACGGCATGGGCGGCACCTCGATCTTCCGCCACCGCGCTGAAGACCCGAACCTGTCAGTGATTCTCGAAACCCTGACCGTCAACGGCGCGCACCAGATCATGGCCCAGGCCTACCTGCCAGCGATCAAGGACGGCGACAAGCGCATTCTGATGGTCGATGGCGAGCCGGTGCCGTACTGCCTGGCGCGTATTCCGGCAGCGGGCGAAACCCGTGGCAATCTGGCGGCCGGTGGCCGTGGCGAAGCCCGCCCGCTGAGCGACCGCGACCGCTGGATCGCCGCCGAAATCGGCCCGACCTTGCGTGAAAAGGGCTTGTTGTTCGTGGGCCTGGACGTGATCGGCGACCACCTGACCGAAATCAACGTCACCAGCCCGACCTGCATCCGCGAAATCGACAATGCGTACGGCACCGATATTGGTGGGCTGCTGATGGATGCGATCGAGAAGAAGCTGAAGGCGCGCTAAGTCGCCTTTGTTGCATTAACGCAGTCACGCTTGCGTAGGAGTTGGCTTGCCTACGATCTGGCGCGCAGCGGCAGTAAACCCTGACGACGCGGTGTACCTGAAATACCGCGTCCACCGATTTTACTGCCGGTTCCCGGCAGATCGCAGGCAAGCCAGCTCCTACGCCTTCGGCAGAAGCAAAGCAAATCCGGTTCACCACCCACTAATCGGCCCGCCGTCATCAAACCCCAAGACGTCCCTGACATTGCGTTATCATGCGCGGCCTGAATTTCGCCTTAGGTTGGTTTTCGCAATGCTGGTTCATGTGATTCCGGAGCGCCGATGAACGCGGCGGTCGACAGTGATCTCCCGATGGCCCTGACCCGCACCCACGTGCGCCCGCGTGATCGTCTGGGTTTTACCCTGCTGATCGCGGCCCTCGTGCATTTGGCGCTGATCCTTGGGGTGGGCTTCACCTACGTCAAACCCGAAACCATCAGCCAGACCCTGGAAATCACCCTCGCCCCCTTCAAGAGCGACACCAAGCCGAAGGATGCAGACTTCCTTGCCCAGGAAAACCAGCAAGGCAGCGGCACGCTCGACAAGAAAGCGGTGCCCAAGACCACCGAAATCGCGCCATACCAAGACACCCAGATCAACAAGGTGACCCCGCCGCCTGCCGCCAAGCCGGTGGTGAAGCAGGAAGCGCCCAAGACCGCCGTCGCCACCAAGGCACCTGCGAAAGAAAAGACCGTCGCCAAACGGGACGAGGTCAAAACCGAAGAGCCGAAGAAAGCCGCGCCGACCTTCGACAGCACGCAGCTGAACAGCGAAATCGCCAGCCTCGAAGCCGAACTGGCCGACGAGCAGCAGGCGTACGCCAAGCGTCCGAAGATCCATCGCCTGAGCGCGGCCTCGACCATGCGCGACAAGGGCGCCTGGTACAAAGAGGACTGGCGCAAGAAGATCGAGCGCATCGGCAACCTCAACTACCCCGAAGAAGCGCGCCGCCAGCAGATCTACGGCAGCCTGCGGATGATGGTGTCGATCAACCGGGACGGCTCTTTGTATGAAGTGCTGGTGCTGGAGTCTTCCGGCCAGCCGCTGCTGGATCAGGCAGCCCAGCGCATCGTCCGACTTGCCGCGCCCTTCGCGCCATTTACCGGCGACCTGTCGGACATCGACCGACTGGAAATCATCCGCACCTGGAAATTCGCCCGTGGGGACAAGCTTTCCAGTAATTGACGGAACGCGACCCCACAGACGCCCTCCTCTGTGGGAGCGAATTCATTCGCGAAGAGGGGACATTCAACGCATTTGTGTCGCCTGACGGATTTTTCGCGAATGAATTCGCTCCCACAGTTCATGCATTCCAAAGCAGTATCCGATTCGCCCGCTGCATCCCCTTGCGCATGAAACCTGACCCACGTCGCGATTTATCCCCCGCTGCGTCGGTTCTGCCAGTTGTCACAGCAGCCCTACGGCGCCACACTAGGGCTCATGAAAAACGTCACTCCGTCGTACCTCAAGCACCAATTTCTGATCGCCATGCCCCACATGCACGATGAGAACTTCGCTCAGACCTTGACCTATATCGTCGAGCACAACGCCAATGGCGCCATGGGTCTGGTGATCAACCGACCGCAAAGCCTGTCGCTGGCCGATATTCTCGAACAGCTGCGACCGGAGTTGGCGCCGCCCGCCCGTTGTCAGCACATCCCCATTCATGTCGGCGGCCCGGTGCAAACCGACCGTGGCTTCGTCCTGCACCCGACCGGCCAAGTGTTTCAGGCCACAGTCGATCTGGGCGGCATCTCGCTGTCCACCTCGCAAGACGTGCTGTTCTCCATCGCCGACGGCTACGGCCCTGATCAAAATTTGATCACGCTGGGCTATGCGGGCTGGGACGCAGGCCAACTGGAAGCTGAGTTCGCTGCCAATGCCTGGCTCAACTGCGCATTCGACCCGGCCATTCTGTTCGAAGTCGACAGCGAACTCCGTCTCGACGCCGCCGCCGCCAAACTCGGCATCAACCTGAATCTGCTGACCAGCCAGGCGGGCCACGCCTGATGGCTGCATTGCGTCTGCTTCTGGGCTTCGACTACGGCACCCGACAAATCGGCGTTGCCGTCGGCCAGGTGATCACCGGCCAAGCGCGCGAGCTGTGCACACTGAAGGCTCAAAACGGCGTTCCGGACTGGGACAAGGTGCAGGCACTGATCACCGAATGGAAGCCCGACGCTATCGTCGTCGGCCTGCCGCTCAACATGGACGGCACCCCCAGCGAAATGAGCGCTCGCGCCGAGAAGTTCTCGCGCAAGCTCAATGGACGTTTCAACCTCCCCGTGTACACCCACGACGAGCGCCTGACCACCTTCGAAGCCAAGGGCGAGCGCATGGCCCGTGGTGGCCAGCGTGGCAGTTACCGCGACAACCCGGTGGACGCCATCGCCGCGGCTCTGCTGCTGCAAGGCTGGCTGGACGCCAACGGCGCGCTGTTTGAAACCTGAGCGGTTTACACTGCAACGAATCCGAGTTTTAGCCCTGCCGTCCGCCATCGCACGGCCGGGTTCTTGAAGGAGCCACCATGACCCTGCCCAATCCCGCCGCACTGATCAGCCAGATGGCGATCGACCTGAGCGCACACCTGAACAAACGCGGCATCAGCGAACCCCGTTTCATCGGCATCCGCACCGGCGGCGTTTGGGTCGCGCAAGCCCTGCTCGAAGCGCTGGGCAGCCAGTCGCCACTGGGCACGCTGGACGTTTCTTTCTATCGTGACGACTTCAGCCAGAACGGCCTGCACCCTCAAGTGCGTCCGTCGGAGCTGCCGTTCGAGATCGAAGGCCAGCATCTGGTGCTGATCGATGACGTGCTGATGAGTGGCCGGACCATTCGCGCCGCCCTCAATGAACTGTTCGACTATGGCCGCCCGGCCAGCGTAACGCTGGTGTCGCTGCTCGACCTGGACGCCGCCGAGCTGCCGATTCGTCCGAATGTGACCGGCGCGACGCTGAATCTGTCTCCAGACGAGCGCGTCAAACTGTCCGGCCCGACGCCGCTCACGCTGGAGCTGCAAGACCTTTCCACCGATTCCGCCGCCCTCTAAGAGTCCTTTGCGATGACGCCTCTCGACGCCAAGCGCCCGCTGCAACTGAACCATCAGGGTCAGTTGCAACATTTCCTCTCGCTCGACGGTTTGCCCCGCGAACTGCTCACCGAAATCCTCGACACCGCTGATTCGTTCCTCGAAGTCGGCGCCCGGGCGGTGAAGAAAGTCCCGCTGTTGCGCGGCAAAACCGTGTGCAACGTGTTCTTCGAGAACTCGACGCGCACCCGCACTACATTCGAACTGGCGGCACAGCGGCTGTCAGCGGACGTCATCACTCTGAACGTGTCGACGTCCTCCACCAGCAAGGGCGAGACGCTGTTCGACACCCTGCGCAACCTTGAGGCCATGGCCGCCGACATGTTCGTCGTACGTCACGGCGATTCGGGCGCGGCGCACTTCATCGCGGAGCACGTTTGCCCGCAGGTGGCGATCATCAACGGTGGCGACGGGCGCCATGCACACCCGACGCAAGGCATGCTCGACATGCTGACCATCCGCCGCCACAAGGGCGACTTCAAGAACCTGTCGGTGGCCATCGTTGGCGATATCCTGCACTCCCGCGTGGCGCGTTCGAACATGATCGCGCTCAAGGCGCTGGGCTGCCCGGACATCCGCGTGGTCGCGCCGAAAACCCTGCTGCCGATTGGCGTCGAGCAGTATGGCGTAAAGGTCTACACCGACCTGACCGAGGGCCTCAAAGACGTGGACGTGGTGATCATGCTGCGTCTGCAACGGGAAAGAATGTCCGGCGGCCTGCTGCCGAGCGAAGGCGAGTTCTACCGCCTGTTCGGCCTGACCACCGCGCGTCTGGCCGGTGCCAAGCCCGACGCCATCGTCATGCACCCCGGCCCGATCAACCGGGGTGTGGAAATCGAATCGGCGGTGGCCGACGGCGCCCACTCGGTGATCCTCAATCAAGTGACCTACGGCATTGCAATCCGCATGGCCGTTCTGTCCATGGCCATGAGTGGCCAAACCGCGCAACGTCAGTTCGAGCAGGAGAACGCCCAGTGAAGTTCAGCATCCTCGGCGCTCGCGTCATCGACCCTGTCAGCGGTCTGGATCAAGTCATCGACGTTCACCTTGAGGCAGGCAAAATCCTCGCCCTGGGCGCGGCCCCTGCCGATTTCTCGCCTTCGCAAACCATCGACGGCCAAGGCCTTGTGGCGGCGCCGGGTCTGGTTGACCTGAACGTGTCCCTGCGCGAACCGGGCTACAGCCGCAAAGGCAGTATCGCCAGTGAAACCCGCGCCGCTGCGGCCGGTGGCGTGACCAGCCTATGCTGTCCGCCGCGCACCAAGCCGGTCCTGGACACCTCGGCGGTGGCTGAGTTGATTCTGGACCGCGCCCGCGAGGCCGGCCACAGCAAGGTGTTCCCCATCGGCGCGCTGAGCAAGGGTCTCGAAGGCGAGCAACTGGCCGAACTGATCGCCCTGCGCGACGCCGGTTGCGTGGCGTTTACCAACGGCCTGACCAATTTCAAGAGCAATCGCACGCTGTGCCGCGCGCTGGAATACGCCGCGACCTTCGACCTGACCGTGATTTTCAATTCGCAGGACCACGATCTGGCAGCAGGCGGTATGGCTCATGACGGCCCGACGGCAGCGTTCCTCGGCCTGCCGGGCATTCCGGAAACCGCTGAAACCGTGGCGTTGGCCCGCGACCTGCTGCTGGTCGAACAAAGCGGCGTGCGCGCGCACTTCACGCAATTGACCAGCGCGCGGGGCGTGGCATTGGTTGCTCAGGCGCAAGCCCGTGGTTTGCCGGTGACGGCCGACGTGGCGCTGTATCAGTTAATCCTGACGGACGAAGCGCTGATCGACTTCTCCAGCCTCTATCACGTGCAACCGCCCCTGCGCACCCGCGCCGACCGCGACGCGCTGCGTGAGGCAGTCAAATCGGGTGTGGTTCAAGCGATCTCCAGCCATCACCAGCCTCATGAACGTGACGCCAAGCTGGCTCCGTTCGGCGCGACTGAACCGGGGATCAGCAGTGTCGAGCTGCTGCTGCCGCTGGCGATGACATTGGTGGAAGACGGCCTGTTGGACCTGCCGACGCTCTTGTCGCGTCTCAGCGCAGGTCCTGCAGCGGCCCTGCGTTTGCCTGCGGGCCAACTGGCAGCGGGTGCAGCGGCAGATCTAGTGTTGTTTGATCCCGCGGCTTCCACTGTGGCAGGCGAAAAATGGCTGTCGAAGGGCGAAAACAGCCCGTTCCTCGGCCACTGCTTGCCGGGCGCTGTCAGGTACACCTTCGTGGATGGGCGGATGAGCTATATCGCGTAGTTAACCCCCGTAGCCACACGGCTTGCCGACGGTGGCGCCTTCAAAATCGCTACCGTCGGCAAGCCAGACTGCTACAGAGTTTCGCGACGTTCGTTTCAACGACGTCGGGCATTTTTCTCCGAAATCTGGTCATTCAACGTCCAGAAATCATACAAAATCCCCAGAAAGAACAGTCCCCCCGTCAGCAGGTAGATGATCCCGGTGATCCATTTGCCCTGATACATCCGATGCAGCCCGAACACGCCTAGAAACGTCAGCAGAATCCACGCGACGCTGTAATCGGTCGGTCCGTCGCTGAAACGCATGTCCGCCTGTTCGTCCATCGAGGGGATCAGGAACAGGTCAATCAACCAGCCAATCCCCAACAGCCCCAAGGTGAAAAACCAGATCGTCCCGGTCACCGGCTTGCCGTAATAGAACCGGTGAGAGCCGGTAAAACCGAAAATCCACAACAGGTATCCCATGACCTTGCTGTGGGTGTCTGGCCGCTGGCCATCCGGGTAATAGGTGTTCATTGGGTACCTCTTTTGGGGCAATAGAAAAAAATATGCGTAAGTTTTGTGACTTTCGTGATGCCGTCCGACGTATGGCTTGAACCTCTGTCCATCCCTGCAAACCCTTGTTCTGCAAGGGGGAGCCTACCGCGATGTGACATTTTTGCGGTCAATTCTGACTTCCCGGGCAGTAAATTGTTCGACAAATGGGATCAGAATCCTTGAAAAAGCTGTTATAAAGTTGCGCGCTGACCCACATGAGCCCTGCCTAATGCGTCCATTTTTGAAGACATGGCTGACTATCTGTCTATTTATGCCACTGGCCGCCCACGCCACCAATCGTGAGCAACCGCTACCTCCAAGCTTCACCGGATTTACAGCGAACAGTCATCCTTCGCCAACATCGGTAGCGAGTAAAAGAGTCACCCAAGAGGCCCTCGAAGAAACGGCAATGCCGCTCGAAACCTCCGATAAGAAAAGCCGAACCACCAAAGGCAAAAAAGCCCAGGCCGGTTCTCACAAGATTTCGCAGCACACCGTTGCCCTCGCCACAACGGGGCAGATGGGCACCAAGCAAAGCAGCAACGTAGTCAACCGGGCCGTCAAGGCCATCGGTACACCTTATCGTTGGGGCGGTACTAGCCCAACAAAAGGGTTCGATTGCAGTGGCTTGGTGAAATACGCGTTTAACGACGTGAGCGAAGTGGATTTGCCGCGCACCTCCAATGCTATGTCCGAAGGACACGGGCAAAAGGTCGATCGCAAGGACTTGAAGCCAGGCGACTTGTTGTTCTTCAACATCAAGAGCCGTCAGGTGAATCACGTCGCGATTTATCTGGGTGATGATCGCTTCGTCCACGCGCCTCGCCGTGGCAAGGCCGTGACGATCGACACGCTGAAAAAGCCGTACTGGGACAGCCACTACGTCGTGGCCAAACGTGTACTGCCGAAGCAACCACCGAGCAAGAAAGGCACCGTGCGGATCGCGCAACGCTGATCTGCGACGTTCTGTCTGACGACGGAACCCAGCTGCCGAATGCAAGACCTGTGGGAGCGAATTTCTTCGCGATACGGTGGTACAGCCGATAGAGTTTTATCGGATGTACTGACCAATCGCGAATGAATTCGCTCCCACAGTTGTATCCAGCGCTTGGCAGTTAAAAGTTATCCGGCGTCTTCGCCTTCTCGCGAGCGCTTTCCCGCGTGATCAGCCCTTTGGTCACCAGGTCTTTCAGGCACATGTCCAGTGTCTGCATCCCCAACGCGCCCCCGGTCTGAATCGACGAGTACATCTGCGCCACTTTGTCCTCGCGGATGAGGTTACGAATCGCCGACGTGCCGATCATGATTTCGTGCGCTGCGACCCGACCGCCGCCCACCTTTTTCAGCAATGCCTGCGACACGATGGCGTGCAGCGACTCAGACAGCATTGAGCGAATCATCGATTTTTCCTGAGCTGGAAACACGTCCACGATCCGGTCGATACTTTTCGCCGCCGACGTGGTGTGCAAAGTGCCGAACACCAAGTGCCCGGTTTCCGCAGCGGTCAGCGCCAGTCGAATGGTTTCCAGGTCCCGCAGCTCACCCACCAGAATCACGTCCGGGTCTTCCCGCAGCGCCGACCGCAGGGCTTCGGCGAAGCCGTGGGTGTCGCGGTGGACTTCACGTTGGTTGATCAGGCTCTTCTTGGACTCGTGAACGAATTCGATCGGGTCTTCGATGGTCAGGATGTGGTGGTGCTTGTTGGCGTTCAGGTAATCGACCATCGCGGCGAGCGTCGTCGATTTACCCGAACCGGTCGGCCCGGTGACCAGCACCAGTCCACGGGGGACGTCTGTAATCTTCCGAAACACTTCCCCCATGCCCAGGTCTTCCATGCTCAGGACCTTCGACGGAATGGTCCGGAACACGGCGCCTGCGCCACGGTTCTGGTTGAACGCGTTGACCCTGAACCGCGCAACGCCAGGCACTTCAAAGGAAAAGTCCGTCTCCAGATCTTCCTCGAAGTCCTTGCGTTGCTTGTCGTTCATGATGTCGTAGATCAGCGCCTGGACTTCTTTCTGGTCCAGCGCTGGCAGGTTGATCCGCCGCACATCGCCATCGACCCGGATCATCGGCGGCAGGCCAGCCGAGAGGTGTAAGTCCGACGCGCCTTGCTTGGCACTGAAGGCAAGCAGCTCGGTAATATCCATACAGCTCCTCATCACATAGAATGCCGCAGACTTTAGCCCTGCTGGCGCAAATCAATGTCCACGATAGCAGAGAACATTTCAACGCTCGCAGAGCGAATTCGTCACGCCGCTCAGGTGGCCCAACGCGACCCGTCGTCCGTCCGGCTGCTGGCCGTGAGCAAGACCAAGCCCGTCAGCGATCTGCGCGAAGCGTATGACGCCGGGCTGCGCGACTTTGGCGAGAACTACCTGCAAGAAGCCCTCGGCAAACAGACCGAATTGAGCGACCTGCCCTTGATCTGGCATTTCATCGGCCCCATCCAGTCAAACAAGACTCGCGCCATCGCCGAGCATTTTGACTGGGTACATTCCGTGGATCGTTTGAAAATCGCACAACGCCTGTCCGAACAACGCCCCGCCGAACTGCCTCCTCTCAACATTTGCATTCAGATCAACGTCAGTGGCGAGGCGAGCAAATCCGGCTGCACCCCTGAAGATCTGCCTGCGCTGGCACACGCAATCAGCGCCCTGCCCAATCTGAGATTGCGCGGCTTGATGGCAATTCCCGAACCGACCGAAAACAGCGACGAACAGAACGCCGCGTTCGCGACCGTGCGCAACCTGCAAGACCAACTGAACCTGCCGCTGGACACCCTTTCCATGGGCATGAGCCACGACCTGGAAGCCGCCATTGCACAAGGCGCGACTTGGGTGCGGATCGGCACTGCCCTCTTTGGCGCCCGCAATTATGGGCAGCCTTAACTTTTGCCTCACAGGAAGCCGTTCATGAGCAAAACCCGTATCGCGTTTATCGGCGCCGGTAACATGGCCGCCAGCTTGATTGGCGGCATGCGTGCCCAGGGCGTCGCAGCTGATTTGATCCGCGCCAGCGACCCCGGCCAGGAAACCCGTGAGCGCGTGGCCAAAGAGCACGGCATCACCGTTGTGGCCGATAACGCCGAAGCCATCGAAGGCGCCGACGTGGTGCTGCTGGCGGTGAAGCCGCAGATGATGAAAGCCGTCTGCGAAGCGATCAAACCGGCCCTGAAGCCGAACCAATTGATCGTCTCGATTGCCGCCGGTATCACCTGCGCCAGCATGAAAGCCTGGTTGGGCGATCAGCCGCTGGTGCGCTGCATGCCTAACACCCCGGCGCTGCTGCGTCAGGGTGTGAGCGGGCTGTACGCCACCGATGACGTGACCCAGACCCAACGTCAGCAGGCCGAAACCCTGCTGTCCGCCGTCGGCATCGCGCTGTGGGTGGACACCGAAGCCCAAATCGACGCTGTGACCGCCGTATCGGGCAGCGGCCCGGCGTATTTCTTCCTGCTGATCGAAGCGATGACCGCCGCAGGCGTGAAGCTGGGCTTGTCTCCAGACGTTGCCAAGCAGCTGAGCCAGGAAACCGCGCTCGGCGCCGCCCGCATGGCCACCACCAGCGATGTTGATGCGGCTGTGCTGCGTCGTCGCGTCACTTCGCCTGCGGGCACCACGGAAGCCGCGATCAAATCGTTCCAGGCCGATGGCTTTGAAGCGATTGTCGAGAAAGCGCTGGGCGCCGCCGCGCATCGCTCGGCCGAGCTTGCCGAACTGCTGGGCAAATAAAGGAGCAATTCATGAATGCACTCACTGGCGCCACGATTTTCGTCATCCAGACGCTGATCAGCCTGTACCTGACCATCGTTCTGCTGCGCTTCGTGCTGCAACTGGTCAAAGCCAACTTTTACAATCCGCTGTGCCAGTTCGCCGTGCGCGCTACCCAGCCGTTGCTCAAGCCGATCCGCCGCATCGTGCCAAGCGTGCTGGGGCTGGACACCTCGTCCCTGCTGCTGGCCATCGTGATTCAGGCACTGCTGATGGCGTTCGTGCTGATGATGACCTACGGCACCATTGGCGACGTGCCTCACCTGCTGATGTGGTCGATCATCGGCATTACCTCGCTGCTGCTGAAAATCTTCTGGGTGGCGATGATCATCATGGTGATCGTGTCCTGGATCGCGCCGGGCACTCACAACCCGGCTGCGGAACTGGCCTACCAGATCAGCGAACCGATCCTGGCGCCGTTCCGCCGCATCATCCCGAACCTTGGCGGCCTCGACATCTCACCGATCTTCGCCTTTCTGGCGATCCAGGTGCTTCAGTCGTATGTCATGCCTGAGCTGGCAGCCTACGCCGGTATGCCGCAGGAGTTGTGGCGGTTGATTTAAAGAACCCTGTCGCACGACAAGCCTGCTTCTGCCGAAGGCGTAGCTGGCTTGCCTGCGATCTGCCGGGCACCGGCAGTAAACCCTGTGCATGCGGTACGTCAGACGGGTCAAGGTCGCATGGTTTTGCTGTCGCTTCGCAACAGATCGTAGGCAAGCCAACTCCCACGGCCTTCGGCCAGAATCAAAAGCGAATTGCGTCACACCGCCCCATCGTGTCACCTTCGGCACAATTAAATCCCAGAACATACCGCGATCCCGTTTTTGCCGAAGGCGTAGGAGCTGGCTTGCCTGCGATCTGCCGGGCACCGGCAGTAAACCCTCTGCATGCGGTACGTCAGGCGGGTCAAGGTCGCATGGTTTTGCTGTCGCTTCGCAACAGATCGTAGGCAAGCCAACTCCCACGGCCTTCGGCCAGAATCAAAAGCGCGACCGTCAGCGAATTCAGCGATTTACTTTGTTGCCGCTACCCCCCGCGATCTTTAGACTTATGCCTCATTTCAGCGAGAGCAGGGTCGATGTCCACGGTCTTTCCCGAAGATTCTGTCGGTCTAGTCACGCCGCAGACGGCGCATTTCAGCGAGCCACTGGCTCTGGCCTGCGGGCGTTCGCTGGCCGATTACGACCTCATCTACGAAACCTACGGTCAACTCAACGCTGCCAAGAGCAACGCGGTGCTGATCTGTCACGCCCTGTCCGGCCATCATCACGCTGCGGGTTATCACAGCGAAGATGAGCGCAAGCCCGGCTGGTGGGACAGCTGCATTGGCCCCGGAAAGCCTATCGACACGGACAAATTCTTCGTCGTCAGCCTGAACAACCTCGGCGGCTGCAATGGCTCCACTGGCCCGAGCAGCATCAACCCGGAAACCGGCAAGCCTTTCGGCGCCAACTTCCCGGTGCTGACGGTCGAGGACTGGGTCCACAGTCAGGCCCGTCTGGCCGACACCCTCGGCATCATGCAATGGGCGGCCATCGTCGGCGGCAGTCTGGGCGGCATGCAGGCGTTGCAATGGACCATCACGTACCCGGATCGCGTGCGCCATTGCCTGGCCATCGCCTCGGCGCCCAAGTTGTCAGCGCAAAACATCGCCTTCAACGAAGTGGCACGTCAGGCGATCCTCACTGACCCGGAATTCCACGGCGGCTCGTTCCAGGAAATGGGCGTGATCCCCAAGCGCGGCCTGATGCTGGCACGCATGGTCGGCCACATCACGTACCTGTCCGACGACTCCATGGGCGAGAAATTCGGCCGTGGCCTGAAGAACGAAAACCTCAACTACGACTTCCACAGCGTCGAGTTTCAGGTCGAAAGTTACCTGCGTTATCAGGGCGAAGAGTTCTCCGGCCGTTTCGACGCCAATACCTACCTCCTCATGACCAAGGCGCTGGACTACTTCGATCCAGCGGCCAACTTCGACGACAACCTGGCGGCGACCTTCGCCAGCGCCACGTCGAAGTTCTGCGTGATGTCGTTCACCACCGACTGGCGCTTTTCCCCGGCCCGCTCCCGCGAGCTGGTAGACGCGCTGATGGCCGCGAAAAAGGACGTCTGCTACCTGGAAATCGACGCACCGCAGGGCCACGACGCCTTCCTGATGCCGATCCCGCGCTACCTGCAGGCTTTCTCCAGCTACATGAACCGAATTGCACTCTGAGGACACCATGAGAGCCGACCTGGAAATCATCCAAGACTGGATACCGGCAGGCAGCCGCGTGCTCGACCTCGGCTGTGGCGACGGCGAATTGCTGGCCTGGCTGAAGGACAACAAGCAAGTGACCGGCTACGGCCTGGAAAACGACGCTGAAAACATCGCGCGCTGCGTGGCGCGGGGCGTGAACGTCATCGAGCAAGACCTGGACAAGGGGCTGGGCAACTTTGCCAGCAACAGTTTCGACATCGTGGTCATGACGCAGGCGCTGCAAGCCGTGCACTACCCGGACCGCATCCTCGACGAAATGCTGCGCGTCGGTCGCCAATGCATCATCACCTTCCCGAACTTCGGTCACTGGCGCTGCCGCTGGTACCTGGCGAGCAAGGGCCGGATGCCGGTTTCCGAATTCCTGCCGTACACGTGGTACAACACGCCGAACATCCACTTCTGCACCTTCGAAGACTTCGAAGAGTTGTGCCGGGGCCGCTCGGCGAAGGTCATTGATCGGCTGGCTGTCGATCAACAGCATCGTCACGGTTGGGCGAGCAAGCTTTGGCCTAATCTGTTGGGTGAGATCGGCATCTATCGGGTCAGCAGCCCCGGCTTGCAGGACCACCAGATCGCCGTGTGATCCCTATTCACAGGAGAACGATCATGGCTCGTCTGATTGCACTGCTGGGCATGCTGATGACGCTGGCGACGCCGCTAATGGCCGCCAACAGCGCCAGCCCGAACCGACAGGAACAGTTCGGCGACCTGATCATTCACTACAACGCCTTCGCCTCCGGCCTGTTGCAACCGGCCATCGCGCAGGAAGCCGGGCTGATTCGCAGCAAAGGCCAAGGCGTGATCAACATTACGGCGGTCAAGAACGGCAAAACCGTTCCGGCCACTGTCAGCGGCACGATCCAGGACCTCACGGGCCGCGAAAAGCCGCTGACCTTCAAGCCCTTCAACGAAAACAGCGCGGTGAATTATCTCGCGCAATTTGCGGTTGAGCCCGACAGCTCGGCGACCTATGTCTTCACCATCAACGTGAAGACCGGGGACGACGACACGCACACGCTCAGCTTCAACCAACAGATTTTCTCGGACGAATGATGACGTTTTCCCAACTCGTACTCGCCAGCCACAACGCCGGCAAACTCAAAGAACTCCAGGCCATGCTCGGCGGCAGCGTGCAGCTGCGCTCGATTGGCGAGTTCAGCAGCGTCGAGCCTGAAGAAACCGGTTTGTCGTTCGTCGAGAACGCGATCCTCAAGGCTCGCAATGCCGCACGCATTTCCGGCCTCCCCGCGCTGGCCGACGATTCAGGGCTGGCGGTGGACTTCCTCGGCGGAGCGCCGGGCATTTATTCGGCACGTTATGCGGATGGCAAAGGCGACGCTGCGAACAACGCCAAGCTGCTCGACGCCCTCAAAGACGTGCCGGAAGAGCAGCGTGGCGCGCAGTTCGTGTGCGTGTTGGCGCTGGTCCGTCACGCCGACGATCCGCTGCCCATCCTCTGTGAAGGGCTGTGGCACGGCCGCATTTTGACCGCCGCCAGTGGCGAGCATGGGTTTGGCTATGACCCGCTGTTCTGGGTGCCTGAGCGCGGCCTGTCCAGCGCCGAGCTGACTCCTGCCGACAAGAACCAGATCAGCCACCGCGCCCGCGCCATGGCCATTCTGCGTCAGCGCCTGCTCCTGGATGTGGCGGGGAAATGACCCAAGATTCAACCACCCGGCCGCTGATCCTTGGCGCGGCCGGTTTCAGCTCCGAACAGCCTCGAAGCCCATTGCCCGAGCTGCCTCCGCTGTCGCTGTACATTCATATCCCGTGGTGCGTGCGCAAATGCCCGTATTGCGACTTCAATTCCCACGCCGCCAGCCCTGTCCTGCCCGAGCAGGAATACGTCGACGCGCTGTTGGCTGATCTGGATCAGGACCTGCCCCACGTCTACGGACGCGAGCTGAGTTCAATCTTCTTCGGCGGCGGCACGCCCAGCCTGTTCAGCGCTGACGCATTGGGGCGATTGCTGAAGGGCGTCGAGCAACGCATCCGTTTCGCGCCAGACATTGAAATCACGCTGGAAGCCAACCCCGGCACGTTTGAGCAGGCGAAATTCAGCGCCTATCGAGGCCTGGGGATTAATCGCCTTTCCATTGGTATTCAGAGTTTTCAGGAAGCCAAACTCAAGGCGCTAGGCCGCATCCACAACGGCGATGAAGCTGTGCGGGCGGCGGACATGGCGCGTCAGGCCGGTTTCGACAACTTCAATCTGGACTTGATGCATGGCTTGCCGGATCAGTCGCAGGACGACGCGCTGGGCGATTTGCGCCAAGCCATCGCTCTCGCCCCGACGCATCTGTCGTGGTATCAGCTGACGCTCGAACCGAACACCGTGTTCTGGAATCAGCCGCCAACGCTGCCAGAAGACGACATTCTCTGGGACATCCAGGAGGCGGGGCAAACGCTGCTCAGGGAAAACGGCTACACGCAGTACGAAGTGTCGGCCTATGCGCAACCAGGCCGTCCTGCGCGGCATAACCTGAATTACTGGAGCTTTGGCGATTTCATCGGCATTGGCGCCGGTGCCCACGGCAAGCTCAGCCATCCCGATGGCCGTATCCTGCGCACGTGGAAGACCCGTTTGCCCAAGGATTACCTGAATCCGGCGAAGCCTTTTCAGGCGGGGGAAAAGCTGCTGCCACTGGACGAAATGCCGTTCGAATTCCTGATGAACGCACTGCGCCTGACAAATGGTGTGGACGCTGCATTATTTCAGCGTCGCACGGGTCTAAGCGTCGATTCGCTCGCCAGCGCGCGTCAGCAGGCCGAACAACGAGGCTTGCTGGAAACCGATCCAACGCGTCTGGCGGCCACTTCCCGAGGTCAACTGTTCCTCAATGACCTGCTGCAGTACTTTCTTCTTTAAGGCTTAACGCAAAGGAAACTGAATGGACCTCGTACTCGACCTGCTGGCCACTGTCTCACGCTGGAGCCGCAGCAACCTGTCGGAAATCGCACTGGCGTTGGTAGGCTGCCTGCTGATCCTGTTCGGCGCAGACATCAAAGGCTGGATTGAAGGTCGCCTGAGCAGCTTTGCCGGTGCATTGCGCGTACCGGTCATGGCGCTCCTGTGCACCATCGGCAGCGGCGCCGCGCTGATTTACGCCACGCCTTGGGTCGTGCGCGGGCTGAGCCAGTTCAACAACTACAGTCTGGCGCCGGTGCTGTTGGTGGTGCTGGTGTTGATTGGCGTCGTCGCCGACAGAAAGTAAATCCGAAACGAACTGTGGGAGCCGGCTTGCTGGCTCCCACAGGTACGGCGGTGAGACAAGAGATCTCGGTGACGCCAGCTTCTCGAACTTCAAATCCCAAACCCCGTGCCCAAGACGCTCGCCGCGGCGTTCGAATTTGGTGATCGGGCGCTCCGCAGGGCGTGGGACGCATTTGCCGTCTTCGGCCAGATTGCGATAACCCGGCGCGACGTTCATCACTTCCAGCATGTACTCGGCATACGGTTCCCAGTCGGTGGCCATGTGCAGAACGCCGCCCGGCTTGAGCTTGGTGCGAACCAGCTCAGCGAATTCGGCTTGTACGATGCGGCGCTTGTGGTGACGCGCCTTGTGCCACGGGTCCGGGAAGAACAGCATCAGGCGGTCGAGACTGTTGTCGGCCACGCAGCGGTTGAGCACTTCGATCGCGTCGCAATCGTAGACCCGCAGGTTGGTCAGGCCTTGCGTCAGCACGCCATTGAGCAATGCGCCAACACCTGGGCGGTGCACTTCGACGCCGATGAAATCCTGCTCCGGCGCCGCCGCTGCCATTTCCAGCAACGAGTGGCCCATGCCGAAACCGATTTCCAGGGTGCGCGGCGCGGAGCGACCGAACACCTTGTCGAAATCAACCGGCGCGTCGGCCAGTGGCAGCACGAACAGCGGCTTGCCCTGGTCCAGACCGCGTTGCTGGCCTTCGGTCATGCGACCTGCGCGCATCACGAAGCTCTTGATGCGCCGATGGTGGCTGTCATCGCCTTGAGCTTTACCGTCTTCGTCGTTCATCACTTCGTCGTCCGGAAGTGGGTCAGGCGTTTGCGAATCAATCATCAACAGGCTCTTACTTGATCAGACCATCCAGCGGCGAGGACGCGCTGGCATAGAGTTTCTTCTGCATACGGCCAGCCAAGTAAGCCATGCGGCCTGCCAGGATGGCGTGTTTCATGGCTTCGGCCATGAGGATCGGTTGTTGCGCGTGGGCGATGGCCGAGTTCATCAGCACCGCTTCGCAGCCCAGTTCCATGGCGATGGTGGCGTCAGAGGCTGTGCCGACACCGGCATCGACCAGCACCGGGACGTTCGATTCTTCAAGGATGATCTGCAGGTTGTAGGGGTTGCAGATGCCAAGACCGCTGCCGATTAGGCCTGCCAGCGGCATGATCGCGCAGCAGCCGATTTCGGCCAATTGACGCGCGATGATCGGGTCGTCACTGGTGTACACCATCACGTCGAAGCCTTCCTTGACCAGCGTTTCGGCGGCCTTGAGGGTTTCGATCACGTTGGGGAACAGGGTCTTTTGGTCCGCCAGCACTTCCAGTTTCACCAGGTTGTGGCCGTCAAGCAGCTCCCGGGCCAGGCGGCAAGTGCGCACGGCTTCGGTGGCGTCGTAGCAGCCAGCTGTGTTTGGCAAGAAGGTGTAGCGATCCGGTGACAGTACTTGGAGCAGGTTCGGTTCGCCTTCGATCTGGCCGAGGTTGGTGCGGCGCACAGCGAAGGTGACGATCTCGGCGCCCGAGGCTTCGATGGCCAGGCGGGTTTCTTCCATATCCTTGTACTTGCCCGTGCCGACCAACAGGCGCGACTGGAAAGTACGACCAGCCACTGTAAACGGCTTATCGCTACGAACATTGCTCATCGGAAATCCTCTTTAGGGTTGAGGTTCTTGCAGTTCTTCTGGATCGGACAGGCCACGGCGCTGTGAATCAGCCGCCGCCGATGGCATGCACCACTTCGACCTGATCGCCTTCGTTCAGCGCTGTGGAAGCGTGCTGGCTGCGCGGGACGATATCCAGATTCAGCTCCACCGCGATTCGACGCCCCGTCAGTTCCAGACGGTTCAGCAACGCCGCGACGGTCTCGCCATCGGGCAGTTCGTAGGATTCACCGTTCAACTGAATGCGCATGCGAAAGGCAGCCATCATTTTTAGGGGCGAGCATTCTAGCCCGATCAGCCGATGGGTCCAAGGCAAAGCAGTGCCATTCGTCTCACATCGGACTGCCGGGTCAGGTTCTCTTTAAAGCGTATCGAGCCCCAGACGCCAGGCGAGCCAGCCCAGAATGAACCAGCCGATGAGGAAGCACAGCCCGCCAATCGGCGTGATGATGCCCAATTTGCTGACGCCGGTGAGGGTCAGCAGGTAAAGACTGCCCGAGAACAGCAAAATACCCAGCACAAAGGCGATGCCCGCGTAACTGACCAGCCGCCCCTGAATCTGCGTCGCCAGAATCGCCACACCAAAGATCGCAAGGGTGTGGATCAATTGATACAGCACGCCGGTGTGAAAAATCGCCAGGTACTCAGGCGTCAGGCGGTTTTTCAGGCCATGGGCCGCGAATGCGCCAAGGGCGACGCCGGTGAATCCGAAGAAAGCCGCCAACATCAGAAAGGTTCGTAACATGTGAAACTCCAGGCAAAGTCGTTCAATGGCGCGTGGTCTGTATAATGGCCCGCTCAACCGGTTCGGCCAAGCCATCCCTATGCTGCGTTTCCTTCTCCGTCGTGTCGCCAAAGGCCTGCTCTGGTTCGCAGCGGCTAGTGTCGTGCTGGTTTTGATTTTTCGCTTCGTGCCTCCGCCGTTCACCGCGTTGATGGTCGAGCGCAAGGTCGAGTCCTGGTTCGACGGCCAACCCATCGATCTGCAACGGGACTGGGAACCATGGGAGAAAATCTCCGACGACCTGAAAGTTGCCGTCATCGCCGGCGAAGATCAGAAGTTCGCCGAGCACTGGGGTTTCGATATCGACGCCATTCAGGCCGCACTGGTTCATAACGAACGTGGTGGCTCGATTCGCGGCGCCAGCACGCTGAGCCAGCAGGTCTCGAAAAACCTCTTTCTGTGGTCCGGCCGCAGTTATCTGCGCAAAGGTCTGGAAGCCTGGTTCACCGGCCTGATCGAGGTGCTCTGGTCCAAACAACGGATTCTTGAGGTCTACGTCAACAGCGTGGAATGGGACGACGGCGTGTTCGGCGCCCAGGCTGCGGCGCAACATCACTTCCACGTCAACGCCAGCCAGCTCTCGACCCAGCAGGCCAGCTACCTCGCCGCCGTGCTGCCCAATCCTCGGGAATGGAGCGCCAGCCACCCCACCAGCTATGTGTCGCGCCGCGCCGGGTGGATTCGTCAACAGATGCGCCAGTTGGGTGGGGATGAGTATCTGGTGGGGCTGAATCATCGGCGTGAGTGGTGAGTTCAAGCCTCCGCCGCAACTGCCGGCACAAACAAAAACGCCCCGATCATCTCGGGGCGTTTTGCATTTCGGTTGACCGCTTACGCAGCAATCGACAGTTTGAGCTTGTTCATCGCGCTCTTTTCGAGCTGACGGATACGCTCGGCAGAGACGTTGTACTTTTCGGCCAGGTCGTGCAGCGTCGCCTTTTCCTCGGCCAGCCAACGCTGGTAGAGGATGTCGCGGCTACGGTCGTCCAGCACGTTCAAGGCTTCGTGCAGGTTGGCGGTCGAGCTGTCAGTCCAGTCAGAATCTTCCAACTGACGCGCCGGATCGTAACGATGGTCTTCCAGGTAGTTGGCCGGAGACTGGAACGCGCTGTCGTCGTCGGCTTCAGCAGCCGGGTCGAACGCCATGTCGTGACCGGTCAAACGGCTTTCCATCTCGCGCACTTCACGTGGCTCTACACCAAGGCTTTCAGCCACACGGTGCACTTCTTCATTGTTCAGCCACGCCAGACGTTTCTTCTGGCTGCGCAGGTTGAAGAACAGCTTGCGCTGGGCCTTGGTGGTCGCGACTTTCACGATGCGCCAGTTGCGCAGGATGAACTCGTGAATCTCAGCCTTGATCCAGTGCACGGCGAACGACACCAGACGCACGCCCATTTCTGGGTTGAAACGCTTCACGGCCTTCATCAGACCGACGTTACCTTCCTGGATCAGGTCAGCCTGAGCCAGTCCATAACCGGAATAACTGCGTGCGATATGCACGACAAAACGCAGGTGGGCGAGCACCATCTGCCGAGCCGCCCCTAAATCCTGCTCGTAATAGAGACTCTCGGCCAGTTCACGCTCCTGCTCGGGCGTCAGCAATGGAATGCTGTTGACCGTGTGCACATAGGCTTCCAGGTTTGCACCCGGAACCAAGGCATAAGCAGGTTGCAAAGAATTGGTCATACGAAAAAACCTCCGACACATGACTCGTGCAGTTCAGCACTGCGAAATTGACCGGGAGCCGCTAAACAAGTTCCCTTAGCTGAAAAGTCAATAGATGAAACAAAATTTACGCTTAAAAGATTACCCGAACATTAAAACTCAACGAGGTGCCAGCTCTCTCAAATGGCGTGCAACGGCAATCCACGCACCGATATACCCCAACAGCACCGCCCCAAGCAATAGGGACAGACCATCGGCAACCGGCACACCAGCCAGTGCGAAATTGCTTCCATAAAGGCCAGCCAATCGCACCACCGCCTCGTTCAACCAGTCGAGGCCGAACGCCAGCACACCCCAAGACAGAATCCCTGCACCGAAGCCATACAGCGCGCCCATATAAAGGAAGGGCCTGCGCACGTAGGCATCGGTACCGCCCACTAGTTTAATGACTTCGATCTCGGTGCGGCGGTTCTCGATATGAAGACGGATGGTATTGCCTATCACCAATAACAATGCCACCACCAGCAGCACTGTCAGGCCGAACACGAAGCGGTCACCCAATTTCAGAATCGCCGCCAGACGTTCGACCCAGACCAGATCAAGCTGCGCCTGCTGCACTTTCGGCAATTCAGCGAGACGCGTACGTAATGCCTCCAGCGCTGGCTTGTCAACTTCCTGTGGAGTCACCAGCACGACGCCGGGCAGCGGGTTTTCAGGCAATTCCTTGAGCGCTTCGCCCAGGCCTGATTGTTGCTGGAACTCGTTCAGCGCCTGATCGCGGGAGATGTACTCCGCTTCGGCGACGCCGGGCATGTCTTTGATCTGATTTACAAGGCCAGCACCTTCGCTAGGTGAAGCATCCAGTTGCAAATAAAGAGAGATTTGCGCCGCGCGCTGCCACGAACCGCCCAGCCGCTCGACATTGCTCAGCAGCAACGACAAGCCCATCGGCAGGCTCAATGCGACGGCCATCACCAGACAGGTAAAGAAGCTGCCAATTGGCTGCTTGCCCAGACGCCGCAAGCTGTCAGTCATGCTGGAGCGATGGGCTTCTATCCACGCGTTGAACAGCTGGCCAAAGCTTGGACCATCATCATCGTCGTGTTTCTTTTTCTTCTGCGGGCCCGGCTCGGCGGCCTTTGGCGCCACGCGTTCGGAAACCTTGGGGCTGCGAGTGGCACTCATACGCCAGCCTCCCCGTCACCGATCAGTCGGCCGCGTTGCAGGGTCAGCATGCGGTGGCGCATGCGTGCAATCAGGGCCAGGTCGTGACTGGCGATCAGCACGCTGGTGCCCAGGCGGTTGATGTCTTCAAATACGCCCATGATTTCCGCTGCCAGCCGTGGATCGAGGTTACCGGTGGGTTCGTCCGCCAGCAGCAAAGCCGGGCGGTGAACGATGGCGCGTGCAATACCGACGCGCTGCTGCTGACCGGTGGACAAGTCGCCAGGGTACAGCTCGGCCTTGTCAGACAGGGCCACACGCTCCAGCGCCGAATCGACACGCTTGGTCACTTCGGCCTTGGACAACCCCAGAATCTGGAGCGGCAGGGCGACGTTGTTGAACACCGTGCGGTCGAACAGCAACTGGTGATTCTGGAACACGACGCCGATTTGCCGACGCAGGAACGGAATCTGTGCGTTGCTGATCTGCCCGAGGTCTTGCCCCGCCAGCAGCAGTTTGCCGGTGGTGGGACGTTCCATCGCCAGCAGCAGGCGCAACAGCGTACTTTTACCGGCACCGGAGTGGCCGGTTACAAACAGAAACTCGCCGCGACGCACTCGAAAGCTCAGCTCATGCAAGCCGACGTGTCCGTTCGGATAGCGTTTACCGACCTGTTCGAAACGAATCATGTGCGCTCCCGCTCGGCGAAGAGGGCCTGAACGAACGGTTCGGCCTCGAATGTCCGCAAATCGTCGATGCCTTCACCGACGCCGATGTAACGAATCGGCAGCCCGAACTGCTTGGCCAGCGCGAAGATCACCCCGCCTTTGGCCGTGCCGTCGAGCTTGGTCAGCGCAAGGCCCGTCAGGCTCACCGTCTGGTTGAATTGCCTGGCCTGGTTGATGGCGTTCTGACCTGTACCGGCATCCAGCACCAGCAAGACTTCGTGAGGCGCGGCTTCGTCCAGCTTGCCGATCACGCGGCGCACCTTTTTCAGCTCTTCCATCAGGTTGTCTTTGGTGTGCAGACGACCAGCGGTGTCGGCAATCAGCACGTCGACACCACGGGCCTTGGCGGCCTGCACGGCGTCAAAGATGACCGAGGCCGAGTCGGCGCCGGTGTGCTGGGCGATGACCGGGATCTTGTTGCGCTCACCCCAGACCTGAAGCTGCTCGACCGCCGCAGCGCGGAAGGTGTCGCCTGCCGCCAGCATGACTTTCTTGCCTTCAAGCTGAAGCTTCTTGGCCAGCTTGCCGATGGTGGTGGTCTTGCCCGCGCCGTTGACGCCAACGACCAGAATCACGAACGGCTTGTGTTCTGCCGTGATGACGAGCGGCGCTTCCACCGGTTTGAGCATTTCAGTCAGTTCGCTTTGCAGCGACTTGTACAGCGCATCGCTGTCGGTCAACTGTTTGCGCGCCACTTTCTGGGTCAGGTTGCGCACGATCAACGACGTGGCTTCAACACCCACGTCGGCGGTCAACAAGCGCGTTTCCAGCTCATCGAGCATGTCATCGTCGATGGCTTTCTTGCCCAGAAACAGGCTGGCCATGCCTTCACCAAGGCTGGCGCTGGTCTTGGACAGACCCTGTTTCAGGCGGGCGAAGAAACCGGGCTGCCTGGCTTCCACGACGGGAGCCGGAGCTTCAGGGACGACTAGCGCTGGCGGGGTCTCGATCACGGGTGCAACCGGCACAGCCACTGTCGGCGCGGGAACAGGCGAAGGCTGGGTCAGCGCAGGCAAGTCAGCGCCAGCGACCGGGCCCGGCAGGGCAACCGGGATTGGCTCGATGGACGGTGGCACTTCAAAAGACGGGGTATCGACCACCGCAGGCTGAGCCGGCGGATGCGGAATGGCGATCTCAGATTGCACGTGCGACGCGGTGTACACCGGAATCTCGGGGGTGACGTGCGGCTCGTGTTCATCCGTCAGCGCCACCGGCTCTTCGGCGACCGGCAGTTTCAGCCAAGGCTCGCCAGCGGGTTGCTCGACGATCTGCGCTGGCGCTTCGAAAGCCGTGGCGACATGTGGCACAGCAGGCGGGATCGCCGGAGGGGTTTGCGGCTCGGCAGCAGGCGGCGTCGGTTCGACGACAGGCTCGGGCGCTGCGGCGGTTGAATCCTGTGGCTGCTCGGCAACGGCTTCCTGCGGCTTTTTGCGCAGCCATCCGAACAGGCCTTTTTTCTCGCCAGCCGAGGCTGGGGTCTTCTTGTCGTCGTTGGAACCAAACATGGAGGACGGCTATCTCAAGGTAGCGACGCGCCAGAGCGGCGCCTCTGAAAAATTCTGTATGCGAAACAGACTGCTTTTATGTCCGCTTGTTCATCAGTTGGCTGGCTGACGGCCCGTCAGATGACCGTTCAAGCGCGGGGTAGCCTTACAAAATGCCCCCGGACAACCGACTTACATCGTAGTCCGATTCCCAAGCATGACTCTCAGGCATAGTCGGCAAGCAAACTGGCCGCTATCCTAACACCCCCGCGCCCGCCGACGCTAAGTTCAAGCAGGCCGTCTCGAAGGTTCAAATGACGAATGAATGCTATTGCCCGCCGTGCCGCAGGCCTTCTGCTCGGCACATTGTGTTTGCCCCTTGCTGCTCTCGCCGCCGACCCTCAACCCACTTCCGAATTCACGCTGGATAACGGCCTGAAAGTCGTCGTGCGCGAAGATCATCGCGCGCCAGTCGTGGTGTCGCAGGTCTGGTACAAGGTGGGCTCCAGTTACGAGACGCCCGGCCAGACCGGCCTGTCCCACGCGCTGGAACACATGATGTTCAAGGGCAGCTCCAAGGCGGGTCCGGGTGAGGCGTCGCTGATCCTGCGCGACCTTGGCGCCGAAGAAAACGCCTTCACCAGCGACGATTACACCGCGTACTACCAAGTGCTGGCTCGCGACCGCCTGAGCGTGGCCTTCGAGCTGGAAGCCGATCGCATGGCCAGCCTGCGCCTGCCGCCTGAAGAATTCGCGCGCGAGATCGAAGTCATCAAGGAAGAGCGCCGCCTGCGCACCGATGACAAGCCGAACGCCAAGGCTTACGAACGCTTCAAGGCCATGGCCTACCCGGCCAGCGGCTACCACACGCCGACCATCGGCTGGATGGCGGATCTCGACCGCATGAAGGTTGAAGAACTGCGCCACTGGTACGAATCCTGGTACGTGCCGAATAACGCCACGCTGGTGGTGGTGGGCGACGTGAAACCCGACGAAGTGAAGGCATTGGCCGAACGCTTCTTTGGGCCGATTCCCCGCCGAGACACACCGCCATCGAAAAAGCCGCTGGAATTGCCTGAACCGGGCCTGCGCCAGATCACCGTGCATGTTGCAACTCAAATGCCGAGCCTGATGTACGGCTTCAACGTCCCAAGCCTGTCCACCGCGACCGATCCGCAGTCAGTCAACGCCCTGCGCCTGATCTCGGCGCTGCTGGACGGCGGCTACAGCGCGCGCATTCCGACGCGTCTGGAGCGCGGTGAAGAACTCGTGACCGGTGCATCTTCCGATTACGACGCCTACACCCGTGGTGACAGCCTGTTCACCATCAGCGCCACGCCCAACATGCAGAAGAAGAAAACCCTCGCCGACACCGAAGCCGGTATCTGGCGCCTGCTGGACGAGCTGAAAAACAAGCCGCCGACCAAAGAAGAGCTTGAGCGGGTTCGGGCGCAGGTCATTGCCGGTCTGGTGTATGAGCGTGATTCGATCACCAGTCAGGCCAGCACCATCGGCGAGCTGGAAACCGTGGGGCTGTCCTGGCGCCTGATCGACGGCGAACTGGCGGCGCTGCAAAGCGTCACTCCGGAAGACATCCAGAAAGCCGCTCGCACCTATTTCACCCGCGAACGCCTCGCCGTCGCGCACGTTCTGCCTGAGGAGAAAGCCAAATGACCCCGCGCAACGAAACACGCCTGGGGCGAACGCGGGCCCCTTCGATGCTGCTGGCAGCGACCCTCGCGCTGTTTAGCGCTGCACCGGTCATGGCCGACACGGCCGCCGAAGCGCCCAAGGCCATCGATAAAGCTGCCAACACCCTCGAATCCCTGAAGGAGCTCGACGGCAAGGCCCCGGCCCGTCGCTCATTGAACATTCAGTCATGGAACACCGCCGAAGGCGCCCGCGTGCTGTTCGTCGAAGCCCATGAGCTGCCGATGTTCGACATGCGCTTGCTGTTCGCGGCTGGCAGCAGTCAGGACGGCGCCACCCCGGGGATCGCGCTGGTCACCAACGCCATGCTCAATGAAGGCGTGAAAGGCAAGAATGTCAGCGCCATCGCCGAAGGCTTCGAAGGGCTGGGCGCCGACTTCGGCAACGGTTCCTACCGCGACATGGCGCTGGTTTCGCTGCGCAGCCTGAGCGCGCCCGAGAAACGCGAACCGGCGCTCAAGCTGTTCTCGGAAGTGGTTGGCAAGCCCACGTTCCCTAGTGACTCGCTGGCCCGGATCAAAAACCAGCTTCTCGCCAGCTTTGAATATCAAAAGCAAAACCCCGGCAAACTGGCGGGCGATGAGCTGTTCACACGTCTGTATGGGAATCACCCCTACGGGCATCCAAGCATGGGCACTGCCAAAAGCATCACGCCAATCACGCTCGCGCAGCTGAAAGCCTTTCACGCCAAGGCCTACGCGGCGGGGAATGCGGTGATTGCATTGGTGGGCGATCTTTCTCGCGCAGATGCCGAAGCCGTTGCCGTTCAAGTGTCGGCGTCGCTGCCGAAAGGCCCGGCATTGGCGAAGACCGTTGCGCCGACCGAGCCGAAATCTGGCGAGACTCACATTGAGTTTCCTTCCAAGCAGACCCACCTGATGCTGGCCGAGCTGGGCATTGACCGGGCCGACCCGGATTACGCAGCGCTGTCGCTGGGCAACTCGATCCTCGGCGGCGGCGGCTTTGGCAGTCGCTTGATGACCGAAGTTCGGGAAAAGCGTGGCCTGACGTACGGCATTTCGTCGGGCTTCACGCCGATGCAGGCCCAAGGCCCGTTCATCATCGGCCTGCAAACCCGTGCCGAACTCAGCGAAAATACCTTGAAGCTGGTCAAGGACGTCACCCGTGACTTCCTCGCGAACGGCCCCACCCAGAAAGAGCTCGACGACGCCAAGCGCGAACTCGCAGGCAGCTTCCCGCTGTCCACGGCGAGCAACTCGGCAATCGTTGGCCAATTGGGGGCAATCGGCTTCTATAATCTGCCCCTGAGCTACATCGAAGACTTCATGACGCAGTCTCAGAGCGTCACCGTCGAGCAGATCAAGACGGTGATGAACAAGCATCTGGACGTGGACAAGCTGATCATCGTGACCGCTGGCCCTACTGTCCCGCAGAAACCTCTGCCGCCCCCTACTGATCGACCTGCCGAGCAACCCCTCGGCGTTCCGGAGCACTAATGACCTCGACTTCCAAGCCGCCGCGCATTCACAAAGGGCACAAAGTCCATACGGGCCTCGGCCAACTGCGAATCATCGGCGGCGAATGGCGCAGTCGGCGTCTGAGCTTTCCTGATGCCCCCGGCCTGCGCCCGACGCCGGACCGGGTGCGCGAGACCCTGTTCAACTGGTTGGCGCCTTACATCGAAGGCGCCCGCGTGCTCGACCCGTTCGCGGGCAGCGGCGCGCTGTATCTGGAAGCACTGTCCCGTGGCGCTAGCCTGGGCCTGGCGCTGGACACCAATTCCGCCGCCATTTCCAATCTGCGTGAGCATCTCGGCACCCTGCGCTGCACGGTTGGCAGGACATCGACCGGCGACGCCCTGCGTTATCTGGAGACCCAGCCCGCCGAGCAGTTCGACGTGATCTTCCTCGATCCGCCGTTCCACCAAAACCTGCTGGCACCGGCCTGCACGCTGCTCGAAGAACGTCAGTGGCTGGCGGACAACGCGTGGATCTACACCGAAAGCGAAACTGCGCCCTCCACCTTGGCCATGCCGGGCAACTGGCGACTGCACCGCGAGAAAAAGGCCGGGCAGGTGTATTACGCGCTGTGGGAACGAAGTGCCGTCGCCAGCTGACAGCCGGGCCTTCGTTCCGGCAACCGGCCTCGGCAACCCCCACCTGCAAACGTTGTGGGGGCCGCTGTGGCGCAAGACCGTTCATCTCGACCGTCGTCGCGAGCGCATCTGGCTGGAAGACGGCGACTTCCTCGACCTCGACTGGCATGGGCCTCATGACGCCCAAGTGCCGGTCGTCATTGTGCTGCATGGCCTGACCGGCTCTTCCAATTCGCCGTACGTTGCAGGTTTGCAGCGGGCGATGGAAAAGCGCGGCTGGTCCAGCGTTGCGGTGAACTGGCGTGGCTGTTCGGGAGAGCCCAATCTGTTGCCTCGCAGCTACCACTCCGGCGCCACGGAAGACCTCGCCGCCGTGATCGATCACTTGCGAGCCGCCCGCCCCTTGGCGCCGCTCTATGCCGTCGGTTATTCGCTGGGCGGTAATATCTTGCTCAAGTACCTCGGCGAATCCGGCCTCCAAAGCCAGTTACAAGGGGCTGCGGCGGTGTCGGTGCCATTTCGGCTGGACGAGTGCGCGGACCGTATCGGGCTGGGCTTTTCCAAGGTGTATCAGCGCCACTTCATGCGCGAGATGGTCGGTTACATCCGGGACAAACAACGCCGCTTTCAACACGAAGGGTTGAGCGACGGGCTCGCGGTCCTCGCCGCACTAGGCTCGCTGGACAACCTGCGCACGTTCTGGGATTTCGACGGGAAGGTCACCGCGCCGCTCAACGGTTTCCTCGATGCCCACGACTATTACCGGAAAGCGTCGAGCCGCTATTACCTCGGCGCGATTCGCACGCCGACGCTGCTGGTGCAGGCATTGGACGATCCGTTCGTGTTTCGCCACAGCCTGCCCGAGCCTGGCGAGTTGTCTGACAGCACCCGATTCGACTTTCAGGCACAGGGTGGTCATGTCGGGTTTGTCGGCGGGACGATCAGAACACCGACCTATTATCTGGAACAGCGGATTCCGGAGTGGTTGGTGGAGGTGCATGGGGCGTAAGCCTAAGCCCTATGCGTTGACTGAAAATCGTCTTCGCTGCCGAAGCCTTGATCACAGCCCGGAGCAAGCAACGCTCCTACGCCTTCGGCAGACGCAGATCGAGGCGGGCAACGCTTTTGATTCTGGCCGGAGGCCGTGGGAGCGCCACCCCGGCACTCCCACGGCCTCCGGCCAGAATCACACGCGCTGATCGCACCACCCGTCCGCTTCCGCCACTCCCTACTGCCTACTGCCTACTGCCTACTGCCAGAATCGGACGCGGATCTGCGTTGAACCGTGCAAGATCGTTCAAGACACTCCCACCCCGAACGCCTACCCTGCGGGACATAAGGAGAAGAACCATGTCTCGTAATCAACTGTTCGTTCGCGGTCTTCGCGACAGCGTGCCGATGCTGGTCGGCATTGCACCGTTCGGCATTATATTTGGAACCCTCGCAGGCGTTGGCGGCTTGTCGCTGTGGCAGGCGGTCGGCATGTCGATGTTTGTCTATGCCGGGTCGGCGCAGTTCATCGTTGTCAGCTTGATGGGCGCTGGCGCCAGCGCAGTCGTGATCTTGCTGACCACGTTCATCGTCAACCTTCGCCACGTGCTGTACAGCGCCACGATGCAGCCTCAAGTTCAGGGGTTGCCGCAGCGCTGGCGGTTGCTGCTGGCGTTCTGGCTGACCGATGAAACCTTCGCGGTCGTCCAGCGCTTTTACCTCGTTCATGGCCGTACCCCGCTGGCGCATTGGTACTGGCTGGGCGTCACCGTTGCGCTCTACGCTTGCTGGGTCAGCAGTTCACTGGTCGGCGTTTTATTCGGTCAAGCCGTGCCGGACATGGCGAGTTGGGGGCTGGAATTCGCGATGCTGGCGACGTTCATCGGCATCGTCGTCCCGCTTCTGCGCAACCGACCGCAGGTCGCGGCTGCGCTGGCGGCCGGTGCTGTCGCGCTGATGACCTGGTCGTGGCCCTATAAATTGGGGCTGATGGCCGCGGCGTTCAGTGGCATCGCCGTGGGCGTACTTCTCGAACGCCGGCAGTCTTCCGACGCGCAGGACGCCCCGAGCAATGAGGTGCATTCATGAGCTATTGGTGGCTGATTCTCGGCATGACCGCGATCACATTTCTGATGCGCTACAGCCTGTTCGCCTGGCCGAATCTGCGTTTCCCGCCGGTGGTTCGCCAAGGGCTGCACTACGTGCCGACTGCGGTGCTCACTGCGATCGTTGTGCCTGGCATGCTCCTGCCGGACGGCCAGCATTGGCAGGTATCGTGGCACAACGCCTACCTGTTGGCGGGGATTGCCGCTATCGCCATCGCTGCCTTCAGCCGCAACCTGCTGGCAACAATCGGCGGCGGCCTGGCGGTGTTCTTTTTGCTGCGCTGGGCGATGGGGCAGATTTGAACGAGGTTATAAGCAAAGAATTAAAAATTCCTTTCAGCTATAACCAGTAGCACTGATTATGCAGTTCTTGAATGATTGGCGGCACGTCTGATGTCGGCGGTTTTCGACGTCTGATTTGTCGCGCAAGCGAATATCACCAAGGACAGCTGCAGTGAGTGATCCGATTTTCCGTCTGACCCACGTCAGCAAAACCTTCAACCGCGACAACACCGCCACCACCGCGCTTGACGATGTCGATCTGACAATCGAGCGCGGCGCGTTTCTCGGCATCGTCGGCACATCGGGCGCTGGCAAAAGCACGCTGCTGCGTCTGCTCAATCTGTTGGAAGCGCCATCGGCAGGCACCGTTGAGTTCGACGGCCAGGACTTGGCATCGCTGGATGCTCGGGGTCAGCGCGAATACCTGTCGAAAGTGTCGACCATTTTTCAGCACTTCAATTTGTTTCACGGCAAGACCGTCCTCGACAACGTCGCGTTTCCGCTCGCCATTCGCGGCGTCCCGGCCGCCGAGCGGTATGCACGCGCGAGGGCGTTGATCGAAAAAGTCGGACTCCAAGATCGCGAAGGGCATTACCCCTCACAGCTGTCAGGTGGGCAGAAACAGCGCGTCGGCATTGCCCGCGCCCTAATCACCAACCCTCAAGTGTTGCTGTGCGACGAGGCCACCAGCGCGCTGGATTCGCAAACCACGCAGACCATTCTTGATCTGCTCGGAGAGCTCAAGCAGCTTTACGGTTTCACTGTGATCCTGATCACGCATTCATGGGATGTCATTCGCTACGCCTGCGATGCCGCTGTGTTGATCGAACACGGGCGTATCACCGAAGCGGGCACGCTCAAGGACGTGATCCAGCGGGAGCATTCGGTTCTCAAGGACCACCTTCTGCCCCTGAACAAAGACGCCGCCTGGCAGAACGGACCCGACACCCTAGACCTGATTTTCGAGCATCCCGAAACCCAGACCGACCTGCTGTCCACACTCGCGGGTGCCCTGAGTCTCGACTTCTCGATCCTGTCCGGGCGGGTCGACAATCTTGGCAAAACCCCGGTCGCCCGGTTTCAGGTGCGCTTTCGCCCACGCCACCCGCAGACCCACCTCGATGTCGGGCAGGTCAAGCAATGGCTGACCGACCAGATGATCACCGTCAACCTCTGATTCCCGTTCGAGCGCCCCATGAACCCCATGACCTGGCAAACCTACCTTCCGGATTTCTGGGCCGCCCTGGCGCAGACCCTCTACATGATCGCCATCGCCGGACCCTGCATCATCGTGGCTGGTCTCACGGTTGGCACCACGCTGTACCTGATCGCGCCACAATCCATTTCACCGAGACCGGCGCTGTATTACCTGTTGACCACCGCCGTCAACGTCGGTCGCTCCATTCCGTTCCTGATTCTGATCGTGCTGCTGATCCCCGTTACCCGCGCCGCCGTGGGCACAACGCTTGGGCCGGTGGCGGCCATCATTCCGCTGGTGTTGGGTTTCACGCCGTTCTTCTCAAGGCTCGTGGAGTCGGTGCTGCGGGAGATTGATCAGGGCCGAATCGAGGCCGCACGTTCCATGGGCGTGACCCGCTTTCAACTGATTTTCCGGGTGCTGCTGCCCGAGTCTTTCTCAGGATTGCTCAATGCCATGACCATCATTCTGGTGGGCACCGTGGAGGGCACCGCAGTGGCGGGCGCCGTGGGCGCAGGCGGCGTCGGGGATTTCGCCATCGAGTTTGGATACCAGCGTTTCTACGGCGAGCTGATGTTCATCTCGGTGTTTTCGATGGTCATCATCGTCCAGTTCATCCAGATCACCGGCGACGTGTGGATTCGTGCCCGCAGCCATAAGCGATAGCCGCAAACACTCAGCGGCAGGTCGCCAGGCCTGCTGCCCCGCTCAACCTTGTCGAAGAGAAATCATGGAAAACACACGCGCCACATCCAGACGCACGGTGGCATTGGCCGCCGCCTTCACAGCGATCGTTGCCAGTGTTGCGATGGTCATTCCGGCCTTCATGGGCGCCACCGCGTCGGCCAGCGAGGTGACGGCCACCGCCAACAAGGGCACGACCGTCCCGGACACGCCGCTGAAAATTTACGCGACCGCTTCGCCTCAGGGCGACATTGTGCGTTTCGTGCAGAAACTAGCGGACGCTGACGATTCAGGGCTGAAGCTCAAGCTGACCACCAGCGGCGGCAGTGGCGCGCTGGATTCCTACGAGCTGCTCGCCAGCGGTGACACCGATGTGAATTTCACGGGGCACCAACCCTACGTCAACGCCTGGAAAGCGGCGCACCCCAAGCTCAACAATTTCGATGGCAAAGCGACAGTGCTGTTGAACGCCTTTGGCTTGTACTCGGTGAAATACACCAGCCCCAAAGACCTGCCGGACGGCGCGAAAATCCTGGTCCCCAACGAGCAAACCAACCTGCCCCGCTCACTGTTCATTCTTCAGGACTTGGGGCTGATCAAGCTCAATGTGGAAAAGCTCGACAGCTCGCCAGCGGCGATTTCGGTGAGCGAAAAGTCGATCATCGACAACCCGCGCCATCTGCAATTGATCCCGACAGACACAGTGCTGCGGGCCAAAGCCTTGCCTGATGCCGATGCCAGCTTCATCAACGGGGACGTTGCCCTGTCGAACGGCGTCGATCCGTCACGTGCGCTGGTACGGGAACACACAGCGGACAACCCGTACGCCAACCTTATCTACGCCCGCAACGAGATGCTGGACGATCCTCGACTGACGCTATTGGCGAAGTACCTGACCGGGCCGGAAGTGAAGCAGTTCATCGAGGCCAACTACAAAGGCTTCGTGGTGCCCGACCAGAAACTTGTCCGCTGATACGGGACATCTGGCGCCGCTGCTCGTAACGGCGCCATTTGCATCACTCTCCCTTCGCGATTCCACGTTGCGGATCATTGATCCACTCGCTCCACGACCCGGCGTACAAACGCCCCAACGGATACCCGGCCAGGCAAAGTGCGAACAGGTTGTGGCAGGCCGTCACCCCCGAACCGCAGTATGCGACGAGCTTTTCAGGCGGGCGGCCGTTCAGGGTTTCCGCGAAACGTTGCTTGAGCTGATCAGCAGGCAAAAACCGGCCATCCGGCCCAAGGTTATCGGTGAACGCTGCGCATTGCGCGCCAGGAATGTGCCCGGCGATGGGGTCAATCGGCTCGACCTCCCCGCGGAAACGCGCCGGGGCACGGGCATCGATCAAGGTCACTTCAGGTTTATCGAGCTTCTTCTGCACATCGGCCGCGCTAAGCACCAGCGCATCGTCAGGCTTGCCTTCGAATCGCCCCTCGACGTGCTGCGGCGGGTCGAGGCTCAACGGCAAGCCCGCCGCGTGCCAGGCCTTGAGGCCACCATCGAGAATGAACACGCCGTCGCGTTTGCCCAGCCACGCCAGCAGCCACCATGCACGCGCGGCATAGGCGCCTGGGCCGTCGTCGTACAGCACGATGTCGCTGTCATTGTTGACGCCCCAGAAACGCAAACGGTCGATCAGCGTGTTGGGGTCAGGCAACGGGTGTCGACCGGTCACGCCCTTGGTGATCGGGCCGCTCAGGTCATTGAGCAAGTCGGCGTAGGACGAGCCTTCGATATGGCCCTCCGCGTAGCTGCGCTGGCCGTAGTCCAGATCCTCAAGAGAGGAACGGCAATCCAGAATCACGAGGCCGGGCTGTTTTTGGCGTTCGGCCAGTTGTTGCGGGCTGATCAATTGCGCGATGGACATGACGGGCTCCTGCAGACAGTGAAAGTGGCTAAAGCGATAAGAGCATTGGATTGAAGGAGACGCTCATGGAGTCGCCTCCTCCAGTGCCTTGTTCAGCGGCACGTAAAATTCGGTGCACAGCGCGTGGACCGCGTCGTGTGCCAGCGGCGTGACGTAGGCCAGTTCCAGCACCAAGACTTGATAGACACCGCGCCGAATGGCGTTTTCGTTCAGGTGCGCGGCGTTTTCCCGCGTCGTGCAGAGAAAGCGTACCCAGGACGTCAGGATGATCCAGGCGTTGAGGGTCAAGGATTCGATCTGCACGGTGTCCATTTTCAAGATACCGGCCTCGACAAAGCCGCCATAAATGGCCATGGCCTTGATCAGGCAATGCTGGGAAAACCGGCGATAGCGCGTCGCCAATTCTGGATCGGCGTCGAGCAGGTGCTCAAGGTCGCGGTGCAGGAAACGGTAGCGCCACATCCCGTCGAGGATCGCCATGAGGTAATGGCGTTTGTCTTCGACATCCGGCAAACGCCCTTTCGGCGGGTGCAGAAAACTGTCCACCAGCGTTTCGTACTCGCTGAAGAGCTCGGCGATGATCGCCTGCTTATTGGGGAAGTGGTAGTAGAGATTGCCTGGCGAAATTTCCATGTGCGCGGCGATGTGGTTGGTGCTGACACTACGCTCGCCCTGCAGATTGAAAAGCTCCAGACTGCTTTGCACGATGCGTTCACGGGTTTTGATGCGTAGGGTTTTGATGCGCGGCGCCATGTTCGACTCGAACGTGTGGTTGTCACAGTGATGTGCTGGATCTTAACGCATGCCGTCGCGACTCGGTGCGTCTTGGCAGCACATCACACGCCCCCGGTGTGAAGAGCACACTCTTCAAGCGTGTCCCGACGCGTTCTCCCGCTTGAACTCGTTGAGCGCCGCCACGACCCGTTCTTGCTCGCCTTCGCTCAGTGTCGGATAAATCGGCAGCGACAGAATTCGCTCATGCAGTCGCGCCTTCTCCATGGGGAGGCTCAGCTTCAGGGCCTTGTACGGTGCATGATCAGGAATTGGCAAGGGGTAGTGAATGGCGGTCTGAATGCCACGCCGCGCCAAATGTTGTTGCAGGGCGTCGCGCTCAACGCATTCGACCACGAAGAGATGCCAGACATGAGCGTTGCGCTCGCTAACGCCAGGCAGCGTGATCAGAGGGTTGTTGACCCCTCGCAGGTAGCGCTCGGCCACTTTCCGACGGCGCTCGGCATCGGCGTCCAGATAAGCCAGTTTGACCGACAGCATCGCGGCCTGGATTTCGTCCAGCCGGCTGTTCACGCCGGGGTAGTCGTGCCGGTATTTGACGCTGGAGCCGTAGTTACCCAATGCCCTGACCAATCGTGCCAGCTCGTCATCCGACGTGACCACGGCGCCACCGTCCCCGAGCGCGCCGAGGTTTTTTCCTGGATAGAAGCTGAAGGCCGCGGCATGCCCCCAGTTACCGGCCTTGCGACCGTTCAACTGAGCACCATGCGCCTGGGCGCAGTCTTCAAGCACCAGCAGCCCGTGGCGCTCCGCCAGGGCCATGAGCTGTGGCATCGGCGCCAGTTGGCCGTAGAGATGAACCGGCAGCAGCACGCGTGTTCGAGGATTGATAGCGGCTTCGACGGCTGCGCAATCGAGATTGTGAGTGGCGGGGTCGATATCGACCAGCACGGGTACGAGCCCGGTTTCGGTCACCGCAGATACCGTGGCAATGAACGTATTGGCTGGGACGATCACCTCGTCCCCGGCCTTGAGCTTGCCCTGTTGTTTCCAGGCGCGAAGCACCAGTATCAGCGCGTCCAGGCCGTTGCCGGTGCCGACAGCGAAGGGGACACCGCAGTATTCGGCGAAGGCTTTTTCGAACCGGGCCAACTCGGCGCCACCGATGTACCAACCTGAATCGATGACCCTGGCGCAAGCCGCTTTCAACTCGTCGGCGTATTCATGATTGACCGCTTTCAAATCGAGAAACGGGATATCCATTCACTAACCTCGTGCCGCGGTCAAAAAAGGTCGATACGCATCAGGGGCCATCTCGTCTGAAACCATCTGCTGAAAAGTGGCGTAGTCCCTGACGTAATCGGCCTCATCGTAGAGATTGTCGGCCAGCACCATCAGCACGCAGTCTGGGGAGAAATCGTACATTTCCCGCCAGATGAAGGACTCGATCAGCAGCCCCTGTTGCGGGTGATCGAGACGGATATCGATTTTCTCCGTCCCGTCATCCAGCATGAAACGGCACGAGCCTCGTACGGCCACGGCCACCTGTTTCAGCGACTTGTGGGCGTGAAAGCCACGACGGACCCCCTCCCCGGTTTCGAACATATAGTAGACACGCTTGACCGAGAAGGGGATGTTCTTGCCCTCTTCCAGTGCGATCAATGAGCCGCGCTCATCGCCATGTGTCTGCAACTGCAGGAATTGGATTTTCATAACGTTTTGCTCGCGAACTCGCGCAGTCCCTTGCAGCCTGTCGACAACTTGTTGATGTACCGAAGTTGGCTGCCGGAGAGCCGAACCCCGGATTTGGCCGCTTCAACCTTTCGCATTGATGATATTGCCGCGCATCCGCGCAGCCCCTCTGTCGTCCAGATCCCGACGCGTGCGCATCGGCTTGAGATCCCCTTGAAGCGTCTCGTTGATCTCATCAATGGCGGTCTTCGTATGATTGCCGTTCGACTTACCCACCAAATAACGCAGCGACAAACGAAATTGCTCAGACTCGTGCGCAACGGGTCGCGTGCCGTGCAAGGTGCAGTTGTGCCACAACCCGACATAGCCGGGACCGCCCAGCAGGGTGCGATCCTGGCAGCGGATCGCGTTGCCGTGGTCATCGGCGTACATCCACTGATCACCCCCCAACGGCTCAAGGCTGTGCGGAAACAGCGTGGCGCCAAACTGGTGGGAGCCAGGAATCAGGTGCAGTGGCGAATCGTACTCCGTCACGTCATGCAAATAGACGTACAGCGTCAGAAACGTAGAGGGGTCCAGTTCGACCCGCCCTTGGGGCCAATCGATGATGTCCTGATGAAAGTCGATGCCGCGAAAATAGGTGATGTCGCGGTAAGGCTTCTTGATGTATGGGCCGAGGTTGGCCACGTTCACGTCGCGAATCCGCTCGCGAATCCAGTCTGGCAGCCACGAATCCGGGACGCCACAAACAGCCTTTTTGATCACCACTTCATAATCGTCGCCCAGTAGCTCACTGAGTACGCCCGTCAAGCGCGCGTCCTGCTCGATGAACTGCAACTGCTCGTCGAACTGATTCAGAAAATTAAACGCCTTGGTCGGGTTGGCGTTGAAATGGTTTTCCTGGGCCAGATACTCCGCTTCGTCCATGAACAGGCTGCCATCGAACGCACGTGCAGCGACCATGGCGCGGTAGAGCGCCTGGACTTGCTCGACATTCAGCATTTCACCAAACAGGTGGGCGCCTTGTTCAATCAGATTCTTTACGCAGCTTTGCATGATCTACCCGCTAAACGGTCCGCGAACGCACTAAAAGCCTTATCGGCGGAACGGGATTTAAATGAAATATCGCCCGGAAAAATATTTGGCCGCGTGTGTGACCAGAAACGCTGTAATCCTGCCCAAACTCAAGCTCACAGGCGGCATTTGACTTTGTAGAGCTACAACTCTAGAAACACTCTATAACTTCAAAAGGAACCGCAGCAATGCCTGTCGAATCCGTGCAATGGCCAACGCTCCAGGCGGCATCCACATCGCCTGATACGCTCGAACGCCTGTTCGACCTGCAACGCCAGGCTTTTGCGGCCAATCCCATGCCGATTGCCGGGCAGCGCCTGCAATGGCTCGACAGCCTGCATCAATTGCTCAGCGACGAACGCCAGGCGTTGATCGAGGCGATCAGCACGGATTTCAGCCATCGCTGCGCTGATGAAACGCTGCTTGCCGAGTTGATGCCGAGCCTCCACAACATCCGCTACGCCCGGCGTCATTTAAAGAAGTGGATGCGCACGTCTCGACGCAGCGTCGGCATGGCGTTTCAGCCCGCGTCAGCAAAAGTCATCTATCAGCCGCTGGGCGTCGTCGGTGTCATCGTCCCGTGGAATTATCCGTTGTATCTGGCCATTGGCCCCTTGGTCGGCGCGCTAGCAGCAGGTAATCGTGTGATGCTCAAGCTCAGCGAGTCAACGCCTGCGACCGGAGAACTGCTCAAAACGCTGTTCGCCAGGATTTTTCCAGAGGATCTGGTGGCCGTGGTTCTGGGGGAAGCCGAGGTGGGGATGGCGTTTTCGAAGCTGCCTTTTGATCATTTATTGTTCACTGGGGCCACTAGCATTGGACGGCACGTAATGCGCGCCGCCGCTGAAAACCTGACGCCCGTTACGCTGGAACTGGGCGGGAAGTCTCCGGCCATCGTTTCGCAGGACGTGCCGATCATGGACGCCGCCGAGCGAATCGCGTTTGGCAAGACCATGAACGCCGGACAGACCTGCGTGGCGCCTGACTACGTGCTGGTACCCGCGAACCGGATCGATGAGTTCGTCGACGCCTACCGTCAGGCCGTCAAAAGGTTTTATCCGACGCTGGCGGACAATCCGGACTACACCGCCATTATCAATCCACGACAAATGGCACGGCTGAACGGCTACATCGCCGACGCCAGCAGCAAAGGTGCGCAGATCGTGTCGTTGTATGAGCAGGGCCAGGGGCGACGTATGCCTTTTAGTCTGCTGCTCGACGTCAACGACGACATGCTGGTGATGCAGGACGAGATCTTCGGCCCTTTGCTGCCCATCGTGCCATATGAGCGCATCGAACAGGCTTTCGACTACATCAATCGCCGGCCTCGGCCGCTGGCGCTTTACTACTTTGGGTACGACAAGGCCGAGCAGAATCGGGTGCTGGAGCAGACTCATTCCGGCGGAGTCTGTCTGAACGACACGCTGCTCCACGTCGCGCAGGACGATTTGCCTTTCGGTGGCATCGGTCCCTCCGGTATGGGCCATTACCACGGCCACGAAGGTTTTCTGACATTCAGCAAGGCCAAAGGTGTGTTCATCAAACAGCGTGTCAACGCAGCGCGGCTGATTTATCCGCCTTACGGGAAAGCGATTCAGAAACTGATCTACAAGCTGTTCATTCGGTAGGCAACGGCCAGGCACGGGGTTGGGGGCGTCGTGGAATCTCGGCACGTCCGCGATGCCTGTGGAAGACGCCCGCGACTTGGCCGCCTCGCCCCGCTGCGCTACCATCCGAATCCCTTCGGACTCCGACCAGGACGACGCGATGAACCGAGTGTTGTACCCAGGCACCTTCGACCCTATCACCAAGGGTCATGGCGATCTGGTCGAGCGCGCATCGCGCATGTTCGACCAAGTGGTCATTGCCATAGCCGCCAGCCCCAAGAAAAACCCGCTGTTTTCGCTGGAGCAACGCGTCGAGCTTGCGCGCGAGGCGACCAAGCACCTGCACAACGTCGAAGTGGTTGGTTTCTCGACCCTGCTGGCGCATTTCGCCCAGGAACAGAACGCCAATATCCTGCTGCGTGGCCTGCGTGCTGTCTCCGATTTTGAATATGAATTCCAGCTGGCGAACATGAACAAACAACTTGCGCCGGACGTCGAGAGTCTTTTTCTCACGCCGTCCGAACGCTATTCATTCATTTCATCTACGCTGGTCAGGGAAATTGCTGCATTGGGGGGAGACATCACCAAGTTCGTGCATCCGGCTGTCGCCCATGCGCTCAAGGAGAGGTTTCAGCCGGGTACGTGAGCTATGTTCAGGTGCATACCGAGCGCTAATGCGGCACAATTCGCCGCATTAGTTTAGTTATGCCCCGGCATTGGCCGCGGCTGGAGTTTCCATGTCCCTGATCATCACCGACGATTGCATCAATTGCGACGTCTGCGAACCCGAGTGCCCGAACGAAGCGATTTCCCAGGGTGAAGAGATCTACGTGATCAACCCGAACCTGTGCACCGAATGTGTTGGCCACTATGACGAGCCGCAGTGCCAGCAAGTTTGCCCCGTGGATTGCATCCCACTGGATGAAAACCACGTCGAGAGCAAAGACGAGCTGATGGCCAAGTACCAGTTGATTACCAGCAAGGCATAAACGAAGGCATATCCTGTCGGCATACGCGCTTTCGCCGAAGACACTGGCTGTAATGCCTGTTGACCTGAGCGAGCGAGATACGCATGACATCGAAGCTTACGTGGATACCGTCCTCGTTTGGCGCCACACTTTTTCTGTGCGCCCTCTCGGCTCACGGCAGCCCTGACCATCCCCGGCAGGCCGCCATTGCCAGCCCACACCCCATCGCCACCGCCGCCGGCCGAGAAATCATGGTCGATGGCGGCAACGCGTTCGACGCCGCCGTTGCCATCAGCGCCACCCTCGCCGTGGTTGAGCCTTACGGTTCTGGATTGGGCGGCGGCGGTTTCTTTTTGCTCCGCCAGGCCGGAGAGCCGGTGCAGTACCAGTTTCTCGATGCGCGAGAAAAAGTGCCCTTGAAGTCCAGACTCAAGATGTTCACCCGCAACGGCATCGTGCAGCCGGATTTGTCCCTGAACGGCCCGCTGGCGGCCGCCATTCCGGGTTTGCCTGCCGCGCTGGTCGAACTCGCAGAACGTTATGGGCGACTGCCCCTCAGCATTTCCATGGCACCCGCCATTCGCATCGCCTATCGCGGTTTCAAGGTGGATGAGATCTACCGTGAACGCGCCAGCTGGAGACTCTTCGCGTTGCGAGCCAACAAAGAGAGCGCCCGGTTGTTCCTGCGCAACAATGATGTGCCCGATTTGGGCGCAGTCATTAAGCAACCTGAATTGGCCCAGACACTCGACCGCCTGGCAGACAAAGGGCGATCAGGCTTTTACAGCGGCCTGACCGCCCAGGCCATGGTCAACGGCAATCGGGCGGCAGGCGGGATCTGGAATTACCACGACTTCGAAGAGTACGACGTCGTCACCCGCACGCCGCTACGCTTTCAACTGGCGGATCAGCGCGAATTGATCAGCGCCCCGCCCCCATCGGCGGGCGGCATCGCGCTGGCGCAAAGCCTGTACATGCTGCAACAGCTGCCGTGGCGTGAATCCGAAAAAGTGCAACGCGCCCATTACGTCGTCGAAGTATTGCGCCGCGCGTACCGTGATCGGGTGTTGTTCGGCGACCCCGACTTCGTGCCTAATCCCGTCGCCCAAGTGCTGGCGCCTGATTATCTGCTCCAGCTCTCGACCAGCGTGGACCCTCACATGGCGACACCGAACACTGCGTTGCCACCGGCGCCCCGCTGGCGGGAAGGCGACAACACCAGCCATTTCTCAGTGCTCGACGACAAAGGCAATGCCGTTGCGGCGACGCTCTCCCTGAACCTTCCGTTTGGCTCGACGTTTACGGTGCCCGGCACCGGCGTGATCCTCAACGACGAAATGGACGATTTCGCCGTTGATCCCAAAGGCAGCAACACGTACGGATTGGTGGGCAGTCAGGCCAACATCATCGAACCGGGCAAACGGCCGCTGTCGAGCATGAGCCCCAGTTTCATTGAAAGCCCGAATACCTTCACCGCTTTCGGCACTCCGGGAGGAAGCCGGATTCCGAGCATTGTGCTGTTGTCGATGCTGGAATACCTGGACGACCGGCCGGTGGCCCAATGGGTGTCGGCGCCGCGTTACCACCATCAATACATGCCGGATGTGATGGAGTACGAGCCGGGGGCGTTTACCGCCGAGGAGTTGAATGATTTGCGCGAGCGGGGTTACAAACTGAGGGAGACCCGACGCGACTTTGGTAATCAGCAAGTACTCCTGTGGGACAAGAACAGCGCCAACGTCGAAGCCGCGAGCGATCCTCGCGGCGTAGGGATTTCAGCGATTTTCAGGCCTGATGCACCGCTGAGTCTGGTGCGGACTTGCGCGGATCAGTCGTGTTTGCCGTAGCCGCTGGTGGTGCAGCCGAGGCAGCGAACGAAGGCTGCCTTGCCGGGATCAACCACCAAGGCCTTGCCGGTGGCACCCAGATTGCCGCCTGCCGCCGCGAATGGCGAGGCCACGACAAACAGCGCCGCACCCGCGACCGTGGCGACGATCAGCAGCGGGCGGGCGACCAACAGGTCGCCGATCATGGCGTACGCCGGTGGGTTCTGGATTTCATAAACGGGGTCGCCGCTGCCTGATGCCTCGACCTGCGCCATCGCCGGGGTCATCTGCAAGCCGAAAAACAAGGCCAGGGTGGCAGCGAGAATGCGAAACGGGCTCATGGCGTGATCCTTCAGGCACAGCGGGAAGAGTGATGCTGCTCACTATAAACAGGGATTGGGGTTAAGCAAGGGGGCCATGCAGACCCTGCTCACAATTTCCGTCTCACTTTACTTCTGACATTTCGGGCAAAACACGCTTGCCCGTTGCCCCAGCTTCACCTCGCGCATGATCGTCCCGCAGACCTTGCACGGCTCTTCGCCTCGGCCATAGGCGAACAGCTCTTGCTGGAAATACCCCGGTTGCCCATCGCCACCAATGAAGTCACGCAACGTAGTGCCGCCGCGTTCGATGGCCGCCGCGAGAATGCGCTTGATCTCAATCGCCAGCTTTATATAGCGGGCCTTTGAAATACTCTTGGCCTCACGCCGCGGATCGATGCCCGCCGCAAATAAGGCTTCAGTCGCATAGATATTCCCCACGCCCACCACCACGGCGTTGTCCATGATGAACGGCTTGACCGCCATCGAACGGCCACGCGACAGCTCATACAACCGCAACCCGTCGAACAGATCGGTCAACGGCTCAGGCCCCAGCCGAATCAGCAACTCATGGTTGTGTGGGTCGAGGCTCCACAGCATCGCGCCGAAACGCCGCGGGTCGGTGTAACGCAGCGCCAGCCCCGACTCCAGCTCGATGTCCACATGCTCATGCTTGAGGGCAGGCAACCCCGCCTCGACCAGCCGCAAATTCCCGGACATGCCCAAATGACTGATCAACGTGCCGACTTCGGCCTGGATCAGCAGGTATTTGGCGCGCCGCTCGACAACCACGATCTTCTGGCCAGACAACCGCACGTCCAGGTCTTCCGGAATTGGCCAGCGCAGGCGGCGATCCCGCACGATCACGCGGCTGACGCGCTGGCCTTCGAGATGGGGCGCGATGCCCCGACGAGTGGTTTCGACTTCAGGTAATTCAGGCATGGGCCGGCTCGATGGCGGGTGAAACGCGAGCGCGCAAACTCAGTGTGCGCTCAGTTCTCGGATACTTTCTTTGAGGTTTTCGAAGTCGTAGTCGGACAGGCCCACGTAATCCAGAACCAGGTGTCCAATGCTGTTCCACTCATGGTCCACCGCCTGATTACCCAAGACCCGATGCGATGAGCAAATGTGTTCGGCCATTTTCAGGATCGCCAGCAGGTTCTTCAGCGGCGCATTGCGGCCCGACTCTTCCTGGAAGATCGCCAGCGCATTGTGGTGATTAGCGATGGCATTGCTCACATGTTCAGGCAAACGCCATGATTTGGCCGTGAAATAGCCAACAACCGCATGGTTCGTGTTGAGAATGTGGTTTTCCGTATCGACCACGCGCCGGTCCGGCCCCGCTTTGGCGTAAGCCTCTTCCAGCACATTCATGTATTCGGGGAAGCGCTTAAGCATCAATGGCACACCGCAGTCGTGAAACAGACCGAGCGCGTAGGATTCGTCCACAGTTTGCGACCCGATTCGCTTGGCCAGCGTCAGACTGGTCATCGCGACGTCTTGGGCGGTGTCCCAGAAACGATTGAGGACCACGATCGTCTCGTCGGTCATCTCGCCCTTGATCGACTGCGCGTTGATCAGGTTGATCACCGAGCGGCTGCCCAGCAGGTTCACCGCACGCTGAATCGACGCGATTTTGTTCGCGAGACCGTAGTGAGGGGAGTTGACGATCTTAAGCAAGGCGCCGGAGAGCCCCGGGTCCTGTGCGATCAACCGGGCGATCACACCCAGATCAGGGTCGGGCATGTACTGCTCCATCTGCAAATCGACCATGATTTGCGGCTGGGGCGGCACGCTGATGCCTTGCAACGCCTGCTGAATCTGCTCGGAAGTAAGCTCTTGGGACATAAGTACACACTCAAGGTCAGGGGGCGATTCTAACCCTTACCGCCCATGCTTCGACAACCGTTGAAACACTCTTCGCTCCCGACAGACCGCCTACAGGTAAATTCACCCGAGCGAGCGCGCAGCGGTATAATCCCGCTCTTTTTTCCCCGGAGCGACGTCATGTCCCTGCCTAGCTTGCGCCTCAAGCCCAACGCCGACCGTCGCCTGCGCGCCGGTCATTTGTGGATTTACAGCAACGAAATCGACGTTGCCGCCACCCCGCTCAATGGCTTCGCTCCAGGCGCTCAAGCAATTCTTGAGGCGGCGGGCGGCAAGCCGCTCGGCATCGTGGCCATGAGCCCGAACAACCTGATCTGCGCGCGGCTGCTGTCTCGCGACATCAAGTTGCCACTGGATAAATCCCTGCTGGTACACCGCCTGAAGGTCTGCCTGTCCCTGCGCGAGCGCCTGTTCGACAAGCCGTTCTATCGCTTGGTCTACGGCGACTCCGACCTGCTGCCAGGCCTGGTGGTTGACCGTTTCGGCGACATTCTGGTGGTGCAATTGGCATCGGCCACCATGGAGCAACATAAGGACGATGTGCTGGCTGCGCTGATTCAAGTGATCAAGCCGAGCGGCATTCTGCTGAAAAACGATTCGGCCGCCCGTGACGCCGAAGGCCTGAACCGCTATGTAGAAACGGCGTTCGGGCTGGTACCGGAGTGGGTCGCGCTGGAAGAAAACGGCGTGAAATTCGAAGCGCCGGTGATGGAAGGCCAGAAAACCGGCTGGTTCTACGACCACCGCATGAACCGCGCGCGCCTGGCGCCGTACGTCAAAGGCAAGCGCGTACTGGATTTGTTCAGTTACATCGGCGGCTGGGGCGTGCAAGCGGGTGCGTTCGGCGCCAGCGAAGTGTTTTGCGTTGACGCGTCGGGCTTCGCCCTCGATGGCGTTGAGCGCAACGCTGGCTTGAACGGCTTTGCCGAGAAAGTCACCTGCATCGAAGGCGACGTGTTTGAAGCCCTTAAAGAGCTGAAAGCTGCTGAAGAGCGTTTCGACGTGATCGTGGCCGACCCACCTGCCTTTATCAAACGTAAGAAAGACCTGAAAAACGGCGAAGGCGCCTATCGCCGTTTGAACGAACAGGCCATGCGCCTGCTCAGCAAAGACGGCATTCTGGTCAGCGCCTCCTGCTCGATGCACCTGCCGGAAGACGACCTGCAGAACATCCTCCTGACCAGCGCCCGTCACCTGGACCGCAACATCCAGCTGCTGGAACGCGGCGGCCAAGGCCCGGATCACCCGGTCCACCCGGCGATCCCGGAAACGCGGTACATCAAGAGCATTACGTGCCGGCTGTTGCCCAACAGCTGACGTTTATAGCGTTTGAATGGGGCCATCATCTGAACGATGGCCCCTGCTAGCACCCTCAAAGCCCCAAAATCACCGAAGCAATCCCGAAATACACCAGCACCCCCGCCGCATCGGCAATCGATGTGATCAGCGGTCCGCTAGCGACAGCCGGGTCCATGCGCAGGCGGCTGAACATGAATGGCAGGCTCATCCCGATGAGGCTGCCGATCAACACGATGATCAGCATGCTGCTCGCCACCACCATGGAAATTTCCCAGCCACCGCGCATCGCCCCCAACAGCGCGACGGCAACGGCCATGGTCACCCCGAGGGCCAGCGCGACCGAGCATTCACGCCACAGCAGTCGCAGCCAGTCCTTCATCACCACATCGCCAGTGGCCAGGGCCCGTACCATCAGGGTTGCCGACTGCGAGCCTGCGTTACCACCGCTGTCCACCAACAGGGGCAGGAAGAACACCAGGACGATGTTGGCGGCGATCACGTCTTCGAACACAGCGATACCTGCGCCTGAAAACAGATTGCCAAACACCAGCAACACCAGCCACAGCACACGTTTGCGGTAAAGGAATCCCGCGGTGGCATCGCGGAGATTGCCCAGCGGCGTGGAAATCAATGCGCCTTTGTGGAAGTCTTCGGTGGCTTCCTCGGCTGCGTGGGTGTTGAGTCGCCCCAGCACCTCGGTGCGCTTGTCCTGAGGCAGGGCTTGCAGATGATTCGCGATGTCCGCGGCAGACAGCTTATCGAGCGGGGACAGCGGTTGGGTCAGGTCAAAAATAGTCATGTGTCTCTCCAGGCAGCCGCGCAGGCTCCCGGAAAGCCGACCACGTCAGCTCACAGGCAAGCCCGCCGCCGCTGCGGTCGGTGCCAGATTGTGCGTTCTAAATGAACGTGAACTGGGGTGGTCCATTGGGGTATTTCTCGTCAACCGCACATGCGGCGCGGGGATAGTAATGAGGTTCGGCAAATGAAAACACCCCTCGAAAGCCGTTTCAGAAACGTCCTACACAGCTTGATACAGACGCCCCTGATCGGTCTCGCCATTCCATCCCGCCGCCAGCGGTGTAGAATCGGCCTATTCATCGCCAATCATCCCCCGGCGGGTTTATGAGCTCCGGTCAAGCGCAGCGATCCTGTGGCGTCACCGACCTCATCCGCAACGGCAGCGACCTGTCGCCGTTGCAATGGACCAAGAGAAGCTCACTCCCCTACTGAACCTGATTAGCCGCCCGGAGTGCTCCAATGCCTGATTACCGCTCGAAAACGTCTACCCACGGTCGCAACATGGCCGGCGCGCGTGCCCTGTGGCGTGCAACGGGCATGAAAGACGAAGACTTCAAGAAACCGATCATTGCCATCGCCAACTCCTTCACCCAGTTCGTTCCGGGCCACGTGCACCTGAAAGACCTGGGTCAACTGGTTGCCCGCGAGATCGAGAAAGCGGGTGGCGTGGCCAAGGAATTCAACACCATCGCGGTGGATGACGGCATCGCCATGGGCCACGACGGTATGCTGTATTCACTGCCAAGCCGCGAGATCATCGCCGACTCCGTCGAGTACATGGTCAACGCCCACTGCGCCGACGCCATTGTCTGCATCTCCAACTGCGACAAGATCACCCCCGGCATGCTGATGGCCGCCCTGCGCCTGAACATCCCGGTGATCTTCGTTTCTGGCGGCCCGATGGAAGCCGGCAAGACCAAACTCGCCAGCCACGGTCTGGACCTGGTTGACGCGATGGTCATCGCCGCCGACTCCAGCGCCTCCGACGAGAAAGTCGCCGAATACGAGCGCAGTGCGTGCCCGACCTGCGGTTCGTGCTCCGGCATGTTCACCGCCAACTCGATGAACTGCCTGACCGAAGCCCTGGGCCTCGCGCTGCCAGGCAACGGTTCGACCCTGGCCACTCACAGCGACCGCGAGCAGCTGTTCCTGCAGGCTGGCCGCACCATCGTCGAGCTGTGCAAAACCTACTACCGCGACAACGATGACTCGGTGCTGCCGCGCAACATCGCCAACTTCAAAGCGTTCGAAAACGCCATGACGCTGGACATCGCGATGGGTGGTTCGACCAACACCATCCTGCACTTGCTGGCGGCCGCTCAGGAAGCCGAAATCGCCTTCGACCTGCGCGACATCGATCGCCTGTCGCGCAAAGTGCCGCAGCTGTGCAAAGTGGCGCCGAACATCCAGAAGTACCACATGGAAGACGTGCACCGCGCTGGCGGTATTTTCAGCATCCTGGGTTCGCTGGCCCGTGGCGGACTGCTGCACACCGACCTGCCGACCGTGCACTCCAAGTCGATGGAAGAAGCCATCGCCAAGTGGGACATCACCCAGACCGACGACGAAGCGGTCCATCACTTCTTCAAGGCCGGTCCTGCTGGCATCCCGACGCAAACCGCGTTCAGCCAGTCGACTCGCTGGGACACGCTGGACGACGACCGCGAGAACGGCTGCATCCGCAGCGTGGAGCACGCCTACTCGCAAGAGGGCGGCCTGGCCGTGCTGTACGGCAACATCGCGCTGGACGGCTGCGTGGTGAAAACCGCCGGTGTGGATGAGTCGATTCACGTGTTCGAAGGCAACGCGAAGATTTTCGAAAGTCAGGACAGCGCCGTGCGCGGCATCCTCGCCGACGAAGTGAAGGCTGGCGACATCGTGATCATCCGTTACGAAGGCCCGAAAGGCGGCCCGGGCATGCAGGAAATGCTGTACCCGACGTCATACCTGAAATCCAAAGGCTTGGGCAAAGCCTGTGCACTGCTGACCGACGGCCGTTTCTCTGGCGGGACTTCCGGTCTGTCCATCGGCCACGCTTCGCCGGAAGCGGCAGCGGGTGGCGCGATTGGTCTGGTGCGTGATGGCGACAAAGTGCTGATCGACATCCCGAACCGTGGGATCAACCTGTTGATCTCCGACGAAGAAATGGCGTCCCGTCGTGCCGAGCAAGACAAGAAAGGCTGGAAACCGGTCGAAGCGCGTCCGCGCAAAGTGACCACCGCCCTCAAGGCCTACGCCCTGCTGGCGACGAGTGCCGACAAAGGCGCCGTGCGTGACAAGGCGCTGCTGGACAAGCTGGTGCCGTGATCGGCGCCTGACGCAGCAAACAACAAGCCCGGCAGTGATGCCGGGCTTTTTAGTCAGGTATCAGCATCACCGCATAACTTGTGGGAGCCGGCTTGCTGGCGAAAGCATTCGATCAGACAAGACCCCGTTGCCTGACACGCCGCTTTCGCCAGCAAGCCGGCTCCCACAATGAAATATCGCTATTACGTCGTCGCCCCATCCACCAACACCTGAATCGTGCCTTGCGAACAGCGCTCCACTCGCCCGCGCACGCCATACACCTCCGCCAGCAGGCTCGGCGTCAGAATCTCCTCCGCCGCGCCATGGGCGAACAACTCGCCATCGCGCAGCACCGCAATCCGGTCGGCATGCCGCGCCGCGAGGCTGATGTCGTGCAGCACGACTATCGCGATTAACTGATGCTCCCGCACCATATCGCGCACGCAGGCCATCACTTTGAGCTGGTAATTGAGGTCCAGCGCGCTCGTCGGTTCGTCCAGCAGCATGACCTTGGGCTTGCGTGCGATGAGTTGCGCGAGACTCACCAACTGCCGCTGCCCACCCGAAAGACTGTTCAGCAGGCTGTCGGCCAGATGAGTAATACCAATCCTCTGCAACGCCTTGTACGCCTCACGCAAACAGGCTTCGCTCGACAACGGTATGCCGTCGAACGTGCTCACGCGCAGCGCCGCGACGATGCTTTCCATGACGCTCAATGACAGGCCCGGCGGCAGGTTCTGCGGCATGTAAGTGATGAGTCGCGCACGTTCGGCAATGGACGCGTCATTCAGCGAACGCCCTTGCAGACTGACGTCGCCGTGCATCTTTTCCAGCCCTGCGATGGCCCGCAGCAGCGTGGATTTTCCCGCGCCGTTCGGGCCGATCAGCGCCGTGACGGTCCCCGGTTCCAGCTCCGGCAGCGACAAACCGCGCACCACCTGACGCCGACCATAACTGACATGCGCATCGCGCACGCTCAACCCGCTCACAGTTGCCTCCCGCGCTTGAACACCAGCACCACGAAGATCGGCACGCCGACCAAGGCCGTTACGATCCCCACCGGCACGATGACGCCGGGCATGATCAGCTTGCTGGCGATGGACGACAGCGACAGCAGCAAGGCCCCGACAATCGCACTCGCGGGCAGCAGAAAACGTTGGTCTTCACCTACGAGAATCCGCGCGATATGCGGACCGACCAGACCGATGAATCCGATGGTGCCTACAAACGCCACGGCAGTGGCTGACAACAGGCTGATGCGCAGCAGGGAAAACAGACGCAGACGTCGCACGTCGATGCCAAAGCTCTGGGCGCGATCCTCACCCATGCGCAGTAAAGTCATGCGCGACGAGGCGGCGAAGGACATCGGCATCACGACGAGCAGCACCAGCGCCAGAATGCCGAGCTTGTCCCAATTGGCGCGGGCGACGCTGCCGAGGCTCCAGAACACCAACTGTTGCAACACGTCTTCGGTGGCGACCAGTTGCAGCAGCGCCACCAGTGCGTTGCAGCTGAACACCAGCGCGATGCCGAACAGCACCAGACTTTCGACCCCCGCCCCGCGCAGCCGCGACATGGCTTGCAGCAGAAAGACCGAGGCGCAGGCGAACACAAACGCCGACAACGACACCGCCGCATTGCCCGACAGCCAGCTGACCGACACTGGAAACACAATCACCAGCGACGCACCCAACGCCGCCGCCGATGACACGCCCAGCGTGAAAGGGCTGGCCAGCGGATTGTTGAGGATCGCCTGCATCTCGGCCCCCGCCAATGACAGCGCGCAGCCCACCAGCACGGCCATCAGCGCGTACGGCAAGCGCACGTTCCAGATGATGATACGGTCGGTAATCGCCAGGTGTTCGGGGTGCAGCATGCCGTCGATCAACGTGCCGAGGCCCATGCCGGAGGGGCCGGTGGTGAGGTCGATCAGCACGGCGAACAGCAGCAGAATCACGAGAATCGCCAGCAGCCAGCAACGGCGCGCCAGTAAGCGGCGATAGCCCTGACTGGCGGCTTCAAGGCCTGCCGGACCAGTGTCGGGCAAGGAGTGCGCTTGGGCGTTCACTTCTGTTGGTCGATCCAGTACTGGCCAGACAGCGGCGTATCAAGGAACTGCGCGTTCATCTCGGCCATCGTCTGCTGTGGATCAAGCGCCGTGAACTTGCCTGGGTTGATCCATTTGGCCAAGGCCTCGATGGCGAGAATGTTGTACGGCGAGTTGTAGAAGTCGTGCCACAAGCCATGGGCCTGACCGTCACGAATCGGGCGCAGGTCCTTGAACTCGGGGCGGGCCAGCACTTTATCGAAGGCCGCTTGAGCCGGGGCTTGTTGAACGCCTGCGCCCAGCAACAGGCCCGGTTCGTGGTTGCCGGTGGCGACGTACACGTCCGGGTCGGCCTTCAGCGCGAACTCGACGCTGACGTCACCCAACGCGCCAGGCACCACGCCTTCCGCGATGTTGCGACCACCGACCAGCTTGATCACTTCACCCATGCCGCTCTTGCCGGTGGTGTGCCCCGGCGCCTGCCACGCACCTGCCAGCAGTTCGAGGAAAACACTCGGGCGCTGGCTGTCATCGACATTGCCCACGGTGTCGATCACACGCCTGAGGTGCCGATCATAGAAATCGACGTAAGCCGCCGCCTCCTTATCGCGCCCCAGCGCACGGCCCAGCGCCATCATGCTAGTGCGGGTGCCCTCGACGGGCTTGATACGAAAATCGACGAACAGAACGGGAATCCCTGCTGCCGCCAGGGTGTCAGCCACCGGGCTGTGTTCGGTCGGGCCGTGCCCGGAAATGCTGAACACCGCCAGGTCGGGTTTCAGGCTGAGGATTTCCTCGGCGCTGACGCTCTGCTCCGACGCCTGGCCGATCAGAGGGATCTTGCTGACTTCAGGAAATTTAGCGGCATAAGCGTTATAGGTGTTGGGGTCGAGCTTTTTCAGGTCAGCCTGCCAGCCCACGATGCGCTTGAACGGCGCGTCACGGTCGAGCAGCGCGAACACCGAAATCAACCGGCCTTCGCCCAGTACCACGCGTTGAACATGGTCGGACACCTCGACCTTACGGCCCAACACGTCGGTGACTTCTTTGGCCGAAGCCATGGATGCCTGGCCCAGGGAGGCGCCCAGCAGCAGGACCAGCGCAATGGCCGCCCGCATCGAGAAAGGTTTGAACACGCACGTCTCCAGATTACAATGACTCGCATTTACACCGACCAGTTTAAAGAGCCGCCCGGTCCAGGACGGCCCGACTTTGTATTGGCGGTGCAGGAAAACGCCGTACACAACATTCCATTACATTTGCCCCGGCCGGCAGCCGACGCTTCCCTCCGACGCGTTTCGGCTGCGCAGCGCGGAGCGGACTTTCGGCAGGGCTGCCACTTCACCGCGCTACAGACACAGGCACGACGTCCCTTATGTCCAAGCAAGATCACGTGTTGATCGTCGATGACGATCCCGAAATCCGCCAACTGCTCGCCGAGTACCTGCGCGATGCGGGCTATCAGACGTCCACCGCCTGCGATGGCAAGGAAATGCGTCGGCGCCTGGAGCTGAACGTCGTCGACCTCATCGTGCTGGACCTGATGCTGCCTGGCGAAGACGGCCTGAGCCTGTGCCGCGAACTGCGCACGACCTCCAATATTCCGGTGATCATGCTCACGGCGCGGGGCAGCCTGATCGACCGAATTGTCGGCCTCGAAATCGGCGCCGACGATTACCTGCCCAAACCGTTCGACCCTCGTGAATTGCTGGTGCGGATTAAAGTGGTGCTGCGCCGGGTGCAGAGTTTTCCTGAACGGGCGCGGGTCGATGAAACGCCCTACGTGATGTTCGACGGCTGGAAACTCGACACCCGCGCACGCCAGGTGCTCTCGCCCGAGGGGCTGGTGATCAGCCTCGGCAACTCCGACTACCGCGTGCTGCGCCTGCTGCTGCAACACCCGAATCGCCCACTGAGCCGGGACTTTTTGCTTAACCACGTGTTCGAGAAAAACAGCACCCCGTTCGACCGCTCCATCGATGTGTGCGTCAGCCGCCTGCGCCAGCAACTGGACGCCCGACTGATCAAGACTGTGCGCAACGAGGGTTACATGCTCACCGCCACCGACGTGGCAGCCGCTTCGTGAGGCTATGGCCGCGAACGCTGTACGGGCGACTGGTCATCATTCTGGTCAGCGGCATGATCGCCGCGCAGATCGCTACCAGCAGCATCTGGTACGACGTGCGCCACAGTCAGGTGCTGGAAATCCCCACGCGCCTGATCGCCAGCCGTCTGGCCGATATCGTGCGGGTCATTCACATCGAGCCGACGCACACCAATGGCTTCATCGGTCATCTCAATACGCCGGATTTCCGCTTGCAGTTCATCGAAGCGCCGACCCCGCGCACGGAAAAGCTCAGCAGCGCGGATGAAGCCACCGAGCGCCTGCTGAACAATGTGATTGAACAGCGCACCGGAATTTTCAGCGACCTGCGCCTGCTGCATTTGTCGTTGCTGGACGATCAGGGCCATGCAGCGGGCATGAGCACGCTGTTCGGTTCAAGCCCTGCGGCGGGCATGTTCAACATCGAAGTGCATTTGCCGGACGGCCGCTGGTTGCAGGTTCGTGCGCGGGAGGATCAAGGCTGGACCAGCCTGACGCCGGTACAAGTGATGTTCGATTACTTCCTCAGGATATATCTGGTGCGGATCATCCTGCTGGCGATTGTCGTGCTGTTGGCGGTGCGCCTGGCCATCCGCCCCCTCACTGAACTGACTCAGGCGGCGCAGGCACTGGGCGCCGACATCAAGCGCCCCCCTCTGGCGCTGAATGGTCCGCTGGAAGTCCGCCGTGCCGCCAAGGCGTTCAACAGCATGCAACAGCGGCTGATCAACAACCTGCGCGAGCGCACGCGTTTTCTGGCGGCGATCTCTCACGACCTGCGTTCGCCGATCACACGCCTGCGTCTGCGCACCGAAATGCTGGCCGACGAACAGGCCAAGGAACGCTTTCGCAAGGATCTAGAGGACATGGAAAACATGGTCGCCTCGACCCTGGAGTTCGTCAGCAGCGGCGAGGTCAACGAGCCTCGGCAGAGCGTGGACATCAATGCGCTGTTGCAAAGTTTGCAGGCCGACTTTCAGGACATGAACGCGCAGGTCGCATTGCACGGCACGGCGCTGGAGCCGTTGCCTGCTTACTCGCGAAGTTTGAAGCGCTGTGTGCAGAACCTGTTGGAGAACGCCATTCGCTATGGCCATCAGGCGGATATTTTTATCGAAGACCAGCCCGAGCGGCTGCGCATCGTGATCGCCGATCAGGGGCCGGGGATTCCTGAGGATCAGCTGGAGCAGGTGGTGGAGCCGTTTTTCCGGCTGGAAAGTTCGCGCAATGCGGGCACCGGCGGGTATGGGCTGGGACTGAGCATCGCTCACACCGTGGCGGCGGCCCATGAAGGGCGGTTGCAACTGCGCAATCGGGAGAGCGGCGGGCTGGAAGCAATACTGGATTTGCCGAGGGTTTGAGGGGGCGCACCGGTCAACCCGGCGGCACATCTTCCTGCGGGAGCGAATTCATTCGCGATGCGACGGTACATTCAACCGATATGCGTCGGATGTACGGGCCTCTCGCGAATAAATTCGCTCCCACAGGGTTAGTCCACCGGTCTCGATGCCTTACTGAATCTCATCCGGCTTGACGATCACCCAGTTCTTGTCCGCCGTCACCGGCAACCCTTCCTTGGCCTGCGCCTCGGCGTTGGACTTCATCATGCCGTTGAGCTGGGTCATGTATTTGTCCTTGCGGTTGACCCACAAGTGCACGCCGCCCTTGGCCACATCGACGCTGTGAAACAGCATGTAGCCGTCGCTGCTCGGGGTATCGCCACCCACCAGCACGGGTTTTTTCCATTGATCGATGTAGGTCAGGATCGCCGCCTGCTTGCCCGCCATCCAGGTCGCGGGGGTCCACAAGTACGGCGTCAGCTCAAGATTGAGGTTGGCCTTTTCGTCGTACTTGCCTGCCGTGATCTGCTTGCGTGCGGTGGTCAGCTCGCCGGTCTCGCGGTTCTTCAGCAGCGTGGTCACGCCGATGACGTTCTGCGGTTTGACGTTGTAGCCGTACTTCGGATCAGCCGCGACCATGCGCACCAGTTCCTCGGACGCAGCGGTCATCACGTAGACCTCGATGCCGTTCTCCATCAGCTTGTTGTACAGCTCGGCCTGGCCCGTGAAGACCTTCGGCGGCTGCACGTCGATGGTCTTGACCACATCGCCTTCGTAATAGGTGCTCGGTACCGGCTTGCCCGAGGCCATCAGCTCATCGACGTAGCCTTTGAGCTCTTTGAGCGTGAAGCCGGAGAACACCTGCGCGACCCACGGGTAGCAGACCATGTCGTCGATTTCGCAGAGGCGATAGTAGTAGCTGAACAGGCTTTCCTTGTGTTCAGCGGTGTCCTTGAACGGGATCAGCTTGAGGGAAGGGTCGAGCTTTTCGCGGGTCAGCAGACCTTTGTTTTCCAGATACGGCAGCAGCGACTCTTCCAGGTCGTAGCGGTAGCTGGTGTTGTCCATGTCGAACACCGCGAAATTGCCCTTGTTGGCATTCGCCGCGATCATGGCATCCAGCTGTTTGGCAGCAGGCTCCGGCCAGTGCTTCAATTCCGTCGAAAACGCCTGACCGGCAAGGCCCAGACAGACCGCAGCGGCCAACAATTTTGGTGCGAGCTTCATAACGGTATCCTCCCCTTTAGAAATCCGAGGCTGGACCGTAACAAAAAGTAATGACTGTTTTAATGCGTCAGCGACGGTGCGCGTTCTGATGGCGTCATGTTCATTGCCGATCACGACAGATGACGCAAAAGCGACATATTTGTTACAAGCCTGTTGGCAATGGCGACGTAAACCTGTGGGAGCGAATTCATTCGCGAATCGGCGTTCAGGTAGGCACACCTTTGTCGACTGATCCATTTTTCGCGAATGAATTCGCTCCCACAGTTTGGATGGGTGGCAGGCGCAGGATTGGTTCTACCTTCGCTCCCACACCTCAAAGCTGTACGCAGGCTTCTCATCCACAGCCGGGTTTTCCGCGTTGGAAACCAGCTGCCACTGCGCCTGATCGAACTCCGGAAACCACGCATCCCCTTCAGGGCTCAATGCCACGCGAGTCAGGTACAGACGATCTGCCTGCGCCAGCCCTTGCTCATACAGCTGTGCGCCGCCAATCAACATGACTTCGCTCACACCCTGCTCCGTCGCCCACGCTTCGGCACGCTCAACGGCGGCGCCCAGTGAGGTAAACACTTCGGCGCCTTCCAATTGAAGGTCGGCCTGGCGGGTCACCACGATGTTCAACCGGCCCGGCAACGGACGGCCCAGCGAATCCCAAGTCTTGCGCCCCATGATGATCGGCTTGCCCAGCGTGGTGGCCTTGAAATATTTGAAATCCCCCGGCAAATGCCAGGGCATGGAATTGTCGACGCCGATGACCCGGTTTTCACCGAGGGCGGCAATCAGGCTGAGGGGGAGATGTTTTTTCATGGCGGCGAGGATAGCAGAGGGCATCGCAAAATCGTGCGCTGATAGTCGTGCTGCCACATCGACAATGCTGCGGTCATATCCCGCACACCCTGCGACCCTGCGCGAGTCTGCCGCAGCGGTTATGCTCACTTCTGATTTCACCAACGAGACGCCGTGTGACTGCACTGACCCCACTCGATGAACTCTGGCTGACCGAAGCGGTGCGCCTGCGCGAGCAACACGCAGGCCCGCTCGATGACGACGAAGCCAATCGCCGCGCCCGCGTGACAGGGGGCGACTTGTTGACCCGCATCAAACACCGAGCCCGCTGGCTGGCCGAGCGCGACGGCATGCTTGCAGCGCTGCGCCACTGGAAACAGGGCGCGCGACTGTCGCTGATCGTGTTGGCCATTTTCGCGGTGATCAGCGGGGCCGGCCTGGCGTTCGCAGCGCTGGGCAACGGCCAAGCCCCAGTCAACGTGTTCTGGGCCCTGGGCAGTCTGTTGGGCGTGAACCTGATTCTGTTGATCAGCTGGCTGCTGGGCCTGTTGTTCGCTGGGGAAAGCGCGGCCAGCCTCGGAAGGCTTTGGTGGTGGCTCAGCGAAAAACTCGCCCGCGATGCTCAAGCGGCGCAACTGGCCCCCGCCCTGATCCTGCTATTGCAACGCAAACGACTGAATCGCTGGCTGCTTGGCGCCTGCGTCAACGGGCTCTGGCTGCTGGCCCTGCTCAGTGCTCTCACTTTACTGCTGTTGCTGATGGCGACCCGGCGCTACGGGTTTGTCTGGGAAACCACGATTCTCGGCAGCGATACGTTCGTCAATCTCACTCAAAGTCTCGGTACGCTGCCGTCGATGCTGGGTTTCAGCGTACCGACCGAGGACATGATCCGCGCCAGCGGCGACAGTGCGCTGGTGATCGAGAACGCCCGACAGGCCTGGGCAGCTTGGCTGGTGGGTGTACTCGTTGTTTATGGCATTGCGCCGCGTCTGCTGCTGGCCCTGTTCTGCTATGGGCGCTGGCGTGCAGGTCGCAAGCAATTGGCGCTGGACCTGAGCGAGCCGGGTTTTGCCGAGCTGCGCGAGCGCTTGATGCCGAGCAGTGAGCGCCTCGGGATTAACGACGCCGCGCCCGCCTCGTTGCACTCGGTGCAACCCGGCCCTTCGGTCACTGACAGCGAGGGCGCGTTGCTGGTCGCCATCGAGCTGGATGATCAACGCCTCTGGCCGCCGACGCTGCCCGAAAACGTGGCCGACGCAGGCGTCCTCGACAGCCGCGAATCCCGCCGCAACCTGCTTGACCAACTGACCCGCTACCCGCCTGCACGCCTGGTGATTGCCTGCGATCCCCGCCGCTCGCCTGATCGTGGCAGCCTTGCGCTCATCGCCGAGCTAGCACGCTGCGCGACGGCCACGCGAGTCTGGCTGCTGCCCGCGCCCGACGGTGAAACGCTGGACGCCGACCGGTTGGGCGACTGGCATGTCGCGCTGGGACAGCTGGAGCTGACGTGGACCGACAGCGCGCCACTGAATTGGCTGGAGACCGGACATGACTGAAGGATCAAAAGCGCGCCCGCTGAAACTGGCCGTGGTCGGGCACACTAACGTCGGCAAGACTTCACTGCTGCGGACCCTGACCCGCGACGTCGGCTTTGGCGAGGTATCCCATCGCCCCAGCACTACGCGGCACGTGGAAGGGGCGCGCTTGTCGGTGGACGGCGAAGCGTTGCTGGAGCTGTACGACACACCTGGCCTGGAAGACGCCATCGCCCTGCTCGACTTTCTGGAGCGCCTGGATCGCCCCGGCGAACGCCTCGACGGCCCTGCGCGATTGGCCCGATTTCTCGAAGGGAGCGAAGCCCGACAGCGCTTCGAACAGGAAGCCAAGGTGTTGCGCCAGTTGCTGGCGTCGGACGCGGGGCTTTATGTGATCGACGCTCGCGAACCGGTCCTCGCTAAGTACCGTGATGAACTGGCAGTCTTGGCCAGCTGCGGCAAACCGCTGTTGCCGGTGCTGAATTTCGTCAGCAGTTCGCAGCATCGTGAGCCGGATTGGCGCGAAGCCCTAGCCCGGCTGGGCCTTCATGCTTTGGTGCGTTTCGACAGCGTGGCGCCCCCGGAAGACGGCGAGCGGCGGCTGTATGAAAGTCTGGCTCTGCTGCTGGAAAATTCGCGCCCACAACTGGAGCGGCTGATCACGGATCAACAGGCTCAACGCGAGCTTCGTCGCCACAGCGCCGCGCGTCTGATCGCCGAGTTATTGATCGACTGCGCGGCCTGTCGGCGCAGCGTCTCGACAGAGGCTGATTACGTGCAGGCCGCCATTGACGACCTTCGCCAGTCAGTCCGCCAGCGCGAGCAACGTTGCGTCGAGGCGCTGCTGAAGCTTTATGCGTTTCGTCGCGAGGACGCCTCGGCCAGTGATCTGCCGTTGCTCGACGGGCGTTGGGGCGATGACTTGTTCAACCCGGAAACCCTGAAGCTGTTGGGGGTGCGGGTTGGCAGTGGCATCGCGGCGGGTGCAGCGGCGGGCGCAGGCGTAGACCTGCTGGTCGGGGGCATCACGCTGGGTGCGGCGGCGTTGGTCGGGGCGATTGCCGGAGGCGCCCTGCAGACGGCGCGCAGTTATGGCGGGCGCTTGCTGGGCAAACTCAAGGGCCAACGGGAACTGACGGTAGATGACGCGGTGCTGCGACTGCTGGCTCTGCGTCAACGGCAACTGCTGCTGGCGCTGGAGGCGCGGGGCCACGCAGCGATGGACAGCATCAGACTGGATGCGCCTCAGGACAAATCCTGGCGCGAAGGCAAACTGCCGGACGCGCTGCGCAAAGCACGGGCCCATCCGCAATGGTCGTCGCTGAATCCGCATGCGAAGCTCAATCAGGCGGAGCGGCAGGAGCAGGTTGAAGGCCTAGCCGTAGTAGTAATTCGCTGACCCAACCTGTTGAGAACGGGTGCCCGGGGTCCTGACGTCACCGAAACCCTGTGGGAGCGAATTCATTCGCGAAAAATCTTACATCCGATAGATATCTCGCGGTTGTACCGGCCAATCGCGAATGAATTCGCTCCTACAGAGGGCCGCATCAATCACTCAAGCATCAACCAGCAGCGCCAGCGCCTTTTCCTTCAGGATTTTCAGATCGATCACCGGCACATTCATCTCTTTTGCCCTCTCGTCCCACTGCCGCATCCGCAGGCTCACATTACACAATGGGTCTTGTTCGAAGGCGGTCGCCTCGGCCTCGCTCATCACGCCACCTTGGTATTCCAGCGTGCGGCGGCTCGCTTCGCTGAGTTGTGCGTAGTAACCCGGCTGACGCAGAGTCAGGTAGCGCTTGGCTTGAACGTGGTATTCCACCAGCTTGGCGACCCGCTCGCTGAACCCGCATTTGCGCAGGTAATCGGCGCCAACACGCTCGTGGCTCCCCACGCCATAGCCGCCCATGCTCGACGCGTCCAGATCGTGATCGCAGATGTGGCCAATGTCGTGAAAGAACGCCGCCAGCACCACTTCGTCATCGTAACCCTCGCCCAGCGCCAGTTGCGCAGATTGGGACATGTGCTCGATCTGCGACACCGGCTCGCCGATGTAATCGTCGCTGCCACGTTGCAGGTACAGATCGAAGACCTCATTGACCACGTGCTGTGCCTGTTGCATGAGCCACCCCCGTTTCGGACTCGTTCGCTTGGCCACCTAAGCTACTCGGCCTGTGTTGCCAAGTCGTGGCAGCGGCGGGCGGTTTGCCGACAGTCGCGCCGATCAAATTGCGGTAGGGGAAATGCCCGCGGCCCGGTATGATCGCGCGCCCGATACACCCGGAACCTCACGCTCATGAAGCCCACTTTGATCGCCGCCGCCGAAATCGACCGTCTCGAAACCTGGCAGAAATATTCCAGCCACATGTGCGGGGGCTGCGTATCCAGCTGCTGCACCCTGCCTGTGGAAGCGAAGATCAAGGACCTGATCCGCATCGGCATCGTGGACGAGTTCGAGCAGGGCGATAACCCGAAGAACATCGCCAAGCGTTTGCAGAAGGAAGGCATTGTCGAGCGCTTTAACCAGAAGTCGGGGATCTTCACGCTGCAGCGCATGAGCAACAATGACTGCCTGTATCTGGATCGCAAGAGCCGCCTGTGCACCATCTACGACAAGCGTCCGGACACGTGCCGCAATCACCCACGCATCGGCCCGCGCCCTGGTTATTGCGCGTACAAGCCGAAAGAAGTCGTGCGCGAAAGCAGCGGCACGCTGAGCTCGAACTCAGGGCGGGTGCCGTTGAAGTTCTGAGGTTGGTCGCAGTTCGGCTCTGGCCGAAGGCCGTGGGAGTTGGCTTGCCTACGATCTGTTGCGAAGCGACAGCGAACCCTGGACATTGAGTTTGCCTGACACAACCGAGGTATGCGGTTTCACTGCCGCTCCGCGCCAGATCGCAGGCAAGCCAGCTTGTATGGTAAGACTCGAAGGGGTGGGTGGGACCAAAAGCCAGCTTCTGACTGTTAGCAGCAGTACAGACCGTGG
>NZ_JBIVNG010000013.1:0-33854 GCF_044753445.1 Pseudomonas sp. NPDC088368
AGCAGCACCTGGTATCCACGGCCAGCGCCGCGGTCGCCAGTCCGACTACGGCACCCAGCTGCGTGAAAAGCAGAAAGTCCGTCGTATCTATGGCGTTCTCGAGCGTCAGTTCAGCGGTTACTACAAAGAAGCTGCCGGCAAGAAAGGCGCTACTGGTGAGAACCTGCTTCAACTGCTCGAATGCCGTCTGGACAACGTCGTATACCGTATGGGTTTCGGTTCCACTCGTGCCGAATCTCGTCAGCTGGTATCGCACAAGTCGGTTAGCGTAAACGGCAAAACCGTTAACGTTCCGTCCTACCAGGTTCGTGCTGGTGACGTGGTAGCTATTCGCGAAAAAGCGAAAAATCAACTGCGTATCGTCCAGGCTCTCGATCTGTGTGCCCAACGTGGCCGCGTAGAATGGGTAGAAGTAGACACTGAGAAAAAATCTGGCGTCTTCAAAAACGTTCCAGCTCGCAGTGATCTGTCCGCCGACATCAACGAAAGCCTGATTGTCGAGCTCTACTCCAAGTAAGGGCTAGAAAATAGGTGCATCCATGCAGATTTCGGTAAATGAGTTCCTGACACCCCGTCACATTGATGTACAGGTTGTCAGTCCAACCCGCGCCAAAATCACCCTCGAGCCTCTCGAGCGTGGTTTCGGCCATACCCTGGGCAACGCGCTGCGCCGCATCCTGTTGTCCTCCATGCCCGGCTGTGCAGTAGTCGAGGCCGAGATTGACGGTGTACTTCATGAGTACAGCGCCATCGAAGGTGTACAGGAAGATGTCATTGAAATCCTGTTGAACCTTAAAGGTCTGGCTATCAAGCTGCACGGTCGAGACGAAGTTACGCTGACCTTGTCGAAGAAGGGTTCGGGGGTGGTTACCGCTGCCGATATTCAGCAGGATCATGATGTCGAGATCGTTAACCCCGATCACGTAATCGCTAACCTGGCGTCTAACGGCGCCCTGAACATGAAGCTCGTTGTAGCTCGTGGTCGCGGTTATGAACCAGCAGACTCGCGTCAGAGCGACGAAGACGAAAGCCGCAGCATTGGTCGCTTGCAGCTCGACTCCTCGTTCAGCCCGGTACGTCGTATCGCATACGTGGTGGAAAACGCCCGTGTCGAACAGCGTACCAACCTGGACAAACTGGTTATCGATCTGGAAACCAACGGTACTCTGGACCCTGAAGAGGCAATCCGTCGCGCTGCAACCATTCTGCAACAGCAGTTGGCTGCGTTCGTCGACCTCAAAGGTGACAGCGAACCTGTTGTAGTCGAACAGGAAGACGAGATCGATCCGATCCTGCTTCGTCCGGTTGACGATTTGGAACTGACCGTACGTTCGGCCAACTGCCTTAAGGCGGAGAACATTTACTACATCGGTGATCTGATCCAGCGCACTGAAGTGGAACTGTTGAAGACTCCGAACCTGGGCAAGAAATCCTTGACCGAAATCAAGGACGTTCTGGCTTCTCGTGGTCTCTCCCTCGGCATGCGCCTCGACAACTGGCCGCCTGCAAGTCTTAAGAAGGACGACAAGGCGACTGCCTGATCGTCGTAATCACCGAACGTTGTGTTTGGTAAGGAATGAACCATGCGTCATCGTAAAAGTGGACGTCACCTGAGCCGTACCAGCTCTCACCGCAAGGCCATGTTTCAAAACATGGCGGTGTCGCTGTTCGAGCACGAGCTGATCAAAACTACCCTGCCGAAAGCCAAGGAACTGCGCCGCGTTGCCGAGCCGCTGATCACTTTGGCCAAGATCGACAGCGTTGCTAACCGCCGTCTGGCTTTCGACCGTACTCGTTCGAAAGAAATCGTCGGTAAGCTGTTCAACGATCTGGGCAAGCGCTATGCGACCCGTGAGGGTGGCTACCTGCGTATCCTGAAGTGCGGTTTCCGCGCTGGCGACAATGCGCCTATGGCGTACGTCGAGCTGGTTGATCGTCCAGTCGGTGGCTCTGTAGAAGCTGCTGAGTAAGACATCAGTCTTCACAAAAAACCGGGCCTAGTGCCCGGTTTTTTGTTGCCTGTCATTTAGTTAAATACAACGCGTTATCAGTTGAGCGCGTGGTAATTGCGCTAATTCTTAGTGATAAAGAGAACTCACCTCATTTACCCGTATTTTCGGCACCAAATGTCACATAATCCGGGATTTTCTTCAGTTTTCTGCTTCTTGAAAGGTGACCTGTCGCCAATGTTGGTCCAAACTATCGACTTTCATGAAGGAGATTCACGGCGATGCAAGGCCACCCGGACGTCATCGATTACCTCAACACGCTGCTGACCGGCGAATTGGCTGCACGCGACCAATATTTCGTCCATTCGCGGATGTATGAGGATTGGGGTTTCACCAAGCTCTACGAGCGTATCAATCATGAAATGGAAGAAGAGGCACAACACGCTGATGCGTTAATGCGCCGTATTTTGATGCTTGAAGGGACGCCGCGCATGCGGCCGGACGATCTGGACGTGGGCACCACCGTACCTGAGATGCTCGCCAGCGATCTTCGTCTTGAATACAAGGTCCGCGCAGCATTGTGCAAAGGCATCGCGCTCTGTGAGCAGCATAAGGACTATGTGAGTCGTGACATCCTGCGTGTTCAACTGGCCGATACAGAAGAAGACCACACCTACTGGCTCGAAAAGCAGATGGGTCTGATCAAGTCCATTGGCCTGGAAAACTATCTGCAATCGCAGTTCTGATTCAGCTTAAAAAAGCCCCTGTCATGGTCGCCATGACAGGGGCTTTTTCGTTTTTACACAGTGATCAGGCGCGATCACGTTCGAGCAAAGGTTTGAGGTAATGCCCGGTGTAAGACTGTTTCATTTCCGCGACTTGCTCTGGCGTACCGGTGGCAATGATTTGCCCGCCTTTGGAGCCGCCTTCCGGCCCCAGGTCGACCAGCCAGTCCGCGGTTTTGATCACGTCCAGGTTATGCTCAATCACGACGACGGTGTTGCCGTGGTCCCGCAGGCGGTGCAAGACGTCCAACAGTTGTTGAATGTCGGCGAAGTGCAAACCTGTAGTGGGCTCGTCAAGGATGTAGAGGGTTTTGCCGGTATCTCGTTTGGACAGCTCGCGCGATAGCTTCACTCGTTGCGCCTCACCACCAGACAGCGTGGTGGCCGATTGTCCGAGCTTGATATACGAGAGCCCGACATCCATCAACGTCTGCAGCTTGCGCGCCAACGCCGGAACAGCATCGAAGAACGTACGCGCTTCCTCGATAGTCATTTCCAGCACTTCGTGGATGCTTTTGCCCTTGTATTTGATCTCAAGGGTCTCGCGGTTATAGCGCTTGCTCTTGCACACGTCGCACGGCACGTAGATGTCTGGCAGAAAGTGCATTTCGACCTTGATCAGCCCGTCGCCCTGACAGGCTTCGCACCGGCCGCCTTTGACGTTGAACGAGAAGCGGCCCGGTCCGTAGCCCCGAGAGCGTGATTCAGGAACGCCGGAGAACAGCTCGCGAATCGGGGTGAACAGGCCCGTGTACGTGGCGGGGTTCGAACGCGGCGTTCGGCCGATTGGGCTCTGATCGATATCTACCACTTTGTCCAGGTGCTGAAGACCGTCGATGCTGTCGTGCGTGGCGGCCTCCAGCGTCGTCGCCCCATTAAGCGCGGTGGCACTGAGGGGGAACAGCGTGTTGTTGATCAGCGTTGATTTGCCTGATCCGGAAACGCCCGTGACGCAGGTCAGTAAGCCGATCGGAATTTCCAGATCGACGTTACGCAGGTTGTTTCCGCGTGCGCCTTTTAGCTTGAGAGACAGCTTCTTGTTACGCGGGGTGCGCTTCGCCGGTACTTCGATCTTGACGCGACCTGACAGGTATTTACCGGTGAGCGAGTCCGGGTGGGACATGACCTCTTCTGGCGTGCCTTCCGCGACGATATTGCCGCCGTGCACGCCAGCTCCTGGTCCAATGTCCACCACATAATCGGCGAGGCGGATGGCATCTTCGTCATGCTCAACCACGATCACGGTATTGCCGATGTCACGAAGGTGACGGAGGGTGTCCAGCAGCCTGTCGTTGTCGCGTTGGTGCAGGCCAATGGAGGGTTCATCAAGGATGTACATCACCCCCACGAGGCCCGCGCCTATCTGGCTGGCAAGGCGAATACGCTGAGCTTCACCGCCCGACAGGGTGTCGGCGCTGCGGTCCAGCGTCAGGTAATCCAGGCCCACGTTCACGAGGAACTGCAACCGCTCGCGGATCTCTTTGAGAATCTTGTCCGCAATCTCGCCACGACGTCCTGTCAGCTTCAGTTCTCCAAAGTATTCCGTGGCGTCACCAATAGGCAGGTTGGTGACGGCCGGGAGCGTTTTTTCGCCCACCCAAACGTGCCGAGCCTCACGACGCAGTCGCGTCCCTCGGCAATCCGGGCAAGGCTGAGTGCTGAGGAATTTCGCCAGTTCTTCGCGCACAGTGGCTGATTCGGTTTCGCGATAGCGCCGCTCAAGGTTAGGCACGATCCCTTCGAAGGGGTGGGCGCGCTTGACGATGTCGCCACGGTCATTCAGGTAGCGGAAGTCGACGTTCTGGCTCCCGCTGCCGTTGAGCAAGACTTTTTGGAGATCGGCTGGCAGTTCCTTGAACGGCACTTCCAAACTGAAGCCGTAATGACTCGCTAAAGATCCGAGCATCTGGAAATAGTAAACGTTGCGTCGGTCCCAACCACGTATCGCGCCTTCGGCCAACGTCAGTTCGCTATTCACCAGTCGTTTGATGTCGAAGAACTGCTTCACACCCAGGCCATCGCAGGTCGGACAGGCGCCCGCCGGGTTGTTGAAGGAGAACAGCTTGGGTTCGAGCTCGCTGATGGCGTGTCCACAGATGGGGCAGGCAAACCGCGCGGAAAAAATCATCTCTTCGCCGGGTTCATCGTCCATCGGTGCGACCAGCGCGATGCCGTCGGCCAGTTTCAGTGCTGTTTCAAACGACTCGGCCAGACGTTGTTGCAGGTCGGCACGGACCTTGAAACGGTCGACGACGACGTCAATGGAGTGCTTCTTCTGTTTGTCGAGTTTTGGGAGCTCATCGAGTTCGCACAGCTTGCCGTTGACCCGAGCACGAACGAAGCCCTGAGCGCGCAGCTCTTCGAATACCGCCAAGTGCTCGCCTTTGCGCTCGCGAACAACCGGGGCGAGCAACATCAGCTTGGCGCCTTCTGGCTCCGCAAGAACGAGATCGACCATCTGACTGACGGTCTGCGCTTCAAGGGGGATGTCGTGATCCGGGCAGCGTGGTGTGCCCACACGGGCATACAACAAGCGCAGGTAGTCGTAGATTTCGGTAATGGTGCCCACGGTTGAACGCGGGTTGTGGGATGTGGACTTCTGCTCAATCGAGATCGCAGGCGACAGGCCTTCGATGGTGTCAACGTCAGGCTTTTCCATCATCGACAGGAACTGGCGCGCGTACGCCGAAAGCGACTCGACGTAGCGGCGTTGCCCTTCAGCGTACAGCGTGTCGAATGCCAGCGACGATTTGCCGGAGCCGGAAAGACCGGTAATGACAATCAGCTTGTCGCGGGGCAGTGTGAGGTCGATGTTTTTCAGGTTGTGGGTTCGTGCCCCACGAATCAGGATCTTGTCCAAGGTGGCCTCGCACGGCGGGCGTAAAAACGTAGGAGTATACGGCCAAATACTGGATGGATGCACACTATTGAGAATCGCGCGGCCGTACTCGCAAAAAAGAAAATTCCCGCGATGCGCGGCAAAGCGTCGTATGTGCTGTACATCGATGGGACTGGTAGAATCGCCGCCGGTTCACATGAGGTTCTTCCATGCACGATTCTCACAGCGAGCGCATGAGTGGCAGCGAAACCCGCGCGGCGGGCGGTCTGGCGCTGGTGTTCGCGTTCCGTATGCTTGGCATGTTCATGGTGCTGCCGGTCCTGGCGACCTACGGTATGGACCTGGCAGGCGCAAGCCCGACGCTCATTGGTCTGGCGATTGGCGCATACGGCCTGACCCAGGCCGTACTGCAGATTCCATTCGGCATCATCTCCGATCGCATCGGTCGTCGCCCGGTGATTTACCTGGGCCTGGTGGTGTTTGCGCTCGGCAGTGTGCTGGCTGCTCAGTCCACGTCGATCTGGGGCGTTATCGCCGGGCGCGTTCTTCAAGGCGCAGGTGCTATCTCAGCCGCAGTCATGGCGCTGTTGTCCGATCTGACCCGTGAACAGCATCGCACGAAGGCGATGGCGATGATCGGGATGACGATTGGCGTGTCGTTTGCCATCGCGATGGTGGTCGGGCCGATCCTGACCAGTGCCTTTGGGCTTTCAGGTTTGTTCCTGGCGACAGGGGCCATGGCATTGATCGGTATCGTGATCGTCGCGTTTGTGGTGCCCAAATCCACCGTGACGCTGCAACACCGCGAATCTGGCCTCGCTCGTCAAGCCTTGGGCGCGACGCTCCGACATCCTGACTTGCTGCGCCTGGATTTGGGTATCTTCGCGTTACACGCGATGCTCATGTCCAGTTTCGTAGCGTTGCCGCTGGCGTTGGTCGAAAAAGCGGGCTTGCCCAAAGAACAGCACTGGTGGGTCTACCTGACCGCGTTGCTGATTTCCTTCTTCGCGATGATCCCGTTCATCATCTACGGCGAGAAGAAGCGTCAGATGAAGCGTATCTTGCTCGGCGCGGTCTCCGTGCTGATGCTCACTGAACTATTCTTCTGGGAGTTCGGCAATACGCTTCGGGCGTTGGTCATCGGGACAGTGGTGTTTTTCACCGCATTTAATCTGCTGGAAGCGTCGCTGCCTTCGCTGATCAGCAAGGTCTCTCCGGCGGGCGGAAAAGGCACTGCGATGGGGATTTACTCCACCAGCCAGTTCCTTGGTTCAGCGGCAGGTGGCATCCTCGGTGGCTGGCTGTTTCAGCACGGCGGGTTGGGTGTGGTCTTCCTGGGAGGCGCGGCGCTGGCCGCCATCTGGCTCGCGTTTGCTGTTACCATGCGCGAGCCTCCGTACGTAACCAGCCTTCGCCTGCCGTTGTCGCCCGAGGCTCAACGCGACACAGGCCTTGCCGACCGCGTGTTGGCCGTACGTGGAGTAACAGATGCAGTAGTGGTAGCCGATGAGGCTGCCATCTATATCAAATTTGACAAAGAACTGTTGGATCGGGCGTCTTTCGACGAAGTGGTCAATCCAGCGTCGGAAACGGTTGAAGCCTAGGAGAACGTTATGGCCCGTGGGGTTAACAAAGTCATATTGGTCGGTACATGCGGCCAGGATCCCGAAGTTCGCTACTTGCCTAACGGTAACGCTGTGACCAACCTGAGTCTGGCGACCAGCGAGCAATGGACCGACAAGCAAACCGGTCAGAAGGTCGAAAAGACCGAATGGCATCGCGTTTCGATGTTCGGCAAGGTCGCAGAGATCGCCGGCGAGTACCTGCGTAAAGGTTCGCAGGTCTACATCGAAGGCAAACTGCAAACCCGCGAGTGGGAAAAAGACGGCATCAAGCGTTACACCACTGAAATCGTCGTGGACATGCAAGGCACCATGCAGCTGCTCGGCGGCCGTCCACAAGGCGACGCTCAACAAGGTCAAGGCGGTGGTGGTTATCAGAATTCCGCACCTCGTCCACAACAATCGCGTCCACAGGCTGCTCCACAACAACAGCCACAGCGCGAATCGCGTCCAGCTCCGCAGCAAGCGCCACAACCGGCTCCTGACTTCGACAGCTTTGATGACGATATTCCGTTCTGATTCGTCCGAATCAAACGCAATAACGCATTAGAACGAAAGCCCCCGTACAGCTCAGCTGTCGGGGGCTTTGTTGTTTCATCGGCGTGGGCGTTTTACAGCCCCAGTTCTGTCAGCCCCGGATGGTCATCCGGACGGCGTCCCAGCGGCCACAAGAACTTGCGCTCGGATTCCTTGATTGGCATGTCGTTGATGCAGGCAAAGCGGCGGTGCATCAGGCCGTCTTCGTTGAACTCCCAATTCTCGTTACCGTAGGAGCGGAACCAGTTGCCGGAGTCGTCGTGCCACTCGTAGGCGTAGCGCACGGCAATGCGGTTATCGGTAAAAGCCCACAGCTCTTTGATCAAGCGGTAATCCAGTTCTTTTTTCCACTTGCGGGTGAGGAAAGCCTTGGCCTCTTCGCGATTGGTCGCGAACTCGGCGCGGTTACGCCATTGGGTGTCGAGGGTGTAGGCCAACGAGACTTTTTCAGGATCGCGGCTGTTCCAGCCATCTTCGGCGAGGCGAATCTTTTGAATCGCCGATTCGCGGGTGAACGGGGGAAGCGGCGGGCGAGTTTGGGCAGTGGACATGGCAGAGCCTCCAGGCAAGTTGGATAGATCAGTGGGTGGAGCGTTCTCGAAGCTCAGGCCTCTTGGGGCATGGCCTGTTTCAGCAACAGCTGCGCAACGTCTTTTGCGCTGTCGGCGGCGCTGTAGTCGCCCATGACGCGGGCCATGGTGATGGCGCCTTCCATCAGTATCAGCAACTGCCGGGCGAGTGCTGACGGTTGCTCAATGTTCAGTTGCTCGGTCAGTTCTAGCGTGTAATCCAGCAATTTCTGTTTGTGCAGCTTGGCGATCAGGCGAATGGGGTCGTTTGGGTCACCGATTTCCCCTGCCGTATTGATGAATGCGCAGCCATAAAACCCTTCCGATTCAAACCAGCCTTTGAGCACGTTGAACATGTTCAGGATACGCGCCTGCGGGGTGTCCGCCTTGTCCGATTCGGTTCTGAACCACTGCATCCAGCGCACATCGCGTGCATTGAGCGCCGCGGCGGCGACCTCGTCTTTGGTCGCGAAATAACGGTAGATGCTTTTACGGGCGACGCCGGAAGTCTTCACCAGAAGATCCATGCCCGTGGCGTGAATCCCGTTCTGATAGATGAGCTGCTCGGCGGTCGCGAGAATTTTGTCGCGTGTGTCAGTGGTCGTCGTATTCATGGGATTTAAGGTAGAACGATCGTTCTCCATCGTCAAGTGCGTTTATGAAAAGGACGTTTTCCGTTGGTCGGGCGAAGCTCAAAGCGAATGAAGGTTGCCGACCGCGCCGAACTTGCGCGGCGAATTTCGATCAGTTTCTGTGGGCCTTGATTTCGCCGTCCCTCATGACCGAAGGAGTGACCTGCGTTTTGTCGAATTTCAAATCTGTCCTGCTGCTGTGTCTGACGCTCTGTCTCGGCAGCCTCAACGCGCACGCAGCCAGTGCGCCTCCCACGAGCACCGCTCAGTCAACCGCGCCAGCCGATGCAGCACCCGCAGCCGAACCCCCTAAACCAGAGATTCTGGTGAAGGGCGGATTACTCGGCGTCATCAGCACCAGTATCGACAGCGTCCAGGACAAGCTGGACCTGGACGGCCATTTGCTCGACTCCTGGCGTTTGCGTGCCGACCGTGCGGCTGATGAGCTGGGGGCGCTGGTCAACAAGCCGTCTTCCCGCTCGCCTTGGGCAATTGCGGGAGACTTCTTGATCCTGTCGGTGGTTTGGATCGGCGCCTTCCTGATCTTGAACCGAATCGGCACGTTCATCGTCAATCGCGTGTCGCGGCATCGGCTGCTGACCCGGCGAGAGCGTGTGCAAGGCGTGCTGAGTTACGTGCTGCCCTTCACGATTCCGGCTCTGATCTGCCTGCCGCTGACGCTGTATGTCAGTCATTTCATGCAACTGTCGATTGGCCGGGCGCTGGCACTGTGTCTGGCGTATTCGACGAGCAGCGGCATTTTCTCTACCTCGGTGCTGATGTCGGTGATCGTGCTCTTCAACTCGGGGCACAAGCGGCCGGCGGTTCGCATCATTCGTCACTACGCGCCGCATCCGCTGTTCATCATCGGGTTCTTCGCGGCCTTGAGTGACGCGCTGACCAGCCCACAGATCTCCCGCCAGATCGGTGGCAACGTTACGACCAGCGTCGCAGCGTTCACTGGGTTGATGGCGTCGATCATGTTTTGCATCGTGGTGATTCGCATGCGTCGGCCGGTGGCGCATCTGATCCGCAACCGTCCATTGAGTGCACGCTTGTCGCGACCGGCGTTGCAGCAAACGTTGAAGATTTTTTCGAGCCTATGGCACCTGCCTATTTTGCTGATGATTCTGGTCTCGGGCGTCAACCTGATCGGCGCGGGCGAGGACAGCCAGGAAGCCCTGCGTTGCGCCTTGCTCACGACCGTTTTGCTGATCGGCACGGTGTTCCTCAGCACGTTGTTCCAACACATGTTCAAGCCTGCGGAGGAGCGCAGCTCAAGGGTTTACAAGGAGCGTTTGCTGAGCCTGTTGCACGCTGTGCTGCGCATTGCGCTGGCGATTGGGTTCATTGAATTGTTGGGCCGGATTTGGGGTTTTTCGCTGTTCGAATTCGCGCAACGGAATGCGCTGGGCAAAGTAATCAGTGATTCCCTCAGCAGCATCGGGCTGATCTTTCTGGTGACCTGGCTGCTGTGGGTGGTGATGGACACTGCGATTCAGGAAGCCCTCAAGCCGCCGACCAGCACGCGTTCGTCCCGTCAGCCGAGTACGCGGGTCAAGACGATTCTGCCGCTGCTGCGCAACGCGATCAAAATCATTCTGGTGGTGATCTGCACGATCACGACCATGGCCAACCTCGGGATCAACGTCGCGCCGCTGCTCGCGGGTGCCGGGGTGGTCGGTCTCGCCATCGGTTTCGGTTCGCAGCAATTGGTGCAGGACGTGATCACCGGTCTGTTCATCATCATCGAAGACACCATTTCCATCGGCGACTGGGTGGTGCTGGATTCCGGCCACGCGGGCACCGTGGAAAGCCTGACGATCCGCACGCTGCGCCTGCGCGACGGCAAGGGGTTCGTGCATTCGGTGCCGTTCGGTCAGATCAAGGCGGTAACCAACCAGTCTCGCCAGTTCGCTTACGCGTTCTTCTCGTTCCAGTTCACCTACGATTCGGATGTGGATTCCGCGACCTCGCTGATTCGCGAAGCCGGGCAGGCAATCACCGATGACTTCCTGCTAGCCAGCAAGCTGCAAGGGCCGTTGGAAGTGTTCGGGCTGGATCGCATGGACATGAACGGGATCGTTATCACGGCGCAGTTCCGCACGTCGTCGGGCGGGCAGTATGCGGTCAGTCGCGCGTTCAACGACAAACTCAAGCGCCTTGTGGATAAGTCCACGGATGTGCGATTCGCGCAAACTTATCCACAACTGGTGATGAGCCCGCACAACGGCCAGTATTCGCAGATGGAGGACGGCGACGAGCAGCAAGCGTTGCCGGGCAAGACGACGATCGTGAACAAGGACGGGTCGGAGAGCCCGGTGTGACCGCGATTATCTGAACAACCGGTCCCGCACCTGCAACATCATCCCGGCGTCCAGTTCGCCCCAATACTGCGGCTTGCCCGCCACGACCGCCGCGATGGGAACCCCGTCGCGGTAGACCAGCCGGTTGCCGACCACTGCCGCGACTTTCGGCCCTGGCAACAGCGTGCCCGCCAGGTTCAGCGGATCGACGCCGCTGACTCCGATCAAACTGCCATCCAACGGGCGTTTGCGGACCTCCCGCAGCAGGGGAATCGCTTCGGGCAGCGCGAATTGCTCGCCCGCCAATCCGGCGATGAAGCGGCCGCCTCGAATATCCCCTCGCGCCTCCAGCCGATGAAACGTGCGCAGTAACTCCCGCCAGCTTGGCAGCCAATCGGCTTCACGCTCCAACAGGCGCCAGAACACCACGCCATAGCGGCGCAGCAGGGTCATGGCGATGTGTTCGAGGGTTTCGCTGTCCAACCGTTGCGAAGCGTTGGCGGGTGCCCGACGCAGCAAGGCCCATCGCCCGGCATCGTCCATTCCGCCGATGAACGCCCCGCGATGGCGTCGACTGGTGTGCGCTGCGCGCTTGCTGGCGGGGGTGATCAGGGCGCGCAGCCCGGCGAAGCTGTCGGCGTTGACCAACCCTGCACCGACCAACTCCTGGAGCGCGTTTTCCAGTTCGGTGCGCAGCAGATGGGCTTCGGTCGTGAGTTCATCGAAAAACATCGCGCCTTGGGTCGACAGCACTTCGTGAACCCGTTGCGCCCGCAGCGACAATTCGGTGGGCGCAGGTTGTTCGGTCAGACCGCTCCACAGCCGAACCTGTGGGCGCGGCAGCAGCACAATCGGCGTGCTGCGCAACGCAGCGGCGCCGACCTTATTGCGACTTGTCAGACGCATCCACACCACCTTGCCGGACCGGCACAAGTCATCCAGCCAGTTCTGGGAATAATCCTTCAGGCGCGCGGGAAGAATATCGCTGTCCCAAGCGCCAGCCGCCGCTGAAAAACCTTCGAGCTGATCGACTACTTCCGGCAGCGCGGCCTTGCCCTGACTCTGAGTTGAGAGAGACAAATGCTGCCAGTCGAACAGAAAACGCATGAAATCCTGCAGCGACACCGGTTCGATTTCCCGGCGCAGGCGCTTGACCGTGTAGCGATGAATGCGCGACAGCAAGTGCCGTTCGCACCATTGTTCGTCGCGGGCGCCGGGGCTGAAGCGACCGCGAAGGACATACCCTTCGTTTTCCAGTTGCGCCAGCGCCTGGGCGACCTCAGCCTCGGGCAGCGCGAGCGGTTCAGCGATGGCGGATAAGGTCATCGGGCCGAACCCACTGAGCCGTGCGCGAATGACCTCGACTTTCGCGTCGTCCTCATTCCACGGCTCATCGAACCCCGTCAGAGCTGCCAATGGGGGGTGCATCTCTGCGGTGGGGTAAACCGTTTGCAGGCAGGTGAGGCGTTCCAACGCAATCCACAACGCTTGCTCTGGCGTGACCTGCAAACGGGTGGCGCGACCCGAGCGAGCAAGGCTTTCCAGCCATTTCATCCAGTCTTTCTGATCCCGGGCTTCCGGGCCGCTGACACAGCCCAAGGTCATCAACGCTTCGTGCATTTCGTCGATGTTTTGCGGCTGCGGCCAGGCTTCTTCGGCCACCGCGGCGATGGCATCGGCGTCGAGCGCTCCCAGGTCATCGGCGGACTCCGGGTCGCTCCAGCGTCGATTCAGCACGGCTTGGGTGCGACGCTCTTCAAGGGGGGCGTCGTCCAAAAACGTGTAGGGCTTGGCGTTGAGAATCTCCGCCGCCAGCGGAGAGGGCGCAGGCAGGTCGCGGGCAACCAGGCGCACGTCGCCTGTTTCCATACGTCGCAGCAAATTCAGCCAGCCTTCGGCGTCCATGGCTTCGTGCAGGCAGTCGTCCAGCGTTTGCTCGACCAATGGGTGTTCCGGGACGTCCCGCTCGCCGACGAGGTTTTCCAGGCAGGCAATCTGATCCGGAAACACCGTGGCGATGAGGTCTTCGCTCTTCATGCGTTGCAGTTGCGGCGCGACTTTTCGACCGCCCGCGTAACGAGGCAACGCCAGTGCCACTCCCGCATTCCAGCGCCAACGCACGCCGAACAACGGGGCATCGAGCACGGCCTGTACCAGGATGTGCTCGGCGCTGCTGGAATGCAGGTAGCGCCAGACTTCGTCGAGCGCAAAGCTATGGCTGGTCGAGAGCGACAGCACGATAGCGTCTTCGCTGGCGGCGGCCAGCAATTCGAAGTTGAAGGTGCGGCAGAAACGCTTGCGCAGGGCCAGCCCCCACGCGCGGTTAAGGCGGCTGCCGAATGGGGTGTGAATCACCAACTGAGTGCCGCCGGATTCGTCGAAGAAACGTTCCATTACCAGCGTGTCTTGCGACGGCAATGCGCCCAACGCCGCGTGCGCTCGCGCCAGGTACTCGACCAGTTGTTCGGCACTGTCCGCGCCGAGGCCCAAGGTGTTCATCAGCCAGTCGATGCATGGCCTGAGCTGGCCGGGGTGTTCGCTGAGCCGTTGATCGATGTCAGCCTGCAAGCGGGCGACGGCAAACGACAGCTCATCGCTGCGTCCCGGCGCTTCGCCCAGCCAGAACGGGATGTTCGGCGGCACCCCTTGCGCGTCCTCGACCCGCACGCGGCCGGACTCGATGCGCAGAATGCGATACGACGTGTTGCCCAGCTGGAAAATATCGCCCGCGATGCTCTCGACCGCGAAGTCCTCGTTGACCGTGCCGATGTTCAGCGCCTGGGGTTCGAGGATCACGCTGTAGTCGGCGTTGTCCGGGATCGTCCCGCCGCTGGTGACGGCCGTGAGCTTGCTGCCCCGTCGTCCGCGCAGGGTGTGGGTCACCGCATCGCGATGCAGATACGCGGCCCGCACGCCCTGACGCCCGCTGTAGCCTTCGGCGAGCATGCTCAGCAGGGCTTGATAGTGCCGCTCATCAACGTCGGCGTAGGGTGATGCCTTGCGAAACATCGCGAGCAGCGCCTGTTCTTCCCATTCCTGGCAACTGACCTCAGCGATGATCTGCTGCGCCAGCACGTCCAGCGGCGCGCGGGGAATCTGCAGCGTGTCGAGTTCGCCGCGACGTACGCAATCCAGCAACGCGGTGCATTCGATCAGGTCGTCGCGGGAAATGGCGAACAGTCGGCCTTTCGGCGTACCGCCCACATGGTGGCCAGAGCGCCCAACCCGTTGCAGAAAGGCTGCAATAGAGCGGGGCGAGCTGATCTGACACACAAGGTCGACGTCGCCGATGTCGATGCCCAACTCCAGCGAGGCCGTGGCGATCAGCACTTGCAAATCGCCGCGCTTGAGCCGTTGTTCAGCGTCCAGGCGCTGCTCTTTGGCGAGGCTGCCGTGGTGCGCGGCCACTGCCTCTTTGCCGAGGCGCTCGCTCAAATGGCGAGCCATGCGTTCGGCCAGCCGCCGCGTGTTGACGAATATCAGCGTGGTGCGGTGTTCACGAGCGAGTTCGGCGAGACGGTCATAAACCAACTGCCAGACATCGTTGGCCATGACGGCGGTCAGCGGCACCGGCGGCACTTCAATTGCCAGGTCACGGGGGCGGGCGTGGCCGATATCGACGATGGCACACGGCCGACTGACCGGGTCGCTGCCTACCAGAAAACGCGACACGCGCTCGATGGGCTTTTGCGTGGCAGACAGCCCGATGCGCAGCAATGGTTTTTCGCACAGCGCCTGCAAGCGCTCCAGGCTTAACGCCAGATGGCTACCGCGTTTGCTGGCGGCGATGGCGTGGATTTCGTCCACGATCACCGTTTGCGTGTTCGACAGCATGCGACGGCCCGAATCGGAACCCAGCAACACGTACAGCGATTCCGGTGTGGTCACCAGAATGTGCGGCGCGGTCTTGCGCATCGCGTTGCGTTCTTTCTGCGGCGTGTCCCCGGTGCGTACGGCTGTGCTGATGCGCAACTCCGGCAGCCCTTGCTGTTTCAGTTGTTCGGTGATGCCCGACAGCGGGTTTTGCAGGTTGATCTGAATGTCGTTGGACAGGGCTTTCAGCGGGGAAACGTAGACCACGAAGGTCTGATCCGGCAGTTGGCCGCCCATCTCCAAGCCCTGATGCACCAGATCGTCGATCACGGCGAGAAACGCAGTCAGCGTCTTGCCCGACCCCGTGGGCGCGGCGATCAGGGTCGATTGGCGCCGCTTGATCAGCGGCCACGCCTGCGCCTGCGCCGCGGTCACGGCGGGAAATGTCTGGCTGAACCACGCGCTGACCGCCGGGTGAAAGGCGTCGAGCACCGGGTCGAGGGTCTGGGGAAGATTCATGCATGAATTTATGCGGGCGCAGGCGAGCAGATGCAAGGGCCGGCGATCGGTGAGGTTGGCGGAGCACGGGTTGGGACTTACCCGCCCAACGTGTTATGTTTGCGACCGTTTTTTCACCTATCTTCATAACTTGAATTCCAAGACCGAGCCTGCTGACTCTATGCGAATGCGCCTTATGCTGTTGGGCGGCGGGAATGCCCTTGGGCAGGCGTTGATTCGTCTGGGTGCCGAGGAGGACATTGGCTTCCTCGCACCGCGTCCACCGCAAGACGGTTGGGACGCGGCAAGCCTGACGCAACTGCTCGATGACACCCGCCCGGATGCCTTGATCAATCTTGCCTATTACTTCGACTGGTTTCAGGCGGAGAGCGTGAGTGCGGAGAGGCTGGACACCCAGGAACGCTCCGTCGAGCGCCTCGCCGAACTGTGCCAGCACCACAACATCGTGCTGGTTCAACCTTCCAGCTACCGGGTGTTCGATGGCTCGCGCGCAACCGCCTACAGCGAAAAAGACGAACCCGTGCCGTTGGGCTCTCGTGGCCAGGCGCTGTGGCGGATTGAACAGAGCGTGCGCGCGACCTGCCCACAACATGTGCTGGTGCGTTTCGGCTGGTTGCTCGATGACAGCGCCGAGGGCGTGCTCGGGCGGTTTTTGAGCCGTGCTGAAACCTCTGATGAATTGCTGCTTGCCGATGATCGCCGTGGCAATCCGACGCCGGTCGATGACGCGGCGCGGGTGATCATTTCAGTGCTGAAACAGCTGGATTGCGCGGCACCGCTGTGGGGCACCTATCACTACGCCGGTCACGAGGCGACCACGCCGCTGGCGTTGGGGCAGGCGATTCTCACCGAAGCCCGGTTGATGAAGCCGCTGGCCATCGAAGCACCGACCGCCCAGGCCCACGCCGCCAGCCCGGATGCCGCCGAAGAGCCGCAGAATGCAGTGCTGGCGTGCAAGAAAATCCTTCACACCTTTGGTATCAAGCCCCGCGCATGGCGTGCCGGTTTGCCCAGCTTATTGGACCGCTACTACCGTCATGTCTGATGCTCCTGTCCTCATCACCGGCGGCGCCGGTTTCATCGGTTCGCACCTGGTCGATGCCCTGCTCGCCAAGGGTTACGCCGTGCGCGTGCTTGACGATTTGTCAGCCGGTAAACGCAGCAACCTGCCGCTGGACAACCCACGGGTCGAACTGATCGAGGGCGATGTCGCCGATGCCGCCCTGGTGGCGCGCGCGGCGATGGGTTGCCAAGCGGTTGCGCATCTGGCGGCCGTGGCGTCGGTGCAGGCGTCGGTTGATGATCCGGTCCGGACGCATCAGAGCAATTTCATCGGCACGTTGAACGTCTGCGAGGCCATGCGCCAGGCGGGCATCAAGCGTGTGGTGTTCGCGTCCAGCGCGGCGGTGTATGGCAACAACGGCGAAGGCGAGGCGATTACCGAAGACACGGCGAAAGCCCCACTGACCCCTTACGCGTCCGACAAACTGGCCAGCGAGTATTACTTCGATTTCTATCGTCGCCAGCACGGTCTGGAGCCAGTGGTGTTTCGCTTCTTCAACATCTTCGGGCCACGTCAGGACCCGTCGTCGCCGTATTCGGGTGTGATCAGCATCTTCGCCGAGCGCGCCGTGAAGGGCCTGCCGATTTCAGTGTTTGGCGATGGCGAGCAGACCCGGGATTTTTTCTACGTCGAAGACTTGGTCGATCTCGTGGTGCAAGGGTTCGAATTGCCGGTGGTGGGCGAGGGCGCGGTCAACGTGGGCCTGAACGCCACGACGTCGCTGAACGAACTGCTGGCGGCTTTCGGCGAAGTGGTAGGCAGTTTGCCGCCCGTGACCTATTTGCCTGCGCGCTCGGGGGACATCAAGCATTCCCGCGCTGACAATCAGCGTTTGCTCGAACGCTTCAAAGTACCTGAGCCGACGCCGTTGAATGTCGGGTTGGCGCGGTTGTTGGGGCGCTGAATCGCAGACAGCAAAAAGGCACCGATGAGGTGCCTTTTTTGTGCGCGCTGCTTCAGGTCAGTGGGGCGTCAGAATTTGTAACCCACACCCACCATGTACACCCACGGGTCGATGTCCACGTCCACTTTGGTTTTGCCGACGCTCAGGGCCGATGGCCCGTCGACACTGGCTTTGGTGTCGATGTCGATGTACCAGACCGAAGCGTTTAGCATGATCTTGTCGGTCAGCATGTAGTCCATGCCGATCTGACCCGCCAGCCCGACCGAGTCCTTGAGTTTCAGGTTGCTGAAGCCCTGGTCCTTGCGATCACCGGCCAGGTCAGTGTCGAAGAACTTGGTGTAGTTCAGACCGACGCCGACGTAGGGCTGGAATTTCGACGACGCTTCCATCGGGTAGTACTGCAGCGACAGGGTAGGCGGCAGTTGTTTCACGTCTGCCAGCTTGCCGTCGAGGCCAGGGCCGAGGCCTTTGACGCCGATGGTGTGGCTGAACGGTGTCGCGGCCAGCAGTTCCAGACCGACATGATCGGTGAGCATGTAGGCGAAGGTCAGGCCCAGTTGGGTCGAGTTGTCAGCGGTTGCCTTGGTGCCCGCGACCTTCGCGCCGTCGAGCTTCAGGTTGCCGCTGTCTTCGTTGGGCACCACCCGCGCCGCGCCTGCGCGCACGATGAAATCGCCCGCCTCATGGGCGTCGGCGACGACCGGGGTACACAGGGCGAGCGCAAGGACGGATGCGCCGAGCAGGGACTTGTTCATGGGGGCTCCAGAAGGGCATTGAAAAGGGATGCCCCCATGTTAGGAACAGTACAGATTCGGGTTTTTGATGCAGCTCAATGAAAACGGCAGTTACGAGTCTTGAGCGGCAAGTGGCGAGCTTGAAGCGGATCGGCGGTGTTGCGGCTGATGGTGATCGGCTTGCCGCTTGCAGCTCATAGCTTGCCGCTCGTCACTTGTCGCTGCTTTCAAGCTCGTAGATCAGGATCTTGTCCGCTTCCATCTGGTAACCGGCATCGGCCAGTTCGCTGGTGGTGGATTTGACCTGCATCGGGCCTTCGATCCAATACGGCTGGTAGAGCTCGTCGACCTTCACGCCCAGTTCGCTGGTGACGTGGACGATCTGGTTCGGCGGCGGAGGCGGGACGTGGATGCAGGCGCCGAAGTACGGCACCAGCAGAAACTCCGTCACGCGGCCTTCTTCACTCACTTCCAGCGGCACGATGTACCCCGGCAAGCGCACCATTTGCCCGTCGAGGGATTTCACCACCGGGGCGTGGGGCGCCAGTTGGTGGGCGGCGGGGGCGGATTCCATCGCCAGGGTATCGGCCATCTTCGACAGGTCGTGGATCGGCGCCGTGACCAGCTTCACCGGTGGCGCATCGGCCGGGATCATTTCCTGCCACGTCAAAACCCGCAGGTCTTGCGCCCACGACGACGTGGCGACCAGCAACGACAACACCACCCACAACCTGCGCATCACAACGTCCTCATAAGCGAATCGACAGACCGTCCGCCAGCGATTGGCGATAGGCGCGCCAGGCCGGCACGACGCCCATCAGCAGCGCAGCGCCGAGAATGCCGCCCAGCAGCGTCCATTCATACGCAGTCGGCAGCGACAGTGGCAAGTACAGACCGTAATTGGCCTGCACGTAACCCTGAGCCGACGCGATGCCGATGTACAGCAGCGCCAGACCGCTGACCGCCCCGGCGAAGGCCAGCGCAAAGGCTTCGAGGATCAACAGGCTCGCGACATGCCAGGGACGTGCGCCCACCGAACGCAGGATCGCCATCTCCCGACGGCGCTCGTTGAGGCTGGTGAGAATCGCGGTCAGCATGCCGATCAGACCGGTCAACACCACGAACAGCGAGATCACGAACAACGCTTTCTCAGCGGTGCCCATCAGGCTCCATAGCTCCTGCAACGCCACACCCGGCAAGATCGCCAGCATCGGTTCGCCACGAAAATCATTGATCTCCCGTTGCAGCGCGAAGGTGGAAATCTTGCTGTTCAGCCCGAGCATGAACGCGGTGATGGCCGTGGGCGTGAGGTCCATGTTGCGCGCCTGATCCGCGCTGATGCGGCCTGCGCCTTGAGCGGGCACGCCGTTGTGCCAGTCGATGTGGATCGCTTCCATGCCGCCAAGGCTGATGTGCAGCGTGCGGTCCACGGGTGTGCCGGTGCGCTTGAGAATACCGACCACGGTGAACGGCTTGTCATCATGTTTGACGAGGCTTACCACCGCCACGCCATGGGCCAGCACCAGCTTGTCGCCGAGCTTGTAATGCAGCGCATTGGCGACTTCGGCCCCCAGCACCACTTCGAACGGGTCGGTGGCGAACGGTCGGCCATCGGCCATTTCCAAGTGCTGCTGGCGCCCGTACTGATAATGCTCGAAATACGATTCGTTGGTGCCCATCACCCGATAGCCGCGATGGCTGTCGCCGAGGGAAATCGGGATCGCCCACTTCACCTGCTTGCTATTGGCGAAGTGCTGGAAGCTGTCCCAGCGAATGTTGTTGGTGGCGTCGCCGATGCGGAACACCGAGTACAGCAGCAGGTTCACCGAGCCGGAACGTGCGCCGACGATCAGGTCTGTGCCGCTGATGGTGCTGGCGAAGCTGGCGCGGGCTTCGGTGCGCACCCGTTCAACCGCCAGCAACAGGCAGACCGACAGGGCGATGGCGAAGGCCGTGAGAAAAGCGGTGAAGCGGCGGTTGGCGAGACTGGCCAGCGCCAGGCGAAGAAGATACATCTCAAACCTCGGGAGCGACGGCGGCGCGATTGAGTTCGGCCAGCGACAGGTTGCGGTCGAACAGCGGCGCCAGGCTCTGGTCATGGCTGACGAACAACAGGCTGGCACCCGCCTCGCGGCATTCGGCGAACAGCAGTTGAATGAAGGCCTCGCGGGCGTCGGCGTCCAGCGCCGAGGTCGGCTCGTCGGCGATCACCAGCTCAGGTTGGCCAATCAAGGCCCGTGCGGCAGCGACCCGTTGTTGCTGGCCGATAGACAGCGAGTCGGCGCGACGTTCGAGCAGTTGCGGGTCTTTCAGGCCCAGGTGCGCGAGCAGCGTGGCGGCCGCTTTATCGACGCTGCCATGGCGTTGAGTTGCACGCTGGGCACGCAGCTTTGAAAAGTGGCAGGGCAGTTCGACGTTTTCCCGCACTGAGAGAAACGGCAGCAGGTTGAACTGCTGAAAAATGTAGCCGGTGTGATCGACACGAAAGCGGTCGCGGGCGCCTGCCGAGAGCTGTGTCAACTCCTGGCCGAGCAGGCGAATGCTGCCGCGATCGGGTTTCTGCACGCCGCCGAGCAGGCCGAGGAGGGTGGTCTTGCCGCTGCCGCTGGGGCCTTTGAGAAACAGCGTTTCGCCCGGTTCCAGGCGGAAGGCCGGGATGTCCAGCAACGGCGCGTGTCCTGGCCAGGCGAAACCCAGTTCGGACAGTTCAATGAGTGCTTGAGTCATGGCCTGAGTCGCATTGGAAAGTGAACGACCGGGAAAGCCCCGGTCGCATGTGCAGGCGCAGGTTTAGAACTTGACGACCGGATTGCTAGGACGCACTTCGGCCCCCATCTGACGTTTTGGCGTCACCAGCTGGACCTGAATGGTCTGGGTGGCGGGGAAGCTCTGGAACAGTTGCGTCAGGTCGAGTTTGTTCAGCACGGCCGGCACGCTGCATGTGAACTGGTAATGGCCGTGAATCTCGCTGTGCTCGTGTTCATGCTCGTCCGCATCACCGTCGTCGTGATCGTCGTCCTTGTCACCGAACAGCGGGCTTTCCAGCTTGGCTTTCGTAACGGTGCAGCCTGCGGCTTCCGGAATGCTGAACAGACCGTGAGGCTTGAGCAAGGTTTCCCGGGCGAGCGCCAGTTTCATCTTGTCGGCGTCGGTGGCGGCGGGGTGTTCGAACCCGACGATGTTCATCGCCGGGCTGTCCAGTTCCAGCTCCAGCGTGCGGCCATCCAGCGCCATGTCCAGACGCGCCACACCGTGCACATGCGCGCCTAGGCTGCCGTGTTCATGATCGTGGTCATGCTCGTCAGCGGCGTGGGCGATGGACAGGGGAAGCAGCGCGAAGGGCAAAGCGAGTAGCAGACGACGCATGAGGAGGGCTCCGGGAGGGGGGCGAAAATTTGTTATGTGATCTTATAACAATATGTTGCGCGAGTTCCTGACTTTTTTCCGCACCCGACTATAGACCGTGGAAGCTGACTGCCAGATGAACACGATCCCACTAGCAGTCCGGCAAGTTGGCAGCTACAGGGGTGATGCGAGGCTTCGAATCCTGTGGGACCATGCCCCGCAGAAAACCAGAGGACACACACCATGCTGAGAATCCGTGGAACCGTCGGCGATGTGCCGGTGGACCTGACCGTGGAAATGGACGACAGCGATTGGGCAAAGTTGGGTATTCAACTGGGCGTACAGTCGGCGGAACAGAAGCCGGACAGCGCGACCGCTGCCAGACCCCAGACCAGCCGCAACGACGCCGTGTGGGACATCGCGCAGGATTTGTTGCGCAAAGCCGGGCACATGAGCGGGCCGGATTTGCTGGGGCAGTTAGAGGGTTTGGCGGGAAGTACGGCAGCAGGCAAGCGCCTGATGGTGCGCATGCGCCACAGTTCAAACGTCAGAGTCGAAAGTCATGGCGATGCGCCGGAGTATCACTGGGTGGATTGATACTCGGCGCCGACGTTCTTCACCTGTGGGAGCGAATTCATTCGCGAAAAATCGTACATCCGACGGATATAGGCGGGATGTACTGGCCTCCCGCGAATGAATTCGCTCCTGCAGTCCAGGCCCGGCATGCCAGAACAGGGCGTGGCAAGGCGTTAAATCACTGCGTTAATACAACGCAGCGAACAACTTGCGACGATAGGTCGTGACCAGCGGATGATCGTTGCCCAGCAGGTCGAACACCTGCAGCAGCGTCTTGTGCGGCTGGCCTTCGTTGTAGCTGCGGTTGCGGGTGAACAGCTTGAGCAAACCGTCCAGGGCCGCATCGTATTGCTGGCGAGAGAGTTGCTGGATCGCCAGCTGGTACGCCGCTTCATCGTCCTGCGGGTTTTGCGCCAGACGGGTTTTCAGGTCGGCGGCGTCCGGCAGGGCTTTCGCTTCACCGAGGAAAGTCAGTTGAGCCTTCGCACCGGCCAGCGCGGCCTTGTGATCATCGCTTTTCACTGCGTCCAGCACGGCACGGGCTTCAGCCAGTTCACCGCGCTCGGCCAGGCAGCGGGCGTACAGGATCAGCGCGGCGGCGTTGGTGTTGTCTTCGGTGAGGATGGTTTGCAGCACCGCCTCGGCTTCCGCGAAGTGACTCTCGGCGAACATCGCTTGAGCGGTTTCCAGCGGATCAGCAGCAGCCGGTGGCGGCAGCTTCACATGAGGTTCGAGCAACTTGCGGATTTCGGATTCAGGCTGCGCACCGGCAAACCCGTCCACCGGCTGGCCATCCTTGAACAGCACCACGGTCGGCAGGCTGCGAATGCCGAAACGGCCGACGATGTCCTGCTCGGCATCGCAATCGACCTTGGCCAGCAACAGTTCGCCCTGATAGCTCTCGGCGATCTGTTTCAGCAGCGGCATCAGCACCTTGCACGGCGCGCACCATTCGGCCCAGAAATCCACCAGCACGGGCTTGTGAAAGGAGTTCTCGATGACCAACTGATCGAAAGTGGCAGTGGTCGCATCGAAGATGTACGGCGTGTCCTGGCTCATCGCAAGTCCCGAAAATAAGGCTTAATGGCGGCAACTATAAAGGGCTGGGGAGATTGTCGGAAGGCGATAGAGAACTGCTGGCGTAAATCTCACCCTGTGGGAGCGAATTCATTCTGGGCGGCATTCCGACGATTGGCCCGTTTGGCCGACAAATCTCCATCGCCTGCAACGACCCTTCGCGAATGAATTCCCACACGGGATGGCGCCCATCGTTAGAGCGCCATCAACGCTCAGCGTGATACAGACTCACCTTGCGAAACTCCCAAGGCTCGGCCAGATCCGGCAGGGTAAGCGCGTCTAGGATGCCGAGACGTTGGTAAGCCGGATGCTGAAAATCCCGTACCCTCGAATCGGCTACCAGCGCTTGCTTCCCGCGACTCAAAAACTGATGCAGCAACGGCAGGTTGGCGCGGTCGTAAAGCACGTCGGCTACCAGAATCAGATCGAAGCGGTCTTCCTCGGCGAAGAAGTCCGTTGAATAGCTCAGCGTCACACCGTTGAGCTGCGCATTGGCCTGGCATGCCTCAATGGCGATAGGGTCAAGATCGCAGGCCACCACTTCCAGCGCCCCGGCCTTCGCCGCCGCAATCCCTGCCACACCCGAACCTGCGCCGAAATCCAGCACACGCTTGCCCTCGACCCATTCCGGGTGTTCCGCCAGAAAGCGCGCCAGTGCCAGGCCGCTGGCCCAGCAGAAACTCCAGTAAGGCGGGTCTTCCAGAATGCGGCGGGTTTCGTCCGGGCTGAAGGCGCGGTCCATGTTGTCCGCGTCGATCAGCCACAGTTTCAGGTCGGTGCCCGGCAACGGCTCGGCGACCAATCGGGCATCGCCCAGCAGTTCGCTCAATGCCGCTTGCAGATAAGCCGGTGGCGTCATGGCATCTTGAAGAGTTGCAGCTGACCGACCGATTGGGTTTCAGGCCTGGCGATCAACACCGATGGCAGGTGCAGGATCAACTGGCCGGATTGACTGGCCCGACCGCGCAGCTCGACCCGCGCACCCTGTGGAAACGCCTCCGGGTTGAAGCGCAGTTGAAACGGCAGCGACTGATTGTTGCCGGTGAGCTTGGTGCTGCTCAGCAATTTCTGCGGGCGATTGCGCTCGTCGATGACCAGCAACGCCAACTCGACCTCCGCGCCAGCGGGCACGCCCAGCAATTGACCGCTGATTTCGCGCTGATAAGGCAGCAGCGGCCCTGGGCCTTCCGGCAGCTTGATCGCATTGGGCGCCGGTTTGGCGGGCGCGGCAGGCTTGGGGGGCTCAGTGGAGCTACAGGCGGCGAGCAGACCGAGCAGGCTGATGACAGCAAGCGAACGTAGCGACATGAACAGCTCCAGCAAAAACAGAATACGGGTGGAAAGACGCAGTATCGCCGAGGCTGACCGATTTCGCTGCACCGAATGCGCGTCTGTATACCTCAAACCCCGAGACTTGTCTTGCGAGCGGGATGCGCTACCATGACCCTCCCTTTTTTTGTTGCCTGCCACCATGCACTGTCCCTTTTGCGGTGCCAACGACACCAAAGTCATTGACTCGCGCCTCGTTGCCGAAGGCGACCAAGTTCGCCGCCGCCGTGAATGCGTCGCCTGCGAAGAACGTTTCACCACGTTCGAAACCGCCGAACTCGTTCTGCCTCGTCTGATCAAGCAAGACGGCAGCCGTCAGCCCTTCGATGAAGAAAAACTGCGCGCCGGCATGCAGCGTGCGCTGGAGAAGCGCCCGGTCAGCGTTGAGCGACTGGAAGCGGCCCTGGCCCACATCAAGAGCAAGCTGCGCGCCACCGGTGAGCGTGAGGTCAAATCGCTGATCGTCGGTGAGCTGGTGATGGGCGAGCTGCAAAAACTCGACGAGGTGGCCTACATCCGTTTTGCGTCGGTGTATCGTCGCTTCCAGGATCTCAACGAATTCCGCGAAGAAATCGACCGACTGGCCCGCGAGCCGGTGAAAGAGTGAGCATGTCCTCTACAGAGCAAAGCGTGCTCGACGCCTTTTACATGGCGCGGGCGCTGGAATTGGCGCGCAAGGGCGTCTACTCGACCCACCCCAATCCTCGAGTGGGCTGCGTGATCGTGCGTGACGGCGAGATCGTGGGCGAAGGCTGGCATGTGCGTGCGGGCGAACCTCATGCGGAAGTCCACGCGCTCCGGCAGGCGGGCGACAAAGCCAAAGGCGGCACCGCCTACGTCACCCTCGAACCCTGCAGCCATCACGGACGCACCCCGCCGTGTGCCGATGCGCTGGTCAACGCAGGTGTCGGTCGCGTGGTCGCTGCGATGCAGGACCCCAATCCCGATGTCGCCGGACGCGGCCTGTTGCGTCTGATGAGCGCCGGTATCGCCGTGCAGAGCGGCGTGCTGGAAGGCGAGGCGCGGGCGATCAACAAGGGTTTCCTCAAGCGCATGGAACATGGCCTGCCGTACGTGCGGGTCAAGCTGGCGATGAGCCTCGACGGCCGCACGGCGATGGCCAGCGGCGAGAGCCAGTGGATCACCGGGCCGGAAGCGCGCTCGGCAGTGCAGCGTCTGCGGGCGGAATCCAGCGTGGTCCTGACCGGCGCCGACACAGTGCTGGCCGACGACGCCCGCCTGACCGTGCGCCCGGATGAACTGGGCCTCAATGCCGAACTGACCGCACTGGCCGTGGCTCGTCCGCCGTTGCGCGTGTTGGTCGATGGCCGCCTGCGGGTGCCCCTCGACGCGCCGTTCTTTCAGGCGGGCAACGCGCTCGTCGCGACCTGTGCCGCTGCCTCGGCACGCGGGCGTTACCAGGATCAAGGCCATGAGTTGCTGGCACTGCCGAGCAGTGGCGGCCATGTCGATCTGCGCAAGCTGCTGGTCGAACTGGCCGGGCGCGGCGTCAACGACGTGCTGGTCGAGGCCGGGCCGAAGCTGGCCGGCGCGTTTACCCGGCTCGGGCTGGTCGATGAGTTCCAGATTTTCGTGGCGGGCAAGTTCATGGGCTCTTCCGCACGGCCTTTGCTGGACCTGCCGCTGGCGCAGATGAGTGAGGCACTGGAGCTGAAAATCGTCGAAATGCGCGCCGTGGGCAATGACTGGCGAGTCATTGCGATACCTGCGCACGGCCCGAGCGTATAATCCCCCGCCATCGTCTTAACGCTGGCTCTGTTCTCCTGGAGGACCCATGTTTACCGGCATCATCGAATCCATCGGCAGCATCCGCGCCCTGACTCCTAAAGGCGGCGATGTCCGCGTTTATGTTGAGACCGGCAAACTCGACCTTTCCGACGTCAAGCTCGGCGACAGCATTGCGGTGAACGGCGTCTGCCTGACCGCCGTTGAACTGCCGGGCGACGGTTTCTGGGCCGACGTCAGCCGCGAAACCCTGGACGTCACTGCGTTCATCGACCTGAAAACCGGCAGCCGGGTCAACCTGGAAAAAGCCCTGACCCCGACCACCCGACTGGGCGGCCATTTGGTCAGCGGCCACGTCGACGGCGTCGGCGAAGTGCTGTCCCGCGAAGAAAACGCCCGTGCGATCCAGTTCCGCATGCGCGCCCCTCGCGAGTTGGCCAAGTACATCTCGCACAAAGGTTCGATCACCGTCGATGGCACCAGCCTGACCGTGAACGCCGTCAATGGCGCTGAATTCGAACTGACCATCGTCCCGCACACGCTGGCCGAAACCATCATGGGCGACTACCGTCCGGGCCGTAAGATCAACCTCGAAGTGGACCTGTTGGCGCGTTACCTGGAGCGCTTGCTGCTCGGTGACAAGGCCGCAGACCCGACGCCCGCCCAAGGCGGCACCATCACTGAAAGCTTTCTGGCCGCCAACGGCTACCTCAAATCCTGAATGAAGGGGGTGCCGCGTGGCGCTCAATAGCATCGAAGAACTGGTTGAAGACATTCGCCAAGGCAAGATGGTCATCCTCATGGATGACGAAGACCGCGAAAATGAAGGCGATCTGATCATGGCCTCCGAGTGCGTCAAGGCCGAGCACATCAATTTCATGGCGCGTTATGCCCGCGGCCTGATCTGCATGCCGATGACCCGCGAGCGCTGCGAAACCCTGAAGCTGCCGCTGATGGCACCGCGCAACGGCTCGGGTTTCGGTACCAAGTTCACTGTTTCCATCGAAGCCGCTGAAGGCGTGACCACCGGCATTTCCGCCGCCGACCGCGCGCGCACCGTGCAGGCTGCTGCCGCGAAGGACGCCAAGGCCGATGACATCGTCAGCCCCGGCCACATTTTCCCGCTGATGGCGCAAGCCGGTGGCACGCTGTCACGCGCCGGTCACACCGAAGCCGCGTGCGACCTGGCGCGCATGGCCGGTTTCGAGCCGACGGGCGTGATCTGCGAAGTGATGAACGACGACGGCACCATGTCCCGTCGTGCTGAACTTGAAGCCTTCGCGGCTGAACACAACATCAAGATCGGCACCATCGCCGACCTGATCCATTACCGGATGATCCACGAGCGTACCGTTCAGCGGATTGCCGAGCAGCCGCTCGACACCGAACAGGGCCACTTCAACCTGGTGACTTACCGCGATTCGGTCGAGGGCGACGTTCACCTGGCACTGACCCTGGGCAAGATTTGCGCCGAAGAGCCGACGCTGGTGCGCGTTCACAACATGGACCCGCTGCGTGACCTGCTGATGGTCAAACAACCCGGTCGCTGGAGCCTGCGCGCCGCCATGGCCGCAGTTGCCGAGGCTGGCAGCGGCGTGGTGCTGCTGCTCGGTCACCCGCTCGACGGCGAAGCCGTGCTGGCCCATGTCCGGGAAACCGCAGGCGCTGCACCGGTGAAAACACCGACCACCTACAGCACAGTGGGTGCCGGTTCGCAGATCCTTCGCGACCTGGGCGTACGCAAAATGCGCCTGATGAGTTCGCCAATGAAGTTCAACGCGATATCCGGTTTCGATCTGGAAGTTGTAGAATACGTGCCCTCCGAATAACACCGGCGGGCTTTTATGCCCGCAGTGATCGATTCGTGGCCTAAAATCCCTGAAAGCGCGCGCCTGATGCGCGCTTTCTTGCTCTTTAATACGAAACACGAGACTCAGCCGAATGACCCTGAAGACCATCGAAGGTACCTTCATCGCCCCCCAAGGTCGCTATGCCCTGGTGGTTGGCCGCTTCAACAGCTTCGTCGTGGAAAGCCTGGTGAGCGGTGCCGTTGATGCCCTGGTTCGCCATGGCGTGAGCGAAAGCGACATCACCATCATCCGCGCACCGGGCGCGTTCGAAATCCCGCTGGTCGTGCAGAAAGTCGCTCAACGCAGCGAGTTCTCCGCCATCATCGCTCTGGGCGCTGTCATTCGTGGCGGCACCCCGCACTTCGAATACGTCGCAGGCGAATGCACCAAGGGCCTGGCCCAAGTCTCCATGGAATTCGGTGTACCGGTCGCTTTTGGCGTGCTGACCGTCGATTCCATCGAACAAGCCATCGAGCGTTCCGGCACCAAGGCTGGTAACAAAGGCGCGGAAGCTGCCCTGTCCGCCATCGAGATGGTCAGCCTGTTGGCGCAGTTGGAGGCCAAGTGATTAACGACGACAGCGATCGCTTCAACCCACGCGATCCGCGCCCAGCGGACGCCGGCAAGCCATCGAAAAGCGAAAAGCGCCGCGCCGCCCGTCAATTGGCGACTCAAGCGTTGTACCAATTGCATATGGCCAAGCAGTCACTGAACGAAATCGAAGCGCAGTTCCGCGTCGACAACGATTTCAGCGACGTCGACGGTGCTTACTTCCGCGAAATCCTGCACGGGGTTCCGACGAAAAAAGACCAGATCGACACCGCGCTGGCGCCATGCCTGGACCTGAGTATCGACGAGCTGGACCCGGTTGAACTGGCCGTACTGCGCCTGTCCGCCTGGGAACTGATGGAACGTATCGACGTGCCGTACCGCGTGGTCATCAACGAAGGCATCGAGCTGGCGAAAGTCTACGGTTCGACCGACGGCCACAAGTTCGTCAACGGCGTGCTCGACAAGCTGGCTCCGCGTCTGCGCGAAGCCGAAGTGAAGGCTCACAAGCGCTGAGGCGTCTGGATTTCCAGAACCTCTGCGTTTGACGCCATGGGCGAGTTCGAGCTGATCCGCAATTACTTCGCCGCCGCGCCCTGCGCGCAGCCCGGTGAAGGCGTTGCATTGGGGATCGGCGACGACTGCGCCCTGTTGTCGGTGGCCCTTGGCGAACAGCTGGCGGTCTCCACCGACACGCTGGTCGCCGGGGTGCACTTCCCCGACGTCTGCGATCCTTTCCTTTTGGGCCAGCGTGCCCTGGGTGTTTCTGCCAGCGATCTGGCCGCCATGGGCGCCAAGCCCCTCGCCTTTACCCTTGCCCTGACATTGCCCGAGGTTTCCGCCGCCTGGCTGGAAGCATTTGCCCGTGGGCTGAATGAAATGGCTCAAGGCTGCTCGATGCGCCTGATCGGTGGCGACACCACCAAAGGGCCGCTCAGCTTGACCGTGACGGTGTTCGGCTCGGTTCCGGCGAGCGAGGCGCTGACGCGTAGGGGCGCCCGGCCGGGGGATTTGCTGTGTGTTGGCGGGCCATTGGGCGACGGGGCCGGCGCGCTGCCACTGGTGTTGAACCAGCGCAGCACCGAGGCGTCTACCACACAGGCTTTGCTGGCCCGCTACTGGTCGCCGCAACCGCAACTTGAACTGGGCGTGGCGTTGCGCGGCAAGGCGACCTCGGCGTTGGACATCTCCGACGGATTGCTTGCTGATTGCGGGCACATTGCGTTGGCATCGGGCGTACGCTTGCTGATCGAGCGGGACAAGGTGCCGATGTCTGACGCGCTGCTGGCCTTTTTCGGCGTAGACGAAGCGTTGAATGCCGCCCTCAGCGGGGGCGATGACTACAGACTGGCGTTCACACTCCCGGCATCTTGGCTGGCTACCCTTGTCGATGCGGGTTGGCCTGTCTTCGTGATCGGTCGCGTGGTCGAGGGCCAAGGCGTGGCGCTCATCGACGAACAGGGGCAGGACGTCACTCCGTTGACTCGGGGTTACCAACATTTTCGGGAGACACGGTGACAGATCATCCTAATCAGGTCCCGGCGGAAAACGTTCCGCCGTCGGTGTGGACCAATCCCTGGCATTTCCTGGCGTTCGGCTTCGGCTCCGGCACGTTGCCGAAGGCACCAGGCACCTGGGGTTCCATGGTCGCCGTGCCGTTCATTCCGCTGTGGCAGATGCTCCCGGACTGGGGCTACTGGCTGATGCTCGGCATCACCATGCTGTTCGGCTTTTGGCTGTGCGGCAAGGTGGCCGACGACCTGCGCGTGCACGACCATGAAGGCATCGTCTGGGACGAAATGGTCGGTATGTGGATCACCCTGTGGCTGGTGCCCGAAGGCTGGGTCTGGCTGCTGGTGGGTTTTCTGGTGTTCCGGTTTTTCGACATCCTCAAGCCGTGGCCCATCCACTGGATCGACAAACACGTGCACGGCGGTGTCGGCATCATGCTGGACGACGTCCTGGCCGGTGTTTTTGCGTGGTTGGCAATGCAGGGTCTAGTCTGGGTGTGGGGCGTCATATAGGAAACGGCTCATGGGTCGCGTGGGGATGAAATGGCTGCTGTGCCTGTCGATGCTGATGCTCGGCTTCGCGGTGGCTGCGAATCCTGTCCATGCTGACACGCTGCCCGACGTTTCTGAGGAGAAACCCGCCGATATTGTTCTGGTCAGCGAACACTGGAACGACTACACCGAAGCCAACGGCACGGGGCTTGGGTGGGACCTGATGCGCGAATTGTTCGAGCCTGCCGGCATCAAGGTCGAATCGCGCACTGAGCCCTACACCCGTGCGGTCGGGCTGGTGCAGCGGGGCGAAGCGGATGCGTGGGTCGGGGCTTATGAGAATGAAGTCGAAGGCACGCTGTACCCGAAATGGCACTACGACACCGATGAGATTTACGCGCTGGGCCTTGCCTCCAATCCCGCGCCGACCCTCAAGACGCTCGGCAGTTACCGACTGGCCTGGGTGCGCGGTTACCAGTTTCAGAAGTATTTGCCCCATGTCGAGCATTTCAACGAGGTCGCCCGCCGCGAACACATCCTGTCGATGCTGGACCACAGCCGTGCCGATCTCTACATCGACGCCAAGCCGGAAATTGACTTCATTCTGAAGCAGACCCGAGAGCCGCAGCGATTTCGTACGACGTATCTGACCGACATCCCGTTGTATTTAAGCTTCGCTGACAACTCTCGGGGCCGTTTCCTGCGAGACCTGTTTGATCAGCGCATGGCGCAACTGGTGCAGTCCGGAAAGCTGCGGCCCATCTTCGCACGTTGGAAACAGCCCTATCCGTTCGAAGCGGGTGATGGTCTCAGCAAGGCGAAACGTGGGCAATGATCAAACTTCCTGATCTGAATGGCCGACAATTCGGCCTAAGCGTCTGTCGGAACCTGCTGTTACAATGCCGCCTTGCTAATTTCCAGTCCTCATACTGATCAGGAGCACACGGTGCCCGTCGTATTTGTCGCGGCTTCCAAGCTGCCTACCCCCTTTGCCACTTTCAAAATGAACGGCTTTCTCGAAGAGGAAACCGGTCGCGAACACGTCGTTCTCAGTCTCGGTGACGTATCGGACGGCGCTCCGGTGTTGGGTCGCGTGCACTCCGAATGCCTCACCGGCGACGCGCTGTTCAGTCAGCGTTGCGATTGCGGTTCTCAACTTGAAGCGGCCCTGCGTGCCATTGCCTCTGAAGGCCGTGGCGTTCTGCTGTACTTGCGTCAGGAAGGACGCGGTATCGGCCTGATGAACAAGATTCGTGCGTATGAATTGCAGGACGGCGGCGCCGATACGGTCGAAGCCAACGAGCGGCTGGGTTTTGCGGCTGATCAGCGTGACTACGCGATCTGCCTGCCGATGCTGGAGCATCTGGGCGTGAAATCGCTGCGTCTGATGACCAATAACCCGCGTAAGGTCAAAGCCCTGACGGACATGGGCATCACCGTTGCCGAGCGTGTGCCGCTGCACACCGGCCACAACCCGCACAACAAACTGTACCTGGCCACCAAGGCAGGCAAGCTCGGCCACATGATGGGCAATGAGCACCAAAGCGAGGTCGATCCGGCGTGACACGGAACAACGTGCGCCGTCGTCTGGCGCTGGCGTGGTGGCGGCAACTGGCGTTGACGCTGGGGCCGCTGCTGGTTGTTTGTGTGTTTTTTGGTGGCGAAGAGGCGGACAGTCCTTCGGTTTTCGCCTTGCCGTTGTTTGTCGCGGGCATCGCCTCGATGTTCGTCAGCCTCAAGCCGTTCGGTGTCTACAAGCGCGCACTGATCGCTACTGGCAAAGCCCTCGATACTCCTGAAGAACCGGCCGCCTGGCTCAGGCTTGCGGCCGACCGGCGCATGGCGTTTCTTGCCGCCGGATTGCCCGCCTGGATCGCCGCGCTGGCCGTCTTCGCTAACCTCGAAGCGGTGGCGCTGGCGCTACTGGCCCTGTCCAGCGTCATTCTGTTGTACCTCTATCGCATCCCACGTCAGTTGGCCTGATGCGTGGCCTCTTCGCGTGTCTGCTGTTGTTGACGGCGTGTCAGGTCAGCGCTGCACAACGCGTTATCAGCCTGGCCCCTTCGCTGACTGAAATCGTCATTGAACTGGACGCTGCCGATCTGTTGGTGGGCGTTCAGGACGGCGGAGAACGCCCGTCGGCTGTCGCGGCGTTGCCTTCGGTGGGCCGCTACGGGCAGCTGGAAATGGAGCAGTTGCTCAGCTTGCGTCCGGACCTGTTGTTGCTGTGGCCGGGGAGTGTCAGCGCGGCGCAGCGTGATCAGTTGCAGCGCCTGAACATTCCCACTTTCACCGCCGAGCCCCACACGCTGGATCAGTTGGCCGATCAGATTGAGCAGATTGGCGAGCGTCTGGGGCGTGCGGAGCGGGGGAGGCAAGTGGCGACAGCGTTTCGTCAGCGATTGACTGACCTGAGAACGCGTTACCACCGGGACACGCCGGTGAGTGTGTTCTATCAGGTGTGGGATCAGCCGCTGTACACGGTGGGCGCCGGGCAGATCATCAGCGATGCGCTGAAGGTGTGCGGAGCGAAGAATGTGTTCGACGACCTCAGGCAGCCTGCGCCGCAGGTCAGCCTCGAAGCTGTTTTGCAGCGCAATCCTGGAGTCGTCGTTGCAGGCTCGACATCACAGCTTGCGATGTGGAAAGCCTGGCCCTCGCTGAAAGCCCGTTTTGTGCTGGTGCCAGACAAAGGTATCGAACGGCCGAGCGGGCAGATGGTGGAAGCGGTGCAGAAACTGTGCGAAACCCTCTCGCCTGATCGCTAAACGCACACTGTTGATTTGGCCTGAAGGGTGGCTGGCCACCCCACAATTCTGCTTCTGCCCAGAGGGCGTGCGGCCACCTCGCAATTCTGCTTCTGCCCAGAGGGCGTGCGGCCACCTCGCAATTCTGTTCCCGCCCGAAGGACGTACGACCGTTCGCAATTTCGCTTCTGCCCGAAGGGCGTAGGAGCTGGCTTGCCTGCGATCTGGCGCGAAGCGGCAGCGAACGCTGTGTTTGCGGTGTGCCTGACACAACGCAGGTGCTGGTTTTACTACCGCTGCGCGGCAGATCGCAGGCAAGCCAGCTCCTACGCCTTCGGCAGAATCAAAAGCAGATCCGCA
>NZ_JBIVNG010000013.1:33952-171900 GCF_044753445.1 Pseudomonas sp. NPDC088368
CATCGGCAGCCCGCCTTCGGCAGAATCAAAAGCAGATCCGCATCGGCAGCCCGCCTTCGGCAGAATCAAAAGCAGATCCGCATCGGCAGCCCGCCTTCGGCAGAATCAAAAGCAGATCCGCATCGGCAGCCCGCCTGCGACCAGAATCAAAAGCAAACCCGCGTCACCGTTGGCGAGCGGGCTGTTAGGGGCGGTTACAGCTCCGGCGTCCACGTCACGCCGAACATCCACGTTCGGCCTTCTTCGTGATAGCCATAATTGCTGCCGTCAAAGCTGTACAGCGTGCGGCTGTAGCGTTTGTCGAGTGCGTTATCCAGTTTGAATTCCAGCTTCACGTCACGGCTGGCCTTCCAGCTGCTGCGCAGACCGAACAGGGCGTAGCCGCCGATGTTCTGGGTGTTGGCTTCGTCGTTGTAGCTGCTGCTTACCGCCTGCCAACTTGCGCCGACGCCAAGCCGGTCGAACTGACGGTCAAGGTCCAGGTTCAGCGTTCGGCGCGCACGGCGATTGAGGGTGTGACCGGTGTCGCGATCTTCCGGGTCGATGAGCGAAGCGCCGAGCTTGCCCGTCCAGCCGAACAGTTGTTGCTCCAGCGACGCCTCAAACCCGTTGATTCGCGCCGAGCCGATGTTCTGCGGGGTGAAGTCGGCGTCCAGTGCGATGGCGTCTTTCAGGTCCGTACGGTACAGCGACGCTTCCAGCTTGCTGGTCTCGCTCAACCGGCTGCGCCATTGGACCTCGTAGCTTTTCGAGTGCTCGGGCTTAAGCTTCGGGTTACTGAAACCGGGGTAATACAGGTCGTTGAACGTCGGCGCCCGAAAGCCTTCGGTGTAGGAAAAAAGCACATCATTGGCGTCGTTGAGCGGGATCGTCAGCGCGCCGCTCCATGTGTTCTGGCTGCCGAATTGCTGGTTCTTGTCGTGACGCAGCCCCAGCTCAGTGGAAAACCCGTCGCCTTTGAAGCGGTGTTGAACGAACACGGCGCGGTTCCAGCGACTGTCTTCGTCGAACGCCGTGCTGCTGTTGACGCGATCCTCATACCCGTCCGCGCCGAGCATCAGGCTGTTGCGATCGTCGAGGGTCAGGTCGTTCTGCCAGTTCACCGAATCGCGGTAGGTGTTAAAGACGTAACGATCGTCGCTGAGCTTATCGGCAGTCTTCTCGCGATTTTCGCTGTGGCCCACTTCGAGACGGGTTTTCCAGCGCTCGTTAATCCGCGCATCCAGGTACGTACCCAAGCTGCTCAACTCAAAATCGCTGTATTGCTGTTGCCCGACGCTGTTGAAAGTGATCGGGTCGAACAGACCGAACGGGTTGTCGAATTCGGTCTTGCCCTTGTTATCCAGCACGTTAACGCCGATTTCCACGTCATCGTTCAGCCAGTGGCTGAGGTTCAGGCTGTAAGACTTATTACGGTAGGCGTCGTGATCAGCGTCACTGGCGAAGGACGGGCCGGTGCGGTCGATGCCGTTGGTCTCGTCGAGGCTGGTGCTCAGGTTGAAATGGGTGCGCTCGTCGCCGCCGGACAGCCCCAGACTGTTCTGCGACGTGCCGCGATTGCCGAAACCCGTGTGCAACCGCGCTTGCAGGCCTTGTTCGGCGCCACGCCGGGTGAATATCTGGATCACCCCACCGATGGCATCGGCCCCGTACACCACCGAGCGTGAACCGCGTAGCACTTCCACCCGTTCGATCTGGTCGACGTTGAGGTATTGCAGCGCGCTATCCGCAGACGTGGCGTTGGCGATGCGCTGGCCATCGACCAGCACCAGGCTCTGCGCGGCCTTGGTCCCGCGAATGTAAATCCCCGGCAGACTGCCGCGCCCACCGCTCTGCGCCACCTGCACACCAGGCACCCGGTTCAGCAGGTCAGTGACGCTGGTGGGTTGCAGGCGTTCGATGTCGGCTCGGGTGAACACCGTGTTCGCCGCCGTGCTGGCGTCGCGCTGCTCGACTTGGCGATTGGCGCTGATGAGCACGTCGGGGAGTTTCAGGGCGTCTTCGCGGTTGGGGGTATCGGCGAAGGCGTGGGCGGATGGCAGCAGAGATAGAAGAAGACCGACGCGAGAGATATTCATGTTATTTCGAGGGCAAAGTCTGTGGGAGCGAATTCATTCGCGAGAGGCCGGTACAGGCGACGCATCTCTATCGACAGAGATACCGCATCGCGAATGAATTCGCTCCCACAGATCATCTGGCATCCTGAATTAGCAGGGTGTCAGATGGCCGGGGAGCGTATGGCGTTTAGATCTTTGCTAGACGTGCATTGATCGACGCTTCGATCCCGTCCGCGTCCAGCCCGCATTCCGCGAGCATCTGCGCCGGTTTGGCGTGTTCGACGTAGCTGTCCGGCAGGCCCAGGTGCAGCACGGACCTGAGAATGTTCTCCCGTGCCAGGAACTCGCTCACCGCCGCCCCCGCGCCACCCATGATGGCGTTTTCTTCAATGGTCACCAGCAGGTCGTGACGGGCTGCCATTTCGCGGACCATTGCCTCGTCCAGCGGTTTGACGAAACGCATGTCGACCACCGTCGCGTCGATTTTTTCCGCAACGACCAATGCCTCGGCCAGTTGCACGCCGAACACCAGCATGGCGACTTTGCTGCCTTGACGGCGGACGATGCCCTTGCCGATTTCAAGCGGCTCCAGGCCGTTGTCGATCACGGCATTCGGGCCGGTGCCGCGTGGATAGCGCACCGCCGCAGGGCCGTTGAACAAGTGGCCGGTGCTGAGCATTTTGCGCAGTTCGTTCTCGTCACTCGGCGTCATCACCAGCATGCCGGGGATGCAACGCAGGTACGACAGATCGAAGCTGCCCGCGTGGGTCGGGCCGTCTTCGCCCACCAGACCGGCGCGGTCGATGGCGAACAGCACGTCGAGGTTCTGCACTGCGACGTCGTGGATCAGTTGATCGTATCCGCGCTGCAGGAAGGTCGAATAAATCGCCACGACGGGCTTGGTGCCTTCGCAGGCCATGCCTGCCGCCAGCGTCACCGCATGCTGCTCGGCAATGGCCACATCGAAATACCGCTCCGGGAAGCGCTCGCTGAATTCGACCAGGTCCGAGCCTTCTTTCATGGCCGGGGTGATGCCGACCAAGCGCTCATCTGCGGCAGCCATGTCGCACAACCACTGACCAAACACACCGGAATACTTCGGCCCACTGGCCTTTTTCGGCGCGACAGGGGCGTTGACCGGGTCGAGCTTGGTGATCGCGTGATAGCCGATCGGATCGACCTCGGCCGGGGCGAACCCCTTGCCCTTTTTGGTGACCACATGCAGAAACTGCGGGCCTTTGAGGTCACGCATGTTGCGCAGGGTGGCGATCAGCGTCGGCAGGTCGTGGCCGTCGATAGGGCCGATGTAGTTCCAGCCCAGCTCTTCGAACAGGGTGCCGGGAACCAGCATGCCCTTGGCGTATTCTTCGGTGCGGCGGGCGATTTCCCACGCGCCGGGCAGACGCGACAGCACTTTCTTGCTGCCTTCGCGCATGCTGGCGTAGGTGCGGCTGGACAGAATCTTCGCCAGGTAATTCGACAGCCCGCCGACGTTGCGCGAGATCGACATGTCGTTGTCGTTGAGGATCACCAGCATGTCGGCGTTGACTTCGGGGGCGTGGTTCAACGCCTCAAAGGCCATGCCTGCCGTCAGCGCGCCGTCACCGATCACGGCGATGGCCTTGCGACCGTTGCCTTGCAGGCGATTGGCAACGGCCATGCCCAGCGCGGCGCTGATGGAGGTGCTGGAGTGACCGACGCCAAAGGTGTCGTACTCGCTCTCACTGCGACGCGGGAAGGCGGCCACACCGCCTTTCTGGCGCAGGGTCGACATCTGCTCGCGGCGACCGGTGAGGATCTTGTGCGGGTACGCCTGATGGCCAACGTCCCAGACCAGCCGGTCGTCGGGGGTGTCGAAGACGTAGTGCAGGGCCACGGTCAGCTCAATGACGCCAAGGCCGGCACCGAAGTGCCCGCCGGTCTGGCCAACGGTGTAGAGCAGCTCCAGGCGCAGTTCGTCAGCCAGGGCTTCGAGCTCGGCTTCACCTAACCGGCGCAGGCCGTCCGGCGTCGCTGCCTTGTCGAGCAGTGGCGTGGACGGGCGCTCGCGGGGAATCTCTTTGAACGTCGTGGGCATCAGGCGAATCGTTATAAGTAAAAGAGGCGGCAGTTTACCTGATGCATCGCGAGCTGCCCATGAAACGCAATCGATGGGTGCTCAAATCGGCAGGTTCAAACGGCACATCCCGCTGCAGCCGCGTGGCTTGCTGGCGGTCGTGTCCGCAGGATCATTGCCGCTGGCATGCCGTGCTGCCGCAGGGTGGCGTGTATGGCGGATAGCCTGTCAGTTACGACGTTCAACGATATAGCGCGCCAACGCACGCAATGGCTCGGCGGCCGCGTCGAAAGGTCGCAGCGCCACCAGCGCCTGATCGCGGAGCTCCAGCGCGTAATGTTTGGCTTCTTCCAGGCCGAGCAGCGCCGGGTAGGTCGGCTTGTCGCGAGCGATGTCGGCGCCCTGGCGCTTGCCGAGGGTCGCGGTATCGCTTTCGACGTCGAGAATGTCGTCCTGCACCTGAAACGCCAGGCCGATGGCGCGGGCGTAGATTTGCAGCGAGTCGAGTTGCACCTGGCTGGCATGACCGCTGGCCAGCGCACCGAGACGAACGCTCGCTTCGATCAGCGCCCCGGTTTTATGCCGGTGCATGATTTCCAGCGCGGTCTGGTCCAGCTTGAGGCCGACCGAGCCAAGATCGATGGCCTGTCCGCCAACCATGCCCGCCGGGCCTGCGGCGTGGGCGAGGGTGGCGACCATTTTCAGGCGGGTCTCGGCGTCCTGCGGAGTGAGTTTGCTGTCGCTCAGCACGCTGAACGCCAGGCTTTGCAGACCGTCACCGGCGAGGATGGCACAGGCTTCGTCGAACGCTTTGTGGGTGGTCGGCAGGCCGCGACGCAGATCGTCGTCGTCCATGGCGGGCAGGTCGTCGTGCACCAGCGAATACGCGTGGATCAGCTCGACGGCGCAGGCCGCACCGTTGGCGTGTTCGGCGTTGCCACCGAGCGCTTCACAGGCTGCGTACACCAGCAGCGGGCGCACGCGCTTGCCGCCGTTGGTGACGCTGTAGCGCATGGCTTCGTAAAGACGGTTCAGTTCAGGAGAAGGGGCGTTGAACAGGCTGTCCAGCGCCGCATTGACGCGTGCCTGACTGAGGGCCTGATACTCGGCAATCATTCTGGCTGTTCCGCGTCGAAGGGTTCCTCGGCCAGTTCGCCATCGCGTTCCAGCAACACTTGCACCTTCTGCTCGGCCTGCGCCAGCGCGCTCTGACACTCGCGGGTCAGACGGATGCCTTGTTCGAAGGCGGTCAACGAGTCTTCCAGCGACAGCTCGCCGTTCTCCAGACGCTCGACCAGCGTTTGCAAATCCGTGAGGGACTGTTCGAAATCCAGTGCAGCTTTCTTGCGGGCCATGGCGGCTATCCCGGTAGACGTTAAACCGGCGCGACACTAGCAGAGCGAGGGCATTGGGGCAAATGAGAGGTGCCGGGCGGAGGGCGTTCAGCACCGGTCTATTGCCGCGACAATCACGCGATATGAGCATGCCACCGAACATTGTGGGCGCCGACATTGTAGCTGTAGCAGCATGGATTGCCGGTGGTGGCGTGCTTGAGATCGTCGTCGCCAGTAAGCCGTGCGCTGATACCCCTGTGGGAGCGAATTTATTCGCGAAGGAGCGTCCGGGCGATGGAGATGTGCCGCCTGCACCGGCTTTTCGCGAATGAATTCGCTCCCACAGTGGGAGGGTGATCGCCCTGCAGCATGGCCTGCCGGTGGTGGCCTGTTTGAGGCGGCCACCGCCGAAAACCATGCTGCCACAGCGGATGCCCTCCGAACGAGGGCTTAAAAACCTTCGAGAACGACCTTGCCCTTGGCTTTGCCGCTTTCGATCACGGCGTGGGCGCGGCGCAGGTTCTCGGCGTTGATGGTGCCGAAGTGCTCGCCCAGCGTGGTTTTCAGCACGCCTTGGTCGATCAGGCTCGAAACCCGGTCAAGCAATTCGTGCTGGGCGATCATATCTGGCGTTTCGAACAGCGAGCGAGTGAACATCAACTCCCAGTGCAACGACAGCGCTTTGCGCTTCATCGGCATCACATCGAGGGCTTTCGGGTCGTCAATCAGCGCCAGTTTCCCCTGCGGGCGCAGTGCCTCGATCAGTTGTGGAAAGTAACTGTCAGTGTGGGTGAGGCTGGCGACATGGCTGACCTGGCCGACGCCGATTTTCTCCAGTTGCGCCACCAGCGGCTGGCTGTGATCAATCACGTGATGGGCGCCGAGGTCTTTGACCCATTCCTGGGTTTCCGGGCGCGACGCGGTACCGATCACGGTCAATTTGGTCAGTTGACGCGCCAGTTGAACAAGGATCGAACCCACACCGCCGCCCGCGCCGATGATCAACAGGCTGTCGCCTTCGCCCCCGCCTTCTTTCACGCCCAGGCGGTCGAACAGCAGTTCCCACGCGGTGATCGACGTCAGCGGCAGCGCGGCGGCGTGGGCGTTGTCGATACTTTCCGGTTTGCGACCGACGATGCGCTCGTCCACCAAATGGAATTCGCTGTAGTTGCCGGGCCGGGCGATGGAGCCCGCGTAGAACACTTCGTCACCTGCCTTGAACAGCGTGACGTCGCTGCCGGTTTCCCGCACGACGCCGACGGCATCCCAGCCGACGACTTTCGGTTCGGTGGTCGCCGAACCTGCGCGGACTTTGGTGTCGACCGGATTCACGGACAGGGCGCGCACTTCCACCAGCAGGTCCCGTGGGCCGGGGACAGGTTTAGGCAGGTCCATGTCCATCAGCGATTTTGGGTCTTCGATGGGCAGGCCGTGTTGGGTAAAGGCGATGGCTTTCATGGCGGTCTCTTTATGAATGCAAATGAATGTTCAGGTCGATGGGCGCATCTTGTTCTTCTCTACCGAAAAGAAAAACCGGCACACTGCACCAACACTTTCACAGCTGGAGTGAAAATGATCCGCATCGACGATCTTACGCTGTTCGTTCGAACTGCCGCGCTGGGCAGTTTTTCCAATGCCGCACGGGAGGTTGATCTGCTGCCTGGGCAAGTGGCGGCGGCGATCAAACGCCTGGAGCGCGAACTGGACATTCGTCTGTTCGCCCGTTCGACCCGCAGCCTGCGCCTCACGGCAGAGGGCGAGCAATACCTGCCGACCGCACGAACGGTGCTCGATGCGTTGAAAGAAGGGCGCGAAAAACTGCGCCGCGAAAGTGCCGAGCTGCAAGGCACGCTGCAAGTGTCCATGCCGTCGGATTTGGGGCGCAACGTGATGCTGGAATGGCTGACCGGGTTTCGTCGGCAACATCCTTCGTTGAACCTGCGCCTCTTCGTCTCCGATCAAGTGGCCGATATTTTCCGCGATCCGGTGGACGTGGCGATTCGCAGCGGCGTGATCGAAGACGCCAATTACATTGCGCTGCCGCTGGCCCCCTGGAATCGCCGCGTATTGGTGGCCTCCCCTGATTATCTGGCGCGCAAGGGGCGGCCTGCGGCGTCCGGTGATCTGCTGCAGCACGACTGCCTGCTGTACATCATTCATGGCCGGGTTTATGACAAATGGCCGGTGGGCGGGCGGGTGTTCACGGTCACGGGGCCGCTGCTGACCGACGATGCCGATCTGGTTCGTCGTTGGGCGGTGGCGGGGGAGGGCATCGCTTACAAATCGTGGGTCGATGTGCGCGAGGATGTGCTGGCGGGAAGGCTGGAGTTGCTGCTCCCCGATTATCACGGCGAGCCCGCGCCCTTGAACTTCGTCTATCCCCACCGCCAGCAATATTCCCCGGCGGTGCAGCAGTTGTATTCGATGTTGAAGAGCCGGTTTGCGGAGTCTGAAAGCGGGTTGCCGACGTTGTTGTAAGCGCAGTGCTCATGCTGTCACTGGGCAAACACGGACTTCCTGTAGGAGCGAATTCATTCGCGAAGGGGCCGCACGGTCAATGCCTTTCGGCGGCCTGATCCATCTTTCACGAATGCATTCGATCCCACAGGTTTTGCCTTTCCACGCGATCAGGGTGTCAGCGAGCAGGTCAATGCGAATGCCGTGGCTCGCCGCTTCTGGCAATCACCCTCAAGTGCAACGTCGCGGGTTCCAGACACCCCCCTGTCGACAATTGCCCCACCAACTGGCGATACAACTCCTGCCACGGCGTTTGGGATGCAGGCATTTTCGGTTCGAAATGCGCGCGGCGCTCGGCCATTTCTTCATCGCTGACCAACACATTCACGCTGCGGTTGTTCAAGTCCACCCGCAGCCGGTCATTGGTTTTCAACAGCGCCAAGCCGCCGCCCACCGCTGCTTCAGGCGACATGTTCAGGATGGAAGGGCTGGCCGAAGTGCCGCTCTGGCGGCCATCTCCCAGGCACGGCAAGGAGTCGATGCCGCGCTTGATCAGTTCGGCGGGAGGGGCCATGTTCACCACCTCGGCACTCCCCGGATAACCCACGGTGCCTGCGCCACGAATCACCAGAATGCAGCGCTCATCAATCTCAAGCGCCGGGTCATTGATGCGCTCGTGGTAGTCCTCTGGCCCTTCGAAGACGATGGCGCGCGCTTCGAAGCTGTTCTCTGCGCCCGGCTCGGACAGATACGTCTTGCGAAACGCCTCGCCGACCACTGACATCTTCATGATCGCGCTGTCGAAGAAGTTGCCGCTCAACACGATGAACCCCGCACGGTGCTTGAGTGGATCGTCGTAGGGGCGAATCACGTCGGCGTCGTGGGCAAGTGTGTTACGCACGATCTCGCCAATGGTTTTGCCCGACACCGAGCCACAGTCCTCATGCAGTTTTCCGGCTTTTTGCAGTTCGTGCATCACTGCCGGCACGCCGCCCGCACGATGGAACCCTTCGCCCAGGTATTTCCCCGCCGGCATGCAGTTCACCAATAGCGGAATGTCCTCACCGATGCGCTGCCAGTCATCCAGACTCAGTTCGACCCCCATATGGCGGGCGATGGCGATCAAATGCGGTGGGCAGTTGCTCGACGCGCCCAAGGCCGACGCCACGGCAATCGCGTTTTCAAAAGCTTCACGGGTCATGATCTGCGAAGGCCGCACGTCTTCACGCACTAAATCGCAGATGCGTTTGCCCGTGAGGTACGCCATCTGGCCCCGCTCGCGATACGGAGCCGGAATGCTCGCGCAGCCGGGCAACGACATGCCCAGCGCTTCGGCCAGCGCGTTCATCGACAGCGCCGTGCCCATGGTGTTGCAGTGACCCACCGATGGCGACGCGGCGGTGGTCATTTCCATGAAACCTTCGTAGTTGATCTCGCCCGCCGACAGCAGATTGCGCGCATGCCAGAGCACGGTGCCAGAGCCGATCAACTCGCCCTTGTGACGGCCATCGAGCATCGGGCCGCCAGACAAGACGATTGCCGGCAGGTCAGTGGTGGCTGCGGCCATCAGGCAGGCCGGGGTGGTTTTGTCGCAGCCGGTGGTCAGCACGACCCCGTCCAGCGGATAGCCATGGAGAATTTCGACCAGACCCAAGTACGCGAGGTTGCGGTCCAGCGCCGCCGTCGGGCGACGGGTCTGTTCGGCCATTGGGTGCACCGGAAATTCCATCGGGATACCGCCCGCGTCTCGAATCCCCGCCTTCACGCGTTGCGCGAGTTCCAGATGATGACGATTGCAAGGGGCCAGATCACTGCCGGTTTGTGCGATGCCAATGATTGGGCGTCCGGATTGCAGTTCTTCCCGGGTCAAACCGTAATTCATGTAACGCTCGACGTAGAGCGCCGTCATGTCGGCGTGGGAGGGGTCATCGAACCATTGCTGGCTGCGCAGGGGGCGTTTGGGTGATTCGGACATGGTTCGGGCTTCTCTTGTCATTGGAATATCTGGCAACACGACTACAGCATGACGTCAGCGCGCGAATTAACGCGACAGTAATCCCCGCGCCGCCAGGTTGTGAAACAGCGCGCCGACCCCGAACGTCCACGGCGTTGCGTGGCTGCTGTGGGTGACTTCGTTATGCAGGCCGCCGAGCAACCGGCTGCTGATGCTGACCTGATCCAACAATTTGTGGGTAAAACCGCTGCCGACGGTATCCCGGTCTTCGGTGGGGGCGAAAAGGGTGCCGAGAAACAGCAGGAAACCGTCCGGGTACTGGTGATTCGCGTTGAGGGTCTGGGCCGCGATGTCTTCCGGGTCGCGGCTGATCTGCGACATGGAACTGGAGCCCTTGAGAACGTAGCCGTCTTCACCTTTGACGCGCAGGTCGACCACGCAATGGCGCACGTCGTCCATCGAAAACGTCTCGTCGAACAATCGAATGAACGGGCCGATCGCGCAGGACGCGTTGTTGTCCTTGGCTTTGCTGAGCAGCAATGCGCTGCGACCTTCGAAGTCACGCAAATTGACGTCGTTGCCGAGGGTTGCGCCATGAATTTGCCCGCGACTGTTCACCGCCAGCACCACTTCAGGCTCTGGATTGTTCCATTCCGATTTCGGATGAATGCCGATTTGGCTGCCGCTGGCCACGGATGCCAATACGGGCGCTTTCGTGAAAATCTCGGCATCAGGGCCGATGCCGACCTCCAGGTATTGCGACCACATTTTCTGCTCGATCAGCAGTGCTTTGAGGTTTTTTGCCTGATCGGAGCCTGGCCTGATGTTGCGCAAGTTATCGCCGATGGCGCCTTGCACGATTGCCCGTACGCTTTCGGCCTTGGCCGGGTCGCCCGCAGCCTGCTCTTCAATGACGCGCTCAATCATGCTGGCGGCGAACGTCACACCCGCGGCCTTGATCACCTGCAAGTCGGCCGGTGCCAGCAGAAAGGCTTTGTCGAGGTCAGGTGTGGCGGTGGAATTGGCGAGCAGGTCTTCGAGGCTGGCAATCAACCTGCCTTGGGTTTCACGCACCGCCTGGAGGGGGGATTGCGCCTCTAACAACTCGCTCAACGTAGCGAAGCGTTCGGACAGGTCAAACACCCCGTCGCTGCGCAAAACCACGGGTGAGGGTCCGCTGACCTTGCCGGGCACCCAGGCCCGACCAATCAATGTGCCGCTGAGGCCATCAGCAGGCAGCGTGTTCTCGGGAGTCAGTTGAATAGGCATGGCAGTCCTCGAAGGTTCTTGTGCTTTTGCTACCGACCCTAATCAGCGACGGCGATAAACTCCAATGACATCTGCTCAATTATCGATAACACTGGGTTATCGAAAATTGAGGCTGCTCCCATGTCCGATCTGTCCTTTCAGACAGTCTGTAACTGGCTCAAATTCAAGCATCTGGTGTTGATCGACACCTTGGCGCGGACCCGTAACATGCACGCCGCCGCCTTGCACATGAACCTCAGCCAACCTGCCGTCAGCAAGATGCTCCGTGAAATCGAGCGGTTGTTGGGATTCGACCTCTTCGAGCGACTGCCGCGCAACATGCCGCCCACGGCGTTGGGTGAACACGTCGTGCGTTACGCGCAAATTGCGTTGAATGACGCGAACAAGTTCGTCGACCAGATCAGCAGTCTGCGCGAAGGCGGTCACGGGTTTTTGAAAGTGGGCGCGATCTTCGCTGCCACCGCCGTCGTGCTGCCCAGCGCGATCGTGCAGTTGAAGCAGCGCTGGCCCTTGCTCTCAATCGAGATCGTGGAACAAACCAGCGACCACCTGATGGAAATGCTCGACGACAAGAAACTTGACTTGGCCGTGGCTCGATACACCGATGAGAACCAACAGCAAGTGTATGACTTCAAGGCGTTGGCGCCCGAGCCGTTCTGCATGGTCGTCAACAGTCGGCATCCGCTGAACGCGTTGAAAGAAACGCCACTTGAGGAATTGGGAAACTGGCCCTGGATTCTCTACCCGGTGGGCACGCCGATCCGGGCGCGAATGGAGCAGGCCTTTGCCAAGGCTGGCATTCCGCTGCCGAGAAACACCATCGACACCATTTCGATGCAGACCTTCCTTCAAGTGCTGCAATCGGGGCCGATGATCGCCATGTTGCCCGCGCCGATGGCCCAGCCCCATCTGGAAAGCGGCCTGCTGAAGGTGCTGAACACTCCTTTGAAGCTGGCGCCGCAGGACTACGGAATCCTGACCCGCAAAGGTGAACCGCTGCTCGGCGCTGCGTCAGAGTTTGCCGAAATCCTGCTGGCACATACAAAGAATGCTCGGGCGTGAGTCGATAACCTCGGGTTATCGATCAATGGAAACATCTCATTATTCTTCATCTGTCGGTTGTCAGTACCATCCGCTCGTGTCTTGACCCCCATAACAACAATACAGGCGCGTTCAGTGCCTGGAGGTCCCACCATGGCAACCGCATCTGATCGCCTGCCCGAATCCTCGGGCGCCGGGCAAGCCAGCTTTGAAGATCGCACTTACCGCAAAGTCATTCTGCGCATCCTTCCCGTCCTGCTGCTGTGCTACATGGCGGCGTACCTCGATCGTGTGAACATCGGCTTCGCCAAGCTGGACATGCTCAACGACCTGCAATTCAGCAACACGATCTATGCATTGGGCGCGAGCATCTTCTTCTGGGGCTATTTCATCTTCGAAGTGCCGAGCAACCTCTTGCTGCATCGCTTCGGCGCACGGTTCTGGATTGCTCGGATCATGCTGAGTTGGGCCATCGTTTCAATGGCCGTTGCCTTCACGGTGCCATTGGCGAAGTTTTTCCATATCGAGTCGGAAACCATGTTTTACGTGCTGCGTTTTCTGCTCGGCATCTGTGAGGCAGGCTTCTTTCCCGGCGTCATCCTTTACCTCAACTATTGGTTCCCGACCCGTCGTCAAAGCCGGGTAATGTCCGGCTTCCTGATGGCCATGCCGATCAGTCTGACACTGGGCGGGGTGATTTCCGGATGGCTGATGACCAAAATGCAGGGCGTGCAGGGCATGGCTGGCTGGCAGTGGCTGCTGATCATCGAAGGTCTTCCTTCCGTGGTCATGGCTTTCGTGGTGCTGGCGTTCATGGCCAACAACATCGACGCCGCCAAATGGCTGTCCCCGCAAGAGAAGGCAATGCTCAAGGCCAACCTGCAGACCGATAGCACAGGTAAAGCGTCGAGCTTGCGCGAGGTGTTTTTCAACGGGCGAGTGTGGCTGCTGGTGCTGATTCTGCTGACCTTCAATACCGGCTTCTACGGCCTGGCGTTCTGGATGCCGTCGATCATCAAGAGTGCTGGCATCTCCAACCCGCTGGACATCGGCCTGCTGACGGCCATTCCCTACGGCATCGCCGTGATTGCCATGACGCTCAATGCTCGTCATTCCAACAAGACCGGTGAGCGCCGGCTGCACGCGGCGATTCCCGCGATCATCGGTGGCATCGGGCTGATCCTCAGTGCGTATTTCGCCAACAACGTCGTGCTGTCGATTGTCTTCCTCAGCGTGTCGGCGTCCGGCGTGCTGAGCCTGATGCCGATCTACTGGACCTTGCCCGGCACGGTGCTGTCAGGTGTCGCGGCCGCTGCGGGCATTGGCATGATCAACGCCATTGGCAATCTCTCGGGCTTCACCGGTTCGATGATTACGGCCGTTGCCGAGAACCTGACAGGCAACATCAACAACGGCACCTACGTGCTGGGGGCCTGTCTGTTCGTCAGCGCGGGCCTGATCCTGTCGATTCCCAAAGCCATGCTGGGCAACCACAAAACCGAGGCAGCGCAGCCTGTCGGTGAACTCTCCAACGCCTGACATCAACCGTGGACTTTTCTGACGCCTCTCTTTCTGTGGGAGCGAATTCATTCGCGAGAGGGGCGTTCGGGCGATGCATCCCTGTCGCCTGGCCATCTTTCGCGAATGAATTCGCTCCCACAGGGGCGTAGGGTTCGGCCCGAAATCTCTGGCGCGCCCTGCTCACCTCATCCGCCTGCCATCGCCATCCGCGATGGCAGGCTCGCCAATGCCTGATATACGCCCCCACCCCGCACTCCTAACATCGGTCGCCTACCCGGTCGTTGCCGGCGAACTGAAAGGAGAACCCATGAAAAACTTTCGAATCGGCCAAATCGTTCCCAGCTCCAACACCACCATGGAGACCGAAATTCCGGCGATGCTGACCTCGCGTTACGGTCTGTTTCCGGAAGAGCATTTCACCTTCCACTCTTCGCGCATGCGCATGATGCACGTCAGCCCTGAAGAGCTGAAAAAGATGGACATCGACAGCGACCGTTGCGCGCTGGAACTGAGCGATGCGCGGGTGGACGTCATGGCTTATGCCTGTCTGGTGGCGATCATGTGCCAGGGCGCGGGCTATCACAAAGTCTCGCAGGAGCGTCTGGGCAAAACCGTTGTCGGCAACAAGTCCAACGCCCCGGTGCTCAGTTCGGCGGGCGCGTTGATCGACAGCCTCAACCTGCTCAACTACAAGAAAATCTCGATCATCACCCCGTACATGAAGCCCCTGACCCAACAGGTCATCGACTACATCGAAGCGGCGGGCATTGAAGTGGTCGATTCCATCAGCCTGGAAGTGTCCGACAACCTCGAAGTCGGTCGTCTGGACCCGATGAACCTGGTGGCCCACGCCGACAAGCTCAACATCGGACAAGCCGATGGCGTCGTTCTGTCGTGCTGCGTACAAATGCCGTCGCTTCCAGCGATTCAGGTCGTACAGGATCGTCTCGACAAGCCGGTGCTGTCGGCGTCCGTCGCCACGGTCTACCAGATCCTGAAAAGCCTCGGCCTCAAGGCCCAAGTGCCGAACGCTGGCCATCTGCTGTCGGGCCAGTTCTGACCCACGACGTGACGAGGTACTATGGCGGCCACGCAGGCCAACGCCCGGTACCTCTCATGAAGCTTGATCCCGTTTCGCTGCGCCTTTTCGTCAGTGTCGTCGAAGAAGGCACCATCGCAGCCGCCGCCCAGCGTGAACACATCGCAGCGGCGGCGGTGAGCAAGCGGCTCAGCGAGCTGGAAGAGCTGCTCGACTCCAGACTGCTCAACCGCACCAACAAAGGGATCACCCCCACCGACGCGGGCCTGTCGCTGCTGTTCATGGCCCGCAGCGCCCTGAACAATCTGAATGAAATCGTCGTGCAGATGCGCGACTACTCCCACGGGCGGCGCGGCTCGGTCAGCGTTTTGGCCAACATCTCGGCCATCACCCAATTCATGCCCGGCCTGATTCAATCCTTCATGGCCGACTACCCGCTGATCAACATCAGCCTCGAAGAACAGCAAAGCCTGGCCATCACCAAGGCCGTCGCCGAAAACCGCGCCGACATCGGCATCTTTACCCGGTTGCCGCACGGCGCCGACATCGAAGTCTTCCCGTTCCGCACCGACCAGCTGGTCCTGCTGGTTCCCAACGACCACCCTTTGGCCGAGCGCGAAACCGTCGACTTCAACGATACCCTCGACCACCCTTACGTCACTCTGCGCAGCGGCACCCACCTCAACTTCCAACTGATCAAAGCCGCCAATGACCTTGGCCGCTCCCTGAAAATTCGCATGGAAGTCTCCAGCTACGACGCGCTCTGCCTGATGGTTCAGGCGGGCGTCGGCATTGGCATCATGCCCGAGGGCAGTGTCGGGATTTACAAACTCGATGGTGCAAAGGCGGTGCGTCTGGATGAAGCGTGGGCGAGTCGCGAATTGAGCGTTTGCGTGAGGTCGAGAGAAGGACTGTCGACAGCGGCGGGGCTGTTTCTTGAGCACATCCTAAAAGCCGAACCGCAGGCGGATTGATGCTCTTGGGCTACAAAAAACCGTCTTCGCATCGAGTTTGATGCTCGCGGGCTACAGTCTCAGCTTTTCCGGTTTGCGTTTCGATCATCCCTTTGTCTTGAATTGTTGTGTCCCATGGGCTGCAAAAATAGGCGTTACCTACGTTTTTGATGCTTGAGGGCTACAACGTGTCCACTCTTTTCGATATCGCCGAGATGCTCAAGCACGCGCGCAGTGAGGCTCAACTTAGCCAGGAGGCCATCGCCAACCGAGCGGGCGTGTCGCGCTCGACCGTGGCCCGCATGGAAACCCTGGCCAAAGGCGATATGAGCGTTTCAGCGTTAGTTCGCTTGCTCGAAGCAGCAGGGTATGACTTGAAACTGGTGAAGGCCGGTCATTAACGGACGGTTGAGGACATCTTGGCGGAGCAGCGTTCAGGGGCTATGAAGTGACGTGTTCAGATTGGCCGTTCGGAATTGCTGGCACCCCGGCGACCCAAGTAGCTGCGCGAGCATCATGTAAAGAATGAATAAGGGGCCCATGCGGACCCCTTATCAGTGCATCGGCTGCTTACATCGCTGTGCGGAAAATCTCTTCGATCTGGTCCTGGTTCGCAGGACGGGGGTTGGTGAAGCCACAGGCATCCTTCATGGCGTTGGCCGCCAGAGTAGGGATGTCGTCGGCCTTGGCGCCCAGTTCGCCCAGACCACCCGGAATGCCGATGTCGCCCGACAGTTTGCGGATCGCCGCTATGGCAGCGGCGGCGCCGGCTTCGTTGTCCAGACGCTGCGTGTCAACGCCCATGGCCGTGGCCACATCTTTCAGGCGCGCCGGGCAGACGCTGGCGTTGAAGCTTTCCACGTGCGGCAGCAGCACCGCGTTGCACACGCCGTGGGGCAGGTCGTAGAAGCCGCCCAACTGGTGCGCCATCGCGTGCACATAACCCAGCGACGCGTTATTGAACGCCATCCCCGCGAGGAACTGCGCGTACGCCATGTTTTCCCGTGCGGGCATGTCGCTGCCGTTGGCGACGGCGGTGCGCAGGTTGGCAGAAATCAGCTCGACGGCTTTCAGCGCACAGGCGTCGGTGATCGGCGTTGCGGCCGTCGAGACGTAGGCTTCGATGGCGTGAGTCAGTGCATCCATGCCTGTGGCGGCGGTCAGGCCTTTCGGCATCGCAGCCATCAGCGACGGGTCGTTCACGGACAGAAGTGGTGTGACGTTGCGGTCAACGATGGCCATTTTCACGTGGCGGGTTTCGTCGGTGATGATGCAGAAACGGGTCATCTCACTGGCCGTACCGGCCGTGGTATTGATCGCGATCAGGGGCATCTGAGGCTTGGCAGATTGATCGACGCCCTCGTAATCGCTGATTTCCCCGCCGTTGGCCGCGACCAGCGCGATGCCTTTGGCGCAATCATGGGGCGAACCGCCACCGAGGGAAATGATGAAGTCCGCGCCGCAGAGCTTCAGTTGCTCCAGGCCTTTCTCCACGTTGCTGACCGTCGGGTTGGGCTTGGCGCCGTCGAAGATCGTGGCATTGATATCCTGCCGTTGCAGCAGCCCGGCCACCTTCGCCGCGACCCCTGCCTTGGCCAGCCCGGCGTCGGTCACGATCAATGCGTGACGAAACCCATACTTGCGGATCGCGTCTGTCGCCTCGTCGAGACTGCCGATGCCCATCATGTTCACAGACGGAATGAAGAACGTGCTGCTCATTGATTAATCCTCTTCTTATGGTTATTTGGCCGGGAGGCCGGAGGTCCACTCATCAAGTGAGGGTCATCCTAGGAGCATGAAGAGGGGGGCTAAATGGTTCTTTAGGGGGCAGGAGTGGGGGTCTTTGGTCGTAGTGGCCTATAGCTTTGAATGTTTGCGCAATCGCTGCTTCATGTCAGTCTTAGCGACCGTCCTACTTCAAATGCCAGTGACTATTCATGTTGATATTCGACTGTACTCAAGCCGCCAGGGACTTTTTCTCCGGGAAAGTGAAAGGTCAAGTCGTGACCCCTGTCCAGCCAGCGGCCGCTGCTGAATCGCTGGAATTCGATAGCCATGACCCCGCCGATATCCAGCGCTGGCAATTGCACGCGACGAAGTTCGGAAAATTCAACATTTTGCTCGCGATGAAAACCGACACTCGTTACGCGATGCTCTTCGTCGGCCTCAAGCGCAACGACGTCGACGGATTCCTTGAACGGTTTCGCTCGCGCTACATTGGCGAGCTCGTCAAGACCGCGCTGCAACTTCAACTGCCCCTTCCTCCACAGCCCGTCTTGCAGCAATGCATCACAGATTGGGAAAACGTCCTGATGGACGCCCATTTCTTCAAACGCGGAGACCGGGGTGTCCAGGCGCACATCAATGATGCGTTGGGAGTGGCCGCTTACGACGCTTATGAGGGGCGGGGGCTGCCCACTGAGTTGAATGATTTGATTGCGTTTGACCAGGCCACGAATGACACGCTGCGCTCAATCAAAGGAGGACCTTACTTTCAACCCGCCGATGAGGAAATTCAGCGAGCGTATCCAAGGCTGGGCGGGGTAATGGCTAAGGAAGAAGTAGCAGAGGCGTACAGGGCTTGGCACATGGCTTGGCACCGCCAACAGAGCCCCGGACCATCAGCCTGACTGAATGTGGGATTTCAGCGGCGACACGGCCCCGCTTCTTCGGGGCTTCGGGCATTAAAAAGCCGGCTTGTGGCCGGCTTCTCGGTGACAGGTTTGGTTAGTTTTTGGCTATCCGCACCCATCCGCAAAAGTGCGCGCTGCATGCAGGCGCTTGTCAGGTAGACGAGGCGTCGCACAGGGCGGCGTCTGGTCGATCACCCATTAGCGGGTAGCCGGTGGGTGTTGAAACGAAGGCGTGCAGGATACTCACTCTTGCTCTGTCTGCCCAGTCCTGGTGCGCTGCCACGGGTCTTTCAGGCGCCGCTTTTTATCCGTCAGGGCAGGGTGGCGGGGTGGCGGCGGTTGTTGAGGGTGGACCACCAGAAGATCCAGCCGAGAATGTGGATGTGTTGTTCCTGTATCTGTTCGGCGCTGAAGATTTCATCGGGGTATTCGCTGGCGTTGTGGCTGCGCAGTCGCAAGCCACCGCCGGGAAGACGATAGAGGTATTTCACCCTGAGCATGCCGTCGTGTTCGAGGGCGTAAATTTCGCCGTCGATGACGTTAATGCGGCCGCGGTCTACACCGATGAGCGAGCCGTCCTGAATCTTGTCGGCCATGCTGTTGCCGACCATGGCGACGCAGATGGCGTTATGCAGTTGGACGTCCATGGCATCGAGAACGCGGCGCGCCAGGCGCACTTTGTGACCATGGATTTCGCCGATGCTGCTCTGGCCGGGGGGCTGGGTCATGAGTTCGCTGTAGAACGGCATGTCCAGTTCATCGCGAGCACCTGTGCGTTCGGGCCGTGTTCTAGTCGGGACGTTCAGTCCGATGTTGCCGCAGTCTTCCCCGGGGTGTTTTGGACCTTCGCCGCTGCGCAGCCAGCGTACGTTGACGCTGAGCAGTTCGGCCACTTCTTCCATGCGCGCCATGGGGATGCCGCGTTTGAACCAGTTGTTCACGTGTTGCGGCGTTACCTTGCGGTTGGCGGCGAAGTCCGTTGCAGAGAGATGGCACTCCCGCAGAAGTACGCGTAGTCGATCACCTGATGTATTCATGGCGCAAAGTTTACGTGCGGTTCAAGTTTGTTTAAATGAACGAAGTGTTCAAATGCGCAGGCAGTCAAAGAGGTGGGGGATTATTTAAGTTATGACATTTGACTGTTTCTGTAGGGGGATTCATTCACTGTTTTGCAGTGGCTCAACAATGCCTGGAGCGCTTGAATGGCGCGGCTTAGGGCCATTCGGCCGAGAGCGTACGGAATAGAGCCGCAACTTCGAATATCCTTGAAAATTCTGTTGCCGAAAAGAGCCGTGCCGTTTGATGCACTAAACAAAATGTTTGAAGGAGTAATGTTTTAAACATTTTTGTCGGCCGGACGGACGAAAAAAACAGAAAAAGACAAATAGGGAGACAATCGGGAGAGGTGTAGCGGGTATCGCGAGAGGGAGGTTGTTGCCACCTTCGAAGCGGCAGGCGCTTCGAAGGTAGCAAACCGGATCAGCCCTTGTAGGCAGCGACCGATTTGATGATGGCTTCACGAGCGGCGTCTGCGCCTGCCCAGCCTTCGATCTTGACCCATTTGCCTTTTTCGAGATCTTTGTAGTTCGCGAAGAAGTGCTCGATCTGTTGGATCAGCAGCGGTGGCAGGTCGGTGTATTCCTTCACGTCGACGTACAGCTGGGACAGCTTGTCGTGTGGGACTGCGATGACCTTGGCATCGCCGCCGCCGTCGTCGGTCATGTTCAGCACGCCGACTGGACGGGCGCGGATGACCGAGCCTGGCGCAACCGGGTAAGGGGTCACGACCAGCACGTCGAGGGGGTCACCGTCATCCGCCAACGTGTTCGGAATGAAACCGTAGTTGGCCGGGTAAAACATCGGGGTGGCCATGAAACGGTCAACGAACAGAGCGTCGCTTTCTTTGTCGATTTCGTATTTGATCGGCGCGTGGTTAGCCGGGATCTCGATTGCGACGTAGATGTCATTCGGCACGTCTTTACCGGCCGGAATCTTGCTGTAGCTCATTGGGCTTTGCCCCCCTTGGTTGACCATTCAGAATCTGGCGTCCAGCGCCAAAAGTGGCCCGGATTATAGGCACATTCCGGAAGCGATGCCACGCGTGGCGGGCGTCTTCCGGACGTTGTGACAAGCCTGATAGACCGGCATTTGCGACTTAAGTGCCAGCTGAAAGCGCCATAAGTCGCACCAGAGGGTCCTGCCGATAGAAGGCCTTGAGTTGGGCGTAGACCTCGGGATAGGCCTCAACCAGTAAGTCCGGCGCACTGAAGAAGTATTCGCTGGTGACGGCAAAAAACTCGGCAGGGTTTTCGGCCGCGTAAGGGTCAATGGCGGTTTCCGTGTCCGGGTTGGCGTCCAGCTGGCGATTCATGTCATCAAACGCGGCTTGCATCACGCGCGCCCAGTCGGCGACGCGCATGTCGTTGTGCAAAGGCGGATGACCATTGGCGTCGCCGTTGAGCATGTCGAGCTTATGCGCCAACTCGTGGATGACCAGGTTGTAGGCCTCCCAGCCGCCACTCGACAGCACACCCGGCCATGCAAGAATCACCGGGCCCTGCGACCAGGCTTCGCCGCTGTGTTCGCCGTCCCACTCGTGTTCAATGCCGCTGGCGTCGCGATGTCGCTGCGGGCTGATGAAATCGTCGCCATACAGGACGATTTCGTGAAAGCCCTGATACCAGTTCAAATCCCCCAACGCCAGCAGTGGCAATTGCGCCTGAGCGGCCAGGAACAGGCGTGACTCATCGTCCAGCTCGACGCCTTCCAGCGCGGTGAGGTGTTTGGCGTGGAGAAACAGCACGCAGCTGTCGAGCAGGTAGCGATCCTCTTCAGCGGTCAGGCCGTCGAGGATTGGCAAGCGCTGACGAACCCGGTCCCACAAGTCCGGATCAATCGGGTTCCGCGCCAGCGTGCGACGTTTGAACCAGCCGCCCAATGACCACATGGTTTTTTAGCGCGCGGCGGCGGAATTGCCCCGGCGGCTGCGGATCAGGCCAATGATCATCGGCAGCAGCGAGATCAGGATGATCGCGAGCACCAGCAGGGTCAGGTTTTTCTTGATGAAGGGGATGTTGCCGAAGAAGTAGCCCAGCGTGACCAGACTGCCGACCCAGAGGATCGAACCCAGCACGCTGAATCCCAGGAAACGGAAATAGTGCATCTTGCCCAGGCCTGCGACGAAGGGGGCAAAAGTGCGGATTATCGGCAGGAAACGCGCAAGGGTGACGGTCTTGCCGCCATGGCGTTCGTAGAACTCATGGGTCTTGGTCAGGTAGTCGCGGCGGAAAATCTTCGAGTTGGGGTTCTTGAACAGTTTGTCGCCGACCGTGCGGCCGATCACGTAGTTGGTGCTGTCGCCGATGATCGCAGCCGCCATCAGCAGGCAGGCCAGCAGAACAGGGTCCATGCCGCCACCGGCTGCAACGGCGCCGGCGATGAACAGCAGTGAATCGCCCGGCAAGAACGGGGTGACCACAAGGCCCGTCTCACAAAAAATCACCAGGAACAGGATCGCGTAGACCCAGGTGCCGTAGTTAGTCACCAGCATATCGAGGTAGACGTCGAGATGAAGAATGAGGTCAAGCGGGTTGAAATCCATGTACGGCACCTGATTGAGAGACCCGGACCGGGTCACGTGCGAGGTCGATAAGTACTGCTGATGTGGGGCGGCATTATAGAGGGAAGAAACGGGATGTTGCCGAGCGCCTTATGCAGATCGAAACATTTGGTAGTGATGGGATATGACGCCCTGTAGGAGTGAGCGTGCTCGCGATGGCATTCGACCCACCGCTGCGATGTCGCCTGACAGCCCATCTCGGGCAAGCGCGCTCCTACAGATTCGAGGTGCGATTCAATTGATCGGGAGGGTGTAGTTCTTGAACTGCGTGTCTTCCTTGAAACCGATCGACTCGTACACCTTTTGCGCCACTTCGTTGTTCGCGCTGGTGGACACGCGCATGCGCACCGCTTGGGTTTCGCGGGCCATTTTCTTGGCTTTCTGCATCAGGTGATCCGCCACCAACTGGCGGCGCGCGTCTTCGGCGACGTAGATGTCGTTGAGGATCCAGACGCGTTTGAGGGACAGGGAGGAATAACTCGGGTACAGCTGACAGAAGCCCAGCAGCTTGCTGTCGTCATCGTCTGGCAGCGCCAGGTAAATCACCGACTCGTCGCGGCTCAGGCGTTTTTGCAAAAAGTCGCGGGAGGAATCGGGGAAGGGGTGTTCGCCGTAAAACTCACGGTATTTGACGAATAACGGGGTCAACAGGTCCAGGTGCTCCAGGGTGGCTTGGATGATCCGCATGGTTGGGCCTCAGCTTCATTTGCAATTCATGAAAGGGGGAGGACGCGCCTGGCACGGGGACAGACGATCTGGACTGTGCCTAAGCGGTTTAGAAAGCGCAATCCAAAAGCGGGAGTGGACGGGACCCGTAGATCCCTGTGGGAGCGAATTCATTCGCGAAAAATTGTTTGGCCGATGGAGGTTTATCGACTGTACCGCCCTTTCGCGAATGAATTCGCTCCCACAGGAGAGTGACGCGGCGTGATAAAAAACGGCCTCCGAAGAGGCCGTCATTTGAAGCGCTATTGCCGAATCAGAAGAAGCCCAGCGGGTTGATGTCGTAGCTCACCAGCAGGTTTTTGGTCTGTTGGTAGTGCTCAAGCGCGACTTTGTGGGTTTCGCGGCCGACGCCGGATTTTTTGTAACCGCCGAACGCAGCGTGTGCCGGGTACAGGTGGTAACAGTTGGTCCACACGCGACCGGCCTTGATGGCGCGGCCTACGCGGTAGGCGCGATTGATGTCGCGGGTCCACACGCCAGCGCCCAGACCAAACTCAGTGTCGTTGGCGATGGCAATGGCTTCTTCTTCATCCTTGAAGGTGGTCACGCTGACCACTGGGCCGAAGATTTCTTCCTGGAACACGCGCATGGCGTTGTTGCCTTTGAGCAGCGTCGGCTGGATGTAGTAGCCGGTCGCAAGCGAGCCTTCCAGCTTCTCGACCTTACCGCCGGTCAGCAGCTCGGCACCTTCGCCCTGGGCGATTTCGAGGTAAGAAAGGATCTTGTCGAATTGCTGCTGCGACGCCTGTGCACCGACCATGGTCTCGGTGTCCAGCGGGTCGCCACGTTTGATCTTCAGGACTTTCTTCATCACCACTTCCATGAACTGCGGGTAGATCGACTCCTGAACCAGGCAGCGGGAAGGACAGGTGCAGACTTCGCCCTGGTTGAAGAACGCCAGGACCACACCTTCTGCGGCTTTGTCGATGAATTCCGGTTCGGCTTTCATCACGTCTTCGAAGTAGATGTTTGGCGATTTGCCCCCCAGCTCCACGGTGGACGGAATGATGCTGTCCGCCGCCAGTTTCATGATGTGCGAGCCAACCGGGGTCGAACCGGTGAACGCAATTTTCGCGATGCGTTTACTGCTGGCCAGGGCTTCACCGGCTTCGCGGCCAAAACCTTGCACCACGTTCAGCACGCCTTTCGGCAGCAGGTCGCCGATCAGCTCCATCAGCACCGCGATGCCCAGCGGGGTTTGCTCGGCAGGCTTGAGCACGATGCAGTTACCGGCGGCCAGGGCTGGCGCGAGTTTCCAGGCGGCCATCAGCAGCGGGAAGTTCCACGGGATGATCTGACCGACCACGCCCAGCGGTTCATGAATATGGTAGGCCACGGTGTTGCCGTCGATTTCAGCAGCGGTGCCTTCTTGCGCACGCAGAACACCCGCGAAATAACGGAAGTGGTCGACCGCCAGCGGGATGTCGGCGTTGAGGGTTTCGCGCACGGCCTTGCCGTTGTCCCAGGTTTCGGTCACGGCCAGCAGTTCAAGGTTCTGCTCGATGCGGTCGGCGATTTTCAGCAGGGTCAGCGAGCGTTCCTGAACGGATGTCTTGCCCCACGCATCGGCAGCGGCGTGGGCGGCATCCAGGGCTTTGTCGATGTCTTCGGCAGTGGAGCGAGGAAAGGTTGCGATCAGCTTGCCGGTGATAGGCGAGGTGTTTTCAAAATACTGGCCTTTGACCGGCGGCACGAATTCGCCACCGATGTAATTGCCATATTGGGACTTGAAGGTAACGATCGAGCTTTCAGTACCGGGATGGGCATAACGCATGGTTAATATCTCCTTGCTCTTGTGATTGTGTGGGGATAACGCGCTGCTTGCGCTTATGGAAAGCGTAGAGCAAAGCGCGGGCCATTGCCGTCTGGTGCCCGGTTTATAAGGGTTTGGTCGGAAAATCAGTGACTTGGTAGCGCTTCCTGTTTCGATTGCGGCACAGCATGCGTGACACTCTGTATCGAATGTGGGACAGCCGAGGGGTTTGCGCCTTTGGAAGCATTGCAATGGCTTCGGGCGAAGAGGATGCTGGTTCGCAACTCCCCAAGCGCTCACCTTGGAAGAAGAATAAAAATGCACAGCAATCATTTCGCTCGCCACGCCCAGCAAGTTCTGACAGTCGCCCAGGGTAAATCCCACCATCGTTACGGCCCTGGCGCCGACCCCTCCATCGCCCGCTCTTGGGTACGTTGCCTTGAGGACTATCACCTCGACCCTGCCCAGGCGATGGCGCCGACGGTGCTTGAGCACGCCCGTGTGCTGGAAAGTCGTGAGCGTTTGCAGCAGGTGCTGACCATCGCGGGCGGCGAGATGAACAGCCTCCATCAACAACTCTCGGGCGGTAATGCCGTGCTGTTGACTGACGCGCGCGGTGTGATCCTCAACTGCGTGACCGAACCGGGCGAACGCAAGATTTTCGAGCGTGCGGGGCTTTGGCTTGGCGCGGACTGGAGCGAAGCGCGAGAAGGCACCAATGGCATCGGCACCTGTCTGGTCGAGCGGCAATCGGTGACCATTCATCGCGATGAGCATTTCCGCGGTCGTCACACCGGCCTGACCTGCTCCGCCAGCCCGGTGTTCGATCCCCATGGCGAATTGCTCGCTGTTCTCGACGTTTCGTCAGCGCGGCACGACGTCTCGCGGCAAAGCCAATTTCACACCATGGCGCTGGTGAACCTGTCCGCGAAAATGATTGAAGGCAATTATTTCCTGCGCCATTTCGATGATCAGTGGCTGTTGCGTTTTCATTTGCAGGCCGGATCGGTCGGGCTGTTCAGCGAAGGTCTGCTTGCGTTCGATGGCGAGGGACGGGTCAGCGCGTTGAACCAGAGCGCGTTGAACTTGTTGAGTCTGGCCCGTACCGAGCTGGTCGGTCAGCCGGTGGAGGCGCTGTTCGATTGTTCTCTCGACGAACTGATGAGCCGCGCGGCACCCGATGCCACTGCCAGTTGGCCGTTGCGTATGCGGGATGGGCGCGGATTCTTCGCCGTGCTGCGTGGGCAATCTCGGCCTGAGCTGAAAGCGCTGTCGACGCCTGTTGTGACCAAAGCCGTCGCGCAACCTGCATTGAGCGGAATTTGTCTGGGGGACGAAGGGCTACGGACCCACTTTCGTCGGGCATTGAAGGTCTTCGAACGGGACGTGTCGCTGTTGATCAATGGCGAAACCGGCTCCGGCAAAGAGGCGTTTGCGAAGGCGGTGCATCAGGCCAGTCTGCGTTCGGACAAACCTTTCGTGGCGTTGAACTGCGCAGCGATCCCGGAAAGCCTGATCGAAAGCGAGCTGTTCGGTTATCGCGGTGGCAGCTTTACCGGCGCGCGCAAGGAAGGCATGCGCGGCAAGCTGCAGCAGGCGGATGGCGGCACGCTGTTTCTCGATGAAATCGGCGACATGCCCGTGTCGCTGCAAACGCGCCTGCTGAGGGTGTTGGAAGATCGGCTGGTGGTGCCAATTGGCGGCGAGCCGCAGCCTGTCGATGTGCGAATTATCAGCGCGACCCACCGGAATCTGCTTGGGCGTGTGGAAGACGGCAGCTTTCGAGAAGACCTTTATTACCGCCTGAACGGCCTGGAAATCGCACTACCGGCTTTGCGTGAGCGCAGTGACAAAGCGCAGTTGCTCGACTTCTTGCTGGAAGAAGAGGCGGGCGGTCATCCGGTTCAGATAGAGGCCGAGGCGAGGAACGCCCTGCTGGGCTTCAACTGGCCAGGCAACGTGCGGCAAATGCGCAATGTGTTGAGGACGTTGGCGGCGTTGTGCGAAGACGATGTCATTGGCTTTGAAGATCTGCCTGCGGTCATTCGGCAAGGCGTTGTACAAACGAAGGCTGAAACTGACGACACCCCCGAATCTCCGCTGGACTGCGCCGAGCGTTCAGCCCTCATCGCCACCCTCGAAGCCCAACGCTGGCACATGACCCACGCGGCGCAGGAGCTGGGCGTGAGCCGCAATACCTTATATAGAAAGCTGCGCAAGCATGGGATTACCCGGTAAGCGTTGAAACGGAATCGGGCAATTTGTCTGCTTCTGCCGAAGGCGTGGGAGTTGGCTTGCCTACGATGTGACGCGCAGCGGCAGTAAAATCAGCCAAGCCGGTATTTCAGGCAGTCCGCGTCCGCAGGGTTACGACTGCTACGCAGCCGATCGCAGGCAAGCCAGCTCCCACGCCTTCGGCAGAAGCGGATCATGGCGTTGTGGCTGCTGGCCGAAGACTGTGGGAGCGCCACCCCGGCACTCTGACGGTCTCCGGCCAGAATCAACAGCCATGCGCGGCGGCAGATGGCGTGTATTCCCTGTCGATTCCGAATTGCCCTGTGCGAACCGACCCTCTCTACGCTAACCTGCGCCCATGTTTTAAGAGGTTGGTCATGCACATTCATATTCTGGGTATTTGCGGCACGTTCATGGGGTCGCTGGCGGTGCTCGCCAAGGATCTGGGCCATAAAGTCACGGGCTCCGACGCCAACGTCTATCCGCCGATGAGCACGCAGCTCGAAGCGCAGGGCATTGAGTTAATGCAGGGTTACGACCCTTCCCACCTCGATCCCGCGCCGGATCTGGTGGTGGTCGGCAACGCCATGTCGCGGGGCAACCCGGCTGTCGAATACGTGCTGAACAAAGGCCTGCCGTACGTTTCCGGCCCGCAATGGCTGGCCGATCATGTGCTGCGCGGTCGCTGGGTGTTGGCGGTTGCCGGGACCCACGGCAAGACCACCACCAGCAGCATGCTCGCCTGGGTGCTGGAACACGCGGGCATGGCGCCGGGCTTTTTGATTGGCGGCGTGCCGCAGAATTTTTCCGTGTCCGCCCGTCTGGGGGACACGCCATTCTTCGTGGTTGAAGCCGACGAATACGACAGCGCCTTCTTCGACAAACGCTCAAAGTTTGTCCACTACGGCCCGCGCACCGCGATCCTCAATAATCTTGAGTTCGATCACGCTGATATCTTCCCGGATCTGCCCGCCATCGAGCGTCAATTCCACCACTTGGTGCGTACGATTCCGAGTGAGGGCCTGGTCATTCATCCGACCACTGAGCCAGCGCTTGAGCGCGTGATCAAAATGGGCTGCTGGACCCCCGTGCAAACCACTGGGCAGGGCGGTCAATGGCAGGCGAAGCTGCTGAGCGAAGACGGCTCGAAATTCGAAGTGCTGTTCGAAGGTGTCGCGCAAGGCGTAGTCGATTGGGGCATGACCGGCCAGCACAACGTGGCCAATGCCTTGGCAACATTGGCGGCCGCGCGCCATGTCGGCGTCGTGCCGCAGCAGGGCGTCGAAGCCCTGAGCGCGTTCGAGAGCGTGAAGCGCCGGATGGAAAAAGTCGCCGAAGTGCGTGGCATCACCATTTATGACGACTTTGCTCATCATCCGACTGCTATCGCCACCACGCTGGACGGCCTGCGCAAGAAAGTCGGCGACGCGCCGATCATCGCCATCGTCGAGCCCCGCTCCAACTCCATGAAGCTCGGCGCGCATCGCGACGGCTTGCCAGAAAGCGTCGATCAGGCTGATCAGGTGGTCTGGTACGCCCCGGCCAATCTGGGCTGGGACCTGGCCGCAACCGCTGCGCTGTGCACAACGCCGTCGGTCGTCTGCGACACGCTGGACGCCATCATCGAGCGCGTGAAGAGCCAGGCTCAGCCCGGCACTCACGTGGTGATCATGAGCAACGGCGGCTTCGGCGGCCTGCACGGCAAACTGGCCGAGGCGCTGAAATGAGCGGCCCGGAGCGCATCACGCTGGCCATGACCGGTGCGTCCGGCGCGCAATACGGGCTGCGTTTGCTGGATTGCCTGGTGCGCGAAGACCGCGAAGTGCACTTCCTGATTTCCAAGGCGGCGCAGTTGGTAATGGCGACTGAAACCGACGTCACGCTGCCGCCCAAGCCGCAAATGATGCAGGCGTTCCTGACCGAATACACCGGCGCGGCCGACGGTCAGATTCGCGTGTATGGCAAGGAAGACTGGATGTCGCCGGTGGCGTCTGGCTCGGGTTCGCCTGCTGCGATGGTCGTGGTGCCGTGTTCGACCGGCACGTTGTCGGCCATCGCCACCGGCGCCTGCAACAACCTGATCGAACGCGCCGCCGACGTGACCCTCAAGGAGCGCCGCCAGTTGATTCTGGTGCCTCGCGAGGCGCCGTTTTCCAGCATTCATCTGGAGAACATGCTCAAGCTGTCGAACATGGGCGCAGTGATTCTTCCGGCGTCGCCTGGCTTCTATCACCAGCCGCAGACAATCGATGATCTGGTGGATTTCGTCGTGGCGCGGATTCTCAATCTGCTGAACATTCCTCAAGACATGCTGCCGCGTTGGGGCGAGCATCACTTTGGCGCCGATGAATAAGAAACTGTTTGTCCTCACCCTCGGGTTGGTCATGGCGACCGGTTGCTCGACCGTTCGCACGCTGGACGCCAATCAACCGGGCGCGCCGGTGGTGTATTCCGGCACTCGGCTGGACCTGTACGCGATTAAAGGCGGGTGCTGCGAAAAGGACCGGTTCGGCGCCGAAGCCCCGGAATACCCGATGCTGGACCTGCCCGGCAGTGCGTTGCTGGACACCGTGCTGTTGCCGTTGTCCGTGCTGACGGCGCTGGGCGTGGGGTATGGGGCGACAGGCGGGTTGTAGTTCTGCTGTTGGCCTGCGGATGACCTGTGGGAGCGAATTCATTCGCGAGACGGTTTGACATCCAATGAGTCTCTATCGGATGTACCGGCCCCTCGTCGGGATGCTGCCCAGAATGAATTCGCTCCCACAGGGTGATGTGCGTGCTTTGATAAGGGCGCAGTTATTTGCCCAACCGCCGCAATTCATCCGACTCCACAATCCGCACGCCATCCTGCTCTTCCAGCGCCAGACGCCACAGCGCGCGAGCCAGATTGCACGCTTCGATGCCGCCGTATTTGCCCGGAATCAACTTGGCGATGGGCGCTGCCAGTTGTTCCACCAGACGTTGATCTTCACGTTCGCCAATCAACAGGGAAGGGCGGGCGATGGTCAGTTGCGGCCAGTTCTGGTCCTTGAGCGCTTCTTCCATTTCGCCTTTTACGCGGCTGTAGAAAATGCTCGATTCAGGGTCGGCATTTACCGCGCTGATCACCAGCAAATGACGCGCGCCGAGTTCGCGGGCGCGCCGTCCGAAGGCGACGACCATGTCCATGTCCACCGCCCGGAAGGCGTCCTGCGAACCGGCTTGCTTGATCGTGCTGCCCAGGCAGCAGAAGGCGATATCGACCCGACCGCCCAATTGGGCCAGCAGGGAGGTGAAATCACCGACAGGGTTTTCCAAGTGGGGATGCTCAGCCAGCGGTCTGCGACTGGGGGCCAATACGCGGCTGACAGTGGGTTCGGCGAGCAGACGGTCGAGCAAGTGTTCCCCCGTCAAACCCGTCGCTCCGGCAAGCAGGATGTGTTGCGGCGTCAAGTACATGGTCGTTCTCCCTTGATACGCCACAAGCATAGGCGCTCTAACGGAACAGACTGCGCAGCGACCGGGCTGGTTTCACAAAAGCCGTGAAATATTCATCCAGACTGCCTGACCGTTAACGTTTGACGGTATTCAACGCCCGCTCTGCCTGGCTCTTGCGCAGCTTCTGCCAGTGGGCGATGACGCCTTTTGGCGCCCAGATCTGCGGTTCGGAGGCTTCGAAGTTTTCTTCGATTTCCCGCTGCGCGACGATGGCTTTGGCGCTGTCGAAGGCCTGTTGCAAATCGTCGGTTTCCACCAATGCCTTGCCGAACAGCGCTTCGCCGAAGTATGTGAAATCGGCCTCCTCCGAGCAGCCAAACGACACGCGATCTTCCCGTGAGGCGGTGATTACCATGGTTTTGTCGTCTTTGATCGCGGGAATGAAGCCGCCGGAATAGCAGGCCGACACGACAACCACCTTGTCACGATTCTTCAACGGCGCCAGGAGCCCTGCCATTTCGTTCGCAGGCAAGTCCGACAGCTCCAGTCGCGGCTGATCCAGCACCAGTTCGTGCTCGTGGGTGCCGTGGCTGGTGAGGTAAATGAAGATCAAGTCTTCAGGGCCGCTGCGCTGCGCGAGGGTTTGCACGGCGCGGGAGATGTTCTCGCGGGTGGCCATTGGACGGTCGGCCATGTGGTCGCGGTGGTTGACCAGCTCGATCTGCCCAAACGCGCCGAAGCGGGAGGCCAGCAGTTTGTTGACGTAATCGGCTTCGCGCATGAACACGCTCTGCTTCCCGTCGCCGCCCACCACCAGGCTGTACAGCTCGACGGCAGGTGTTGAGGCCGGAACCGCCGCCAAGGCTTTGTCCAAAAGCGGGCCTTGGGCGAGCAATCCCGTTTCCAGAGGATCGGGCAGCAGCTTGCCCATTGCATCGCGCACGCGCTGGCCGTTGGACCAGGTGCCGCTTTGTACACTGCCGTCCGCCGAAGTCAGCACGCCTGGGCCTTGGTAGTTGTCGTTGTCGAATCGGCCCACGTAGACGCTACCGTCAGGGAGCTGCAAACGGCCTTCGCCCGCGAAACGCCAGTTTTGAAACTGGCCCTGATAGTTGGTGCCGTCAGCGCCGATCAACTCGCCCTTGCCCGAAAAGGCGCCATCCTTGAACTGCCCGGACCACACGTCGCCATCGGCGTTTTCGTAGCGGCCGCGTCCGTTCAATTGGTTGTCGTGAAAGCCCCCGACGTACTGGTCGCCATCGGCGCTGGTGAAGTTGCCGACGCCCTGCAACTGGCCGTTGACGAACTTGCCGCTGAACTGATTCCCGGCGGCATCGCTGCGCTGGCCTTCGCCGTTGGGTTTGCCGTGGGCGAATTCGCCTTGATATTCGCTGCCGTCTTCCAGCACGAGATGACCCGGCCCGTCGTACAGGTCGGCTTTGAACTGACCGCGATAGCTCATGCCGTGCTCTTTGAGCGTGCCTTCGCCGTCACGGCGCCCCAGTTTGTAGCCGCCTACGTAGCTGCCCGCGCTGGTGGTCAACTGACCCGGACCTTGAAACAGTCCATCCTGAAAGCCGCCTTTGTAGACGTCGCCGTTGCTGGCGTGCCACTCGCCCTGGCCGTTCCACTGACCGTTCCTGAACTCCCCGGCGTACCAGCTGCCGTTCGGGTAGTCGATGCGGCCCTTGCCTTGCAACACACCATTGATCACCTCACCACGATAGCGACCGCCATCGGGCAGGCGTGCGTCAGGCGGCAATATCGATTCGCCGTCACCGCATGCGGTAATCAGAAGGGTCAGTGCCAGGGGGGCAAGCGCGCGCATGGTAAATCCCGAAAAAGAGGTATTTCGGCGTGATCGGACCGCGAACTTGTGTCCAGTCGCTCACACAGCCGCGCCGAGTATGCCGCAGCCGGGAAGCGTCATGAAACAGTCAGTTACGACTGTTTCATGTTTTGTGAGGTTTATACGAAGCAGAGCGACAGCGGTTCAGCAATGAAGGCAGGCTTGTCCTGACCTTCGATTTCCAGCGTTGCGGTGGCTTTGAGCAGCCATTGGCCGGGCTTCTTCTCGGTGACTTCAGCGAGGGTAACTTTTAGACGAACGCGCGAGTCGACTTTCACTGGCTGAATGAAACGAACGCTGTCCAGCCCATAGTTCACCGCCATTTTCATGCCTTCGGGCATCACCAGCAGCGACTCCATCAGTTTCGGCATCAGCGAGAGTGAAAGGAAACCGTGGGCGATGGTCGACCCAAACGGCGTCTGCGCGGCCTTGACCGGATCGACGTGAATGAACTGAAAGTCGCCGGTGGCTTCAGCGAACAGGTTGATGCGCGCCTGGTCGATCCGCAGCCAGTCGGAACTTCCCAGTTCCTTGCCTTCATAGCTCTTCAGTTCTGCAACGGGTACATAGGGCATCGATACTCTCCTTGTGGATCGGTGGTGTTTTTCAATCTGACGCGGCGACCGGCGCTTTTATTGCTTCACTCTTTAAGAGTCGCAGCTGATTTTGTAGGAGTGAGCTTGCTCGCGATGGCAGTTTGGTTGTGAAGCATCTGTCGAAAGATGTTCCGTTATCGCGAGCAAGCTCACTCCTACAGGGATGATGTGCTCCGGGCTAAAGATCAGCACGCCGCCCGAGGTTGGTCAAGAATCCTGCACCCCGCGAATACCGTCCCATAGGCCGGTGGGCGGCGTGCTTATAATGTTGCCGCGAATTGGCTGGAGTTTTTTATGTTGTTGAGAGGCCTGACATGGCTGGTGCTGTTCCAGTTGGTGGGAACCGCGTTGAATCATTTGTTTCTGTCGATACTGCCGGGGCCGATCATCGGTCTGGTGCTGTTGATGACGTACCTGATGATCCGGGGTGAGGTCAGCGAACCCATCAGCCTGGCCGCCAGTAGTCTGCTGCGCTATTTGCCTTTGTTGCTGGTGCCGCCCGCCGTGGGCGTCATGGTCTACGCCAGTCAGATCGCTGACGATTTCTGGGCCATTGTAGGGTCGCTGGTGTTGTCGTTAATGATCTCGCTCACGTTTGCGGGCTGGCTGATGCAGAAACTCATTGACCGCCAGTCCGCGCGCCGGGAGCCATCATGAATCTGGATTGGCAAGGCGCCTGGCTGTCAGTGATTCACCACCCGCTGTTCGGCATCGCGATCACCCTGGGGGCCTATCAGCTGGTGCTGGCGGGTTATGAGAAAACCCGTTGGGTCTTTTTGCAGCCGGTGCTGGTGTCGATGATCGTTGTCATTGGCGTGCTCGTCGGTTGCGACCTGGAGTACGTTGAATACCGTAAAAGCACCGAAATCCTCAGTATCCTGCTCGGCCCCGCCACGGTGGCGCTGGCGGTGCCGCTGTACTTGAATCTGCGGCGGATTCGGCAGTTGTTCTGGCCGGTCTTGACTACGCTGGTGATTGGCGGCGTGGTGGCGACCGGTTTGTGCCTGTTGATCGGGCGGGGGCTGGGAGCCAATCACATGATCCTGATGACCATGGCGCCGAAGTCGGTCACCTCGCCGATTGCCATGCTGGTGGCCGAGCAGATCGGCGGCGTGGCGGCGCTGGCAGCGGTTTTCGTGTTGATCACCGGCGTCATTGGAGGCATATTCGGCCCGGGCCTGTTGACCCTCGCGGGCGTGCACAGCCCTGAAGCGAGAGGCATGGCGTTGGGGCTGACGGCGCACGCGGTCGGCACCTCGGCCGCATTGCAGGAAGGCGAAGAGTGCGGGGCCTTTGCGGCGCTCGCCATGAGTTTGATGGGTGTCGCCACGGCGCTGTTCCTGCCGCTGGCGGTGTCTCTGGTTGCTTGAAGATGGGTGCTTGAGGATAGGTCTATGTCGTTGCCGCTGTTTCCGCTGAACGCCGTGCTCTTTCCGGGGTGTGTACTCGATTTGCAGATTTTCGAGGCGCGCTACCTGGACATGATCAGCCGCTGCATGAAGCAGGGTGAAGGCTTCGGCGTGGTGTGCATCACCGAGGGCAGTGAAGTCGGTGACGTGCCCGAAGGATTCTCGCAGGTCGGTTGCGAAGCACTGGTGACTGACTTTCAACAACAGGACAACGGCTTGCTGGGCATTCGCGTAGTGGGCGGTCGGCGTTTCCGCGTTGTCAGCGCCGAGGCCCAGCGCGACAACCTGTTGTTGGCGGACGTCGAGTGGCTGGAAGAGCCGCAGGACAAGCCATTGCAGGAAGAAGATGACGATCTGGTCGCGTTGCTGGCCGCTCTGGCCGAGCACCCGATGGTGGCGGCATTGAACATGGGGCTCACGGCCAGTGGGCAGCAATCATTGTCCAACCAGTTGGCGTACCTGCTGCCGTTCGCGGAAGAAGACAAGATCGAACTCCTGGAAATCGACGACGCCGAAGAGCGGCTCGATGCCATCCAGGATCTGCTCGATGAGATGCAGGGAGACATGCAGGCCTGACTTACATGCACTCCTACATGTTCAGCGGTGCGTCAGTACTCGTACCTGACCAACCCATGGGTCAGCGAATGCGCCGCAAACCCACCTAACACCAGAACGATCGCTGGCAATATCAACCACCACACCCGCAACGGCAGCGCAGGCAACGACTGTTTGTTCTGCACGAACGCCAGGCTCGTCGCGCAGGTAAAAAACGCCAGCAGCATCCCCGCCAGCACATCCGTAGGCCAGTGCACGCCCAGATAAACCCGCGACACGCAAATCGACGCCGCCGGGATCACCCCCAGCGCCAGCCACGTCAATCGCAATCGCGCCGGTTGCCCGCGACCCGCCAGCACGGCCAGCGTCATGAACAGCGCAAACGAAGCCGAGGCATGTCCGCTGGGCATGCTGTACGTCACCAGCGGTTCGGCAAGGACCTCGGGGCGGGCGCGAGCGAAGGTGTTTTTCATGGTCTGGTTGAGGATGGCCGCACCCAGCGTCGTCGAGCAGGCGAAGATCGCATGACGCCACTGGCGGGTGGCCATCAGAATGAGCAGCAGCACGGCAGCCGCACAGAACTGGGTTCTGAAATCCCCCAAGCCAGTTACCAGCACCACGAAGTTTTCCGCGGCGGCGCTGCGATGCTCCTGCACCAATGTCATGACGCCTTGGTCGAGGTGCGCCAGATACGGCCAGCCGAGAAAGACCGCGGTCAGCAGGATCAAGCTGAGCACGGCGATCAGCCGGATGGCGTAGGGCTTGCCTTGCACGCTGGCATGAATGGCGACCCCCAGCGACACCGCCAGCGCGGCAGCGACCACGCCGGCCTCGGGCCAGAAGCCTTCCGGCAGCGGCAAGCGAAAGGCTGCCCCGGTCGCCCAGCCGGGCAGGATGTACGCCACCGACCAGCCCGCCGCCGCGATGACGCTGACGGCCGCGAAGCGCACGAACGGCATGTCGCACATCCCGGCCACCATCGGCAGCATGGGGCGCAATGGACCAATGAAGCGACCGACCAGAAGGCTTGCGATGCCGTAGCGCTGGAAGTAGGTCTCCGCCCCCGCGATCCATTCGGGGTGGTGCCTCAGCCCCGGAAGCCGTCGAATGTTCTGGTGGAAACGTCGCCCCAGAAAATAAGAAATGAAGTCACCCAGCAAACCGCCGAGGAAACCCAGCAGCAGCGCTTCGCTCAGGGGCAGGATGCCACTGCCCGCCAACGCGGCGATCGCAAACAGCGCGACGGTGCCGGGCACGATGATTCCGGCAATGGCCATGCATTCGAGAAACGACACGAGAAAGACCGCCGCGCCCAGCCAGGAGGGGTTGGCGCTCAGCCATGAAGTAATGCCGTCGAGCCATGAGCCCATGGGTCAGTTTCCTTGCTCGATGATGAAGTAGTCGCGGCCTTCGACTTGGCCACGTCGTAACGGGTTCCGCGTGCAGAAACGCGCGTACGCGGCATCCACGAAGCGGTACATCAGGTGTTCGTCTCGACCGGAGGGAATCCCGAGGCGAGTGGCCTGGATGATGCGCTCAGGCGGCTGGCCCACGTCTTCCACGAAAATCTGCTCGTGATCGAAGCGCTTGCCGTCCCACATCGGCACTTTCAGACCCAGTGCCTTGCACAACAGCGTCTGCCCCGCGCACAGACGCTCAGGTGCTCGCAGATTGCCGCTGGCGTCGGGGTTGTTCAGCTGCATCTGCGCGAGGCTGTTTTCATCGGAGAAGGCGTCGACCCACGGATAGGCCGATTTGATCAGCACGGCGTTGCCTGGCCCCCCGGCGCTGAAGTTCAGCGAATCGCCACCCCTCGCGTAATACATATAGATGTGGCCGCCATCCAGAAACAAAGCCTTACGTTTTTCTGTGTAGCCCAAGGACGCATGGCTGCCTTTTTCCTCCAGGTAATAGGCCTCTGTCTCTATGATGCGTGCCGACAGCCACAACTCGCCGACCTTGTGCCGAACAACCTTACCCAGCAAATCGCGGGCGAGGGTCTGGGCATCGCGGTTGAAGAAGCTGTCGGGCAAGGCGCGGTGGGCGTGATCGGGCATGGGCGGGCAACGTGAAGGTGTGGCTGGCGATGATAGCAACCCCGGCCTTAATTGCAGCTGAATGGCTGCACGCCGTTCTCGCACATTGATCGTTCCCACAGAAGCTCCGGAAACCGAGTGCATTTCTTCAACAAATCCGGCGTATTTCGACCATCCGCCTGTCGCCGCTGTCGTTCGTCACGCCCGACAGCTATAATCGGCCGCTTTCTTCTCTGCCAAGACCTCTGAGACCATGACTGAGTCCGTTCTTGACTACATGACCCGTCTGGGTCGCGCCGCCCGCGAAGCTTCGCGCGTGATCGGCCGCGCCAGCACCGCGCAGAAAAACCGCGCCCTGGCCTCCACCGCCGCCGCGCTGGATGCTGCCCGCGACGAACTGACCGCTGCCAATGAGCAGGATCTGGCGGCTGGTCGCGCCAACGGTCTGGAACCCGCTCTGCTTGAACGTCTCGCCCTGACCCCGGCTCGCATCGACAGCATGATCGCCGGTTTGCGTCAGGTCGCCAGTCTGCCGGACCCGATCGGCACCATTCGTGACATGAACTTTCAGCCATCGGGCATTCAGGTCGGCAAGATGCGCGTTCCACTGGGCGTGGTCGGCATCATCTATGAGTCGCGCCCGAATGTGACCATCGACGCCGCCAGCCTGTGCCTCAAGTCCGGCAATGCCACCATCCTGCGCGGCGGCTCCGAGGCCATTCACTCCAACCGTGCCATTGCCGCCTGCATCCAGCGCGGTCTCGATGAAGCCGGTCTGCCTGCCGCCGTCGTGCAAGTCGTCGAGACCACCGACCGCGCTGCCGTGGGCGCCCTGATCACCATGCCGGAATACGTGGACGTCATCGTTCCCCGTGGCGGCAAGGGTTTGATCGAGCGCGTCAGTCGCGATGCCAAAGTACCGGTCATCAAACACCTGGATGGCATCTGCCACGTCTACGTCAGTGCCCACGCAGACCTCGCGGCCGCCCAGCGCATTGCATTCAACGCCAAGACCTATCGCTACGGCATCTGCGGTGCGTTGGAAACGCTGCTGGTCGATCAGGCCATCGCCGCTGATTTCCTGCCGCAAATGGCTGCCCAGTTCCGCGAGAAAGGCGTCGAACTGCGCGGTTGCGAGCGCACCCGTGAGCTGATTGAAGCCATCCCCGCAACCGAAGAAGACTGGCACACCGAATACCTGGCCCCGATCCTCTCGATCCGCATTGTGACCGGGCTGGATCAGGCCATCGAACACATCAACCACTACGGCTCGCACCACAGCGACGCGATCATCTCCGATTCTCAGGCTCAGACCCGTCGTTTCATGGCCGAAGTCGATTCCAGTTCGGTGATGATCAACGCGCCGACCAGTTTTGCGGACGGTTTCGAATACGGCCTTGGTGCGGAAATCGGGATTTCCACCGACAAGATTCACGCGCGTGGCCCGGTCGGTCTTGAAGGCTTGACGTGCGAGAAGTACATCGTGGTGGGCGACGGTCGTCAGTTGCGCGGGCAGGGGCCTGCCTGACTTGGCCGACGTTCGGCAGCACGCAGGCAATGATGCGAACGCTGTGGCCGAGCCTGCCGGAGAAGGGGTTTCCGTCCCACGCACGCCGAGACGTATCGGGATGCTGGGCGGGACGTTCGATCCGGTGCACATCGGTCATTTGCGCGGCGCACTGGAAGTGGCCGCGTTGCTTGAACTCGATGAGTTACGCCTGACGCCCAGCGCCAGGCCGCCTCATCGCGACACGCCCAGTGTGTCGGCGCAGGACCGTCTCGCGATGGTCCAGAGTGCTGTCCAGGGCGTTTCGCCATTGACGGTGGATGACCGCGAACTGTTGCGGGACAAGCCGTCGTACACCATCGACACGCTGGAATCGATGCGCGCTGAACTGGCCGTCGATGATCAGCTGTTTTTGTTGCTGGGATGGGATGCCTTTTGCGGGCTGCCCACCTGGCATCGTTGGGAAGAGTTGCTGGAGCACTGCCATATCGTGGTGCTACAACGCCCGGACGCCGACAGCGAGTCGCCGGACGCCATGCGTAACCTGCTGGCGGCGCGCGCAGTCAGTGACCCGAAAGCCCTGAAAGGGCCTGGCGGACACATTACATTCGTCTGGCAGACGCCGCTTTCGGTGTCTGCCACCCAGATCCGCCACCTGCTGGCCAGCGGGAAGTCGGTACGTTTTCTGGTGCCAGACGCAGTACTGGCCTACATCGAGGCACACGGGCTGTACCGTGCGCCCAATTGAAACTGAATGAGTTTTTTATGACACAGCAAAAAATCACCCTTTCCGGCGAAACGCTGGTTGAACTGGCCAAGGCTGCGCTCGAAGACGTCAAGGCCCTGGACATCCTGGTCATCGACGTCAAGGACAAGCACAGCCTGACCGACTACATGGTGATCGCCACCGGTACGTCGAACCGTCAGATCAACGCGATGCTCGACAAGGTTCGCGAGAACGTTAAAGCCAAGGGCGCGCAGCCTCTGGGCGAAGAAGGCAAAGGCGAGAGCGACTGGGTGCTGCTCGACCTGGGCGACGTGATCGTACACATGATGACCGCCGCCGCTCGTCAGTTCTACGACCTGGAACGTCTATGGCAGGGTGCCGAGCAAAGCCGTGCCGCCAGCGCTGCACACCACAGCCCGGAGACGCCGCACGAGCACTTCGACAAGCTCAGCAAAGACCAGAACTAAGGGTTCGTTGTGCGCCTGCGTCTGATTGCTGTCGGTTCACGCATGCCCAAGTGGGTGGAAGAGGGTTGGCACGAATATGCCAAGCGTCTGCCATCCGAGCTGGCCCTTGAACTGGTAGAGATTCCGCTCAACACCCGAGGCAAGAACGCCGACGTGGCACGCCTGATCCGTCAGGAAGGCGAGGCCATGCTGGCGAAGGTGCAACCGGGTGAGCGGATCGTCACGCTTGAGGTTCACGGCAAGCCGTGGAGCACCGAGCAGCTGGCAACGGAGCTTGATCGCTGGCGACTGGATTCGCGCACGGTCAACCTTATGGTGGGCGGTCCGGAAGGACTGGCGCCAGAGGTGTGCGCCCGCGCCGAGCAGCGTTGGTCGTTGTCGCCGTTGACGTTGCCGCACCCGTTGGTGCGCATCCTCATCGGTGAGCAGATTTATCGTGCCTGGACGGTGTTGTCCGGTCACCCTTATCACAAGTAGCGCTGCTGCCTTCACTGTGAACACGCCCTAAATGTCTCAGCCGATTCGCCTGAAAGACCACGAAAAGGACGCACGCCTTGTGCGCAACCGGGTCGTGGTCGGTGCCGTGATCGTGATCGTGCTGATCTGCGTGCTGGTGGCGCGTCTGTATTTTCTGCAGGTCATTCAGTACGAGTATCACTCGACGCTGTCGGAAAACAACCGGGTGCATGTGCAGCCGATCCCGCCAAGCCGCGGGCTGATTTTCGACCGCAACGGCGTGGTCATCGCCGACAACCGGCCCAGTTTCAACTTGAGCATGACCCGCGAACGCTCTGGTGGTGAATGGGCCAAGGTGCTCGACACCATCGTTGAGGTGCTGGAGCTGACGCCGGATGACCGGATCATCTTCGAGAAACGCATGAAGCAAGGGCGTCGGCCATTCGAGCCTGTGCCGATTCTGTTTGAGTTGACCGAAGAACAGATCGCCCGCATCGCCGTGAATCAGTTCCGCCTGCCAGGCGTCGAGGTGGTCGCGCAATTGATGCGCCACTACCCGCAGGGCGCGCACTTCGCGCATTCGGTCGGCTACATGGGCCGGATCAACGAGAAAGAGCTGAAAAGCCTCGATTCGGTGAATTACAGCGGCACCCACCACATGGGTAAGACCGGCATCGAACGTTTCTACGAGCCGGAGCTGCACGGTCAGGTCGGTTACGAGGAAGTCGAAACCAACGCCCGTGGCCGGGTGCTGCGCGTGCTGAAGCGTACTGATCCGGTGCCAGGCAAAGACATCGTCCTGAGCCTCGACATTCAACTGCAGGAAGCCGCTGAAGCCGCATTGGCCGGACGTCGCGGTGCGGTCGTGGCGCTGGACCCGAACACCGGTGAAGTGCTGGCAATGGTCAGTCAGCCGAGTTTCGACCCGAATCTGTTCGTCACCGGCATCAGTTTCAAGGCCTATTCCGAACTGCGGGACTCGGTGGACCGTCCGCTGTTCAACCGTATTTTGCGCGGCCTGTACCCACCGGGTTCGACCATCAAGCCCGCCGTGGCCATTGCTGGCCTGGACTCCGGCGTCGTCACCGCCAGTACGCGGGTGTTCGACCCCGGCTACTACATGCTGCCGAACTACGATCACAAATACCGTAACTGGAACCGCACCGGTGACGGCTGGGTCGATCTGGACACCGCGATCATGCGGTCCAACGACACCTATTTTTATGACCTCGCCCACAAGGTCGGTATCGATCGGCTGTCTACTTACCTGAACAAGTTCGGCATCGGGCAAAAGGTCTCGCTGGACATGTTCGAGGAATCGCCGGGCCTGATGCCGTCCCGCGACTGGAAACGCATCACCCGCCGCCAAGCCTGGTTCCCGGGCGAGACGCTGATTCTCGGGATCGGTCAGGGCTACATGCAGGCCACCCCGCTGCAACTGGCGCAGGCGACCGCACTGGTGGCGAACAAAGGTAAGTGGAACCGTCCACATTTGGCCAGGACCATCGAAGGCCAGAAGCCAGTGGATGAAAACCCGATGCCTGACATCGTGCTGCGCGATCCGTCCGACTGGGCGAAGGTCAATCACGGCATGCAACAGGTCATGCACGGTGCTCGCGGCACCGCACGCAAAGCCGCGGTTGGTGCGCAATACCGCATTGCGGGCAAGAGCGGTACGGCCCAGGTCGTGGCCATTCGTCAGGGCGAAAAATACGACCGCTCGAAAGTGCAGGAGCGTCACCGCGACCACGCCTTGTTCGTGGGCTTTGCGCCTGCCGACAACCCGAAAATCGTTGTGGCGGTCATGATTGAAAACGGTGAATCCGGCTCCGGCGCCGCGGCTCCCGTGGTGCGACAGGTCATGGATGCCTGGCTGCTGGACCCGCAAGGTCGTCTGAAACCTGAATACGCCGCCAACACACAGCCTCCGGAGACCGCGGCCCGTGAAGAGTAATTTCGACCGCATCCTCTCCAGCGAAGACGTGATGCGCCGACGCGCCACGTTCTTGCAGAAAATCCATGTCGATGGCCCGCTGCTGATCCTGTTGCTCACGCTCGCCGCTGGCAGCCTGTTCGTCCTGTATTCCGCCAGCGGCAAGAGCTGGGACCTGTTGATCAAACAGACCACGTCGTTTGGTATCGGGCTGGTGTCGATGTTTGTCATTGCCCAACTGGAGCCGCGTTTCATGGCGCGCTGGGTGCCGATTGCCTACGTCCTCGGCGTGCTGTTGCTGGTGGCGGTGGACGTGATGGGCCACAACGCGATGGGCGCGACCCGCTGGATCAACATTCCGGGGGTCATCCGCTTCCAGCCGTCGGAATTCATGAAGATCATCATGCCGGCGACCATCGCCTGGTACCTGTCCAAGCGCACGCTGCCGCCGCACTTGAAGCACGTCGCCGTGAGCCTCGCGCTGATCGGCCTGCCGTTCATTCTGATCGTGCGCCAACCGGACCTCGGCACGTCGCTGCTGATTCTGGCGTCCGGGACGTTCGTGTTGTTCATGGCGGGCTTGCGCTGGCGCTGGATCATCGGCGTGATCGCGGCCGCCGTGCCAGTGGCCGTGGCGATGTGGTTCTTCTTTATGCATGACTACCAGAAGCAGCGAATCCTCACGTTCCTCGACCCGGAGAGCGACCCGCTGGGCACCGGCTGGAACATCATTCAGTCCAAAGCCGCCATCGGTTCGGGGGGCGTGTTCGGTAAAGGCTGGCTGCTCGGCACCCAGTCGCACCTGGACTTCCTGCCTGAAAGCCACACCGACTTCATCATCGCGGTACTGGGTGAAGAGTTCGGCCTGGTGGGGATCTGCGCGCTGCTGCTGATCTATCTGTTGCTGATCGGTCGCGGGCTGGTGATCACTGCGCAAGCGCAGACGCTCTACGGCAAGTTGCTCGCGGGCAGCCTGACCATGACGTTTTTTGTTTACGTTTTCGTCAACATCGGTATGGTCAGCGGTCTGCTGCCGGTCGTGGGGGTGCCGTTGCCCTTCATTAGTTACGGCGGAACTTCGCTGGTGACGCTGCTGTCAGCGTTTGGGGTTTTGATGTCGATCCATACCCACCGCAAGTGGATCGCTCAGGTTTGATTAAGGTGAACAACTCAATGCATGTAGTGCGTGGCTGGGCTGCTCGATATGCGCCGCTGGTCGGTCTGATGGGCATCCTCGGGTCCGTGCAGGAATCGCTTGCCGGTGATTATGAAGGCTCGCCTCAGGTCGCCCAGTTCGTCAGCGACATGACCCGGGATTACGGGTTCGCGGGCGAGCAGTTGATCGAAGTTTTTCGCAACGTCGAGCGTAAACAGTCGATTCTCGACGCGATTTCCCGCCCCGCCGAACGGGTGAAGCCGTGGAAGGATTACCGCCCGATGTTCCTCACCGAGGCGCGCATCGCACGGGGTGTGGATTTCTGGCGGCAGCATGAGGCGACCCTTGCACGCGCCGAGCAGGAATACGGCGTGCCGGCGCAGGTGATCGTTGCGATCATCGGTGTTGAGACGTTTTTTGGACGCAATACCGGAAATTATCGGGTGATCGATGCATTATCGACCCTGAGTTTCGATTACCCTCCGCGTGCTGACTTCTTTCGCAAAGAGCTGCGCGAGTACCTGTTGCTGTCGCGTGAAGAGCAGGTGGACCCGCTTACGCTCAAGGGCTCGTATGCCGGGGCGATGGGGTTGCCGCAGTTCATGCCGAGCAGTTTCCGGGCGTATGCGGTGGATTTCGACGGCGACGGCCACATCAACATCTGGAATGACCCGGATGATGCAATCGGCAGCGTTGCGAGTTACTTCAAGCGCCATGGCTGGGTCGCGGGTGAGCCCGTGGTCAGTCTGGCGACCGTGCGCGGTGACCGTGCCGATGAGGGGCTGAGTCCCGGAATCGAGCCGGTAAAGACCGTCGGGGAGTTGCGAGCCTTGGGGTGGGCGAGTCATGATGCGCTGCGCGATGATATGCCGGTCACGGCGTTTCGCCTCGAAGGCGACAAAGGCCCTGAATACTGGATGGGTTTGAAGAATTTTTACGCAATCACGCGTTACAACCGCAGCGTGATGTACGCCATGGCCGTGCATCAGCTGTCTGAACTGCTTGTTCAAGCTCGGGGCGTCAAGTAATGCGGTCATTGCCGATCAAACAACCATTGAAGCTGATGGCCTTCACGGCGCTGACATTGCTCGTCGTCAGTTGCTCCACCAGTCGACCGACGCAGCAGGGCAACATCATCCGCTCGCAGCCGGGACTGGACATCAACCGGGCACACAAAGACGGCGCTCCGTGGTGGGACGTCGACGTTTCGCGCATCCCCGATGCCGTGCCGACCCTGCACACTGGCCCTTATAAAGCCAACCCATACACCGTGCTCGGCAAAACGTATTTCCCGCTGACCGATTCCGCGAGCTACAGCCAGACCGGCACCGCGTCGTGGTATGGCACCAAGTTCCATGGCCAGAACACCGCCAACGGCGAAGTGTATGACCTGTACGGCATGAGCGCGGCGCACAAGACCTTGCCGCTGCCGAGCTACGTTCGCGTGACCAACCTGGACAACAATCGCACGGTGATCCTGCGGGTCAACGACCGTGGGCCGTTCTATTCCGACCGGATCATCGACCTGTCCTACGCCGCCGCCAAGAAACTCGGGTATGCCGAGATCGGCACGGCGCGCGTGAAAGTCGAAGGCATCGACCCCGCTCAATATTGGGCGCAGCGTGGCAAGCCTGCGCCGTTGATGCTGGATCAGCCGCAAGTTGCGATCAGCGGTCCGACCGCCAGGCCACAACCTGCTGCGCCGGTGATCACGGCATCGGCGGGTACCATCGAGCAATGGACGCCACCACCGCAGCAGCACGCCGCACCCGTATCGCCTGTACCGATCGACGCAAAAAAAAACGCTTCCGGACAAGTGTCTGGGCTGTTTCTCCAAGTGGGAGCCTTCGCCAACCCGGACGCTGCGGAACTCCTGAGGTCGAAACTGAGCGGGATGGTTCGGGCCCCGGTTTTCGTGAGCTCGATAGCGCGCAATCAACAGACGCTCTATCGCGTACGGATGGGACCGGTCGACACGCCGGGTGAAGCCCAGCAGCTGCAAAACAGCGTCAGGTCGGCGAATCTGGGGTCGCCGAGTGTCGTGACGTCCGATCAGTAAAAAAAGATTGATGATTCGAACCTTGGCAATGAGGCCGGATCAGAACTTGCCCGACGGACGACTGGGCGTCGGAGAGAGCGTTGTCAGCAGCATTTCACGGGGGCATCTGTAGAATGTCACCCCGTTCGCCAGGGTAGCCTGGCATTACCGCTTTGCCCGCGAGGGCATGTTTGCCCATTAGCAATTTCGAGAGACGGATGAACATCACCACCTTTGCAAAACGCCTTTGCCTTTTAATCCCGCTTTTCACCGCGCCTGCCGTGTTTGCGGCAGAGCAGATGACGCCATCGGCACCGCAACTGGCGGCCAAGGCGTACGTGCTGATGGACGCCAACAGCGGTAACGTTCTGGTCGAGAACAACGGCGACCAGCGCCTGCCACCGGCCAGCCTGACCAAGCTGATGACCGCCTACATCGCGACTCTGGAAATCCGTCGCGGGCAAATCGGCGAGAATGATCCAGTGACCGTCAGCGAAAACGCCTGGCGCACCGGTGGTTCGCGGATGTTCATCAAGGTGGGTAGCCAGGTGACCGTCAGCGACCTGCTGCACGGCATCATCATCCAATCCGGTAACGACGCCAGCGTGGCCCTGTCCGAGCACATCGCGGGCAGCGAAGACGCGTTTGCCGACATGATGAACAAGACCGCTGGCGACCTGGGCATGGTCAACAGTCACTTCATGAACCCGACCGGCCTGCCGAACCCTGATCACTACGCCACCGCCCACGACATGGCGCTGCTGGCCCGTGCGATCATCCACGAAGACCCGGCTCACTATGCGATCTACTCGCAGAAAGAGTTCTTCTGGAACGGCATCAAACAGCCAAACCGTAACCTGCTGCTGTGGCGCGACAAGACCGTTGACGGTCTCAAAACCGGCCACACCGAAGAAGCGGGCTACTGCATGGTGTCCTCGGCCGTTCGTGACGGCATGCGCCTGATCGCCGTGGTCTTCGGCACCAACAGCGAACAAGCCCGTGCTGCCGAAACCCAGAAGCTGCTGACCTACGGTTTCCGTTTCTTCGAAACCCAGACCTTCTACCAGAAGGGCACCGAACTGGCCCAAGCGCCGGTCTGGAAAGGCACCGAGCGTCAGATCAAGGCCGGCCTGGCTGACGATCTGTCCATGACCATGCCTAAAGGCGAGATGAAAAAGCTCACCGCCAGCATGAGCATCAACCCGAAACTGGTTGCGCCTATCGCCAAGGGCGACGTGATCGGCCAAGTTGAAGTGAAACTGGAAGACAAGGTCGTGCGCACCGCTAATCTCATCGCCATGGACTCCGTTGAGGAAGGTGGTATCTTCCGCCGCCTGTGGGACAGCATTCGCATGTTCTTCTACAGTCTGTTCAACTGATCACGGGTTACTCACCGACTGACCGTTGACCCTATGCCCCTGCCGCTGATTGCGGTGGGGGACTGTCCGTTTTCCGGCTTACGAGGCCGTTACTGCCATGACAGATTCCGACGTTAAAGCACCAAAAATCGAATTTCCGTGTGCCGATTATCCGATCAAGATCATCTGCGATACCGGTGCGGGCAACAAAGACAAAGCCATCGAGATCGTTGGCAAACACGCCAAGATCAACGATGAACGCGTGGACGAGCGCCAGAGCAGCAACGGCAAGTACACCACCGTGCAGCTGCATATCCTCGCCACCGATCAGGATCAGCTCTACAACATCAACAGCGAGCTGCGGGCCACAGGTTTCGTGCACATGGTGCTGTGATGGGCGAGCGTCTGGGCTTTCGCGATCTCGGATTGATCGATTACGAGCCTACCTGGCAAGCCATGCAACGCTTCACGGACGGCCGCACTCGCGAGACGCCCGATGAAGTGTGGCTGGTCCAGCATCCCCCGGTTTTCACCCAGGGACAGTCGGGCAAACCCGAGCATCTCCTCCTTCCGGGTGATATTCCGGTGGTACAGGTCGATCGCGGTGGCCAAGTGACTTATCATGGGCCCGGTCAACTGGTGGCGTATCTGCTGCTGGATGTGCGTCGCCTCGGGTTCGGCGTGCGCGAACTGGTTACCCGGATCGAGCACAGCCTGATCGAGCTGCTGGCCAGTTATGGCGTCACGGCAGCCGCCAAACCCGAAGCGCCGGGGGTCTATGTCGACGGGGCGAAGATTGCCTCTCTGGGCCTTCGTATCCGCAACGGTTGTTCCTTCCATGGTCTGGCGCTCAACGTCGACATGGATCTGGACCCGTTTAAACGGATTAATCCCTGCGGGTATGCGGGGCTGGCTATGACCCAGCTGCGTGAACAGGCAGGCCAGATTGAATTTGCCGAGGTTAGTGCCCGGCTGCGTGCGCAGCTCGTCAAACACCTCGACTACGCTGAGCAGACGACCCTAACGGGCGGAATCGATTGATATGACTACTGCGCATGAGACGGCCGATGCCGTGCAAACCCTGATCCCCACCGTGAACGTGGTCACACCTGAGCGTGCGGCGCGTCCGAAAGTTGAAGCGGGTGTAAAGCTGCGTGGCGCGGACAAAGTAGCGCGCATCCCGGTGAAGATCATTCCTACGGTTGATCTGCCGAAGAAACCGGACTGGATTCGCGTCCGCATCCCGGTTTCTCCCGAGGTTGATCGCATCAAGGCCCTGCTGCGCAAACACAAGCTGCACAGCGTGTGCGAAGAGGCGTCCTGCCCGAACCTGGGCGAGTGCTTCTCCGGTGGCACCGCGACCTTCATGATCATGGGCGACATCTGCACCCGTCGCTGCCCGTTCTGCGACGTGGGCCATGGTCGCCCGAAAGCGCTGGACGTGGACGAGCCGAAGAACCTGGCTGTTGCCATCGCTGACCTGAAACTCAAGTACGTCGTGATCACTTCGGTGGACCGTGATGACCTGCGTGACGGCGGTGCCCAGCACTTCGCCGACTGCATCCGCGAAATCCGCGAACTGTCGCCGAACGTGCAGTTGGAAACCCTGGTTCCGGATTACCGTGGTCGTATGGACATCGCGCTGGAAATCACCGCAGCGACGCCGCCAGACGTGTTCAACCACAACCTGGAAACCGTGCCGCGTCTTTACAAGGCCGCGCGTCCGGGTTCGGACTACCAATGGTCGCTGACCCTGCTCAAGCGCTTCAAGGAAATGGTCCCGCACGTACCGACCAAATCCGGCCTGATGCTGGGCCTGGGCGAAACCGACGAAGAAGTGATCGAAGTGATGCAGCGCATGCGCGAGCACAACATCGACATGCTGACTCTGGGCCAGTACCTGCAACCGTCCCGTAACCACCTGCCGGTTCAGCGCTTCGTCCACCCGGACACCTTCGCCTGGTTCGCCGAGGAAGGTTACAAGATGGGCTTCAAGAACGTCGCTTCGGGGCCGCTGGTGCGTTCCTCGTACCACGCTGACGAACAGGCCAAGCTGACCAAGTCGTTGCTGACGGCGGGCTGATTTTTCTCGGTATTGCACGCAATAGAGAAAGGGCCGGATATCGCTATCCGGCCTTTTTTTTGAAATGCAATCTGCTCTGGATTCTGCCGCAGACGTAGGAGCTGCCGGGGTGGCGCTCCACCTTGCCTGCGATCGGCTGCGAAGCAGTCGTAAACGCTAACAGCGAGTTTTTTCTGACTCACCAAGTGTGCAGGTTTTACCACCGCTGCGCGGCGGATCGCAGGCAAGGTGGAGCGCCACCCCGGCAGCTCCTACGCCCTTCGGGCAGAAGCGGATTCGCAGCGACTACGGCTTACGCAAACTCTCCAACAACTCCTGCGTCGGATAACCGTCCGCTGGCCAGCCCAATGACTGCTGGGCGCTACGAATGGCTTTGCGGGTATTGGCGCCAATGATGCCGTCCGGCGCGCCTGCGTCGTATTGGCGGGCCGAGAGCAGGGTTTGCAGCTCGATGCGCTCAGTGCGGCTCAGGGGACGATCTCCGCGTGGCCACTGGCCAATCACATAACCGCCGCCCGTGAATCGCTCAGACAACAGCCCAATGCCCAGCCCGTAGGACGACGAATTGTTGTACTTAAGGATCGCCCGAAAGTTATCCATCACCAGAAATGCCGGGCCTTTGTAGCCCGCAGGCAGCAAGAGTGCCGCCTGCTGTTGCAGCAGGTTGGCGGGGAGGGGGGCGCCGTTGGGCAGCTTCAGCCCTAACTGCTGCCACTCGGCGATGGTTTTGCGGGTAGACGCATCGGCCATGGCGTAGTCGAAGCCTTGCCGCAGTTGCACCTCGAAACCCCAAGGCTGGCCTTTCTGCCAACCCGAGCTTTGCAGGTAGTGCGCAGTAGAGGCCAAGGCATCGGCGGGCGAATTCCAGATGTCGCGTCGGCCATCGCCGTCGAAGTCTACGGCATGGGTGTTGTACGTCGTGGGAATGAACTGCGTCTGCCCCATCGCCCCGGCCCAGGAGCCGAGCATGTTTGGCGCATCGATGTCGCCGTGCTGAATGATTTGCAGCGCGGCGATCAGTTGATCCTGCGCGAACTGAGGACGGCGTCCTTCATAGGCCAGCGTCGCCAGCGAGCGGATCACCGATTGGGTGCCCTGGAACTGGCCGAAGCTGCTTTCCATGCCCCACACGGCGATCAGTGCCTGACGATCAACGCCATAACGCTGCTCGATGGCGCTCAGCACGTCAGCGTACTGCGCAAGCAAGGCCTGGCCCTTGCGCACACGCACAGCCGATATGGCGCCGTCGAGGTATTCCCAGACCGGGCGCGTGAATTCAGGTTGGCTGCGATCGGCTTTGACCACGCTCATGTCCGGCGTCACGCCCGCGAAGGCACTGTCGAAGATGTCCGGGCGAATGCCCGCGCTCAACGCCTGATTGCGAAACATGGATTGCCATTCGGCGAAGCTCATGGCCGGCTGGATTTCAAAATTGGTGTCGTCGGGAGCGGCCACAGCGCTGGAAAGCGTGGGCGCGGCTTTCGCGACGTTCAGAGGGGCGGCTTGAAGCGGGGTGGCGACGGCAGCGGTGGGTTGCTCCGCACAGGCGACCAGTACGAAGAGGCTGGAGGCGGCGATCAATTGGCGGACATGCCAACGACGGGGAAAACTAAAGGGCATTCTGGGGTCCACAGGGATAAACCGTAAGGTGCAGACCTTACCATGTCGGCCCTGTCGGCGGGGCGCCGGTCAGTCACCTGAAATGTTTCAAGCTGCCATAACGGAAGAAGCCTCCCAATCTCTCGACTGGAAGGCTTCGCGGCGGTAGCTGCCTTTGCCCTTGGTGGGTTGTTCCTGACGGCTGCGGAACAGGGGCTGGGCAATGATGGATTTGGCCTTGTTCGGCCGCTTTTTGGCTTTGCTCATGGCGATACTCTCTTAGAGTGGTGGGTGGAGCGGCGGGGATGATGCGACTGATCGAAGCGGGCGTCTAATTGATCTGTGCTATCACCGGAGCGAACGCCTTTGTAGGAGCGCGCTTGCCCGCGATGGCAATTGTTCAGACGATCTGACGTTGTCTGACACACCGATATCGCGGGCAAGCGCGCTCCTACAGGGGGGGGCGATCTATTCCGACGGCAACGCCAATCGCTGGCCGGCCATCTGGATCGACAATCGGCTGAGGCTATTCCACACCGAGCCCTGTGCCTGACCCTTGATCTGCGCGTCGATGTGTTGAGCGTCCATCAACAGCTGTGCCCAGCGTCGGGCGGAGTGGCGTTGCAGGGCCTTGCTCATCAGCGGTTTGCGCTTGTCCCAAATAGGCGGGCGGGCCTGGCTGAAGGCTTTGTCCAGCGGCACGCCCTGGCTGAACTGCAACGCCAGATTCGCCAGCACTCGCAGCTCCCGAGACAATGCCCAGAGAATCACCGGCGGCTCCACGCCTTCCCCGCGCAGGCCTTCCAGCATGCGTAGCGCGTGAGACGCTTCGCCGTTAAGGATCGCGTCGGTCAGCCCAAACACGTCGAAACGCGCACTGTCCGCCACCGCTGCCTGCACGGTTTCGACGGTAATCTGACCTTGCTCGGCCATCAGTTTGAGCTTTTCGATTTCTTGAGCGGCCGCCAGAAGGTTGCCTTCCACGCGAGCAGCGATCAGCTCCACCGCGTCGGGGCTGGCGGCCAGCCCGGCCTGCGCCAGACGCTGTCGAATCCATTGTGGCAATTGGCTGGCGTCCACCGGCCAGATCTGCACGAACTGGGTTTGCGGTCCCTCGACCAGCGCTTTGCCCCATTTGGTCTTCTGCGCAGCACCGTCCAGCTTGGGGAGACTGATCAACAGCAGCGTATCTTCAGCCGGACGACCGCAGTATTCCAGCAACGCGGCGGCGCCTTTGTCCCCCGGTTTACCGGATGGCAGGCGCAGCTCCAGCAGACGGCGTTCGGCGAACAGCGACATGCTGGCCCCGGCTTGCAGCAGGGTGCCCCAGTCGAAGCTTGAGTCGGCACTGAAGACCTGACGCTCATCAAAACCCTGCTGACGGGCAGCGGACCGAATGGCGTCGCACGCTTCCTGACATTGCAGCGGGTCATCGCCGCTGACGATGTAGACAGGCGATAACGCACCTTGAAGGTGTTTGGAGAGCTGGGCGGGGGCGAGTTTCATGGGTCAGAAAAGATCAGGGCCGGCGAACCGGCCCTGATGCCATCACTTGGACGGGATTTCGATCGGAGACTGTTGAGGCGTCTCGTCGCGAACACGTTGAGCGGCGGCTTCGGCATCGGCCTGGGCACGAGCGGCGGCGTCAGCCTTGGCTTGCAGTTCGTCCAGACGCTGCGGCGACAGCTGCTGCAGGCGGGCAATCAACTTCTGCACCAGGTCGCTGCGCATTTCCTTGCGGATCTGCTCGGCTTCCTGGTCGGAACCGATCAGGTTGTTGCCGTCATGCACATAGGTCTTGGTGGACTGTACGTTGTCATCGAGCAGCAGGACGTTCTTGGTGCCGTGGATTTCGTATTTCACCACGGTGGTCAGCTCATACTCGGCCGAGTTGCCGGAACCTGCGTAACTCGCGGTGCGCTGGGTCTCGTCTTCACGGGCCAGGAACAGCTTGTACTGAGCACCGGTGTAAACGTGCACGCCGCTGTTGGTCAGGGTGTTTTTCAACTCAGTGACAACCTGGCCGTAGACGTCGCGGGCGCTCACGTCCAGCTCCTTGATCGACAAGGCGTTGGTGCCAGTGCCGCGCAGCTGGAAACCGCAGGCGCTCAGCAATACCGCGAGGCCCATTACCAGCAGATTGCGTTTGATCATCTTGTTGCTCCCCTTGAATCCGTTTGAGCCCGAAGTGCGGGCTCTGGAAGTGTGTTGGGCGCCTGACCGTGTCAGGCGCCTGATCCAATCAGCTGGCGACGATGTTCACCAGTTTGCCGGGTACGACGATCACTTTGCGAATCGTCAGACCGTCGATGAAGCGCAGCACGTTTTCGTTGGTCCGTGCAGCGGCTTCGACGTCCTCGCGACTGGCACTGGCAGGCATTTCGATCTGACCGCGCAGCTTGCCGTTGACCTGTACCACCAGTTGCAGCGTGTCCTGCACCAGCGCGGACTCATCCACCACGGGCCAGCCCGCGTCGATCACCGGATCGGCGTGACCCAGCGCGTTCCACAGTTCATGGCTGATGTGCGGCGTGATCGGGGCGAGCAACAGGGCGACGGTTTCCAGACCCTCCTGCAACAGCGCACGATCCTGTTCCGACGCCTGCGGTGCTTTTTCCAGCACGTTCATCAGCGTCATTACCTGAGCAATGGCGGTGTTGAATTTGTGGTGCTGACCAACGTCCTGACCGGCTTGCTTGATGGCCAAGTGAATGGCGCGGCGCACGGCTTTTTGATCGTCGCTCAGTGTTGTTTTGTCCAGCGCGCCCGGCAGACCAGCGGTGACGTGGGCCTGGCCCAGACGCCATACGCGCTTGAGGAAACGGTGCGAACCTTCGACGCCGGAGTCGGACCATTCCAGGCTCATGTCAGGCGGCGAGGCAAACATCATGAACAGACGGCAGGTGTCGGCGCCGTACTGATCGATCATCGATTGCGGGTCAACGCCGTTGTTCTTCGACTTGGCCATCTTCTCGATGCCGCCGATTTCCACCGGCAGGCCGTCGGCGATCAGCTTGGCGCCGATGATCTTGGCCTTGCTGTCGCGTTCGAATTCGACGTCAGCCGGGTTGAACCAGGTTTTGCTGCCGTTGGCTTCGAGACGGTAGAACGTCTCGGCAACGACCATACCCTGGGTCAGCAGGTTCTTGAACGGTTCGTTGGAGCTGACCAGACCTTCGTCGCGCATCAGTTTGTGGAAGAAGCGCGCGTACAGCAGGTGCAGGATCGCGTGTTCGATACCGCCGATGTATTGGTCGACCGGCAACCAGTGGTTCGCGGCTTTCGGATCGACCATGCCGCCTTCGTAATGAGGCGAGGCGTAGCGGGCGAAGTACCACGACGACTCCACGAAGGTGTCCATGGTGTCGGTTTCGCGCTTGGCCGGTGCGCCGCATTTCGGGCAGCTGCACTCGTAGAATTCAGGCATGCGCGCCAGTGGCGAACCTGCGCCGTCCGGTACGACGTCTTCCGGCAGTTTGACCGGCAGTTGGTCTTCTGGGACCGGCACGTCGCCGCAGGTGTCGCAGTGGATGATCGGGATCGGGCAGCCCCAGTAACGCTGACGGCTGATGCCCCAGTCGCGCAGACGGAACTGGGTGCGCGATTTGCCGAGGTCTTTCTTGGCGAGGGCGGCTTCGATGGCGTCGAAAGCACCGGCGAAGTCCAGACCGTCGAACTCGCCGGAATTGATCAGCACGCCGTGCTCGTTGTACGCGTCCTGCCAAGGCGCAGGGGTTTCATCGCCTGCGCTGGTGCGCACCACCGGTTTGACCGGCAGGTTGTACTTGGTGGCGAATTCGAAATCGCGCTCGTCGTGAGCCGGGACGGCCATGACCGCGCCGTCGCCGTAGTGCATCAGCACGTAGTTGGCGACCCACACTGGCAGCTTCTCGCCAGTCAGTGGGTGCTCGACGAACAGGGAAGTCGGCAGGCCTTTCTTTTCCTGCGTGGCGACGTCAGCTTCCGCGACGCTGCCGCTTTTGCATTCGTGGATGAAGGCTTGCAGCTCAGGGTTGTTCTGCGCCGCCAGGGTCGCCAGCGGGTGCTCGGCGGCCACGGCCACGTAGGTCGCGCCCATCAGGGTGTCAGCGCGGGTGGTGAAGACTTTCAAGGCACCGGCTTCGCCGATGGAGGCCTGGTCGTACGGGAACTGCACTTCCATGCCGCGGGATTTGCCGATCCAGTTGCGCTGCATGGTCTTGACCTGTTCAGGCCAGCCCGGCAACTCGTCGAGGCTCTCCAGCAGCTCATCGGCGTAGGCCGTGATCTTGAAGTAGTACATCGGGATTTCGCGCTTTTCGATCACCGCGCCCGAACGCCAGCCGCGGCCGTCGATCACTTGCTCGTTGGCCAGAACGGTCTGATCGACCGGGTCCCAGTTCACGGTGCCGTTCTTGCGGTAGATCACGCCTTTTTCGAACAGGCGCGTGAACAGCCATTGTTCCCAGCGGTAGTAATCAGGCTTGCAGGTGGTGACTTCGCGGGACCAATCGATCGCCAGGCCCAGGCTCTTGAGCTGGGTCTTCATGTAGGCGATGTTCTCGTAGGTCCACTTGGCCGGTGCGACGTTGTTCTTCATCGCGGCGTTTTCTGCCGGCATGCCGAACGCATCCCAACCCATTGGCTGCAGCACGTTCTTGCCCTGCATGCGCTGATAGCGGGCGATCACGTCACCAATGGTGTAGTTGCGCACGTGCCCCATGTGTAGCTTGCCGCTAGGGTAAGGGAACATCGACAGGCAGTAGTACGTGTCCTTGCCTGGCTGTTCACTGACTTCAAAAGACTTTTGCTCTTCCCAGAAGGTCTGGGCGGCGGCTTCGATTTCGCGGGGCTGATAGAGTTCGTGCATGGCTACTTTTGACTAGAGATTGGTGACCCTTGACCGCTTCGCTGCCGTCCCGGACTGGAGGGGCGTCACGTGTCAGGCTGTGCCTTTGCCAACGCGACGGGTTCGAACCCGGAGGAGCGGAAGTGGAATAACAGGAAGCGCCGTAGCATACATGAGGGCAGACTATCGAGGGAAACCTTTGATTGCATGGTCAGGGCCCCTGAACCCCCGTCATTCGCCGTTGGTCGCGGCATCGCGCCGGTTTTTGCAGTGCCGCTAAGCTCATTGTCGAGGGTATGTGTTTATCTTCAGTGAGGTGAACGGATGGCAGAGCTGCGGCACCAAGTAGAGAAACCTGATCTGTATGACCGTTTGATTGATCGTCTGGGGCTGGCCCTGGACATGGCGAAAACAGCAGTCCGGCTTCGCAATGAGTACCCCACCGAACTGGAACTCCGTGGTTTGAGTCAGGCCGAGTTTCAGTTGATCGAGGCCTATCTGGATCGCAAGGACATCGTTGTAAGAGAGGAATCACCGAACATCAAGAAAGGGAGTCTCAGCAGTTCCCGGGAGCCTTCGGAGTCGGCCCGCGGCCCGCAACTTTCAACCAATGTCATCTGGTTGAAGGACCAGCGTCGCGCCAAGGTGTCGGCAAAGTTGAGTCGCTACAGTTCCAGCAAACATTTCAAGCGGTAACGTTTACGGGTCCAATCCCGTCTGATTAAGCATTGTTGCTTAGCGTCAATCCTTCTAGGCTTCGGGCATCTTCTGGAGATGCCCGATGCCTTTTCGTTACGCCATCAAGAACCTGCTCCTGCCGCCCGGCATCTTTCTGCTGCTCCTCTTATTCGCCTGGTGGCTGAGAACGGCCAGGCCACGGTTGGCGCGAGTGCTGTTTGTGATCGGCTTCGGTGGACTGCTGTTGACCAGCCTGCCGGTCGTGGTGGAGTGGTCGGCCAAAGGCATCGAAAGTATTCCACCCCTGCAACAGGGCCAGTGGGCAACCTTGGCCCAGCATGCCGACGCTATCGTGGTGCTCGGTTCCGGCCGTGAGCGCAACGACCCCAGTTGGGGCAGTGACATCCCGACGGGAACGGCTCTCGAACGGATGCGGTATGCGGCGCGTTTGTCCAAGGCCTCTGGCCTGCCGATTTTGACCACGGGCGGGTTGCATTACGGCGAGCCGCCGAGTGAAGCGGCGATCATGGCTGATTCGTTGCGCGACGATTTTGGAGTGACTGTCCGCTGGCAAGAAGGCGAAAGCCGGACCACGTGGGAAAACGCGACGATGACGGCGGCCGTGTTGCAGCCCTTGGGGATCAAACGAGTGGTCGTGGTGACGCAGGCCTGGCACATGCCGCGTTCGGTCTGGAGCTTTGAAAAGACCGGTTTTGCGGTCGTGCCCGCGCCTGTCGGCTTTTTGAGCACGGACAACGCCAGACCGTTTGGTGGCTGGCTGCCAGAGTCCAAAGCCGTCTGGCAGATGGGCCAGTTGATCAATGAAGCGGCGGGATTGGTGGGGTATCGGGTGTTTTATCGGTGATTTAGCGGGCTCTGCAGTTCCCTGTGGGAGCGAATTCATTCGCGAGAGGCCGGTAAATCCAACATATCTCCATTGGATGTACCACCGCATCGCGAATGAATTCGCTCCCACCTGAGGCATGTGTTTCAGCAGGTCGGGCATCAAACCGTCTTGGAAATCCGGCTCGCCAGCAGCGCCCAGCCAATCAACAACACCGACAGAATGATCAGTGGCCACGAACGCCAGTGCAGGTACGGCGTCAGGTTGTGCATCGGCGTGACTTCGCCGTACATCACTGCCCGTTCGAACTGCGGCACAGTGGTGGTGATCTTGCCGAACGGGTCGATCAGTGCGCTTTTGCCATTGTTGGTGGCACGGATCATCCAGCGACCGGCTTCCAGTGCGCGCATCTGCGCCATCTGCAAATGCTGCAGCGGGCCGATGGACGTGCCGAACCACGTGTCGTTGCTCACAGTCAGCAGCAGATCGCTCTGGGCGGAAAGGCTGGCGGCGAACTCGGGGTAGACGACCTCGTAACAAATGAACGGCGCGATCTGGTAACCCTTGGCCTGCAACAATGCCTGTTCGGCCGGGCCGCGTGCAAAGTCGGACATCGGCAGGTCGAAGAACGTGATCAGCCCGCGCAGCAGGTCCTGCAATGGCACGTACTCACCGAACGGCACCAGTTTCTGTTTCAGGTAGGTGCCGTCGCCTTCGCCGGTGACGGTGATGGCGTTGTAATAACGGAATTCACCACGCCCGCCTTTCTGCCGCAGCGGCACGCCTGTGATCAGTGCTGAGTCCCTATCTGCGGCAAACTTGCCCATCATCGTCAGGTAGCCCTCGACGGACTCCTTGAGCACCGGCACAGCGGTTTCCGGCCAAACGATCAGGTCGGCTTTTTGGGACGTGAACGTCATGTCGCGGTAAAGGGCCAACTGAGCGTTCAGCGCAGCCGGGTCCCATTTCATGCTTTGTTCGACGTTCCCCTGCATCGCGGCAACTTTCAACGGCGCGCCTGAAGGTTCGGTCCAGGCATGGCTTTTCAGCGCCAGACCCACCACCCAAGGCGCCAGCAGCAGAGCGATGCCAGCAGCGAAGAAGCTTTTGCGTGCACGCAGTCGAGGCAGATTGCACAGGAGGGCAGCGGTCAGCGCGAGGCTGAACGAAATCAGCCACATGCCTCCGAGCGGCGCCAGACCTTTCAGCGGGCCATCGAGTTGACTGTAACCGGAGTAAAGCCAAGGAAAGCCTGTGAGGAACCAGCCGCGAAACATTTCCTGACCGAACCACAGCGCAGCGAAAGCCAGCGCATCGGCCAAAGGCGCTTCGTTGCGGCGAATCCAGCGCGCCCAGAGCCAGGCGGGCAGGGCGAAGAAGAAGGCGACAGAAGCGCAGAACAGCACCATCAGGAACCCGGCGAGCCAGACCGGCGCTTCGCCGTAAGTGTGAATGCTGACGTAGATCCAGCTGGTGCCGCCGCCAAACAGGCCAAACCCGTACGACCAGCCCCGCCACAACGCTTGGCGAGGTGTCAGGTCGCGCAACCCGAGGTAGAAAACCACCAGCGCGACAATCGCCAGTGGCCAAATATCGAACGGCGCCAGGGCCAGGGTGACGAGTGCGCCAGCCGCCACGGCCAGCAGGTTACCGGGCCAGCCGGGGCGGGTGATCCAGCGCATTTACATTCCTTATGACAAACGGATACGACGTTACGAGCGCGAAATCGGACTCAGGCGCAGCAGGTGAATCCGGCGGCTGTCCGCATTCAGGATGCGGAAACGATACGCGCCGATTTCGGTGATTTCATTACGCTTTGGCAGGTGCCCGAACGCATTCATCACCAGACCGCCGACCGTGTCGAATTCATCGTCAGAGAACTCGCTGTCGAAGAACTCGTTAAAGCTGTCGATGGGGGTGAGCGCCTTGACCAGGAAGTCGCCGCTGGGCAGTGGTTTGATGTAGCTGTCTTCCTCGACGTCGTGCTCGTCTTCGATGTCGCCGACGATCTGTTCCAGCACGTCTTCGATGGTCACCAGACCCGCCACGCCGCCGTATTCGTCGATGACGATGGCCATGTGGTTGTGGTTGGCGCGGAACTCACGCAGCAGCACGTTGAGGCGCTTGGATTCCGGCACGAAGGTCGCCGGACGCAGCAGGCTCTTGATGTCGCCGACGTCGCCGTTTTCCTTGAGGATCAAGGGCAGCAGGTCTTTCGCCAGCAATACGCCGAGCACGTCGTCGTGGCTTTCGCCAATCACCGGGTAGCGAGAGTGGGCGGAATCGATCACTGCCGGGAGCAGCTCGCGAAGGCTCTGGCTGGCCTTGATACTGACCATCTGAGAGCGCGGGACCATGATGTCCCGGACCTGGAGGTCAGCCACCTGAATGGCGCCTTCGGCGATGGCCAGCGCTTCGCTGTCCAGCAATTTGTTCTGATGGGCTTCGCGCAGCAGCTCTAGCAGCTCCTGGCGGTTCTTCGGCTCATGGGCAAATGCCTGGGTCAGTTTGCCCAACCATGACTTTTGCCCGTTGCTCGATCGGTCTTCGCTCATAGCCCTTACTCGTGGTCCTTGCCTGGTGTTTCTGTAGGTGGTGTGTCGACGATTTCGTCGTCGGCGTAGGGATCGGGATACCCCAGCTCTGCAAGCAACTCCCGTTCCAGTGCTTCCATTTCTTCAGCTTCGTCATCGTCGATGTGATCGTAGCCCAACAAATGCAGACACCCATGAATGGTGAGGTGCGCCCAGTGTGCGTCCAGCGCCTTGCCCTGTTCGGCAGCCTCGCGGGTCACGACCGGCACGCAGATCACCAGGTCACCCAGCAACGGAATGTCGAGGAGTTCGTCAGGCACGTCCGCGGGAAAGGACAGCACGTTGGTGGCGTAGTCTTTGTGACGCCAGGTGTGGTTCAGTTCCCGGCCTTCCGCCTCGTCGACCAGGCGAATGGTCATTTCCGAGTCGGCGACGCGCTGGCGCAGGCCCATCTCACACCAAAGGCGGAACTGGGCTTCGCTGGGGGCGCTGGCTTCACTCGCGACTTGCAGATCCAGCTCAAGCATCGCGGCGGTATTCCCGAGGGGCATTTTGCTCGTTGCTCTCTTCGAAGCGCTCGTAGGCTTCGACGATGCGCTGCACCAATGGATGGCGCACGACGTCCTTGGGCTTGAAGTGGGTGAAGCTGATGCCCGGCACGTCCTTGAGCACTTCGATGACATGATTCAGCCCGGATTTGGTGCCTTTCGGCAGGTCGATCTGGGTGATGTCACCGGTGATCACGGCGGTGGAGCCAAAGCCAATACGGGTCAGGAACATCTTCATCTGCTCGACGGTGGTGTTCTGACTCTCGTCGAGAATGATGAAGCTGTTATTAAGGGTGCGTCCGCGCATGTAGGCCAGCGGCGCAACTTCGATCACTTGCTTTTCGATCAGCTTGGCCACGTACTCAAAGCCCAGCATCTCGTAAAGCGCGTCGTAGAGCGGTCGCAGGTACGGGTCGATCTTCTGCGCCAGATCGCCGGGCAGGAAACCGAGCTTTTCGCCTGCTTCAACCGCCGGACGCACCAGCAGGATGCGGCGAATCTGTTCGCGTTCCAGCGCATCGACGGCCGCAGCCACGGCAAGGTAAGTCTTGCCGGTACCGGCCGGGCCGATGCCGAAGTTGATGTCGTTGGCGAGGATTTCCTTCACGTACCGCTGCTGATTCAAGCCGCGAGGGCGAATCATGCCTTTCTTGGTACGCAGGGCTACGCCGACTTCGGCAGCAGGGTGGTTGTCCAGCTCTTCGACGCCGGATTCCTGCAGGAACAGATGAACCATGTCCGGGGACAGCTCGGTGCTTTTGGTTTCCCGATAGAGTCGGCGTAACAGGTTTTCTGCCGAAGTGGTCTGTTTGCGCTCGCCGATCATCTCGAACTGGCCTCCGCGATTGCGGATTTCGATGTCCAGGCGCTGTTCGATCAGGCGCAAGTGCTCGTCGAATTGCCCGCACAGATTGGCGAAGCGGTGGGCCTCGATAGGTTCGAGGCTGAAACGATGTGGTTCGATAGGTGCGTTCAAAGTGGTTTTTAGCCGCCCGACGGCAATAAAGGTGAAATGAAGGATAACCCCTGTGGGCACTGTCCGAAAGGGCTCACTTACTAATGGTTGAATGCCGCAGGATTTGTACGCGGGTATTGGGCCCTGGGGGTGATCCCAGTGGGAGCGAATTCATTCGCGAAAGATACAACAGGCGATACATCTTTATCGGCTGAAGCATTTTTCGCGAATGAATTCGCTCCCACAGGTCGTCGCCCGGCATGCCATCAGCGGCGCTGCTGATGGATGAGGGCGTCGGGCCTTACTGCAACAACGACCCCCGCAACGAGTGCGGTTGCGCGCTGTCGATGTAGACGTCGGCGAATTGCCCGATCAGCTTGGGGTTGTCGCAGCGGAAGTTGACGATACGGTTGTTCTCGGTGCGCCCTTGCAGTTCGCCGGGGTCTTTCTTCGAATAGTCGGTGACCAGAATGCGCTGGACAGTGCCCGCCATTTTGCGGCTGATCTCGAAGCCCTGACGGTTGATCAGGTCCTGCAACTGCTTGAGGCGCTCTTTCTTGGTTTCTTCCGAGGTGTCATCGGCCAGATCCGCTGCCGGGGTGCCAGGGCGCGAGCTGTAGACGAACGAGTAGGAGAAGTCCATGCCGACGTCTTCTACCAGCTTCATGGTCTGCAAATGATCTTTTTCGGTCTCGCCGGGAAAGCCGACGATGAAGTCCGAGCTGATGCAAATGTCCGGCACCGCTGCACGCAGCTTGCGCAAACGGGATTTGTATTCCAGTACGGTGTGGTTGCGCTTCATCGCCGCAAGAATGCGGTCTGAACCCGACTGGACCGGCAAATGCAGATGTTTGACCAGCTCCGGCACGTCGGCGTGGGCCTGAATCAGGCTGTCGGAAAACTCCAGCGGATGCGACGTGGTGTAGCGAATGCGGTCGATGCCGTCGATGGCCGCCACCACGCGGATCAATTCAGCGAGGTCAGCCACGCGCCCGTCGTGGGTCGTGCCGCGATAGCCGTTGACGTTCTGGCCGAGCAGGGTCACTTCACGCACGCCGTTTTCGGCGAGGTGGAAGACTTCGGTGATCACGTCATCGAAGGGCCGACTGACTTCTTCACCCCGCGTGTAAGGCACCACGCAGAACGTGCAGTACTTGCTGCAACCTTCCATGACCGACACATAAGCGCTCGGGCCATCGACGCGAGGCTCGGGCAAATGGTCGAATTTTTCGATTTCCGGAAACGACACATCCACCTGCGGCAAGCGGGTGATGCGTGCGGCGTCGATCATGTCCGGCAGGCGGTGCAGGGTCTGCGGGCCGAACACGACATCGACGTACGGCGCCCGATCACGAATCGCCGCACCTTCCTGACTGGCGACGCAACCACCGACGGCGATCACCATCTCCGGGTTGGCAAGCTTCAGCTCGCGCCAGCGGCCAAGCTGGGAGTAGACGCGGTCCTGCGCCCGCTCGCGGATGGAGCAAGTGTTGAGCAGAATGACGTCGGCGTCCTCCGCGCGGGCGGTGACTTCCAGCGCTTGATGTTCGCCCAGCAGATCGACCATGCGCGAGCTGTCGTACTCGTTCATCTGGCAGCCGTGGGTTTCGATATAAAGCTTCTTGGCCATGCGGGTTCGGATTCATCAGGTGATTCGAAGAACCGCGCATTATAGGGACCATGGCCTCGGGTTCCTAGCGTTGCCTAACCAGCGGCATGCTATAGTTCGCGCCCTTTTCAAAACACCGATCATTGCCTGCCTGTTATGACCAAACGCGAAGCTCCAATCTATAAGGTGATTTTTCTCAACCAGGGCCAGGTGTACGAGATGTACGCCAAGCAGATCTATCAAAGCGATCTGTGGGGGTTTCTTGAGGTTGAGGAATTCGTCTTCGGTGAGCGCACGACCGTGGTAGTAGACCCCAGCGAAGAGAAGTTGAAGCAGCAGTTCGACGGAGTGGTACGCAGCTTCGTGCCGATGCATTCGATCGTGCGTATCGATGAAGTCGAGCGGATGGGCACGGCGAAGATCAGTGAGGCGCGTCAGACTGGCAATGTCATGCCGTTCCCAATGCCGATGCCGGACAAATAAGGTCCGGCGACTCGATCAGGGTTTGCTGGTATCCGGGAAGGGCGCGAATGGCGTGCGCCCTTCGGCGGTTTGCAGCTCCAGAAGATACTTGCGGAAGATTTGCCCCAGCACTTGGGTCGCGACTTCCAGATCTTCCTTTTTCATTTGGCCCGAAACTTCGTCGGCCTGGTCGAGCGCATCTTCCGACCCGTTGACCGCCGCCATTTTCAGGACGATATAAGCCTGAATGTTATTGGCTTGCACACCCTCACCACGGAAGAACATCAGGCCCAGTTGATACTGCGCCTGCGCATGGCCCTGCAATGAGGCCTGTTCGAAGTAGTTGAGTGCCTGAGTGAGGTCGCGCGGCGTGTTCTTGCCGTCGTAATAGAACTGTCCCAACTCGTATTGCGCCTGCGCATCCCCGCCTTTGGCCGCCTGCTGACACGCCGACAAGGCGGCTGGCAGGTTGTCTGGCTGGGTATTCAGGGTGCAGCGACCCACCGCTGGTATTAACAACGAGTTGCCACCTGCATTCGCCAGCAGGGGATGAAGAAGCAACAGGCAGCCCAATGCAAGGGTGCGGCCGGTGCGATTCATGGAAGTCGACTTACCTCTGAAAAAGGTGCGGGCATGCCCGTCCAGCTAAACGTGCTGGCTGCGCATTATGAAATAAGCGGGGCCTACCTTACAAAGTCTTTACTGATTTTCTGCTGCACGGGCTTGATTCGCCTGTATTCAGGGGGCTCGAAGCGCCGCATACAACTAACGTTTAAACAAAATAGCCGAATAACACGGTCAATCAACTGTGGGAGCGGGCAAGCGCGCTCCCACAGGATGTCGTGTTACTTCAACTGCGCGAAGGCTTTTTCGGCTGCGTCGAGGGTCAGTTGCAGCTCCGCGTCGCCGTGGGCAATGGAGGTGAAGCCGGCTTCGAAGGCGCTCGGCGCCAGATACACGCCGCCTTCCAGCATCAGGTGGAAGAAGCGCTTGAAGCGGTCGGCGTCGCTGCTCATCACGTCCTGGAAGGTAACGATCTCTTTCACGTCGGTGAAATACAGGCCGAACATACCGCCCGCCTGAGTCGTCACGAACGGGATGCCCGCTGCGTCGGCACGCTGTTGCAGGCCTTCGAGGAGGCGCGTGGTGAACGCGCTCAGTTCATCGTGGAAGCCTGGGCGGCTGATCAGGCGCAGCGTGGTCAGACCGGCTGCCATGGCCAGCGGGTTGCCCGACAGCGTGCCCGCTTGATACACCGGACCCAGCGGCGCGATGTGGGACATGATCTCGCGCTTGCCGCCGAAGCAGCCCACCGGCATGCCGCCGCCAATGATCTTGCCGAAGGTGCTCAGATCAGGCTTCACGCCGTAATAGGCTTGTGCGCCGCCGAGGGCAACGCGGAAACCCGTCATCACTTCGTCGAAAATCAGCACCACGCCGTGCTTGTCGCACTCTTCACGCAAGCCTTGCAGGAAACCCGGCGCTGGCGGCACGCAATTCATGTTGCCTGCCACTGGCTCAACGATGATGCACGCCACTTCCTGGCCGACGTCCGCGAGCATCGCCTTGACCGCGTCGATGTCGTTGAACGGCAGAGTCAGCGTGTGTTTGGCGAACGCCGCAGGCACGCCCGGCGAGCTCGGCACGCCCAGGGTCAGCGCCCCCGAACCTGCCTTGACCAGCAAGCTGTCGGAGTGGCCGTGGTAGCAGCCTTCGAACTTGATGATGCTGTCGCGACCGGTGTAACCACGGGCCAGGCGAATCGCGCTCATGGTCGCTTCGGTGCCGGAGCTGACCATGCGCACCATTTCCATCGACGGCACGATCGAGCAGACCAGGTCCGCCATCTCGGTTTCCATCGCGGTCGGCGCGCCGTAAGACAGGCCGTGCTCCAGCTGTTTACGCACGGCGTCCAGCACGTCCGGGTGGCTGTGGCCCAGAATCATCGGCCCCCACGAACCCACGTAATCCACATAGCGCTTGTCGTCTTCGTCGGTGACATAGGCACCTGCTGCGTGTTTGAAGAACAGCGGAGTGCCCCCGACGCTCTTGAACGCACGAACCGGCGAGTTGACGCCGCCGGGGATGTGTTTCTGTGCGTTGGCGAACAGGGTTTCAGAACGGGACATGATGAAGGTCTCTGCTTGAATCGAATGAGGGTAAGTCGGCCCGACGAAGAGTCAGGCCGATTTGAACAGGTCGTTGAAGGCGCGAGCGCGACGGGTGACTTCTTGCGTGTTTTCCGCGCCAAACAGGCCATGCACCACCGCCAGCAGGTCGGCGCCATGGGCCACCAGCGGGGCCGCGTTTTCCAGCGTGACGCCGCCGATAACGGCAATCGGCAGCGATATACGCTTGCGTGCGTCAGCCAGCATTTCGAGGCTGCATGCAGGTGCGCCGGGCTTGGTGTTGGAGTTGAAGAAACGCCCGAACGCCACATAGGTCGCGCCGTCGGCCTTGGCTTTTTCCGCCAGTTCGAGCTGTGCGTGGCAGGTAGCGCCGACGATGGCCTTGTGACCGAGCAGGGCGCGTGCGTCGGGCAGCGAGCCGTCAGTCTGGCCGAGGTGCACGCCAACGCCGAGGCGTGCAGCCACCTCGGCGTCGTCATTGATGATCAGGCGGGTCTTGTAGCGGTCGCACAATTTCAGCAGTTCCGAGGCCTCACGCAGACGGCGGGTCTCGTCACCGGATTTGTCACGGTATTGCAGCAGGGTCACGCCGCCATCAAGGGCGGCCTCGACGTAGGACAGGAATTTGCCGGCCAACAGTTGGCTGTCGGTAACGGCATACAGGCCACGCAGTTTCATCGGGGGTGCCTCTTGTTCGTGGCGTTACGAGCAGAAATCCAGCGGCAAACGACGAGGAACGAACTGGCCTTTGCCCAGTTGCTCAGCGTCGCGCAACGTGCGCCAAGTGTAGTCCAGGGCGGTTTGCACAGCGCTGATCACGTCTTGCCCGAGGGCCAGTCGACCGGCCAAAGCACTCGCCAGCGTGCAGCCCGAACCGTGGTAGCTGCCGGGTAGGCGCTGACAGGTAAAGGTGCGCGATTCGCCGTTGCGAATGTACAGCCGGTTATGGACTTCGTGCTCGTCGCCATGGCCGCCGGTGATCAACAAGTGTTCGCAGAACGGCAACAGCTTTTCGGCGCACTCGTCGGCGGTGCCTTCCGGCAGCTCGGCCAGAATGCGCGCTTCGGGCAGGTTTGGCGTGGCAATGGTGGCCAGCGGCAGCAACCGCTCGCGCATCGCATAGCCGACTTCATCCTTGCCCAGTCGCCCGCCGCCACCGGCACGCAGCACTGGGTCGCAGACCAGCGGCAGGTGCGGATTCGCTTGCAGCAGTTCGACGACGGTGTCGACCATCTCCAACGAGCCGAGCATGCCCAGCTTCACCGCCGCGACCTGCGAATCGTTGAGCACGGCATTGGCCTGAGCCAGCACCCACTCGCGATCCAGCACGCGAAAATCGGTGACGTTGACGGTGTCCTGCACGGTCAGCGCGGTGACCGCAGGGGCGGCATGACAACCCTGAGCGAGCAGGGCTTCAATATCTGCCTGCAAGCCGGCGCCGCCACTGGGGTCGTGGCCGGAGAGACAGAGGACAACGGGGCGGGAGCTATAGATATTCATGGTGCGCGAGCTTACCACTAAAGCTTTTGCCGGGCCGCTGGTCGGCGGCAGATTTTTCTCCGGCAATCGCTTGCGCCCTCTAGCACGGGCCTGGCCGGCGTTATGATGCCAGTCATCTTAAAGGGGTCACGAAAGTCTGATGTGTGACGATACAGATGGTGTCACCCAGCTATCAGTCGCTATGCTGTCGGCTGTAAGTCTTATTTCTGCCTGAAGAGTGAATGCAAGTGCGTTGCCTGTTGAGCCCCCTTTTCGCCTCAAACTTGACGTCGTTTCCCACAGATCGGGGGAACTGCATGGCCGCCCCCATGAATGTCGGCGGTGTTGTATGCGCGTTCTGCTGACGTTGTTGTTGATCCTGCTGCCCTCGTTGGCCAGCGCGTTGGAATTCGACGAAACCACGCGCACCTTGTCGCTGGGCCGTGCGACTCAGGTGTTCGAGGACCCGAGCGGTTCGGCGACGATTGAACAGGTAGCCTCGCCCGAAGGCCAGGCGCAGTTTCACGCGCTGGATGCCGGTGCGCTGAACGCCGGTTACTCCGAGTCTGCCTTCTGGTTAAAGGTGCAATTGACCTATAGGCCCGCGAACCCGGTGGCCTCGGCCGACTGGTTGCTCGAACTCGCCTACCCACCCATGGACCACGTCGATCTGTACATGGCCAGCGAGACCGCCGAGCCGAGCCTGACGTGGAGAACCGGCGACATGCTGCCGTTCCAGAGCCGTCAGATAAAACAGAACAACTACCTGTTCGACCTGAACCTCAAGGCCAACGAGAGCAAGACGATATACGTTCGCGTCGCCAGCCATGGTTCCGTTCAGGCGCCGCTCAATCTGTGGGCCAGTCACGCCTACATCGAAGATCAACCGTCGCGGCTGTATATCCTCGGCATGATCTACGGCGTGTTGTTGGTGATGCTGGTCTACAACCTGTTCATTTACGTGAGCGTGCGCGACACCAGCTACCTCTATTACATCCTCTACATCACTTGTTTCGGGCTGTACCAAGTGTCTGTCAACGGTGCCGGTATCGAATACCTGTGGCCGGACAACCCGTGGTGGGCCAACGTCTCCACGACGTTTCTGATTGCAGCGGCGATCCTGTTCGCCAGCCAATTTGCGCGTAAGTTCCTGCAAACGCCGGGGCTGGGGCGTTGGCTCGATTCCCCGCTCGTGCTGATGATGCTGTGCGCCGCCGTCATCATGATTCTGTCGTTGACCATGGATTACGGCATCGCACTTAGGCTGGTGACCGGGCTGGTTCTGTTGTTTACCCCGGTCATTCTGCTGATTGGCATCGTCGCCTGGCTGAAGGGGCGTCGCGTTGCCCGTTATTTCATCTTCGCCTGGTCGGCATTTCTGTTGGGCGGGGTGATCAACGCGACCATGTTGCTGGGGCACTTGCCGAACAATTTCTGGACCATGTACGCCAGCCAGATCGGCTCAGTCGTGGAAGTCGCACTGCTGTCGCTGGCGCTGGCGGACCGCATCAACACCATGCGCGACCGGCAGACCCAGATCATGGCGCAGTCGAGCAAGGAACTGGAAACACTCAACCAGCAACTGGCGGTCAGCAACCGGCTCAAGGATGAATTCCTTGCCACCCTGACCCACGAACTGCGCACCCCAATGAATGGCGTGATCGGTTCCCTGGAGCTGATGCAGATGGAGGTCTGCGACGAAGAAATCGCGCTGTACCGCCAGACCGCTGCGGATTCCGCGCAGAACATGATGGGCATCGTTAACGGCATTCTCACCCTGACCGAGCTGCAAGCGGGGCGTATCGGCGTTCAGCGCGAAGCATTCAGCCTGCGGCATTTACTGTTTCAAGTGCGCAGTACGTTCGAACCTTTGGCTCGGAACAAGGCGCTGTCCCTGAGTGTCGAGCTGGACGAAACCTTGCCGGACAGCTTGCTTGGGGACTCTCTGAAACTGCGTCAATGCCTGGATTGCCTGCTGGACAACGCCATCAAGTTCACCAAAAGCGGTGCGATCAGACTGTGCGTGGGTGGACATGCTCACGACCAGCAAGTGCGTTTGCTGCTGGACGTGATCGACACCGGTATAGGCTTCGTGAGGCTGGACGAAGACACGCTATACGCCAACTTCTATCAGGTCGACGGCTCCATGACCCGCGAGTACGGCGGCCTCGGGATCGGTCTGGCGATCTGCCGCAAACTGATCGAGCTGCAGGGTGGGCGCTTGAGTCACCAGTCAGAACCGGGCATTGGCAGCCAGTTCCGGTTGAGCGTGGACGTTGAGCGGGCGACGTTGTCGGTCACCTAGGCGTGACTGATGCATTGTCTTCGCTGCCGTCGTTCCTCCGGCGTCTCCTACAGGATTTGTGGCGTATTGGAGTTTCGCGTACACCCTGGGTATTGCGGCGTTGGACGCAGATATCGCCGACGACAAGTCCGCTGTGGGAGACGCCGGAGGCACGACGGCAGCGACGGGGTGGATCAGGCGAAAGCAGATCATGCTCACCCAACGGCAAACCCGCCGTGATTTAGTCGGCTATGGCACTTTTTTCGGTGTCGCGTGCGTGATTCACTGGCTCACATCTGCGCCATTGCCGTGCACCGATCCGAACCGGAGGCCGCCATGAACCTGCATCAGTTCGCCGAAACCCACGACGTCACCAATCAGCCGCCCTCGCTGGACGGGACGAACCTTTACCGCATCGACCTGCCGCTGCAAGAGTGGTCCAGACGCTACGGCGCGGGCTGGGCGGAGTCGAAAATCGATGCCTATGGTGCGCTGGCAGGCGGTCCGCTGATGGAGGCCGGCTTTCTCGCCAATCAGAATAAACCCGTCTTTGCGAGCCATGACCGTTACGGCCATCGCATCGATCTCGTGGAGTTTCACCCCGCGTATCACCAGTTGATGCAAACGGCGGTCGAGCACGGCATCCCCTCATTGCCCTGGACCGATCCCCGCGAAGGCGCCCACGTCGCCCGCGCGTCCATGAGCTACCTGCACAGCCAGGCGGAGGCGGGGAGTGGTTGCCCGCTGACCATGACCTTCGCCAGCGTTCCCGCCTTGCGTTTGCAGCCGGATCTGGCCGACGTCTGGCTGCCGAAAATCCTCGCCACCCAGTACGACCCGCGTAACGTCGGCATCGCCCACAAGGCCGGGGCGACCATCGGCATGGCGATGACCGAGAAACAGGGCGGGACCGATGTTCGCGCCAACACCACTCGCGCCTATCCCGTCGGCCAGCCCGGCCCCGGTCAGGCGTATGAGCTGGTCGGCCACAAGTGGTTCTGCTCGGCACCGATGTGCGATGCCTTTCTCACGCTGGCGCAGACCGACAAAGGCCTGACCTGTTTCCTGCTGCCACGCCATCGTCCGGACGACACCCGCAACGAGTTCTACATACAGCGCCTGAAGAACAAACTCGGCAACTGGTCGAATGCGTCCAGCGAAGTCGAATTCCGCGGCGCGCTGGCGTGGATGGTCGGCGAAGAAGGGCGCGGTGTGCCGACCATCATCGAAATGGTCGCCATGACCCGCTTCGATTGCATGACCGGTTCCAGCGCGTTGATGCGTCAGGCGCTCACTCAGGCAGCCCACCATTGCGCGCACCGGGCCGTCAGCGGGCGAGTGTTGAGCGAACAGCCGCTGATGCAGAATGTGCTGGCCGATCTGGCGCTGGAAAGCGAAGCGGCGCTGGCGCTGACCCTGCGCATGGGCCGCTCGCTGGAGCGGCTGGACGACTCTCACGAAGCACGTTTCGCGAGGCTGGTCACGGCGGTGGGTAAGTATTGGATCTGCAAACGCGCCCCGGCCATGATCAACGAAGCCGCCGAATGCATGGGTGGCGCGGGCTACGTCGAAGACACGATCTTGCCGCGTCTTTATAGAGAGGCGCCGGTCAACTCGACGTGGGAAGGCTCGGGGAACGTGCAGTGTCTGGACGTGCTGCGTGCCTTGTCGAAAGAACCGGGCGTGCTCGACGCGCTGTTCGATGAACTGGGCGATGGCCATGGCGACGCTCGACTGGCCGCGCACATCGATCAATTGAAAACCGCGTTCAAGGTCACCGCCGACATCCAATACCGTGCCCGGCAACTGACCGAAGACATCGCCGTCGGTTTGCAGGCCAAGCTCTTGCTGGAGGCGGGGAACTCGGTGGTTAGCGACGGGTTTATCGCCGGGCGTTTGCAGCATCCGGGACGGGTGTATGGCGCGTTGCCCCGTAGGGTGGATGTGGAAGCGCTGGTGGCGCGTTCAACCCCGCCGATTGGCTGACCGACATCTCATACGTGCCGCTGATCTACTGTAGGAGCGAATTCATTCGCGATGCGGTGGCACAGCCGATACAGCTGCATCGCCAGTACCGACGTATCGCGAATGAATTCGCTCCCACAGGGGAATACCGCCTCCCGTTGGTGTTTCATCAACGCCGTTCGTGCCTTCCCCCGCCGTTGCAGGCAAGATGGAGCCTTGCAAGATCAGAAGGATGCGCATCGTGACTGAAGCTTTCATTGTCGTAAAAACTGCCGAGCAAGCTGTGGACCGGCTTGCCGAGCTGCACGGACGTGCGACCACTGCGTTGAGCCAGGCGCTCAAGCGTTACCTCAAAGACCGCGTTGAACCGGACGCCGACGAGCGTCTGCAGTTCCGCTACCCCGAATTGCGTCTGACCTACCACTGCCACGGCGAAGTGCCGCTGACCACCCGCGCATACGCCAAGGTCCAGCTGCCGGGCACCTATAGCGTCACCGTCACCCACCCGGCGGCGTTTCGCAAATACCTGATCGAACAGCTCACGCCGCTGATGAACGACTTCACCGTCACGGTCGAAGTGGGCGTCAGCGTGCAGAACATTCCGTATCCGTATGTCGTCGAGCAAGGCGATGAGCTGGCAGGCACCGGGGTGACCGCTGCGACCCTGGCTCGCGTGTTCCCGAGCACCGACTTGTCCGCCGCCACCGATGGCATCGCCGACGGTCTCTATGACTGGGCGAATACCGACCCACTGCCGCTGGCGCTGTTCGACGCCGCTCGCGTGGATTTCTCGCTGCGTCGTCTGGTGCATTACACCGGCAGCGACTGGCGCCATGTGCAGCCCTGGATTCTGCTGACCAACTACCACCGCTATGTCGACCAGTTCATCGTTCATGGCCTGGAAAAGCTGCGTGACGATCCACGTTTCGTGAAGATGGTGCTGCCGGGCAACGTCGTCGTCGACAAGAGCATGGACCACGGCGAGGCGCAGGCCATCGTGTCCAGCGTGGTCTGGCACCGTTACCAGATGCCGGCCTATCACCTCATCGCCGAAGACGGCCATGGCGTGACGCTGGTCAACATCGGCGTCGGCCCGTCCAACGCGAAAAACATCACCGACCACCTGGCCGTGCTGCGTCCGCATTGCTGGCTGATGATCGGCCACTGCGGCGGCCTGCGTCAGTCGCAGACCATCGGTGACTACGTATTGGCTCACGCCTACATGCGCCGCGACGGCATTCTCGACCGTGTACTGCCGCCGAACATCCCGATTCCAGCGCTGGCCGAGGTTCAACTGGCGTTGCAGGAGTCGGCGGCACAAATCACCGGCGAACGTGGCGATGACCTGAAAAAGCGTCTGCGCACCGGCACCGTGTTGACCTACGACGACCGCAACTGGGAACTGCGCTGGGCGCAAGAACGCCCGCTGATCAATCTGTCTCGTGCTGTCGCCGTGGACATGGAAAGCGGCACCATCGCGGCTCAGGGTTATCGTCTGCGGGTGCCGTACGGCACGCTGCTTTGCGTGTCCGACAAACCGCTGCACAGCGAAATCAAACTGCCGGGTTCGGCCAACGCCTTCTATGAGCGCGCTGTGACCCAGCATTTGAAGATTGGCATCGCCGCGCTGGACCTGATGCGCACGCAGCTCAACTCGCTGCACTCGCGCAAACTGCGCAGCTTCGACGAACCGCCGTTCCGTTGAGGCTAGGCGTTTAGCGAAAGGGCCACTAAAGTGGCCCTTTCTGTTTCCGCGCCTTGAGTTGTCATGTCCCGTCATCAACGCCCCGTTTCCCGCCGTCCTGCGCCTGGCCCTTCCAGTGCGCCCCGTCGCGTCGCCAAGGCCCCGCCTGCCGAGCCTCGTTTGATTCTGTTCAACAAGCCGTTCGACGTGCTGACTCAGTTCAGCGACGGGGAAGGGCGTGCGACCCTCAAGGACTTCATCGACATCCCCGGTATCTATCCGGCCGGGCGGCTGGACCGCGACAGCGAGGGTCTGTTACTGCTGACCAACGACGGGCAATTGCAGGCGCGAATCGCCGACCCGAAACACAAACTGGCCAAGACCTATTGGGTGCAAGTCGAGGGCGAACCGAGCGACGAGCAATTGCAAAAGCTGCGTGACGGCGTCGAACTGAACGACGGCCCGACCTTGCCTGCGCAGGCTCGGCAGCTGGACGAGCCTGAGCTGTGGCCACGCAATCCGCCGGTGCGGTTTCGCAAAAGCGTGCCGACGAGTTGGCTGGAACTGGTCATCAAGGAAGGGCGTAACCGGCAGGTGCGCCGGATGACGGCGGCAGTAGGGTTGCCGACCTTGCGACTGGTGCGGGTGCGGATTGGCGACTGGAGCATTGAAGGGCTGGATCAGGGACAGTGGCGGGAAGTGCCCGCGAAGCTGTGAGTATTGCGGATTGCTCACTGCCCTGACTGCTGGCGCCGACCCACTGTGGGAGCGAATTCATTCGCGAGACGTCGGCATGGTCGGCGCATTTGTGTCGGATGTACCACCGTTTCGCGAATGAATTCGCTCCCATAGTTTGATCTGCGTTTGCTTGGGGTCAGGAGTGCTGCTCAAGATACGCAATCACCACGCTCTTGATCACAAACGCCAGCACGCCCAGCCCCAGTACACCGAACAAAATGATCGTCCCGAAGCGTCCAGCCTTCGACTTCTTGGCCAGGTCCCAGACGATGAATCCCATGAAACCGATCAGCACGGTCACCAGAATGGTCATCATCCATTCTTCGAACACCTCGGGTTCCATGGTCGTCTCCTTCGAATCGGTCGCGCGGGGTGAATTGAACGGGAATCAGCTTCTCAGGTGCACCAGCGGCAATTCGGTGCTCGCCAGCACCTGATTGAGCACGAAGCTCGAACGCACGCTGGTCACGCCGTCGATACGGGTCAGGTGGCCCAGCAGAAATTTCTGATAGTGGTCCATGTCCGGCACCACGACCTTCAATTGATAGTCGGCGTCGACGCCCGTCACGAGGCTGCACTCCAGCACTTGCGGCAAGCTGCGGATTTGCTGCTCGAAGTGTTCGAAGCGGTCCGGGGTGTGACGGTCCATGCCGATCAACACATACGCCGTCAGGCTCAGCCCCAGCTTCTTGCGATCCAGCAGAGCCACCTGACGAACGATGTAGCCGTCGTCTTCCAGCTGTTTGACCCGCCGCGAGCAAGGCGATGGTGACAGACCGATGCGCTCGGCCAGCTCCTGGTTGGAAATGCGCGCGTCACGTTGCAGTTCGGCCAAAATACTCAGGTCATATCTATCGAGCTTGCTCACGACGGGTACCTTTATGAGATCGATTGCGCCGAATTATTCATCCGAAGGGAAAAATTGCGCAAGTGGTGTTTTCATCAGCAACATTCGCAATCCTGTGTCGCACGCTCAGGCCTATTCTTTTAACCAGAATCACTGCCCGGACACAGCGTCCAGCGCGGCCCGCCGAATCAGGCCAGCCGCGGCCTCCAATCCGACAGGGTTGACCAGGCCACCGGGCTACGCACTGTCCAGAAGACGATGCGAGGTGAGCCGGCGCCAAAAGCGTCGAGCCAGGACGAAGTATTCGAAAGAGGGCCCCCCAAAGGGCCCTCTTTTTTTGTGCACGCTTATAGAGTGCTGCGAACGGCGCACCCATAATGCAGTCCTACCATCAAGTATCCGCGCCGCAGTGAGGAAAGCATGAACATGCGCATCTGGCGTTTGGCAGGTGTCAGTCTTTTGGCCTTGAGCATCAGCGCTCAGGTGTTGGCCGACGATAACAATCAACAACAGCAGCGCAATGAGCAACGCCAGCAACAGCAGCGGGGCTTCGAGCAGCGGCAACAGCAACAACAGCAACAACAGAACCAGCAGCGCAGCTTCAATATGGATCAGCAGCGCGAGCAGCAGCAACAACGCCAACAGCAACAGCAGCAATACCAGCAGCAGCGCCAGCAGGAACAGCAGAACCAGCAGCGGCAGATTCAACAGAATCAGCAACAGCGGGCGGATCAGCAACGCCAGCAGCAGGACCGTGAGCGCAACCAGCAGCGTCAGGATCAGGTGCAGGAACAGCAGCGCCAACAACAGCGCCAGCAGGAGCAACAGCAACAGCAGCAGCAACGTCAACAGCAGCAACAGTTGCAGCAGCGTCAGCTGCAAGACCGCCAGGGCAATCTGCCGATTCAGAGTCGCCCGGACACCGTGGTGCAGACGCAGCAGCCGCGTCAGGGTTTCTATCGTGATCAACCTCGGGACAACAATCCGTGGCGCGGCGGTGATAACCGTCCCGGCAACAACGGTCGTCCCGGTGGGCACGGCGATGGATGGGGCGGCGGGCCGCGTTATCGTCCGGGGTATGAGATAGACCGGATGCCGGGCGGCTACTCTCGCGTGCCGTATCACGGCAGCGATTATTTCTACTCAGGCGGCTATTGGTATCGCCCGCAAGGTCCGCGTTATGTGGTCGTTGCGCCGCCACGGGGTGTGCGTGTGCGGTATTTGCCGGACTACGCTCAGCAAGTATGGCTCGGCAGCGCGCTGTTTTTCGTCGCTGCGGGCACCTATTACACCTACGAGCAGAGCTCTCAGGAATACGTCGTCGCCGAACCGCCGCAGGGCGTGGAGCCGGTCTATTCGCCGGAACAGCAGGTGCAGCAACAGCAACCTGCCGATCCGTACGATGTGGTGGCCTACCCGGCAAATGGTCAGACGCAGCAGCAGGTCGAGCAGGACCGTTACGACTGTTACCGCTATGCCGTGCAGCAGAGCAACTTCGACCCGGCCGCCGCGACCTATCAGCCCGCGCCGGAAGTGGTCGGGATTTATCGTCAGGCCATGGCAGCGTGTTATGCAGGGCGGGGGTATAGCGTTCAGCAGTGAGGCTGAATGATCGGTGATGCCCTCAGGATGCCTGCTCGGTTGCCCCCTGTGGGAGCGAATTCATTCGCGAAGCGGTGGTAAACCCGACACCCATGTGTCGCCCATGCCGACGTATCGCGAATGAATTCGCTCCAACAGAGAACACCATCGGTTCGAGGGGTTACTCCTTCAATTCATCACCGGGCTGTTCGCCCGATTCACCACTTCCTGCGGGTCGGCGTGCACCAGCACTTCGGCCTTGGGGAATTCGGCGATGATCGCCCGCTCGACCTGCTCGCACAGTTCATGCGCCACCAGCAGCGTCAACGCGCCCGGCAATTCCAAGTGCAGCTGCACAAACCAGTGATTCCCTGAAATCCGGGTGCGCAAATCATGAGCGCCCAATACACCCGGCACGCCTTGCGCCAATTCCAGCATCCGCGCACTCACGCCCGGTTCAAGCTCGGCGTCCATCAGCACCGACACCGTTTCTCGCGCAATCGATATCGCGCTCCACAGGATGTAGAACGCGATCACCAGGCCGAAATACGCATCCAGTTGGTCATACCCGAAATACGCCAGCCCCAACGCAACCATGATGCTGGCGTTGAGCAGCAGGTCCGAGCGGTAGTGCAGCGAGTCGGCACGAATCGCTGCCGAACCGGTTTCCTTGACGACCTTGTACTGAAACATCAACAGGGCGACAGTCAGCGCGATCGACAGCACCATGACCAACAGGCCCAGCGCCGGTGCGCCCAACGCCTGAGGATGTTGAATGCGCTCTATGGCCTGAAAGCCGATCAGAAACGCACTGACCGCGATGAACAACGATTGCGCCATGCCCGACAAGGCTTCGGCCTTGCCGTGCCCGTATCGATGGTCTTCATCTGCCGGACGCAGTGCGTAATGCACCGCCAGCAGATTGAGGAACGACGCTGCGCCATCGAGCAACGAATCGGTCAGGCCAGCGAGCAGACTGACCGACCCGCTCAACCACCAGGCAATGGCCTTGGCGATGATCAGAATGCTCGCGACGGCCAGCGACGCGCGGGTTGCCAGGCGCAATAACCGGGCGTGTTCAGGGCTGCTGCTCATGGCGCTTCCTTCAATCTAACCTCGAAAACATCAGGCGGACGGCACCAGACCCAGCGACGCCAGTTGCTCGACGCTGCCCTTGTGCTGGATCAGGCGCGGATCGTCCAGCGGCAGGTTGCGGCCCAGTTCAGTCTTCAGAATGGCTTGCAGTCGCAGGTTGTCCACGGTGCCATCGGTGCGCACGGCCGGTTGCAACTTCTCCGGGTCGATTTGCGCTTGCTTGCCGTCTGGCAGGTAAATCGCGCCGGTGGCGAAGTCCACGCCAAACGCGATCACGCCGGGCAGGATGTAGAACAGCAGGCCAATGGCGTCGAGGACCACAATGGCCGGGTCCATGCGACCGCTGCCTTGAATCTGGCCGCGACGTTCAGGGTAGAAAATACTGCCGCACGCGGTCAGTTGGGCCAGCAGGCTGACGACCAGGGCACCGCCAATCAAACGGGAAGGAATGCGCATGAAAATCTCCTCAGAGGAAGTCGCAACTATACAAGGCAAATGCCTAAGCAATAAGACTATCCAACGACGGAGACGGTTCTGTGTTGAGAGAAACAAAGCGGCGGCGCGCGCCCGTATAATCAGCGGTCTGTTTTGGAGCCCTCATGATTTCTCTGCCCATTGATGCCGTCCTGCCTGCCTTGCGTCAGGCCCTTGTCGAACGTGACGAAGCCGTCCTCGAAGCGCCGCCCGGCGCGGGCAAGACCACGCGCGTGCCGTTGGCGCTGCTGCAGGAGCCGTGGCTGGCGGGGCAGACGATTCTGATGCTCGAACCCCGGCGTCTTGCGGCCCGGGCGGCGGCGGAGCGGTTGGCGTCGGAGCTGGGCGAGAAGGTCGGGGAAACAGTCGGCTATCGGATTCGTCTGGAGAGCAAAGTCGGGCCGAACACGCGCATCGAAGTGGTCACCGAAGGGATTCTCACCCGTCGTTTGCAGGAAGACCCGTCGATGGACGGCGTCGGCCTGCTGATCTTCGACGAGTACCACGAGCGCAGTCTCGACGCTGATCTCGCCCTGGCCTTGAGCCTCAATGGTCGCGCCCTGTTTCGTGACGAGCAGCCGCTGAAGATTCTGCTGATGTCGGCGACGCTGGAAGGCGAGCGGCTGTCGAGCCTGCTCGACGATGCGCCGGTGATCAGCAGCGAAGGCCGCATGTTCCCGGTGACGATGCAGTGGGGGCGGCCGTTTCAACCGGGCGAGTTCATTGAACCGCGAGTGGTGCAGACTGTACTCGACGCGCTGGGCAACGAGACTGGCAGCCTGTTGGTGTTTCTGCCGGGACAGGCGGAGATTCGTCGCGTCAATCAACAGCTCGCCGACGCTTTAGGTGAGCGCAGCGACGTGATGCTTTGTCCGCTGCATGGCGAGCTGGACCTGAGCGCCCAACGCGCGGCCATCGAACCGGCCCCGAGCGGCAAACGCAAGGTGGTGCTGGCGACCAACATCGCCGAAACCAGCCTGACCATCGATGGCGTGCGGGTGGTGGTCGATGCCGGGTTGGCGCGGGTGCCGCGTTTCGATCCGGGCAGCGGCATGACCCGGCTCGACACCCAGCGCATCTCCCGCGCCAGCGCCACGCAACGGGCCGGTCGGGCAGGGCGTCTGGAGCCGGGCGTGTGCTATCGGCTGTGGTCCGAGGCCCAGCATGATCAACTCGCGGCGTATGGCACGGCGGAGATTCTTCAGGCGGACCTCGCCGGCCTCGCATTGCAGCTCGCTCGTTGGGGTGTTGAGCCTGCGCAACTGGTCTGGCTCGACACACCGCCCGCCGCCGCATACGCTCAGGCGCAGGATTTGCTCGGTCGCCTCGGCGCTTTGACCCGCAAGCCGGGCGAGGACTGGAAGCTTTCAACACATGGTCAAGCGATGGCCGAAGTGCCTGCTCATCCGCGCATCGCACATTTGCTGCTGCGCGGCCAGGCTTTGGGGCTTGGCGCGCTGGCCTGTGACGTCGCCGCGCTATTGGGCGAGCGCGACATTCTGCGTGGCGCAGGTGCCGATTTGCACAGCCGCCTGACATTGCTCGCAGGCTCTGAAAAAGCCGGGCGCGGTGCGCAGGGTGGTGTGCAGCGGGCCAAGCAGCTGTCGCGGCAATATCGCGGCTATCTAAAAGGGGCGTCGACGCAGCCTGTTTCTGATCCCGATCACCCCCGCTGGCTGGGCGCCTTGCTCGCCTTGGCTTACCCCGATCGCGTCGCGCAACAACGTAAGGCGGGTGGCGGTGAATACCGATTGGCGAACGGCCGCGCTGCGCTGTTCGCTGAGCCCGATGCGTTGATGAAGGAACCGTGGCTGGTGATTGCCGACCTCGGCAGTCGGCAGGGGCAGCGTGAAGAACGGATTTACCTGGCAGCGGAGTTCGATCCGGCGCTGTTCGAGTCGGTCCTGTCAGAGCAAGTGACCACGTTCGATCAAATGGACTGGGACGAGCGTGAAGGCGTGTTCCGCGCCGAGCGTCAGCGCAAGGCGGGTGAGTTGATCATCAGCCGCGAGCCGCTGACAGGGCTAGATGAATCAGCACGCAGCCAGGCCTTGCTGGCGCTGGTGCGACGCAAGGGACTGGAATTGTTGCCGTGGACGCCGGAACTGCGCCAATGGCAGGCGCGGGTCAGCCTGTTGCGCCAACTGGACCTGCAAAAACAGAACAGCAGCGAATGGCCAGATATCAGCAACGAGGCGCTGCTTGAGCGTCTGGAGCATTGGCTGATGCCGTACCTGGGCAAGGTCACGCGGCTTAGTCACTTCGGCAATCTGGACCTCTCGTCGATCCTGCACAACCTGCTGCCATGGCCGCTGCCGCAGCGACTGGACGAACAGGCGCCGCACCATTTAAGCGTGCCGTCGGGCTCGTCTGTGCGACTGGACTACAGCGAAACCCCGCCAATCCTCGCCGTGCGCCTGCAAGAGCTGTTCGGCCTGTCCGACACCCCGCGCATCGCGGGCGGCCGACAGATCGTCAAACTGCACCTGCTCTCGCCTGCGCGCAGACCGGTGCAAGTCACACAAGATCTCGCCAACTTCTGGCGCAGCACCTACGCCGAAGTGAAGAAGGATCTGAAGGGGCGCTACCCCAAGCTATTCCATAAGTTGGACCCTTGGGTGGAATCGCTTAAGGATAAATGATTGACACATTCCGCAGTTTCCATAGCACCTAACACCAACGATTGACGTGCAGATTGAGCGCCAAGTCAGAGCATCCTGACTTGGCCGAATTCGCGAGCCGATCAAGTCATGCGTAACGATCTCGAACGAGGTTTGGAGTTCGCCGTTAACATCTTGCAGTCCGCGATACGTGGTGCTCATCTCGTACCTACGCGCCTGTTTCAGAGCATCTAAAGCTCGACCCTCAGTAACTGCATCGTGTTCGGATGCATCGCAAGCCGCAAATCAGTAACGTGAATTCAAGCTCATCTGAGGTGATTCATGTCGTTTAGCAATCCATCCCATAAAGGCCGTCTGGCGTTGATATCCTCGGTTAAGGACGTCTCGGCCATTCTTCGATCCTACCCCTTCGCAGGAGCCAAGCCTGTACGGCTTGAGGGCAGCGATCTCTTGGTGATGTACCAAGGTCAAGAAGTTGAAACATCACTTGGTGACACCACATTTCATGTGCCATTTCTGTTTCATAAAAGCGGGATTCCCTGGCATGAGGCTAATGACTATCTTCTGCAGTCGATTAAGAATAAAACGCATAAGAACTTACGAAATGACGACTTGCGGCGGATAGCCGGGAGATTACTAGATTATTTGATGTTTTGTGAGGCGCGGAATTTAGATTGGCTAGATTTTACTGGTTCAAGACCAGCTTTTAGGCCAACTTATAAATATTTTGACTATCTCGTTAATCAAAGTGGTAGGGGTAACGCGGTAATCAATCAGTATACCGCTGCGATCTATGAACTTTATAAATATGTCTCAAGCTCATGGCATGTTATCGACATTAATCGGGTTGATACAGTAAGGGATATCAGTTTTTTCGTTAAGTACGGTGAGGGGGGAACGGTAGTGTCTAGAAAAAAGCGTGGTCAAACGCTTAGTGTTCCACCCAAAGGCCGGGTACCACTTGGCTTCGTACTTGAGGATGGTGAGTTTTTAAGGCCTCTTGCAAACTCTGAGCTTAGCTGTCTTTTGAAATTGCTCTCGAGTGAGAAAGAATGGCCTATGCAAGAGCGTCTGATACTGCTCATGTCGTTGATGACTGGGGCTCGTAAGCAAACCATCTTGACTATGCGCCTTCGACACTTAGAGGCATTTAACCCAAGCAAACTCTTGCTGGAGGGGGCGTATAAGCTGCACGCGGGGCCTGGTACGGGTATGGACACGAAAAAGGGTGTCCCTCAGATCCTATATGTTCCGAAGCAATTAGCAGAAGAGGTATTGGTTTTTTTTAAAAGTCCATTAATGACTGCTCGCCGTGCAAAGCTTCGTTCAAATATTGAGACCTCAGGTTATCAGTGGGTCGAAGAGGATGCTTATCTGTTTATTTCTGATCAGGGGAACTGCTGCTACATGGCTAAAGATGATCCTCGCTACCGTGAAGTCAAGTCTCGGCAGACAGGGCAAGTGACGGATAATATGAGGCGCAAGCTTATAGGCAGCCAGGAGGCTGAGTTTCCAAAAGATTTCTCTTTTCATTGGTTGCGGGCTACTTATGCTTATCAACTTTATCAACGGTTACAAAAGTTGATAGGCAATGGAATGTTGAAGCCTGGTGAAGACATTCAGTTTATTCAGAGACGGATGCACCATCGATCCAGGAAGACCACGGAAGACTACTTGAAGCTATTCCTTATGTCACAGGAAACAGTTGTCGCGCAAGAGGTCTGGGAGGGAGTTCTTTTTAATGGTAGTTATGATGTTTTGAATGTAGGGAAGGATGATGTCTGAAGGCTTTGTTTTACGTCCAGCAGTTACTGTGCCAAGAGGGGAGGGCTGGAGTGAATTCTCACATCCAGAGCTATTACAGATCCAGCTCTCGAAACAGGTCCTGACCAAGCCACTTGATATCGGCTGTTTGGCATACAAGAAAAGAAGTGGCGAGAATAAATCTAAAAATTTAGCCGGTACACCCGTTGTGCTGGCTAGTCTCGATGTTAACCGCCGGGATTTAATAATTGGATTGTTAGAGGCATTTGTTGGGCTTGGCGATCAGGCGATGCTAACAAGATTCAGGCATCTTACCTATTTTTTTGATTGGGTAGACGCCCAAGACAGTCTGTGCATTCTAGGAGGTCCGAGTGATGCGCAACAGATATATCGGGAGTTTACTGACTACCTAAGGGCAAAAATAGCGCAAGGGGCTATCAAACCAATTACTGCATCTAGCTATCAAGTCTCAGCGATTATTGTCTTTGGTATCTTATATCCAAGTGTGAGCAGTCATATTGTGGCAGGTGCTTATAGAATAATAGGTGTAAAAGAGTCTCTGGCGCCTCGTGAGAGCCTTGTGTTGAACTACCAAAAAGCGCTGTCCGAAATTGCAGCTGGGTGCGCATCTATTATTTTGCACAACAAACCGTATCCGACTAGTTTTGCAGTCGCGGGTCGAGATGTAACGATATTTGCCGCTAGGGCGGGCATAATTGGGCCGTTTGCAAAGTGTCCACCGGTATTTAATTTAGCTGAGAAGAGAGTTTCCACATTTGAAGAGTACCTCGGCGCCTCTAATAAGGAAAAGTTCAGTCCTGCTGAGATTTTCCAGATCAAAGCGCATATAGCTAGCGCAAACCGACAATGCGTTGAAGCTAACAGCGATCCTAGACATTGGCTCAGAATAAAGATAGCAATTATTTCGCTCAAAGCATATGCGGGTTTGCTTTTGTTGATCACTGGCGCTTCACCTACCGAGTTTTCGCAGTTTTCATACGAAGATGCTCTTGGAGTGGTTAAGTCTCCTTTGAAAAAAGAGCTATCAGCCGTGAAGTTTCGCGCCGCCGGGAAGGCTACTCTTTACAATCTCGGTCGCGGGAGTGGCGTCGAAGTGCTTCGGGATTATCTGAAAATTAGAGCTTGGATATTAGGCGGTAAACAGTTTGATCAACTTTTTTTTCTAGTTTCAACCGATAGGACCAGCCTGAAGCCATTTCCTACATCAGGTGTGATGGCAAAATTTCATAATGCTATATCCGGATTGTTCATTGATCCTGTTGCGAGTATGCCAACGCCGCGTGAGATGCGAAAGCTAAAAAGCAATGTACTCCATCGAAAAAAGTTTTCGCCATCTGTCATCGCTGATGTATTGAATCATACAGAGCAGGTGAATTTGTCGACCTATTCTGAGGCCTCTCCTGAGCAGCAAGGTGAGGAGTTGAGGAAATATTGGGAAGCAGTCCGTCATGCTGCGAATAAGATTCTTAGTAAACAAGAATCGGCTTCAGTGCAAATAGCAGTTCCAACTATAGCAGGGCACTGTAGTGAGTTTAACTCCCCAATTATATTGGACTCTAATAGTGCATCTTTGATTAAATCGGCATGTAACACCGGCTTTGGGTGCGTGTTTTGCGAGAATTACGTTTTTCATGCCGAAGAGTCTGACTTGCATAAGCTATTGAGTATGCAATATGTGGTAAATAAGATTAGAGGTGTTGCTGCAGATTCGGAGCATGCTGAGCTGACTTATAAAAACTTGTCTGTCAGAGTGGAATATATTATAGCCACTTTGGCTGGTCGCTCCGAGTCTATGCAGAGATTGGTAGAGGACGTCAAGAGGACTGTAAATGAGTATGGAATACTGACAGCATTTTGGGAGCGTCGTCTCTCCAACTATGAGTATATAGGGGTGATTTCGTGAGTGGACGTCTAGAGTCAGTTAGCGTGTTTTCTGCATGTGGGAATTTGGAGCAAGAGTCACAGCCCGACATCGCTGTTCAATCAGATCGCCCCCCTTCTGTAAGTTTTGTGCTCTGTCGAGATGCCAGTGGTCGTGCAACCGCTATCTATGGAAATGATGTGTGGGATTTTAATCCTTACAGACTTTCCGCTAATAGAATCGGAACCTTAATATTCTCTAAGGTGTTTCCTTCTGCTGGAGCCCAAGAGCGATCGTTGATAGATGAAGCTAAGTTTATATTATATAAGATCATTTATTTTTCTGGTGGGGGGGTGATAGGCGTGTTGAGCCCGTCTACGTTGAACCAATATTGGTTAATAATAAGAAAAATGATGGTGTTTTGCCATGAGCAACACCGCAGGCCCCTAGTGGGGTACTTGTCAATCCAGCAGTTGTTGACTGTTAAGGTGTACATGGATGCTTTTATACGAAATCATGTGTTTGGTAATACGATAAAGACTTTGTCAGCGGTAATGACTCAGCTTGTTTCAATAGGGGTGGGCCGTTTAGGATTTGTTGTTGTTGACCCAAAACTTTTCGATCTGAAAAGGCCCGAGTCAAATCAGCATCCTATCATTCCAACAAGTTTATATTTAAACATAATAAATGAATCTGCTGTTTTGATTGATCAGCTTTACAAGGGGGTTGGCGCATATGAGTCATTCCTTCAATGCTTTGCTGATGAGCATTATGGTATTAGCTATGAAGCCCAAAAGACTAGGCGGCTTGGCGGGATGAAGAACTACCGCCCAGATATGCTTCAGGCCCTGAAAGATCACAATCTGGAAGCGGTATTTTCGCTGGAATTCGAATGTACAGAGAAGCGAAGCTTGCAAGCAGTGCTTGCTAAGATGTTACTGGTTGTGAAAACTGTCATTCATCTCTATACGGGCATGCGTGATCAGGACGTTATGCGTATGGATTATAACTGCATTAGTCAAGAGGTTTTTAGACCGGATTTGATAGATGAGTCCGGTGTGATACGGGATTCAGCGCAGTATTTCTCCGTTCTGTCGACATCTACTAAGTTTGCTGGGTACAGAAAGGAAGGCCGATGGTTCGCTACGTTCGAAGTGGTCAGGGCTATTACTATCGCCCAGGCAATTTGCAGGGGGCTGGCGAAGCTCTATAATATTAATTTCACAGATGCACCGTTATTTCTGAATCCTTCGATAGTAGGCTACCGTAGAGGCAAGCCCGAAGTCGCGGTGGGGAATATTTCACTTGTGCACTACACAATTGCCTCTTTCCAAAAGCTAACAATTACTCCTAATGATTTGGTCGAGCTTGCTGAAAGTGATCCGAAGCAAGACTTCTATAACCAATCCAGCTTTGCTGTTGGTCAACCATGGCCCTTGACCAGTCATCAGTTTCGAAGGTCGCTGGCTTTTTATGGGAGCAGCAGCGGGTTCTTGAGCTTGCCTACGCTGCGCTCTCAGTTTAAGCAGTTGACAAATGAGATGGCGCGGTATTACTCAAATGGGTTTGAAAATTTAAAAACGATTTTTGGATACTATGATGAGGTCGAGAAAGATTTTGTAGTTCCTGGTAATCATTTTGCTTTTGAGTTTCAAATGGCTCTGCCTATGTCGATTGCCAATGAGCTAATCTCTAATCTTCTTACCGAAAGTGATCCACTGTTCGGCGGGACGGGTTCGTATATCGAAAAACAGAAGAGGATAGCCATAGAGGGAAAAATCAACATACAAGAACTCCGCAGTGAAACCGAGCGGCGCGTTAGGCAAGGTTTAATCAGTTACCGACCGACACTGCTGGGAGGCTGTACGAAAGTTGGAAGATGTGATGATTTCGTCTTGGGTAATTTTGTAGCATGCCTATCCTGTGAAAACGCAATTATTAAGCCGGATAAAGTAAAGGCGCTTATTGAAGACCTGAACGTTGAGATTCAGCTTTATAAAGAGGGTGAAGGAGAGCGCATGATTTTGAGTAAGATGTTGGAGGAGTGTTTTGCATTCCTAGGTAGATTTATAAAGTCCAAGGAGTTGTGATAGTGACAGATGTTATTAAAGGCAGTGGTGTTTCGGCTTGCGAAGAAGCATTGGAGCGCTTGATTACCGGGAAGCCTCATGTGGCTGCGCACGTAGGACTCGATCTTTCAAAGCTCACGGCTGGAGTCGTAAACCATGAAGCTGGCTTTGATCGTGGGTATCTGAAAAAGTCGCGGAAGCTTCACATGGCGTTGATTGCAAAGATTACCGCTGTTCGAGATGAAATAAAGAGAGGGGAAGTTGCTAACAACGCGCGGCATGAATTAATTAGATCGAATAAAAAGATTCATCGGCTGGAGGAGGAACTTCTGGTGGCTTGCAGAGAGCGAGACGCAGTTTTAACCCAGAATCTACAGCTATGGGAAAGAGTTCGGCAGCTGGAAGCAATTGATGTTGGGAGTAAATTATTACCTTTCAATGGGCGACCGCTGGGGTAATTTGGTGTGGATGGGTATTAGAAATTTTCCCAATGCAGTGACGTGGGGGGCGTTGGCCCACCAGGGCCCTTAGGAAGTCTTCCAATAACGATTCACCGTGGATTTGGATAGGCGCAGCTTTTTTGCAATTTCAGCTTGACTGAAGCCCAATGCGCGAAGGTTTGCTACCGCTGCCATGTTTTTTGCGTTCGCAGGTTTGCCAGGGGCTCTCGGGACCACCTTTCCATCAGCCATTTGAGAGAGGACCTGCACCATGCCTCCCTCGGTGGAAAATGCGGCAAGGGCTGCTGATGCGCGCTCGATAATTTTCTCAGGGGGCGCATCTTCTTTCAACGCAACGCAAATGGTCAGTAAGGCAACGAAGTCAAAATCTAAGGCTGTGGCCAGCCCTGCGAGCTTTCCGATGGAGATATTGACCTGAGCCTGCTCCAGAGAACTGATGCTACGACGCACAGTTACATCAGCGAGGTCCTCGTATGCGAGAGCTCTCATCCTTCGAATCGTCCTCACTACTGCTGCGATTTCGTGTGTGAGCACCCGACCTTCCTCAAAAACGAGGATAGAGCCACATTGCAGAGGTTCCGATAAACTCACTATAATGCGCTTATAGGGATTTTTAGGCGTTACAGATCGGTAAATTTGGAAAAGCTGACTGTCGGGCCGTTGTCCGGAGAAAGGCCATTAGTATTCATCAGGACGGATTATGTTCAGAACGATGCGTGAAGCGGAATTAATGCGAGGATTGATTCGCCCGACAGCCGGATTTCAGTTTTGGTCGCTCGTGGAGCTGGAAACCGTGTGGCCTTGGTTTCATGTAGAGACCATCGACTGCACCGGAGATTTTCATCACAAAAGCATTGTTTTGGCTCCTAACGTACAGCTTTTAACCGATTTGGTTAGCGCTGGAAGTCGAGATGGATGGGTTAACCAAGTCCAAGTGGTTACGCCAGGATCCATGAATGGTACGGGCTCATGGAAGATGGAAATACTTAAATCCCTCCACGAAGTGGTTGACAATAACGGAGAAGTATCGGGCCATGAGTATCTGGTTGTTCCAGGTAAAACTTATTCCACCGTTGTGAATAAAAAATTGCCTGCCTTTCGAAAGATTATATATGCCTCTGCCGACTATTGAGCTAGTACTGATATGGTATTTTGCAGTGTCGGAAACTAGTATCTTCAGATTAGTAGTTAGGTGAAAAATGAGTGTTGCAGGTGATCTTGCTAAGGCAGCACAATTTCTTCGGACAGCCCGGAGAATCGTTTTTTTTACAGGCGCCGGGATTTCGGCGGAAAGTGGGATACCAACTTTCCGCGACAAATGCACTGGTGACTGGGCTGCGTACGATCCTCAACGGTTGGAAACTGCTAACGCTTTTCGAGGTAACCCGGCATTGGTCTGGGGGTTCTATTTGTGGAGGAGATGTCAGACGAAAAATGCCCAACCAAATGCAGGTCATCTCGCTATCCAGCGGCTAGCGTCCAGCGGTCGAGAAGTCTCGGTGATTACTCAAAACATTGATGATTTGCACGAACGGGCTGGCTCACAGGACGTTGTGCATCTCCACGGTAGTCTCGAACACGCCAAATGCTTCGCCTGTAATAGACGGGCAAATCTTTCACCAGAGGAGCTTAGCGTTCCCGTTGAAGGTTTGGAAAAGGACCCTCCACGCTGCGAGCACTGTAACGGGCGACTTCGACCGGGAATCGTTTGGTTTAAGGAAGATTTACCCGCAGGTGTTTGGAAAGCGTCAATGCAGCTGATACGGGGTTGCGATGCGCTCGTATCAATAGGCACGTCTGGTGTTGTCACTCCGGCTGCAGATATCCCGGAAATCGCGCTCGCAGGTGGCGCAGTGGTCATCCACATCAACCTCGTAGATGTTTCACTGGGTGGGAACAATGAGCTAATGCTGATAGGTCGAGCAACCGAGGTGTTGGTTGCGCTCATCGAGGCAATTGACCAATAGCTTTTCCGGTACGGGTTATGAAATGCACCAGTGCGAGGCGGCGCCCAAGTGTTCGTAAGAAAACCTTCTAACACCGCGCCTGTCCTAGGCAACCTCTACCCGGTTGTGAGAATAACGTGCGTTTCCGGCTGTGCTTACCTCAGTGATAGTAAGAGAGACCACTAGGCGGCGTGTTGTCCGTTATGGATGATCGCAGCGTGAGTGGGCGCATCATTCCCACAGAAACCTCTTCTTTGCAGGACTTCATTCATACTCGACGACTATGATGAGGTGATGGTTTCAGCAAGTGGCATATCCAGGTATTTACGAGGGGGTGGGATGGATGACTCAAGAGCTCCAGCGTCCCGCGTCTCCGCTCCATTCGGATGTTGGAGCGGAGAATACAGAGGCTATCTCGTCAGGCGCGAGCTGATTCTTGAGATAGCTGAACGGGTACTCGGGACACATCGGTCGGCCGAATATTGGCTGGGCCTTGCTGCTTTTGGCTTGGGCGGTCAGGTGCCATGCGATTTACTACGCACGCAAGTCGGGTACATTTTGGTGAAGGAGCTTTTGGGACGAATCGAGTACGGAGTCTACACATAACTCCGTCACAGATATCCAAGGGATTGATGATCAGAGCTGCACTGTGGTTGCTGAGGTACTCGTCACCGGCGCCTCCCTGGAGGTCGACCTGGATCGGGGTGATATTGAGCGATTCGCGATCCCTGCACTTACCGGCCTGGCGTGTATCGCCCTACCGATATGGGCTACTCGATCAGATCAATAGCGGATGGGGGAGGGGGACGCTGCGCATGGCCAGCGTGCCTGCAGATCCAGATTGGGGAATGCGCAGGGAAATGATGAGCCGTCGTTTCACGACTCGGTTTGACCAGCTCTGGACGGCATCCAGTAACTGACTCAGGTCGGCTGGCCTTTCAGCTTCATTAGCCAACACCCACAAAAAAGCCCGCATCTGCGGGCTTTTTCGTGCCTGGAGACTGTAGAGCTAGGTGCCATCGATACTCAACCAACCCGGCGACGCGGAGCGATCTGTGAAACACGGGATGGGGTTACACCGTACTTGGTGGCAACGTCTTTCGATGGGACGCCGCTACGCACTTCAGCCTGGATAGCTTGGTTGCGAAGCGCGACAATCTGCTCTTCCAGCCTAGCGATATCCTGGGTGTGAGCGTCCAGCTTTTTGTCATGGCGCTCAACCTTGCGAGCAAGCTCTTGCTGTGCCTGGGTGATCGATTTTAACGCGTTTAGAATGTGTCTCTGTGGAGGCATGATAGGCTCACTTTTAGAGAGTTATTGGGATGAGGCAACCAGAGATTAAATTCATTTAATTTAATTTTCAACCGGATTTTTTCAAGGTTTTCAAAGGACATTCAGCCCCCGCCTCTGAATCTCTGGGAGCAGGTCTCCCTCCACGATCCGAAAGTGCTCGCGAGGGCATAGCTTTTGGAAGCTTGGTTTGATGCCAAAAAAATGCCCGTACGTGCTGCCCTCGCACTGCCAAGCGTTGAGCGGCCGGTTCAGCGCCGAAACGGTTCCTGATGAGATATCGACTGAGCAGTCCATACGGGTTCAAGGTTATATCTGAAATCGGATATAAAATCGGCAAAAAAATGCGGGTAAAATTAAGTAAATTTAACTTTTTGCCATGTAATACGGGGCTTTCAGAGGTTTTTGTTCATAATTAAATGTGCTTAATTTGACTCGAAGGACTATCATATTGACCAACCACCGTCGCCAAGACACGCATTGATGAATCTGATCACCAACAAGGCCTGGGTGAATCCAGTCCTCACTGACAAGCTCCCGCAGTCCATGCTGGACAAGGCAGAGAAGCTACCCGCCAAAACCGCATTTCTTGCCGGTCGACTCGCACCGGAAACCGCGCAAAGGCTTGGGCGGCTGTTGCGAATCACCAATACCTACTATTCGAACCTCATCGAGGGGCAATACACCGAACCTGCAGCAATGCAGCAGGCCCTAAATGCGCCCAAGAAAGACCGTAAGCAGCTCAATGATTTGGCGGTCAAACATATGGATGTCCAGGTACTTTTCGAGAGAGCGCTTCGCCTATACCCGAAAGACTTCAAGGCAATGTTTTCGCCTGCTTTATTGAAGACGGTGCACTACCAGCTGTTTCACGGAGCAGACGAAGAAAGCTTGCGTCTCGCAGACGGTCGACTGTTGGTGCCAGGATCTTTGCGTAGCAATCCAGACGAGGAGGTGACTGTCGGTAACCACTTGGCACCTGCAGCTGCCGTAGTGCTTCCCATGCTTGAGCAATTGCAGTGGGGCTACGGAAGCATCCAAGATCCTCGCCGGCGTATCATCGCGGTATTGGCCAACCATCATCGAATGGCTTTCGTTCACCCATTCTTGGACGGGAATGGGCGAGTTGCCCGTATGGTTACTCACCTGCAGCTCACGCAGCTGGGGTTACAACCACACCTGTGGTCTCTTTCCCGAGGCCTCGGCAGAAGACACAAGGATTACTACGGCTATTTGGCGAACGCAGATCGTCCGCGAGAGAGTGATCTTGATGGCCGAGGAAGCTTGTCAGAGAAGCATTACTTCGCCTTCATAGAATTCATGCTTGATATCTGTCACGACCAGGTCGATTACATGATCGCAGCACTTGATCGGGACAAAATGCGAACCAGGGTGATCCGTGCCTTCAGGACGAAAGAGCGCATTTTGGATGCCGGTGTGCAATCTGATACTGCGGCGGCAGTGCTCGCTCTGCTGATGCAGGGAGCGCTACCTCGTTCAGAATTCAAAATGTTTACTGGGCTATCTGGGCGAGCGGCATCGGACGAGCTCACACGGTTGATCAAGCTAGGGATCGTGGTGAGTCCTACGCCAAAGTCGCGGATTGTCGAGCCTGGTCTACCCGCTTGGTTTGCCCAGGATATTTTTCCAGACCTGCACGTACGGCTTCAGGGCTGAGCACCGCAGAAACCTACGACAAGGGCCGTGAGGCCCTCATCAAAGAGTAACTCTTAGGCTACCCAAGATTCAACAGTGTCCAAGCCGTGTTCGCTCTTCCATTCCTTGAGTTGCTTATGGTTACCGCCTTAAATTTCAATTACTTCCCCAGTATGAGGGTTCTTGTAAACCTTGACAGTGCGTGCATAACGAGGTGCCTTGGCCGGGGCTGCAGAAAGTTGCCTTACGAGTAGCCGACGCTGGATCAAGAATAGCGATTACATCGCGAAGACTGCGATTGTATTCGCCCAGAAGTGCGCGCAACTTCCCTTAAAATTCAATTTCCTTTTGCAGGTCATCATCACCCTTGAGAGCCTCCAAGGCTTTTAGTTGCTCCGCGAGTTGTTGCTCCAGCTGGCGAAACTCGGCTAACTTGGACATTGCGTTACTCCGTTATGCGTTACTCCGTTAATAGTGTTTTTTAGAATTGTAAGTAGGGTCTTTATAAAAAACAACAAAAGCAGACATTGACCACGTAAAAATGCGGTCAACCCCTTCCCAACCGCGCTAGAACCCTTCAAAATCACCGGCCCCTACTACCCTAGCTCAAGGACGTGCATGCAGACGATCATCATTCGGTATCTCGAGTCGGTCGTCGATGGCGAGGGGAAAATTTCCCATGTTCTTGTTGGAGCGGAAAGCTATGAGGGAATCAAGGAGGCTTTGATCCCCGCGATGCCACGCCCAAAACCTGGGAAAGTGCCTCACCCAGTGTTTCTGACCAAATGTTTCGCAGATATCGATCACCATGTTTGGCGCTTGGAAAATGTCACTGCCGAACTGACTGATGGCCAGCCCCCTGCCGTTTATCACGTATACATAAAACGGCATGATATTTCTAAAGAAGAGTTTCTCTATCAGACTCTCAAAAAGAACCCGGCGACAACCATCTCCAAACTTTTGAGGCAAGGCACCCTCGTTGAAGTGGATTATGGGTTTGTTCAACAGACAGCTCGCTCCACTGCAGAACTGAAAACTAACAAGCGCTACATGGACACGCTTCTCGATGCCGAAATGCACAAGCGTAGGCTTGCGGTCGTTGTGAAAGTGATCTCCAAAAATCTTATCCAGGTGGCCCCGATCACCTCACAGTCAGCAGCTGATGGTGACCGCACCATTTTCAAGCTGGAGCAGGACACCCTGGACAAGATGCCAAGGTACAAGCACAGCGGCAAAGACAGCCATGTCATTTGCAGCATGCTGGAAAGCGTGTCGATCCAAAGGGTGCTGCCACCAACGAGCTATTTCAAGAACACAACCGGTCGTAACCCAAACTACGGCGTTGCTCTCAGTCGTGGTGAGATCCGGACATTGAAAGAATCACTTGTTCACGCTGTCGGGGCATCCGACTACGTTCCTTTCAATGAGGTGGTCCTGGAGCGCAAATCCGTCCAAGAGCGTGATGCGAGCATTGTCCAGCTCAATGAGCAGCTTGCGGCCGCTCAGGCAAAGGTTGATGAGCTCATGGCTATCGAGCGAATGGCAAAGCGATGGACAGAGGAAATGGGTAGGAATTTTGCTGAAGAGGTTGAATTTCAGCATGACCTGGATCGCGAAGATGGTCTTAAGTGACCCTAGTTCCGATCTCCTCCTAAGCGGAAGCTGTGGCTTGAAAGGCCCGGTTTCTAAGGCCTAAGCGTTTCAATGCAAGCTATATGGCTTGACATAGTTATCTTGCTCTGTAGAATTGGCTGCACATGGTCGGGCAAAGAGAGCAGGACTCTACCTCGGCGACACGGCTAAAACCGTCTCCTGTGAAAGTAAAGTGTCAAAGAAACCGCCCCTTAAAGGCGGTTTTTTTGTGCCCAAAAATTTGGCCCACGCAGCAGGTTTTCAGCCTCTCACGGTAGTGCAGCATCCATTCACCAGATGCCAAGACCTATCCGACGCCAGAGTGCTTTACCACCTAATCGTAATCTCAATCTGATCGATTGAAACCCCGAACTTCCGGGCTAGGCCTATCTTGGCCTCGTCTACCGTCAGGGCCTTGGGCTCTTCGTAACCGACATTATTTCCGGCAGATGGAGATGAGACCTCAGCGGCAACGTAATCATCACCGGGCATCTCCGCTGGTTCGATGTCACCAAAATTGATCTGAGCTCCAAGCCTCGTCCAACTCAGGCTCTCCTCGAGATCTTCAAAGGTGTGTATCCCAAAATCTCGCAGGTGCTTGTAGGCCACCGGATTCCGGTTCCCATCCCAAGCATCCGGAAAACTGAGCTCAGCGTACTCAGAGATCTTGATGATTGCTCGATCTGCGCTGCCATTCTCCGTCGACTTCTCGATTCGACTGATTTTCGCGATCAGGAATGCCGACTGATGATCAGCCGTGGCTTGGCCCCAAGTCTCGTTCCTGTTCTGGACACAGACCAGGAACTTGCGTTTCGAGGCCCGTGACATATCGATGCGCCACGCCTGGCTGCCACCCTCTCTCAAGATCCTGTCCTTCCCCCGACACGTGTAGACAACGACACATCCGATTTCGCCTACGTCTTCAATCATGGAAACTCTCCTTGGTTTATGCAACAAAGACTACCAGAAACTATGGAGAGTTCAACGAGTCTTTCTTCAGTGTCTGTCTAGAGATCGGTTTTATCCCCTCACAAAGCTTTGTATCTTCGAAATTACTAGCTCGCGTCATGCACAAACCACCCCTAGGAAGAGCCATGGCTTCGCCTGGGAGCGTTTACGACAAAGCCCCTAGATCCATGCGGCAAATCGTTTTTGATGCTAGAAATAGCCGTAGAGGGCTTCAAAATAAATCGAAAGGCTTCGATGGTTCTGGCAGGTGGGAGTCATGCCGAGAGTTTTTGGTGCAGCCCGGCAAAAAGACGCGCATCCAGCAGCGCGTGGTGGGGTCAATCAGGAATTGTTAGGTCGCCAATGTCATTGGCTTCGAGGTGCTTGAAGATCTGGATCAAATCCAGAGGCTGCTGTGCGACCTAACTGGGCCATTCGTTTTTTACACAAGCCAGTTGGCAGAAGAATCCCCAGTCCCAGGAAGGGGCATCCGAACAAACCACTAGCGGTGGCTCCAAGCCGGCCAGAAACGCTCTAAGGGACTTCTGAGCCTCCATGAGCGACAAGCCATGACTTGCGAGATCGAATTGGGGCAGAACGTTCTCAATTACGAAGTCGCTGCAGTCCTTGACCTGGCAGGTATCCGGGAGCTCCACATAGAGCTCCTCACCTGTCTCGGCTACGAGCGCTAACGAAATGAGCTTGGTGCTTTGATTCAGCTGGGTGAATTCGCAGTCCAGGGAAAGCTTCATCACATCATCTCTGGGAGTCAGATATTTGGTTTCGTGTCTCGGATGGGCTTCAGCACTATCGATCCGTGGATCTGCTCGATACTCAAGGAGTCGCCCAGGCCGACGTTCAATGCCGCGAGCACTTCAGGTGATAGATCAATGATGACGTCTTCGCTGCCATCGCCTAGATCCTGGCATATCACTGTTGTTCGGAAGAAATCGTTCATCGGAGGTTTGCTCCTCTCATAAATTGATGACGCAAGCAGGGATTCTATGCTGCTGCACCGAGGCCTGACAGCTGCCGATTGATGCCTTTCAAACGCAAAATGCGTGAGCATTCTGTGCCTTTTGCCAGCTCCTCGAGCCCCTCTCTTAAGAATCACACCCGCAGCACGGGAGTACACGAGACCGGGAGACCATCGAGCACGGAGTACACGGAAATATAGAATGGCCTAATGATTTCGGGAGGATTACCTCTAAAAACTCGTCTAAATAGCCGTCCTTCACAAGCGTGTAAATCGTCATATAGACCAATTTCACTTATACAAAATGCACGTCTAAGTGACGTGAAATTGCGCTGAAAAATGCTAAATGACGGGTGGCATTTTGATTCTTTCTGGAGGATATTTCACTCCATCAACGAATCAAGACCGAGGACGGCATGATGAACGTAAAGCAGAGCAAGGCAAGGTCAATGAAGATGGCCGAGAAGGCCGCTGCAGTGATGGATGTGCAGTTTCCGAATTTCCCTGAAGCATGGCTCTGGATCCGCAAGGTAAACCATGGTTACAGCACCATTCCCCGGACGCTCCCTATCGCGATGCAGGCCTTGAATGAAATCAAAGGCCACCCAGCGGGGCACACGCTCATGTGTCTCTGGGCTCGTGCACCGGATCACCCTCTCGTAGTCATCGAGAGCCAAGCCACGTTTGCAGGTGAGGCCGGGTTTACTGGTGCACGGATGGTGGATACCTGGCGCAGGAGGATGAAGATCTTGAAGAAGTACGACTTCATCTACACCAAAAAGGGCACCTCGGGGGAGTTCCACTACGTGCTTCTTTTGAACCCGAACGCAGCCATCGAAAAAATGTGGACTCAAAATCTCATTTCCGACGATCTGTATGCGCGGTTCATTGAGCGCCTGGCTGACATAGGCGGCAGTAACGACCTGGTTCGGATTCGAGAGTATTGGGAGCAGCAGCGAATCGCTGAAGAAGAAAAAGCGAAGGCAGAAGCGGAAGCCAAAAAGACCGCCGACGCCGAAGCGGAAAAGAGCACTGAAGCCCCAGAGCCAAAGGCTAAAGCTCCAAGGAGGAAGAGGGTAGCACCTGTACCGAAATGATCAGTCACCAGACAAAGCCTTAGGAAGAAGGAGTCACCATGTTGAAGATTATTGCCGAGCTGTTCATTGATGTATTGGTGCAAGTTGTAGCTTCCATCGTGCTGCAATTGATGGACAAGATCACACCGACGCCATGGTTCTAGATCGTATGCTGAAGGCATTCGATCTAGACCTTCAACGCGTTACTCGCGAGCACTACATCACGGGTAAGGCTGCGATCAATTTCCCGGACAGAGAGATTACAACAGGAGGGTGGCATTACCTGTCGTACTTTGGTCGAGAACCCAAGGCGGGATAAGCCACTGCATGCGCGAACTTCTCAAGTGCATGGAGCTGCGCGCAGACCTTGAACCATGGCTGACCAGAATTGGTTGGTACCGAGGGCCAGCAGCGACTCGGCCGGAAGGATGCTACGCCGGTGACTGGTTCGGGTTCGTCAGACGCTGGAAGGAAACGCTCCAACTTCTGGAGGATATGCAGCAGGAGATTGAGCAGTTGAGCGATAGTGAGGGGCGACCATGAACGAGTCTGAAGTTTTGAAACCTGCTGAACAGATTATCTTCCGTTGCCAGGATCCTGGGGATGGCAGTGGCGATCTCATGATCGAGATTCCACAGGTGGTGCTGGATACGATGGGCGTTGGTGTTGGTGATGAATTGACCATCGAAGCGGAGGGTGATGTGATTACCCTGAGACCGATCTGGCCAATAATCTCAAGCTCTGATTCGTGATCGTTCTTGGGTTTAGGTGTGAATACGTTGTCGATGCGTCAATGCTGATGCTTGTCGGTGGTAATGCGCCCGCTATCCCATTACTGGTCGAACCATCCACTCTTACTCTGTAAGGGCCGCCCGAGCCTGGGACAGTCGGCTCGGGCCATCGCAAAATCAGCGGCTGTACTAGGGCTGTTACGCTGACGATTAGCTGAAGTTCAACGCGCGTAGGGATCAAGCGCATCACTTGCTGGGGTATCTCGGGCTGCGGGTATAGCAGCACGCGGCGGCGTGGGACGCGCAGTAGCCAAGTCGGAAGGAGGAGTCGATTAGGGGCTTCAGCATCAGGTGTGTGAGGCAAGTCTTGACGAGCTATACCTCTCAACTTTCTAGCCCTCCTCAGCCTTGCGAGCAAAGGGTTGATAAAAAGCGAAAATGTAACGGGCCGAAGCCCAGTACCGCAGCAATCTCAGCCCCTAACGACGCGTGTATTTTTTATCAGGTTAGTAGATGGGTTTCAACTCTTTTCGTTCGAGAAGCCGCACCAAATTTAGGTTCTTCCATTTTACGAACCAAAATTTATCCTCCAACGTAGTCACCATGTTGACTACCTCTTCGTTTGAGAATTGCCTTGCCGGCTCGTATACGGCTAAATAATCCTTGATTAAGATATGTCGATTTTCTGCTGATATATAAGGACAGCATATTAGATCGAGAAAGATGTGAGCCTGTTCTGAGTTTTGCTGCAAATTAGGTTTGGTAGTGAGTCTGGCCAATGCAATTTGTAAAAGGCTTGATCTGGCGGAGAGATACTGGGGGTGATCTTTGAAATAGTATATAAGGGATACAATATCAAAGTAAGTGACGTTTGCTTCGTCTGATTCCAGATAAGAAAACACACTGGGCGAAATCAAGTGATTTTTACCGAATTCACTAGTTGCCAGTAGTATGTTGAGTCTTTCGAGAGAGAGATACCCATTACGCGTGTCGTTTTTTTGCCTGTTGAATTTCAGTGAGTTTACGTGCGTCATGATCTCGGTACGATAAAATTCTGAATGCAATGGCATAGTGCTTAGGATGAATTGATCGGTGAGTATCAGTGTTTTTGAAATTTTATTGGATGACGAAATTGCAGGTGCTACGCTGTAGAAAAAAAATACCAATCTAATGATGATCAGTAACGCTCCTCGAAGAGTCAAATCCTTATCCGAGCTATGCGGAGCGTTATATTTGTGACTTGAAATGAGGTTTTCAGCACGCTTGCAAAGCATGGATACTATGTAGGCGGCAACGTCTGAATAACCTCTCTCACTCCCCCAAATTAGCGATTTTATATTGTTGATGAAGTTTTGAGTGAATCTCGTAGGACTGTATATGTTATTCGGGAAGAATCGTTGTTGGCCATCGATGTTTTTCTTTGATAAAAGAACTCCCTCAAACGATTCCAGGCAATGCTTTACGCCTAGGATAGCTTTAGATTTGTCAGTGCAAAATGGACGAGTATACTTGACCTGCTTGGACGTACTCAGGTTGAGATTGTACTCGCCAATGACGTCGGCAATTACTTTAGATATGATTTCCGAGTTTTCATCAGAGTGGGAAAATATTAAGTAATCATCCACATACCTGAGAATCACATAATCATCGTTCAATTTGAGTTTTTTTGACTCCAGCGAAGAAACAACTTTTAGGTCAGTATCCTGGAAGATTATCTCGGCAAAAATCCTGCTCACCTCTGACCCTACTGGTATACCATTAGTTTCATTGTTATTACTGCGCTGAATTAGAGTGTCAAACTTTTGGCAGAATTGACTGGTATAGCTAGTATGTAGTTTGACAAACTCCTTGTTTTTAATGGCCCATGAAATCGTATGCGTGTAAATGCTTTGAAAGCAATTGGCTACATCAATAGTCCACATCGATGCGAATCTTTGCTCAAGGTTCACGTATCGAGGTGAGTTGTATAGTTTGTAGAGTCGGTCATACCCGCTATAAGCAAAGTAAGATGAAGCATGGCGGCGCTTAAGTTCTGACTCAAGAGTGTCTATGTCAATATCTTTATATCTGTTTGTTGTATCGATTTCCTTTGTGTAAAAAGAACCGCCGATTTTAGCGGGGCAACGTATGGATAATGGACTTTTTGAACAAAGCTGGATAATCACACTGCTATGATCCCTGTAGAATTCGCAGTGATTTTTTTGTGATCGAGGGTGTATGAGTGATAAAGTCCTAAGACTGTGCTCGTTTTTTATAATTTTATATTTTAATGGGTGAGACTGTTTGTTTTGGCGCTGATTTGCCTCATCAGAACCATGTTTTTCATTGTCAATAGGGCTGACGACGTTAGTATAGAGCGAGCGAAGAATATCAAACCCTTGGTTTTTGTTTCCATTGGCTCTGTGGCAGTTTATATACAGCCCGTCATTAGAGAAAATGATCGGGACATCTGACGGCGCTGTATCAGTCAAAGCCGCTCTGAAATAATCTTTTTTATCTATTTTGGTATTTTTTTTGTGCTTCATGACCAAATTCTCGTGATTTCTTTCAGACGATTTGGACTAAACTTTCTATGGGCTCGCTTCCCAAAGCCGCTACGGAATGTGAGTTTCAGCAGTATTGATTTTTGTTCCTGCGTTATTTTTTGTGAGAAAGTCTTGCCGAGCCGGCCGGTTGTATTACAGAGTGCTTGCTCCAAGAAAACATCTAAAGTTTTCAGGCTCGCAGATTTAGGGTCTATTGAAGCGTAGCTGTAATATATTCCGGTGGAGATTTTTTTGTTTCCATCCTTATCTTTAAGCTCTCTATTGCTAGTTAAAAATCTAATTCTGTCGTGAAGTAAATTAAAATCATAATTTTTAGAATAGCTATAAAGCGCTTTGCTAATTTTTTCTTTAATAGTTCTTATTTTTTTATCGTCAATATCAATAACTACTTTTCGGTAAATAGAGCCGGCCGTGCTTTCGTTCTCCACATTGTTCTTTTTTGGTAAAGGCGTGTCGTAGACACTATATGAGTATCCCAAAAATCCAAACTTAAGAACCTGCTTGCCATCGGGATTTGCTGCGCCGGCTTTTTTTCTTTTTGAAACTGTGTGAATCTTGGTTTTGTCAGGGTTGTAGCTAAGCGGGGGAGGTAAAATGTCGCAAAGCCACTGATAAAACCCTTGCTGGTCTTCAGATGACGAAGTGATTACAATGATATCATCTACAAATCTGCTGAAATAGAAAACCTCTTCGTGGTCTTTAAGCTTTCTATCAAAGTCGCTCAATAACAACTCTGCTAGCGCCGAGCTGGTTTCTACTCCCCTAGGCACGCCCGAGCCATAACACGCCTTGAACCCTTGTAATGCGTGCCTTACCACGTTTTTTGTGTGTGGGGATAATAGTTGATTGCATTCTAATTCTCTGATCGCAGTGGTTGCCGAAATATTTTCAAAAAAAGATTTTATGTCTAGCCGATAGACTCTGTACGGTGTTCCGTCCCTAAGATACGCAGGTATCTCTCTAGAAATGGCCTGTCTGTTACTCATCTTTATACGAAAAGCATTATGGATGTTAATGTTGCATTTGCGTAGGACTAATTTGCTTGCTAGATTCCCGGCTGTATAACCAGTTTTATTTCCAATCTTGATTTTTTTTATTAAGATTTTGTCTTCATCTGTGCACCGGCAAAGCTGGAGTGCATGCTCTATGACTGCCTTTCTGAAGTCATCCTCAGACAATCTTTTTTCTTCATAAAAATCAGCATCCGATAAACATCTAGCTAATCCGGAAAAGCTGAACGCTTGGTTGGCCACCGCGTATCCCCCTGCTAAAGCTATGTTGGATATAATGGAGGTGTTCTTAAGCGCGTATTTATCCGCGCCAATGTATTTATTAAAAATGCGCCGAGTATCTGAAGTGTGAAGTTAGTAATTGTGGTTTTCTTCTTAAAAAGAATTGATACGTATTGTTCTCTGCGTCCAGCTGTGTATTGGATACGCGATGACGGCTGGAGGTGTTCTTCTGGGCGTCTAGGTTGATGCCACACCTTTTTTTGAGCAAAACGTCAGTGGTCATATAATGGACAGTTCCTTTGCCAAGTGAGATGCAGATAGCATGCTCAACATAACTTATTTGCTTCGATTTGTTAATCACCTAAGGCAGGATTACGCCGTTTTTATGGATTTTACCGCTGCCTGGAGTTCCGTGGCGCTTGGGAGGGCTCATCAGAGAGCACTGGCTCCATTGCAATCTCGCGTCTGCTTAAGATTGTTCACGTGCCGTCACGTCCGATCTCTGTTGTCAGCTATTGTGGCTCAGTGCCCAGTGGGGCATTCTCGTCTCTGGCTCGATTGTGGGGCTGTCCCGCCCGGGCTGCTTGAGTATTCCTACAACGACAGTCTCGATCCCGATGCTGATTGGATCAGGAAGCTTTTGCCTGGTTTGGAATGGCTATTCCACTAATTATTCCGGTGCTCTTCCCTTCCTCGACAGGAATGCCACTTCCACTCGCGAGAATCTTAAGGTAGCAGGAAGTAAATATGTGCAATGCGTACAAATAATCGATAAACTCGCTCGCTAGATTATTTTGTAAGTTTTCATTATCCATTCGCCAGAAGTTTTGAATTTATGCCGGATATTTACCGAGTTGTTACAAATTATCAAAAGCCGTTTCATACAATAAACACTGTGGGAGAGCAAGCGCTGCGATGCAAGAAAATTGATCTGTATCGTAGCATTATAACTGTTGGCAATCCCTCATTTATGTCACTCCAAGCTATTAAGAGCTACGGATTTACTAGGGTGCTTTATGAGTCAATCATAAAAAAAGTAGCAGTTGTTGCAAGTAACATTCAATCGGACTTAAAAGGGATTAGGCGACACCCTGTATTTGATAGTCTTGTTTCTGATGAAAAAAGAATAATTAGTTATAATTTGGGAATGGCTTTTGCTAAATTGTATTCGGAAAAGCTTTTGAATATCCCAAATCTGCATCACGTGGAGTCTCTAAAGAAGCAAGATGCAATAACTTTCGCACCGCAGGTTAGTCGCGCGCGATCAAAAGAGCCCGACCTTGTAGGGCAAACCTAAGATGCGAAGTGGCATGTATTCGAGGCTAAAGGGCTATCTTCGTCAGCGTCTCATTTGAACAGTAAAATTGCTGAAGCAAAGCAACAGGTGCGACAGGTGGAGAAAATACATGGCTTGCAGCCGGCGACGGGTACCGCTTGTGCTACTTATATTGGTTCGGATCGGATACTTACATACCTAGATGATCCTTCAGGCGATGACGGGAAACACATGGATATTGATAATAAAAAATTTTTCGACGCCTATTATGCTCCGTTCTTGCTTGCTGGTAAGTATCTCGACCGTAATTCTAAGCGGGAAAAAATAGATGGCTTGGATGTTGAGTTTTATGATCTGGTAGAGGGTGGCAGAAAGTTGAGTATAGGCCTTGATCGAGAGATTTTAGAATTGATCAAAAGTAATAGATATAGTTTTTCTGGCGATACACTCGCACGTTTGAAGAGCTATTCTTTTCTTGGGGATCGAGACGGGCGGTATTCTGTTGGACTTGATGGCTTTGTGGTCAGCTATACTGATCACTGATGTATACGCAATTCCTTTATTTCTCAGCTGATGACAAAAGCTGTAACCGAAGCGGTTAATCGCATTTCTGGGCTCGGCTTCGACTACAGCATGGCAGACGCTTCTCCTGGATCTGCTTCAGTTTGATGAGTTTATAGGCGATCTATTCGCTCATTCGCAGCCCCTGCAGCTGACAAAGTGATGGGGGTTCTGGATGAGATCAATGGCCGCAGGGGGGGAGGCGTTTTTCGTTTAGCTAGTGTGCCTGCTGCACCAAAGTGGGCGAATGAGCAGATGCTACACGACCAAGATCGAACAGCGTTGGACGGTCAGGACGAAGTGACGGGAAACGGAAAGAGCGGCGGATGCTGTGTGCCCTGAGTAAAAAGCTTGGAGCTTCTGGTAGTAGGCAGAATTGCGAATGGCGTAAAGTCACGGCTCAGAAACGTTGGTCTTTTAACAAGGATGTATCGATGCGCTTTTTGTTCCTCTAGGTTTTATCCTCGCGCTGGTCGGATGTGCCGACTCTCACAACTGGACTCCGCAGCAGAATGGCTCAGCGCGCATTGCGGCAAGCGACCGTATTCTGATTTCGACGTCACTAGATAGTGAGTACGAACTCACGTCTACAACGGCTCAGGGAGAAATACTGCTAAAATCATCTACAACGCCACCAGTGCCAAATCACGATTGGTGCGAATCGGCGGCGTGGCGGAAAACTTCGAGGATGCCGTCTCCCAGGCTCAGCGTACTGACCAAGACATTATATTCCCGACAATACTGCACTGGGAACACCGAGCCACCGAGTGGTCAATGATCCCGGACAAGGTTGAAGTCAAAGTGGACGTGGTCAATGTGCGAACTGGTGATGTGACCAGCTCTGGAATCATCAAGGGCAGCAGCGGGCTGGCCACTTGGGGCGGCGATCATCCACAGGACTTGCTTCCAGAGCCTGTAGCTGAATTCGTCTCTTCACTGTTCTGAGACGTATTGTTCAGCTCGATGGGGCGACGAACCGCACGCAATTTTTTCCGGTCGTTGCCGATAGGGATGCAGGGCAAATCAAGGAGAGAAGAATGCCGTTTACAGATCATCGCGTCGCCAATTCGCTGGATATCTTCATCAGCCGCAGTGTAGTCCCGTCGAAATTGAGGCTACATCGCCCAACACAGCCAAATTTTCTCTTCACGAACGCTACCTAAGGTCCGAGACGCTCGGGAGGTTTTTCCGAGCTGAACTCTATAGTGTCAATGGTGGGGCTGAAGCGAGCGTGCGTCTAACGGATAGAGTGTCAATGTCTGCCGTAGTCGACCTACAGATAGTCAATCTTTAGCAATAGCATTGACAGTCAATGCTGGTTTCGCCTGGGCTGGCTGAAGCCTATATTTTCCGGGGGTCATACGTTGTCAATCCATCAGGTAGATAGGTGATACGAAATATTACTGGCCAGACAATCCGTTGATTGCCGAGCCGACCGCGCGGATCAAGCCGAGGAAGTAAGCCCAGATCCATTGCCGGATGAAGGTCCACCCTGTAGGCGCGAATTCATTCGCGAGGCGTCGGCATGACCGACAGAGCGGTGGCGGCTTTACCGGCCTCTCGTCGGAATGCCGCCCAGAATGAATTCGCTCCTACAGATGTGAGCTTCATTCAGGCTTATTCCTTGGCCGGCAACAAAAACCGCCCAATCACCGGCAAATGATCCGAAATCAGCAACGTATCTTCCTGCCGAACCTGCGCGTCGATCCGCTTCAGCGCCGGGCTGTAAAACAGATAATCGAGCGTGCGATCCGGCCCGTTCACTCGTGGGTCGTTGGGGAAGCGCGTGTACCACTTTCGCGGACTCTCACCGTTGACGTCGTCGTTGCTGGGGATCATTGGGTATTTTTCCCACAGCGCATGCAGCTGACTCTCAGGCGCGTATTGTTCGCGTTGTTCGGCGGGCAACCGCTCATACTGTCCTTGTGGCAGCAGATTGAAGTCGCCACCGGTGATCCACAGCGTCCCGTTGGCTTCGAGCGTGTCCAGCCGTTGCGTCGTTGCAGCCACCTGTCTTTGAACGGTGTCGTCGCCGGGTTTGAAATCCCCCAAATGCGTGTTCACCACCGCCAGTTGCCCACCATCGCGAAGCGGCAGAAAACTCACCAGCAAAGCGCGCTTGGGTTCAAATAGGCGACCCAGCCAGTTGCCACTTGGTAAGGGCAATTGCAGGCGTTCGGCCGTGTCCAGTCGATAGCGACTCAATGTCGCCAGCTTGGTGCCGACGCTGCCGTAGATATGCGGGTTAGGCACGAAATCCGATTTCCAGTAAAACGCCTCGGTGCTGCACGGGTACAGATCTGTCACCCGCTCCTGCAACAGTGCCAGTTGATTGGTGTAGTCGGTGTTTTTGGCGCCGTCATCGACCTCCTGCAACAGCACGATGTCCGGCTGCTCGTCGCGAATGACCCGCGCCACTTCATCCAGGTTGTAAGCAATGTCTTCGGGAGTCGGGCGTTCATCAGGGCCGCTGCCGTCGGAGAGGTCGTACCAGAACACATAGCGTTTGCCCGCGAGGTACTGAATATTCCACGTCATGACTTTCAGCGTCTGACCGGGGACGAGGATGGGAGGCCTGGCGTCCTTGGCGTTGCAGGTGACCGGCATCTGCTCATGTCGGGCGGGGTGCCAGGTCACGTCGTAGATCAGGCCCGCCGCCAGAACGACCAACAGCGCAAAGGCGATGAGGTAGCGCAATGAACGTTGCATCGGCGCTCCTCAGGCCGGTCGGACGGGTTCGTCGATCAGCATGAACAGACGGAACATCACCACGCTAATGAACAGCTGCAAGAAACTGGAAGTGCTGTCCACTGCCAACGACAGCAGCGGGCTTTGCTGATCGGGCAGCACGTACAGGCTCAGGCCTTCGAGCACCGACAGCGGAATGTAAACGAACAGCACGCACGCCAGAATCCGTACCAGATGCCCGCGGGTCATCTTGAAGCTTTCGCGCATCGCGTCCAGCGGCCCCAACCCACGCAGCACCAGCAGGTACTCCGAGAACACCAGCTTGATCATCACCCACACGCCGGGAACGATGAACAGCGACAGACCGGCCATGATCAGCAGCGTACTCAAAGCGGTCAGGACCGCGAAGGTCGGCCAAAGGCGCAACGTGGCGGCCAGCAGGTCGCGCTTGGCGGGCGTTTCGCCACGGGTCTTGGCGGCGAGGAACAGAATCAGCGCGCCGGTGTAGAGCGGGTAAAACAAAAGTCCGATCAGCAATTGCCAGCTCGCAGAACCGTCCGGCCCCACAGCGCTGGCGAGCAGTTGCTTGGTCAGGGCTTCGAGAATTACCAGTGGCAGGCACAGCGTCACGATGGTCGCGAAATGGCGGCGGAAAAAGTAAAGCGAGTCTTGAATGATCGTCAGCGGATTCATGAATGGGTCACAGGAAAAACCAGGCGGACACTTTAACGTATGAGCGGTCTTACGGGCCAATAAGGCAGGTCTGACCCGCTTCTTAACTTTTTCTACACTCTATTGAAACGCCCTTGAAACGCCCCATTACTGTTTGTGTCTGACCATTGTGGTCACGTCACAGAATTCTTACGGCAATCTAACGAGGTCGCCATGAACAGCGAAGAGCAAACCCTGATCGACGGCTTGTTTACCAAACTCAAACAAGCGGAAACCGAGTCGGCCCCCCGAGACGCCCAGGCCGAGGCGCTGATCAAGGATCACCTGACACGGCAGCCTGGCGCCCCGTATTACATGGCGCAGGCGATTCTGGTTCAGGAAGTCGCTATCAAACAGCTGGAAGCCCAAAGCCGTCAGCGCGACGAGCAGATCCAACAGCTCCAGGCTGAGCTTCAACGCGCCAAAGCCCAGACACAAGCCGCGCCGGCCCAGAGCAGCGGCGGTTTCCTGTCGAGCATCTTTGGCGGCGGCTCCCGCGATCCGCAGCCACAGCAGCCGGCGTCGTCCTTCTCGCGCCCATCGAGCCCTCCACCGTCATCGGGCAGCGGCTGGCGCGACGGTCCCGCCAGCCCACCTCCATATAACCCGCCTCCACAAGGCAACTACGCGCAGCCTCCACAACAGGCGCCCGCAGCCCCCATTGGCAGTGGCTTTCTCGGCGGTGCGTTGAAAACTGCAGCCGGTGTGGCCGGTGGCGTGATGCTCGCTGAAGGCATCAGCAGCCTGTTCCACCACAACAGCCAGCCCCAGGAAATCGTCGAAATCATCGAACAACAGCCGGCGCAACCGGCTGCCGATCATGATCTCGGCAATGGAAACAGCGGCTGGGGCGACGACCAGCAGCGCGTGACCAGCAACGATGGCTGGGGTAATGACTCCGGTGGTTTCGCGGACACTGACTACAGCAATGATGACAGTGGTGGTTTCTTTGGTGGTGATGACGACGATTCTTACGTCTGAGGACTCATCCGTAACCGCATGTAGCCTTTCCGGCTGCATGCGGTTCCTTGTTTGATTGTTCGCAGAACATTCACGCCTCGCCCCTCAACCGGCACACAGACCTTCAATCCCCTTCTCAAACTGGCATACTGAGCGCCGATCCGGCGTTCGGGTCGAAGTCGCTTGTCAGCGCATCGAGGAGTTCCGGTGAGAAGAATCGCGGTGTTTGCCGACGTACAGAACCTGTATTACACCGTGCGTCAGGCTCATGGTTGTCACTTCAACTATGCCGCCTTGTGGGCGGACATCAGTCAGCGTGGGCAGATCGTCGAGGCATACGCTTACGCCATTGATCGCGGCGACGCCAAACAACAGCAATTCCAGCAGATCCTTCGCAACCTCGGTTTCACCGTCAAACTCAAGCCCTACATCCAGCGCAGCGACGGCTCGGCCAAAGGCGACTGGGACGTGGGCATCACCATCGACATCATGGACGTTGCTCCCAATGTCGACGAAGTCGTGCTGGCGTCGGGCGATGGCGACTTTGATCTGCTGCTCGAACGCATCATCAGCAAACACGGGGTCGAGGCGGTGGCCTACGGCGTACCGGGCCTGACCGCGAATTCACTGATCCGTGCCGCCAGCCGATATGTGCCGATTGAAGGCGGGTTGTTGCTTAAAAGCTGAGGACTGTAGGAGTGAGCTTGCTCGCGATTTCGGTCTGCCTGATACCACAGTGTTGAATAATCTGCCGTCATCGCGAGCAAGCTCACTCCTACAGGTGAACTGCGTCAAAACGTAAAATTTAAAGGTTTTTCCATGCAAGAACGCATCGCCGTCATCGACTTCGAAACCACCGGCATTTCTCCCAACAGCAATTGTCGGGCGACCGAGATTGCCGTGGTCATCATGGAAGAGGGCGTCATCGTCGAGCGTTATCAGAGCCTGATGAACGCTGGCGTGCGTATACCGTCGTTCATCGAATCGCTCACCGGCATCAGCAACAGCATGCTCCGTACCGCGCCCCCGGCCGAGCGAGTCATGAACGAAGTGGCAGAGTTCGTCGGGCTGACGCCGCTGGTCGCGCATAACGCCGCGTTCGACCAGAAATTCTGGGACTACGAACTGTCCCGCATCAAACGTAACCGCGAGCAAAGCTTTGCTTGCTCCATGCTGTTGGCGCGACGTCTACTGCCTGCCGCGCCGAATCACAAACTCGGTACGTTGACGTCCTGGGCGGGGCTGCCAAACACCGGCAAGGCTCACCGGGCCATGGCCGATGCCGAGATGGCGGCCAACCTCACGGCGCACCTGAGTCGGGAACTGCGCACCACTCACGGTCTGGCCGGGGTTTCCCACAAGTTAATGTGCACGTTGCAGAAGGTCCCCGCGAAAAAAATCGCTGAGGCAATCAGCAAGCATCGTGGGTTCTGAGGGTTGATCAGATCTGGCTGAAAAAGTGTATGGGTCGAAAAGTCTTCAGTTGTTACTGATTCTGTCAGATCAATGTTCCTACAATAGCGCTCCAAAAAATCCGAGTGACTGTCTTCCCCGCAGGACCAACACTCAGAATAAAAGTCGAGCCTTTCATGCCTGCTTCCCGCCGCTTTCCCTTGCTGCTCATCGGGGCCTTCTTCGCGCTTTACGTGATCTGGGGCTCGACCTATCTCGCTATCCGTATCGGCATTGAAACCTGGCCACCCTTGATGATGGCAGGGGTTCGCTTCACTATTGCTGGCTCGATTCTGTTCGCGTTCATGCGCCTGCGCGGCGCGCCGATGCCCACGTGGAAGCAATGGAAAGCCGCGGGCATGATTGGTTTTCTGCTGCTTGCGTGTGGCAACGGCGCCGTGACCCTGGCCGAACATGCGGGGGTTGCGTCGGGGGTGGCGGCGCTGGCGGTCGCCGTTGTACCGCTGTTTACCCTGTTGTTCGGGCTGATCTGGGGGCATCGCAACACCCGGCTGGAGTGGGCGGGCATCGTGCTCGGGCTGATCGGTATCGCACTGCTCAACCTCGGCTCCAACCTGCAAGCCAGCCCCATGGGCGCGGCATTGGTCATTTTCGCGGCAGCCACATGGTCATTCGGCTCCGTGTGGAGCCGCTACCTGCCACTCCCCGCTGGCCCCATGGCCAGCGCCTGCGAAATGCTCGTCGCCGGAGCCATGATGCTGATTGGCAGCTACGTCAGCGGCGAACGAATGACCCAATCCCCCGGCCTGTCCGGCTGGCTGGTCATGGCCTATCTGGTGGTCTTCGGCTCCATCGTCGCGTTCAGTTCGTACATGTACCTTCTGAAAAACGTCCGCCCCGCTGCCGCGACGAGCTACGCCTACGTCAACCCGGCCGTCGCCGTCATGCTGGGCGTCCTGTTCGCCGACGAACACATCGGCCCGGCAGAATCCGCAGCCATGGCCGTGATCATCAGCGCCGTGGTGCTGATCGGCTTGCCGCAGTGGCGCAAGCAGAGTCCGGTTCCGGTGCAGACAAATTCGTAAACGACGCACTGTGGGCGGAAAAAAACTTTGTCAGCGCTTTCGGCTTCGCCTCGTGAGAATTTCGAGCCAGCAAATGATGGCGAATCCGATTTTGTCTCTTAGCCTCCGCCTACACTGACCTGCATTAAGCGATAAAAGCATAAGCTGCCACTTTGAATACACGTTGCTGGTGTTAATCAAAGGGTTTGAGGGGACGCCCAATAGCTGAGAGATCAGTCGAACCTGTCCGAACCACCACCCATCTTGGATCCGTCGATACCGTTCGATTAGCCGCCGGATGCCCTTGTTGGCCCCAAGAAGGTTGTGGTCATGCTGCCTATAGTCCATTGAGGGCTCAGAATCGATGTACCACCTATACCCATTTCTTCTAGCGAATGCATAGCAGTACCAATCGTGAAGAGTTACCTGCGACACCGTCTGCCATTGCTTCGAGACTGAGGTTTTGAGGTCGCACGCAAGGTGCCTGGTAAAAACGTAAGTGCACCCGGGGCCGGCGGCTTCGAAGAAAAAATCCCATTCCACTTGCGTCTGGGCCTTATCGATCAGGCTTCTGCGTCCAGTAGGCCAGAACGCAAGGACGTTGCTTGAATAGCCTGCTGCGTTTTCCCTCTTCAGCGCTTGCACCGCACGGATGAGTTTGTCGGAGTACCAAATATCGTCCTGATCCGCGAACGCGATGTAATCATAGTCACGCAAATTCACATCGCGTATGAGTCGAAAGAAGTTCTGAGATGCGCCGCCGGAGGGTGGGACCTGAGGAAGAATAACAACGTTGGGATGCGCCGCTGCCAAATCATTACACCAAACTTCTGTGCCGTCGTCTGACGGATCGATACTGATATAGAGAGTGACCTCAATATCGATTTGTCGAAGGATAGAGTTGATTTGCTCTTCTATCCATAGAATTCCATTGAAGGCTGCCAGTAAGACGGCAGCCTTCTCTTTGGAGGCTATTGAACCTGGATTTTGCATGGCGGTAGTGGGTCCAGATAGGCATCAGGGACTTTTCTGCAGACGAGCGAATGCCGTTCCAATATTTGGAATGTGAAAAAAAAGCCACTGATGTACTTGTTACAGACAGCTATGACGCGATAGCTGTCGGTGGTGAATTAAGTCTGCTACGCCATTTGATTCAGGTCCTGAGAATAAGACTTGCAAGACTCGATGGCTCTATTTTTTGCAATGAAGTAAGCATTGTGTAGCTGCATATGTCGGTCCTTTCTTGTCGAAAAATCGGCAGGTGTCCTAAATAGAGAAGTGGTTTTGGCAACGTAAGAGAACGTATTGTTAAAACCATACCTTAACCATAAATTCCAATCTTCCAGGTGGTCCATGTCAGTCTCAAAACCACCTCTGTTTAAAAATAGGCTTCGTTTGAATAGAAGGGACTGAATCGGGATGAAGTTATGATCAAGTAGTATGTTGTAATCAAACGAATGCTTGAAGGTCTCGGGTTCCACATGGCTGATCTCATCATAATGGCCTTGATCATCTACGTTGGTTGCGATTTCAATAGACTGGGAATAGGCAGCCGCCGCTTTTGGATTGTCTAGCAACGAAGAAACGAGCACTTCGACATGGTCCGAAAATAAAAGGTCATCATCGTCGAGGAACATGCAATATTCGCCGGTTGCCATTTCCAAGCCATAATTTCCGGTGACTGATCGGCCGACTTTTTCAAGGCCGTAGTACCGAATGGTTACGCCTGGCATGGTCATAAATTCGGCGACCAAAGGCTGTGTTGTCTTCCCGCCGTCCTCCACAATGATCAGTTCTATGTTTGGGTAGGTTTGGTTTATGACCGAGATGATTGACTGCCGAAGAAACTTTTCGCGTTTTCGATAAGTGCGTGTTACGACGGTCACTTTTGGGAGCGCGCTCAGCGATTTTCCTACCGGCCAAAATGCCCCGCCACGCGTCATCTCATAATCAAATGCGCGAAACGGGTAGCCTTCGTCTCCTCTAGGCCCTTTGCCTTTGGAAAAATGCACAACATTCTTGACGAAGGTGCAAGCATTGGAAATGAGATGCCGACGTGCATTCGTGTACGCACTGGGGCTGAAAAGCAACCATCCTTGTAACAACAGTCCAGCAATTCTGTCTGTTATGTTGCCATATCGCCAGCGGATATAAAGATTAGCGAGTGTGCTGCCTCTGTACTGCAGAGGTTTGACCTGGGCTTCCGTCTCGTAAGTGTAATGGTGCACGAGCGCGGAAGGGCAATATTTTAGCCTGTACCCATATGAGCGAAATCGATAAGAAAGTTCTACGTCCTCTCCATACATGAAGATTTTTGGCTCGTAACCGCCGCAGCTTAAGTAAGCGGATTTTCGGATCAAAACACAGGCGTGCGATGACCAGTTAACCTCGAGTGTGACCGGATCATAATATTTGGGATGTTCATACGGGGCTTGGCGTGCCTCCCAAGACGCGATCTCGCAATTCGCGTCTTCGCTCGCGGCTGCGACAAGTGCGTGAATGGCCTGGTCGGTGAATTCGATGTCTATATTCGTGACCAGGACGAACTCTGCCTCTGAACTCCTCATTACGCGGTCGTGACCTCCGCCAAAACCCACGTTGGCGCCTTCCACAATCTGAAACTTTGCCACAGCCCCCGAGAGCTGTTCACGCCAGCGCTCTAGCAGCCGAACAGTGTCATCGGTTGATCCGTTGTCGACGAAATACAATCTGACTTTATTCAGCGGATACGCTTGCGTTGTTAGAGAGTTGATGAAGCGGTCGACCCATTTGGCGCTGTTGTACGTGACGATCGACACATCAATGATCGGCTCATTGGGCGCTGAACGTCTTGGGGTCAAGGAGTAGGAAAAGCGCCGCTCTGTCAGTACTTGTAACGCCTTAGCATTGTTTTTTGATTGAAACGTAGCAGAAACTGTCTTTTTAGCGTATGCGCTCGCGCGTTCAAGTCTGATCTTCAAAATCAACAAAAAAGGTTTTCGTTGATAATAATCGCGTAGAAAAACTCGACACTCGCCGAGCTTTTCTGATGCCGCCCGCAACGGCCGAGTGGCCCGCCATGAGTTAGAGCGCTCCATCGCTGTAAGACATTGTGTCAGCCAATTGATCTGAGCTTGCATTTCAGCTTTGCAGGCAGTGGTTTTGGCGCTCAGGCGAGCAAACTCGGCTTTGTGTGCGTTGTTTATATTTTTTAACCGATTGACAAGCGTGTACTGCTGGAAACCATCACTCTTTTCAACGTCCCTTGTATTCGCAAGCCGAGAGCCTTGATATTTCAGCTTCTCGAAATGGCAAAGGGGTTCGATAAACTGAGCAGGCGAAAGAAAATAGTTTCGCTCCGCAAAATAAAGTGCTCGCGCCCTGAGCTCCAGAGCAGGCGTGAAAGAGTTCCTGTGGTTATCCCAAGCTTCGGGCAATGCGCACGGGTTCGGAACGTCGACAGTCAGTCCAATATTGGAGTACGCGGCGTCTCCCAAAACATAAACGGCTTTTCCTGCCAGAGCTGCTTCGAAACCGGCAGATGAGTTGAGGGTGAAGACGACTTCCGCTGAACCTATCAGTTTTTCGATAGAGGCAGCCTTGTCTGCAACTGTTACGCCGTCTGGGAGATGCGGAAGGTCATCCAGCGGGTGGGGTTTGACCGTTATGGACATGCCGGAAGGGGCGACGGCCTTGAGTACGCAGTTGACAAAGTCCGCCATCGCCGGAAACGGCGAGCCTGTGATGGCGTTGGAGTCGTCCCTTACTTGAAGCAGAATCAGGCATCCGGACGGACGCGCGCTTCCTGGTGGACAATAGAGCTCTTCAAGTGCCCTTAACCTCGCGATCGCGCTTTCCAGATTCGACGCTCGACTGCATGCGTTGGATTGAGGGAATTGCGCCTGGAAACTGCTACGAGCATTGACGCCGCAGGGGTCCGAGAAGTAGGTCAGAGGATTTGGCGCACGAAGCATTCCTAATTCGTTGAAAAGGAGACTGATGTTGTACTCCGAACACGCGGTCTTGAGTGCGCTGTCAAAGTTCCAACAAAAAACCAGATCTGGCTGGGCGCGATGCATCAGGGTGCGCACAAATTCTTCGTGGAATTCAGGTGATCGACCACTCAGGATCCCAGCCCAATCTTGCAACCAGTCAGTACGCATCCAGTCGGGGTATGAGCACGCCAGCGTAGCGGGACTTATCCATTCGTGAGCAAACTCCGGATACTCACGGTGGAGCTCGTCGGTGCCAACGAATACACAGTCCCAGCCGTCGACAGCAAACTGATCAGCTAACGGGAGGTAAACGTCTACGATACTGCTGAAAAGTGTCGGGCGCTCCCGCAGAACCATTGGCAATGTGTAAAACATGACCTTTTTGTTCTGATGCGTGCCACTTGTCTTTGCTGGTAGCAGCGCCTGGTTCTTGCTGATCGGTGCAATCGCCCTTCGAGGGGAGGAGGCGAGACCGTCTTTTTCCGGCAATGGCATAAATTACGTAACCTTGATCATGTTAGCAGTAGAGGGGCAAAAGGCGGCACCGACCACCGTGCGTGAACTTGTAATAGTGATTTTTCTCAGGGGCCATCTCTGATCGAGTTCAACTCTTTCTGGACCCAGATGCGCCATGCCGATAAATAAAAAATATTCGCCAGGTGCGATGTGCAATGGAAAGTTTAAGATTAATTTATAATCTCCACGTTCCAAATTTAACGTTTGACCTGCCAGTAATGTATTGTCCCCGGCGACGTCCAGTCCCTTGATGTTTCTCAGGGACCAGCCTACGACGACGTTATTCAGCGTTTGTGCAGACTGGATATAACAGCGCATCGTAACCCAGTCTGATGGTGAAAATTGATTGCTGACGTTGCCATCGGCTGTGATAAAGTCGACCGCGTTTATTTTTGCTTGACCTGAACCGAATCTCACCTCGGAGATGTCACCCAGTTCTTGTTCATAGCAGATGTCATTCTGCATAGGCGGGGCCGTGCAAAGCGGAATCGCACCGTTATTGCGCGCCTGTTTTTCATAATTTTTTGCAGCGGTTAATACGTCGTGGCTGTATTCGATTAGTCGCCCTTGATCCATGACGATAACGGCTTGGCAGAACCGGATCACAGATTGTGTGTCGTGAGAAACAAAAAGAATGGTTGTGCCGCGAAGTTGCATTTCCTGCATTTTCAACATGCACTTCAGTTGGAATCCTGCATCCCCTACGCTCAGCGCTTCGTCAATGATCAGTATGTCAGGGTCGACATTGATGGCGACGGAAAATGCAAGGCGTGCAAACATTCCGCTACTGTAGACTCGGACAGGTTGCTCAATAAAATCTCCTATATCAGCAAATTGCAGAATCTGCGGAAGACGTTTTTTCATTTCTGATGCGCCATAGCCCATCAAAGCCCCTTGAAAATAAATATTTTCCAGCCCTGTGTATTCGGGGTTGAAACCTGCGCCGAGCTCCAGCAGGGACGCTACACGCCCTGTGATTTGAACTTCGCCTTCACTGGGCGTTAGTACCCCGGTGAGGATTTTCAAAAGCGTGCTTTTACCTGCGCCATTTCTCCCTAATATGCCAACTGTTTGACCTTTCGCTACGTTGAAACTGATGTTGGATAAGGCATGAAACGCACGGTGTCGCGGTTTTCCTGAAAATGACAGTGCCTCCAAAAAACGATCAACAGGCTTCTTGTACAGCTTGTATTGTTTTCCTACGCCCGTCACGGCTATGACTTGAGTTGGTGAATTTTCCATCACATAACGTCCGAGAAGTGAGGCCTGAGTTTTTTAAATGTATATCGACTCGCCGATGCCAACATAACCACTCCAGACCAGAACAGAACGCTTTGAATCGGATGTTCCCAGAACCAGATGCCTCTGATCATGGAGTCTCTGAAGCCTTCAACGATGTAGGTAAAAGGATTCAGATAAAAGTATTGGCTCACTGAGCTCGAAAGTGCCTTGATGTCCCAAAATACGGGCGTTAACCAGAATCCGAGCTGAGTCATCATCGCTATAATTTGTGACAGGTCTGGAAAAAATATGACGATCGCGCTGGTAAGCCACGCCAATGAAAGGAGGAGTGCAGAAAGACAGGCCACGTAGTAGCCCAATTGAAGCCAGTGTGCTGAGGGTGAATATCCATATGCCAAAAATAATCCGAATAGAATGCAAATGAATAGGCAATGTACGGCGAGTGCCGACGCTATTTTAACGATCGGTAGGAGTGAAACGTTGAACACAATTTTTTTGACCAGAAAGCCATTGTCTTTTACCGCATGGCACCCGGTGTTCAGCGACTCGGCTATGTAGAACCAAGGGATCAGCCCGCACGCCAGCCATAGTAAAAAAGGATAGTCATGGTGTGGAGGAACTTTGAATCCGTACTCGAAAACGAACCATAAAATCAGCGCGGTTGCACAGGGTTGAATAAGCACCCAGAGAAAACCGAGATAGTTGGTGAGGTATCGGGCCTTAAGGTCGTTGATAATCAGGCTCAATAATATAGGTAAGTGTTTAGGTGTCTCGGTAGACATGTGTGTCCCGGGGTTCTATTGGCGGATTCAAGAGTCCAGGCAATACCTGGGCGATTTGTATATTCAAATGATTGGGATTTTCATTTCCGGCGAGTGCAAGTTTACCGGGTTTAAACACGAGATGTTTCTTGAAATTTTGTGGGACTTTTCCCGCTCGCATGTTTTTTCTTTGAAACTTCTTACGTCATTTTTAGGAAGATTCTTATCTCTTATTACAATGGCAGAGCCAGTGGATGCCGTTCACTTGTGGTATTCGTACTGATTGCTGCTGCACTGGTGCGAGCAGATCATGGCCTAGACAGGTTAAACTGCGCGCCATTGGCTCTTCACAGCCCTAATGCGCTGACCTTTTTCCAACGGTAATCCCATGACATTCGCTTCTCTTGGCCTGATCGAACCCCTGCTGCGCGCGCTTGATGCGCTTGGCTACCAGACGCCCACCCCTGTTCAGGCCAACGCCATTCCTCCCGTGTTGGAGGGCCGTGATCTGATGGCCGCTGCGCAGACCGGCACTGGCAAGACCGCAGGTTTCGCTCTGCCGTTGCTGCAACGCTTGACGATGGAAGGCCCGAAAGTAGCGGCCAACTCGGTGCGGGCATTGGTGCTGGTGCCGACTCGCGAGCTGGCAGAGCAGGTGCATGAAGCGATTCACCAATACGCGGAACACCTGCCGCTGGCCACCTATGCGGTTTATGGCGGCGTGAGCATTAATCCGCAAATGATGAAGTTGCGTCGCGGTGTCGATGTGCTGGTGGCCACGCCGGGTCGTTTGCTCGACCTGTATCGTCAGAACGCGGTGAAGTTTTCTCAGGTTCAGACGCTGATCCTCGACGAAGCCGATCGCATGCTCGACCTGGGTTTTTCCGAAGAACTGCGTGATATCTACGCCGCGCTGCCGAAGCGTCGCCAGACGTTGCTGTTTTCCGCCACGTTCTCCGATTCGATCCGCGTGCTGGCGGGGCAGATGCTCGATAACCCGCTGAGCATTGAGGTCAGCCCACGCAACGTTGCGGCGTCGTCGGTCAAGCAGTGGGTGGTGACGGTCGACAAGAAGCGCAAGAGCGAGCTGTTCATTCATCTGTTGAAGAAGCAGCGCTGGAGCCAGGTGTTGGTGTTTGCGAAGACGCGTGTCGGCGTCGATCAGTTGGTGGATCGCCTGCAGGGCCTGAGCATCAACGCCGACGGCATTCATGGCGACAAGCCGCAGGCGACCCGTCAGCGGGCGCTGGATCGTTTCAAAGCGGGGGAAGTGCAGATTCTGGTGGCCACTGATGTGGCGGCTCGCGGTCTCGACATCGATGACCTACCAACTGTGGTTAACCTCGACCTGCCGATCGTCGCGGAGGATTACGTGCACCGCATCGGTCGCACGGGGCGTGCCGGGCAGACGGGGGAAGCGATTTCGCTGGTCTGTGCGGACGAAGTCGAGCTGCTCAGCGCCATTGAAGTGCTGACGCGCCAGACCCTGCAACGTCGCGAAGAACCGGATTTTATTCCTGAACACCGCGTTCCCACGACGGATGCCACTGGGCAGATTCTGAAAAAGCCGAAGAAGCCGAAGAAACCAAAAGTCAGCGGCAGCAAGCGCAATCTGGGCAAATGGGTCGATAGCGGCGAAGTTGCTGCCGACGTGCCCGCCGCAAAGCCCGTGCGAAAGGTGCCGGTCTTCAATACCGGTCCGAGGAAGCGTAAGCCCTGAACCCTATGTTCGTGGGACTGGCGCGCAAGCGCGGTGAGACGAGCACCGCGGTCGCCCTTGAGACGCCGTGCCGAGGTTCTATCAGCTGCTCGTGCAGCAGCGCTGTTTCAAGCTCCAGCGTGCACGCCAGTATGATCCGGCGTGCGACGGCAGGTGCCTTACGATCAGAATTGGAAGTAAATGAACGGATTGAATCCTGACTCCACGACCGATATTGCTGAGCAAAGGTAAAGCGCCAGGCAACCAAGCGCGATGCATTTCCGGTAGCGGATGGCTTTGGTTCTGAGGCGATAAAAAGAACCGTCACTGACGAAGCAAATCACGACCGCCAGTACTAATAGAGCCAGTGTTTTGTAATCCTGCAATGCGCTGTTGCTGGCTACCCAAAGATGCAGCTCGTTCCCATGCCCGAACATGGCCGACCAAAACCTGATCGCCTCGTCCATGCTCCCCGCCCTGAAAGGCACCCAAAGCAGCGTTGCAAGAATGAAAACGGGAAAGCTACCCAGTTTGAGTGCGCGCAAGTTAATCCAGCCTGCACGTTCTGCGACGATCAATAGGCCATGACCCACGCCCCACACCAGAAATGTGTAAGCGGCCCCGTGCCACAGGCCGCAGAGCAGGAATACGATGAACAGGTTTCTCAGCGTCGTCGTTTTGCTGGCTCGGTTACCTCCCAGTGGTATGTAGAGATAATCCCGGAACCACCGAGACAGGGTCATGTGCCAACGTTGCCAAAACTCGGTGATACTCGTTGCAGCATAGGGACGATTGAAGTTTTTGGGGAATCTGAACCCCATCATTCTTGCCATGCCGATTGCCATATCGGTGTAGCCGGAAAAGTCAAAATAGATCTGGAACGAGTAACAAACCGAACTCAGCCAGGCTGAATAAGTGGTCAGCTCAAGGTCCGGGCGATGACCCAGCGTCACGACATTCCCCAAAGGGTCGGCAATCAGAATCTTTTTGCTCAGGCCGATAATGAAAATAACCAGACCCCAAAACAGATCACTCTGCACGATTATTCGCCGACGCACATGCAGCTGTTCGGCAATTTCAGAAAAGCGGACGACAGGCCCTGCGATCAGGTGCGGGAAGAGAAAAATGTAGATCGCAAAGCGATGCAGCGCTTTCTCGGGTTTGATGCTGCCCCGGTAGACGTCGACGATGTAGGAGATGAAGTGAAATGTGTAGAAGGAAATGCCAAGCGGCAGGGCCAACGTCCATCTTTCAATGACGGTACCCATGTTCATTCCGGTCGTATCCATCCACACCTGCAAAAAGAACAGCAGGTATTTATACATCGCCAGTGGAAGCAGATTCAGAGCCACTGCGGCCAGCAAGATGGTTTTACCGACCCTTCCGCCTGGCGAGCGTTTCCGTGAAGCATCGAGGCAGAAAGCGATTACCCAGTTCGCCGCCAGCATGACGATTGCGACTGCGGTCAACGCCCCGGCACCAAAGACATAAAACCCGATACTTGCGATCAGGATCAGGCCGTTTCGCAGTGTCTTGGGGACCACTAAATAAGTGAGATAGAACAACGGAAAGAAAATGAACAGAAAAACTGGTGAGGAAAAAACCATAAGAAGCTACCAATACCGTGACAGTTGATGTGGGCTCAGGAGCCCAGTCCTCTACGCTGGAAGGCTGACCAGTGCTGGATTTGCAAATCCAGAATCTGCACGATCAGGTACTTGCATCTGCCACGGATCAGCGTCGGGACTTCTGACATGTCGCGTGTCCGATCCAGCTTGGTGAAGGATTGGAAGTAATCCGCGATCCCCGCTTCGAGCATGCCGTCACTGAAACTGTTTCCGAACATGCATGCTGAAGGAAGCAGCCCCTTGTCAGTGATCGTATTCGTCTCGGACTCCAATCCGGTCTTCGAGGCGTCCATCGGCGTTTTTTCATGCACTTCCGCCCAAGCATGATTCAGCTGTGGCTCGAATACAGAATCCCGTGCAAAAAGACGGGCAGAAAAACGCGCATCGGAACCCGCGTAGGGTTTGAGGCTGTAATCCATAGGATGTGACCAGGAAAGGGTTGAACCTTCCCAGCGTGCGATGGTGTTGACGATATCCTTCGAAACCGCCATCGCGGACATATTGGTCCAATGGAAGTCTTGCCTATAGAACGTCGGCGTCGTGACTTGAAGTTTGTCGAGAATGCCAACGACATCCACCACGTTCAGTTGCGGCTCATTATTCAGCTGCGTGTACAGGCTGAAGAAATGGCTCGAACGGTCGAGCTTGGGTGCGAAGAACGGAAGGCGGTTTGGCCAAAAGTATTCTTTCTGCAGGGGTGTAACGAACAGCGTCGTGACCCCTTCGGCCTTGAGTGCGTTGGAGAAACTAATCATTCCTCGCCGCACGTAGTCAGCGTTACCAGGAGTTGTCAGAAAATTCTCTACTGCAGGTAGCTCGATATCCAGAAGATGTCGGCCATAAATTTCTTTGCCCGATGCAAAGTACACGCGAGAGGACGATTTGAACAAACGATAGTCGAGTTCGTTTTTTGAGCGAATCATCAAGTCTCTGAAAGCGAGACGATCTCCGAACCATTTTTCGAAGTGGTGATAATTTTTATCGCTGTCGTACCAATGGCCCTCCCACGATTGTGGAAAAATCATCAAAGGTCGCAGCTCTTGAACCGGCTCCACAACAGAGTGATACCACCGAACTACGGAGTTGGACTCGATGCGGTCCTGTTTCCAGATCGAGATGATCGTTGCGATCAGTGGAATGATAGAAAGGAGCAGGAACGCTGTAACAAAATAAAGTTGAAATCGACTTCGATAGGCAAACTGATGGGCTTTCCGGCGCATTAAACGTCAAATCCTCTGACACATCATGAATAGATTGCGCCCCGTCACAGAATGAGGTGAGTGACCGTCGTTAGCGATATGAGGCGCGCGGAAGTATACAGGCCAAGCGGCTCTCAATGAGCTGTTTTCACACGAACCGTCTATGCCGTAAATTTTGTAAGCCGATGCTTCACCGGGCATAACGTCCTATGGCAAAAGCCCTTGTGAGGCTCACCGCCTGTTCACAACTTCCTGATACAGCGCCGCATAAGACCGCACCATCTTCTCCGCCGTGAACACTTCTTCATAACGTTGAGCCGCCTTGGCGCCCATGCGGCTGGCCAGTTCCCGGTCATGCCACAGGGTGTTCATGGCCGCTGCCAACGCATTCGAGTCACGGGGCGGGACGACCAGCCCGGTTTCATTGGCAATGTTGATGAACGTCGTGCCGCTGCCCATTTCGCAGGAAATCATCGGCTTGCCATACATCGCGCCTTCCAGCAGCGAAATGCCGAACGACTCCGAACGCAGGTGAGACGGGAAGACGAACGCTTCGCACAGCGCGAGGAGTGCGTTTTTGTCCTCGTCACCCAGTCCGCCCAGGAAGGTCACGTTGCTCAGCCCAAGCGCAGCGGCCTTCGCCTTTAACTGCTGCTCTTCGTACCCGCCGCCCATGATCACGACGGGCAGCTTCGTCTGATGCGCCGCTTCGAGGAGGAAATCCAGGCCTTTGTAGTAACGCAATGCGCCTACGAACAGGAAGAAACGCTCGCCCAATTGCTGTTTCCAGTCCGCCAGTCTGGAGGGGGAGGGCGCCGGGTAGGTCGCGCGGTCCAGGCCATACGGAATGATCTCGACCTTGTCTTTGAAGCGGGTCAACACCTCACTGCTGGCGGCGTAATTCGGGGACGACGCCACAATTCGGTCAACACTCCCGAGAAAGCGGTTCATCAGCGGCGAATACAGCTTGAGCAGGGTTTTCTGTTTGACGATGTCCGAGTGGTAGCTCACCAACGAGGGCTTCTTCATCCGTGTCGCGAAGTGCGCCACGTCCATATAGGGCCATGGAAAGTGGTAATGCACGACGTCTGCCTGAGCCGCCAGCGCTTTGAAATCCCGAATCCCGGACAGCGAAAAGCCTGTCGACGCAACATGGAAATCCTGTTTCGAGCGATGGGTAATGTGATTGCCCACGGTCTGATTGCGAGCCGAGCCGTTGGCGCTCAGGTACAGCACTTGCGGCTCGATGCCGTAGACCGCGCTGCCTTGCGCCAGCTGAAAAATGACTTGCTCGATCCCGCCGCCCGGTGTTTCCGGGTAGTAGGTTTTGAAGAAGTGTAGAACTTTGATCATTGCTGTTCCGAACGTACGAATGCAGGTGCGTGGCCGGTGTCGTGCGTGAGAGCCGGCATCGAAGGACGCTTTTCACTGACGGGCAGAAAAAACGCCTCGATTGAAGATGGGAGAGCCGGTTGCGCTCGTGACAGAGAGGCAACCGGCTGCGCGGTCAGAGCAAGACAGACCTCGTCTGGTCAGTTGGCGCGACCGTAGACGTCTTCGAAACGCACAATATCGTCTTCGCCCAGGTAATCGCCGCTCTGCACTTCGATCAGCACCAGGTCGATGACACCAGGGTTGCTCAGGCGGTGTTTGTGACCGGCGCGGATGAACGTCGATTCGTTGGTGTTGAGCATCAGTTCCTGGTCATCGTTAACGATCACGGCCATGCCGCTCACAACGATCCAGTGTTCGCTGCGGTGATGGTGCATTTGCAAGGACAGCGATGCCTTGGGCTTGACCACGATGCGCTTGATCTTGAAGCGCTCACCGTTTTCCAGCGTGGTGTACGTGCCCCACGGGCGGTGCACGGTGCGGTGCAGGAGGTGCAGGGTGTGGCCGGCTTTCTTGAGTTGGCCGACGATGTTCTTGACGTCCTGCGCGTGGTCTTTATGCGCAATCATCAGCGCATCGGGGGTGTCGACGACCAGCAAATCTTGAACCCCGACCAGCGCGGTCAGACGGTCTTCGCTGTTGACGTAGTTGTTCTTCGCGCCGTGAGACAGCACTTCACCTTCGAAGCGGTTGCCGTTTTCGTCTTCCGGGGTCAGCTCGCTGACCGCGTTCCACGAACCGATATCGCTCCAGCCGATGTCGCAGGCGACGGTCACGACCTTGTCGGAACGCTCCATCAGCGCGTAGTCGATGGAAATGTCCGGCACGTCGCCGAACGAGGCCGGGTCGAGCGCCAGGCAGCGATAGCGATCGGCCTGGGTCAGACGCGAACGCTCCATGGCAACCGCAACGGCGCTGAGCACGTCCGGCGCATGTTTGGCGAACTCTTCCAGCACAGTCCCGACCTTGAAGCAGAACATGCCGGAGTTCCAGAAGTAGTTGCCCGCCGCCAGATAAGACTCGGCCGTGGCCAAGTCCGGTTTCTCGACGAACCGGGCGACCTGCAAGCCGCCGTTCGAGTCGATCGGCGCGCCCGCTTCGATGTAACCAAAGCCGGTTTCAGGGTACTGAGGCTTGATGCCGAAGGTGACCAGGAAGCCCTTTTCCGACAGCTGAACCGCTTTGGCAACGGCTTGGGCGAACGCTGTTTCGTTTTGAATGAGGTGGTCGGCGGCCAGGACCAGCATGTGGGCGTCGGAGCCGTGAGCTTCTTTCAATTGCAGGGCGGCCAGGGCGACGGCGGCGGCGGTGTTGCGGCCGAAAGGCTCAAGGATGTAGCTCTGAGCAACGCCGCTGGTATTCACGGTCCGGTACTCGTCTTCTGTCTTGAAGAGCAGTTCGCGGTTAGTGACTGTCAGTACTTCCGAAACACTGTCCAGCGCCGCAGCACGCAGAAAGGTTTTCTGAATCAGGTTCTGTCCGTCAGGCAGGGTCATGAAAGGTTTGGGATGGGCCTCGCGAGAAACGGGCCACAACCGGCTACCAACGCCGCCAGACAAAATTACGGGTATCAATCCCATGGTTTCCAATCCTTAAAGTGCCAAATGGTTGCAATCTGCGGTAACAACGCCATGCGGGCTCGCGGCACTGTCCGATGTGCTCGACTCTGCGAATTCACAGGGGAAAAGCCCTGCGGTACAACCGGATTTACGGGGCTTCGCCGCATTCTGGAGGGCTGCAAGAATACCAGAGAACGGCAGTCGAAGCTGCCTGCTCAGGGACTCATCATCCGTTTGGTATTGGCAAAAGCGGCGAGGATCATGATCCGAAAAACTTTCTTTTTGCGCTCGACCAGATACCCAAGGATGAAAACCGGAATGAGCGTGCCCAGATAAACGAGCCCCCTCAGGTCGGGACTATAGAAATCGCGGGTTTGTCCCAACTCCGCGTGCCAGAAGGTCAGCAGCGGGTGGTGGATGATATACAGGCTGAAGGTGTAGGCAGCGAGTTGCCGAATGATCGTTGGTGCACGCCCGCGGGCATTGAACGACATGAGCAGACACAGCTTACGAACCGCGAACAAGTGCGCTGCGACCAATACGGCAAGCAGATAGCCCCAGCCGCAATTGGCAGCGCCGTCCAGTCCATGGCCCAAGAAACGTTCGATGTGCATACCGACCAGAGGGTACGACCAGTCTCGAGGATTGCTCAGTTGCAGGGTGAGAAACACCACGGGTGGCAGAATACACAGCGCCCACAGCATGGGACGCCCCGGATTGATTCGATCTCTGCAGTGATAGGCAGCGACCCCAGCGAGCCATATCGGCATCACCAGCCACTGTTTGGGCCCCGTCAGCAGCAGCGCAAGCAGCACCAGCCCCACTCGCCAATGACCGCGCGTGAACATGGCCAGTCCGTAGATCACGTAACACCACACTTCGAATGCCAGGCTCCAGTACGGACCGTTGCCGAAGGGGCGAATGTCATCCCACCAGAACTCGCTGGTGAAGGAGAGCGTGCGGATGACGTAGTAGGCCGGCGCATCGAGTTGAAAAGCGTCAGGATGAAGTGTGGGATTCGTGGCGTTGCCCAAGCTCATGAGCAGCCACGACAACACCACGGCGACGGCGGCCACGGGGAAGATTCTCGCGATGCGGTTCACGCTGTATGTCAGACCATCCCGCTCTTTCGTGTCGACAGCATGGCTGATGACGTAGCCGGACAGCACGAAAAACACCACCACCGCGTCATAACCGAAATTGTAGCGGTCTGTTATCGCCCCCAAGGCCGCCGTGAGTGGGTAATGCGAAACCAGCACCGTGACGGCGGCCACGACACGAAGCAGGTCCAGATAAACCGAAAATGAATCAGGCATTTTGGCGGGCATCAAAGTGCTCCCGGCATCGGATGGGCAAGGACAGGTGTCTGAACGCGCCGGCGTTCGCGGTGTACACATTCAGTCGATGTGCCTCCGGCTCGGCAATGTTGGAGTGAAGGGTGTGATCTACACCGCTGGCCGACTCAATTGGTCGAGGTAAAAACGGGTCTGCAACGCGGCGTGATCCTTCGCGGACAGCGACATCATCGGTGGGTGGTAGGTGTCGTAGTGAATCGTTTTGAGTCGCAGCTCTTCCACGTTGCCGATCTCGAAAAACTCGTAGTCGTCGCGCAGCTTGAATTTCATGTAGTCCACAAACGCAAAATTTCGGGAAATGATCATGCGCTTTGACAGCTCTGCCACTTCGCTGCAGATCGCCGAAGCTTCCTGCCCGACTTCTCGATAGGGAAGCCAGGAAAAATCCACGCCGGCGATCGCCTTGTACATGGCTGCATCGTCGACGCTGCCCATGAAAAACGTGCGCCCCAAAACTTTGTGTTTCCTCGCGAGGTTGACCAGTTGGTCGATCTGCGAGGTGTCGGATTGTTTGATGGCGGTCGGGTGTAGCCCTGAAAAAATCAGCAATTTGTGATTGTCGGGGAGCCTGGCGATGCACTGGATCGCGTAATCGAAGCCCTTATAGCCGCCGAAAAAACCGAAAACGCCGATCAGACGGTCATCCTCCTCCAGGCCGAGCCGGCTGATGAGCTCCTCGCGACAGGCCGGATGGTCGTATTCAGATTTTTCTTTTTCTGTCGTGTAGCAAAGCGGATGGCATTCAACGTTGACCAATTTGAAGCGCTGTTGAAGAACGCGCTTTGTGGTTTCGGTGTGCACGATGACTTTGATCTTGTGTTCGCGGATGAACTGAAACAGGCCTAGCTCATAACGCGCCGTTTTGCTGGACCGCCAACTTCTGGCGAAGTCCATGACGGTAGAGCGGGGGCGAAATACCAGCCTTGCGAGCGAAGGCAGCGCGACATCCGCCGAGCTGGATCGGCTGAATACGGTGTGGAATGTGATCGTCGAATTGGGATTGGCCGACAACAGGCGTTTGATACGTTGAATCGAGATGCCGATGGAATCTGAAAACAGTCCGTACTCGCATTGGATCGAAACCGCGTCAAATGATTTGAGCTGTTCACAGATCGCCCCAATGAATTGATCAGCTTCTGCGTCAGAGGCACCAAAACTTTTTTTAAGTTCTTGCGGTGGCAGTTCAAAAATCGACACTTCATTGTCCGGCATCAAGTTTCGGTACAGGACTTCGGAAAACCGCGCGATCCCGCATTCGAGTTTGTAGGATGAAACGATTGCTATCTTCATGGCGGTTATCCGATGAGAAAGTCTTCGGTTATTTTTCCGTGTTCGAGTCTGATGCCGCGATTGCAGACGCTGTTAATCAGTTCTGGAGAGTGAGAGGCCAATACCAGAATCGATGCGTTGGACGTCATCTCATTCAGGCGCGTGTTGGCCTGCTCCTGGAACTGCGCATCGCCCACGCCCAGCCATTCGTCCATCAAAATGATGTCCGCAGGAAACGCCGTCGAAATGGAAAACCCCAGGCGCACCAGCATGCCGGACGAATAGGTTCGTAGCGGTAGGTTCAGGTAGTCACCCAGCCCCGAAAATTCGGCGATGTCGTTGATCGTTTGTTTGATCTCGCTCGGTTTCACGCCGAGGATCGCGCCGCGCAGGAAGATGTTTTCATAGCCCGTTGCTTCCACTTCCATGCCCAGCGTGAGGTCGAGGAGGGAGGTAATTCTTCCTGAAGATCGAAGCTCGCCAAGGGTGGGCCAGTAAACGTTGGCCATCACTTTGAGCAGCGTGCTTTTGCCTGAGCCGTTGTGCCCCAGCAGCCCGATTCTCTCGCCGGGCTGAACCTCAAGATTGACGCCATCCAGCGCCCGAATGCTCAGGTGGTGGCTGGCGTTTTCACCGATGCGCCCCCCGGTGACCCACGACAGCGCGTCCTTTTTGAAGGAGCGGCGGCCGACATCGAGAATCGGGTAATCGACGGTGACACCTTCTGCGATCAGATACGCCATGGTCAGACCCAGTAAGGAATGTGTTTGCGATTAAGAAAGAGCATCGAAAGCGCGATGCCCCACAGCACTGCGCCCATTGCCAGAACCAGCCCGGCCGATGCAGCGGGAAACAGGCCGTTGAGCATGGGCTCGCGGACCAGGTCGATGAGGTAGACGAAGGGGTTGTAGCGAATTACTTCGCTCAGACCGGCCAGTTGGGCGGGGTGCCACATGACGGGCGTGATGAAGAACAGCAGCTGCATCGCGCTGGTGACCATGGGTAGGACATCGCGGTAGCGTGCACAGATCACCGCCAATAATGCGGCAAAGGGAGTGAGGGCGAAGACCACCAGCACGATGCCCAGGATTGAGCACAGCAGCCCAAACCAGGTCAGGTAGCCGTACCACATCAACAGCGGAATCAGAATGATCCAGCTGTGCAGAAAGATCAGCGTATTGCGAAAGGCGACCCGGAAAATATGGGTCAATATCGGCATGCTGATTTGTTTGATGATGTGCGCGGAGTTGATGATCGCGCTCGCACCTTCATTGATGAAGGTCAGAATGAATGTCCAGACAATGATGCCGCAGGCGAGGAAGGGCAGATATTCCTTGAGGTCCAGATTCAGGAGCCGTGAATACACCAGCCCCAAGCCACCGACGAATAACAGGGAGGTCAATGTGATCCAGAACGGTCCAATGAACGAACGGCGATAGCGCCCTTTGATGTCGTGCAATGCCAGCAGATACCACGCGTGCCAGCCGTCGCTCAGTGCAGAAAACTCCCTTTTTAAAAATCCTTTTATGGTCACTCTACATCCTCGGGTTTTATATCTTCGCTGGGCTGCTTATTGATCGTATGAAACGGGCGAAAACACTTCCCCGCGCGCGTTCGATGGGAAAGTTAGAATCAAAAAATGGAAGGCTGTCACTGTATTGATCAGCACGGGTAATTAAGTGCAGCAGGCCCGCATGATCGTAGTCATTCACCTTGGCACGACGAATGTCGCGGATGAATATAAACTCGTACTGAATCAGACACCTCAGGCGCTGCAAGTATAGGGGGAATTCCCCAAGTGCTGGCAACTTCGAAGTTGTCTTCGTTGAGATTGTTTCGCTATAGAGCGCGGGCTTTATTGATCTAATGTTTTTGAGGGACTTCGAACGGATGATTTCACTGCGCCATTGTCTTTTTCCCCTCGACCCCTCACCATCGCTTTCCGGTTATCCGTTTGCCTGATGGACTCAACGAATTGGCAGTACGTTCAGCTCATAAGCGCCCAGGGTTGTGGTGGCTTTTGGCGCTTGCACTGGCGTGCACGGCGTGTACGAGCTATCTGGCGGCGGATTGGGATTTCGCGCTGATCAGCAGAAGAGCCGAAGCGCTGTACGGTCCGTTAGGGGCTGGCAAGCAACGGATCGACGCCTGGCAGAATCTGCTGGCGACCGAGAAGCAGGTCAGCGAGATGGACAAGCTGGCGGTGGTGAATCAGTTCTTCAATAAACAGATGCGTTACGAAGAAGACATCGACCTGTGGCATGAGGTCGATTACTGGTCCACGCCCATCGAGTCGCTGTGGAAGGGCGCGGGCGACTGTGAAGACTACGCCATCGCCAAATATTTCAGTCTGCGTCGGCTGGGCGTTCCAAGCGAGAAATTGCTGATCACCTACGTCAAGGCGTTGCGCCTCAATCGTGCGCACATGGTGCTGACCTATTATTCGAGCCCCAATGCGATGCCGCTGGTGCTCGACAGCCTCATCAACGAAATCAAACCCGCCAGCGAACGGACGGACCTGTTGCCGGTTTACGCCTTCAATGCCGAAGGGCTGTGGCTGCCGGGTGCGCAGGGCAATAAGAAAGTGGGCGATACCAAGCGCCTGTCGCGTTGGCAGGACGTGTTGAAGAAAATGGCCGCCGAAGGCTTCCCGACCGAGCCTTAGAATTAGGAGTACTGATGTCTCTGTTCAAACAGCTGTTGATCGCTATCTGTCTGTTTCTGGTTGTCGCGTTTGCGGGCAGTTTTGTCGTCAGCCTGGAAAGCTCGCGGGCGCAGTACGTCAATCAGCTGCAGTCTCACGCGCAAGACGCCGCGACGTCGTTGGCGCTGTCGCTGACCGCCAACATCGACGACCCGGCGATGGTTGAGTTGATGGTGACGTCGATTTTCGACAGCGGCTATTACGCCAGTATTCGCGTGGTGGACCTGGCGACCAATGCGGTGATCGTCGAGCGCAGCGCGGAGCCTGACAATCAAGGCGTGCCGCAATGGTTCATCAACGCCATCGGCCTGGCACCGGGAGGCGGTGAAGGGATCGTGAGTCGCGGCTGGCAACAGACCGCGCGAGTCGAGGTGGTGAGCCATCCAATGTTCGCATTGGCCAAGCTGTGGCAGAGCGCATTGGGCAGCCTCGGCTGGCTGGTGTTGTGCGGCATCGTTAGCGCATTGCTCGGGGCGCTGCTGCTGCGTCGTCAACTCAAACCGCTGGATTACATGGTTGCGCAATCCCAGGCGATTGCCCGTCGCGAGTTTCTGACGCTTCCGGAGTTGCCGCGCACGCCTGAGCTGCGTCGGGTGGTGCAGGCGATGAACCAGATGGTCGATAAACTCAAGGCACTGTTCAAGGAAAGCTCGGAGCGCAGCGAGAAACTGCGCGTTGAGTCATATCAGGACAGCCTGACCGGTTTGTCGAACCGGCGGTACTTCGACATGCAGCTCAAGGCCCATGTCAGCAGTCAGGAAGAGCATCGAGCGGGCCATCTGCTGCTGTTGCGCGTGCAAGATCTAGCGGGTCTGAACCTGCGCCTGGGCGGCAAGCGCACCGATGCCCTGCTGATCGCGGTCGCACAGATGCTGCTCTCGCACTGCGAGAAATATCCGAAAATCCGGAACCTCATCAGCCGTTCGCGGGGCGGTGAGTTCGCGGTGCTGGCGCCGGGCATGGCCCGTGAAGAGGCGCTGGCGCTGGTTCACGATCTGGAATTGGCGCTCAAAACACTCGAAGCCACCGGGGCGTCCGACGTGTCGCCTGTCGCGCACATGGGATTGGCGCCCTATGTTCCCGGCGAGGCACCGCTGACGTTGCTGGGGCTGGCGGATCAGGCACTGGCACAGGCCGAAACCCAAGGCGAGCAAACCTGGAGTTACGTCGAGAACGGCGAAGTCGCGCCTAGCGGTGATGATCAGCACACGTGGCATCGCGTGCTGGATCATGCGTTGACTCATGGTGGCTTCGAGCTGTTCTTCCAGCCGGTGGTCGGCACGCGTGATATCACGAAGGTGCTGCATTACAAGGCGTTGTCGCGGCTGGTGAACGAGCAGGGCGAAGCCGTTCCGGCTGGGCGTTTCCTGCCGTGGATCGAGCGGTTCGGCTGGTCGAGCCGGTTGGACCTGCTGATGCTGCACCAAGTGCTCAAGCACCTTCAGACCCACGACCAGTCATTGGCGCTGAACCTGTCTGCCGCGACGTTGAGTGACCCTGCGGCGCTGGACCAAGTGTTCGACGCGCTGCGTCAGCATCCAAAACTGGCAGGGCGGCTGACCATCGAGATTGGTGAGGAGCAATTGCCTGAACAGGCGGTGCTGGAAAAACTCACCCGTCGCCTGCAGGCCGCTGGCTTCACGTTGGCGCTGCAGCGGTTTGGTGGCCGCTTCAGCATGATCGGTAACCTGGCGCACCTTGGGTTGGCGTATTTGAAGATCGACGGCAGTTACATCCGCGCCATCGACGAAGAAAGCCACAAACGCCTCTTTATAGAAGCCGTGCAGCGGGCGGCGCACAGCATCGACCTGCCCTTGATCGCCGAGCGGGTCGAGACCGAGGGCGAGCATTTGGTGATTGCCGAGATGGGAATCGAAGGGGTGCAGGGGCAGTTGTTTGGTGATCCGGCGCCTTGGAAGTGACACACCGCATGCTCCGGATTTGCTGCCGCTTCGCGGCAGATCGCAGGCAAGCCAGCTCCTACGCCTTTGGCAGAAGCGGGCGTGGTGTGAGGCCGTGATTCAGGCAGAGTGGGGTCATGATGAGACAACGATTCAGCGAGGTCGGGATGGGTTGCGATCCAGGCTGAACGGGAATCTGCGACGCGGCCTGGCTCTTGAATCTGGCCAAAGGCCGTGGGAGCTCGCTTGCCTGCGATCTGCTGCGCAGCGGCAGCAAACCTGCCAGCACCGTTTATCTGTCCCACCCCCCATCACATCACGCCTTAACGGTAATGACGATCCCGGCAATGATGACCGCAACGCCCACAAAATACTGGCTCTGGAATTTTTCGCCGAAGACGAAGTAGCTGCCGATGGGGACCAGCACGAAGGCCAGGGCCATCAGTGGGTACACCTTGCCCAGTTCGACCTTTTGCAGCACCCAGACCCAGGCCAGGGTCGTCACGCCGTACAGCGCGAATGCCGAGAACAGCGTCATCAAAGTGCCGGGGTCAAACAAGTTGCCGGTCTTATGCAGCGAAGTGGCGCTGAGTTTGAACAGGATCTGCCCGCCCGCAATGCCCAGCACGCAGATCAGCGCGACGAAATAAATCATGGTTTAACACCTTGGCCGAGAAGTTTTTTCTTCTTGTGCAAATGAAGAACGCGGCGAGGAACGGACGCGATGTCCTGCCCCAAAAACGCCAGAATGAACTGCGTGCCCACGATGATTGGCAGCGCCGAAAGCATCACGGTGCCTGGCGTCGTCTGGATGCCGGAGCTCAATGCGCCGATCCAGTGGCTGACGCCGAACAATGTGCCAGCCAGTACCAGGAGAACGCCGACCGGCAGCTCGATAGAAGCGAGGGACATGTCGCGCAGGTAATAGTTGTAGAACACGCGCTTGCTCATGTTTCGGATGTGCTTGACCAGAAACTCGCCCACGACCTTGGAAATCTTCAGGTTGCTGACTTCGTCGTCGTACTTGGCATCCATCGGAACGTCGATCACCACGGCCCGCAGGATGTTCAGGCGGAACAGCATGTCCGTTTCGAAGAAATAGCGTTGGCTGATCTTCTTCATCGGCAGGTGAGACGCGACGTTTGCATGTATGGCTGTAAAGCCATTGGTCGGGTCGAACAGATCCCAGTAACCGGACGACAGTTTGGTCATGAACGACAACGTCGCATTGCCGAAGAGCCGCATTTTCGGCATCTGACGAATCTCTTCAAGGTCGAAGAAACGGTTGCCTTTGGTGTAGTCCGCTTCGCCATTGGCAATGGGCAATACGAAGTCCGGGATCAGCGCCGGGTCCATCTGCCCGTCGCCATCGACCTTGACGATGATGTCGACACCATCGGCAATGGCGGCCTCGTAACCTGTCATCACGGCGCCGCCGACACCTTGGTTGACAGGGCAGACGATGACGTTGACCCGTGGGTCGGTGCAGTTGGCCTTGACGAATTCGCCCGACTGATCAGGGCAGCAGTCGTCGACCACGTAAATGACGTCGACCTCCTCACCGATGTTTTGGAGGACACCCAGAATGTGGGCTTTGACTTTATAGCTGGGAATGACGACAGCAATTTTTGAAGAGTGAATCATTGCTAATCCTTAGCGGAGTCGAACAGGCGGCTGTTCTTGTAATGGATCAGACCCGGCTGCGCTTAACCGTCGGTCGGACGTAGTCAAATGATTGTCATCGAAGGCGGCGATCAGGAGTCGAACGACTACGCTTGATCCCCTACCGCCTGTCGCATGGTCTCCTGCGCGACGATCCATACGGCGTTGCGAGGCAGGGCTGGGCAGCGGGGAGGTTCGCCATTTATTTGGCAAATCGTCCTGGCCGCCGATGAGGTCGACCACAGGCGGGGCCGAGTTTAGGGGCGTTGGCGCAGGTGGGCAAATTTTTTGCATCAGGGCTATTCGTGGCTCCAAAGGCCTTCAGCGTGCAGAGAAAGCTCCTACATGCAGCTTGGAAAATACCTGCGACCCTAAACACCTTTTCATTTGTCAGGAATAGTGGCGATGTTACACTCGCGCGCTTTTCCTGTTACCCATAGCGGCAGTAGTCAAATATGCGCAGCACACATGAAAACAGCTTGCAGGCTGCCCTGAAATCTTGCAGGAGCAGTTTTATCTCGGTCGGCTTTTTCAGCTTGTTCGTCAATGCGCTCATGCTGGTTCCTACCTTCTATATGCTCCAGGTCTACGGCCGGGTGGTAACGAGCGGTAACCTCACCACTTTGTCTGTCCTGACACTGATCATGACCATCCTGGTCATCACCATGGGTTCGCTTGAGTGGATTCGCTCGCGGATCATGGTTCGCGTCAGTACCCGCCTCGACGTGTTGCTCAGCCGCGACGTTTACAAGGCCAGTTTCAAGCGCGCCCTGGACAGTGGCGGTATGGATGCGTCGGCCCAGTCGCTCAACGACCTGACCGGCTTGCGTCAATTCCTGACGGGCAACGGCCTGTTCGCGTTTTTCGACGCCCCGTGGCTGCCGATTTACGTTGCTGTGATGTTCCTGTTCCACCCGTGGTATGGCTGGGTCGCGATTGGCAGTGCCATTGTGTTGCTGATTCTGGCGTACCTCAACGAGCGCTTCACCGGCAAGGCTCTGGGTCAGGCGAACAAAGAAAACATCTCTGCGACGCTCTACACCACCAAAAACCTGCGCAACGCCGAAGTCATCGAATCGATGGGCATGCTCAACACGCTGATCGAGCGTTGGAGCCGTCGTCAGCGCAACGTCCTGCTGTTGCAATCCCATGCCAGCGACCGTGGCGGCGTCATTAGCTCCATTTCCAAAACCTTCCGCATGCTGATTCAGTCGTTGATTCTGGGTCTGGGTGCCTATCTGGCGGTCAACCACGAAATCAGCCCGGGCTTGGTCATCGCCGGCTCCGTGCTGCTGGGTCGCGCCCTGGCGCCAATCGACCTGATCATCGGCAGCTGGAAAGGCTTCATCGCCGCCCGCTCCCAGTATGACCGCCTGAACGACATCCTCGACAAACAGAAAGCCGAGCCTGAGCGCATGTCGCTGCCGGTTCCGCAGGGCAACATCCTGGTCGAGAACCTGATCGTCGGTGCGCCGGGCTCCAAAGCCCCGATCATTCGAGGCATCAGCTTCGCCGTGCCTGCGGGTGCGGTGGTCGGCATCATCGGTCCGAGTGCGTCCGGCAAATCGACGCTGGCCCGTGCGCTGATGGGTGTCTGGGCCCCGCAGCACGGCGTGGTCCGTCTTGATGGCGCCGACATCGCCAATTGGGACAAGCACGAATTGGGTCCGCATTTGGGCTATCTGCCTCAGGACATCGAACTGTTCGAAGGCAGCATCAGCGAAAACATCGCGCGTTTTGCCGACGTTGATCCTGAACTCGTGGTCAAGGCCGCGAAAACGGCGGGCGTCCACGAGATGATCCTGCAACTGCCGGAAGGCTACGACACGGTCATCGGCAGCGACGGCGTCAACCTGTCGGGCGGTCAACGCCAGCGCGTAGGTCTGGCCCGTGCGATCTACGGTTCGCCCCGCCTGATCTTGCTCGACGAGCCCAACTCCAACCTCGACGAAGTGGGCGAGCGTGCGCTTGCCACCGCCATCCAGGAATTGAAACAGACCGGCGCGACGATCTTCGTGATCACGCACCGTACGACGATTCTGTCCCAGCTTGACCGTTTGCTCGTCATGAGCGCCGGTGGCATCAGCATGTACGGTCCGCGCGACCAAGTGATGGAAGAGCTCAACAAGCAACAGATCGCCGCTCAACAAAAAGCCCAAGTGGGCACAGGCGCGACCGCTCGCGCCTGACAGGAAGATATCGATGACCCGCACGCTCAGTATCCAACCCGATAACTTCTCGGATTTACCCGTTTCCGACACCAAGACCCGCCGTCTGGGCTTCACCATCCTGCTGGTGACCTTCGGCATCTTTGGTGTGTGGTCTGCGGTTGCTCCGATCGACGGCGCCGTTTACGCGCCGGGCGTCGTGACCGTGCAAGCCTATCGCAAGACGGTTCAGCACCTGGAAGGCGGCATCGTCAAAGACGTGCTGGTGCATGACGGCGATATCGTCAAGACAGGCGACCCGTTGATTGTGCTCGATGACGCGCAATTGCGCGCCGAGTACGACATGAACCACAACCAGTTGATCGCGGCCAAGGCGATGGAAGCGCGTCTGATCGCTGAGCGCGATAACCTGCCGTCCATCGACTTCGGCTCTATGGCGGAAGCAGACACCCCTCGCGGTGTCGAAGCGCGTGCTGGCGAAACTCAGGTGTTCAACGCCCGTCGCGGCGCGCGTCTGGGGCAGATTTCGGTCTTGCAGGAACGCATTGGTCAGCTGAATCAGCAGATCAAAGGCACCGAAGACATGATCGGCACCAAGAACAACCTCGAAGGCTCGTACACCGGCGAGATTGGTGACCTGAAAGACTTGCTGGCCCAAGGCTTCGTCGACAAACAGCGCATGCTTGAGCAGCAACGCAAGCTGGACATGTTGAAGTCGGAAGTCGCGGATCACCGCTCGACCATCACCAAAACCCGTTTGCAGATCAACGAAACACAATTGCAGATCCTGCAGATCAACAAAGACTTCAACTCTGACGTCGCCAAGCAATTGGCTGAAGTGCAGACCAAAGCCTATGACCTGCAAGAGAAGACCGCTGCGCTGGCTGATCGTCTGACTCGCGTCATTATTCGTGCGCCGGATGACGGCATGGTCATCGGCATGACCGTTCACACCATCGGTGGCGTCGTGCGTCAGGCCACGCCGCTGCTGGACATCGTGCCTTCGGTGTCCGATCTGGTGGTGGAAGCTCAGATTCCGCCGCAAGACATCAACCGCGTTGGCATCGACAAACTGGCCGACATTCGTTTCAGCGCTTTTAACAGCGCGACCACGCCAGTGATTGAAGGCATCGTCACCGCTGTTTCCGCGGACCGCCTGACCAACGAAAAAACAGGCCAGCCGTACTATTTGGCGCGGGTCAAAGTGACCGAAGCCGGTGCGCACAAACTGGGTGACCGCAAGCTGTTGGTGGGTATGCCGGCCGACGTGCTGGTCAAAACCGGCGAGCGGACGATGTTGCAATACCTGTTGCAGCCGGCGCGTAACGCCATCTCGCAATCGTTGATCGAGGAGTGACTGTGCGTCTGTTTCCATGTCTGATGTTGGGAATGCTGGCGCTGCAAGTCCAGGCCGCTGAGCCGAAAACAGCCGAACCCTCGAAGCCCAAGCCCCCGGCGACCAGCGTCAGCGCGAAGACCTATTCCGCTGACCTGATGCAGCTTTATCGTGAATCGCGTCTGGAGGACCCTCGGGTCCTCGCTTCATATTCCCGTGCCCAATCGAGCAAGGAACAGCAGCGCGAAGCGTTCGGCGGGTTGCTGCCGCAGGTGAGTATCAGTGCGGGCAAGAACCGCATCCACCAGGAAAACGAGCTGATCACTCAGTCGTACAGCAGCGAAAACTACGCGCTCCAGCTCAGCCAGCACATTTACAACAAGGCGGCCTGGGAGAACTACGAGAAGTTCAAAAGCCTCGCCAAGCAAGCCGGCGAAGAATCCAAGGAAGCCCAGGCCGAAGCCACCGTCGATCTCGCGCAGCGTTATTTCGCGGCGTTGGCGGCGGACGACGAACTGGAATTGGTGCAGGCCGAGTTGCGCGCCACGCAGAAGAACCTTGATCGGGTCAATGCGCTGTACGCGAAACAACTGGCAATGATTACCGACAAGCTCGACATTCAGGCTCGGGTCGACTCGTTGACGGCGCAGGAAGTAGACGCCCGTAACCAGGTTCGCGTGACCCGTGCGGCGCTGTCGGAGATCATTGGTCGTCCGGTGACCGAGCGTCTTAGCCGTGTGCGTAACGACGTCGAACTCAAAGTTTCGGCTGAAACCCTCGACAGTTGGGTGCAGTTGGCGACCGTCAATAACCCGCAGATTCTCGCCAGCCAACACGCTGTCGAAGCCGCTGAGGCCGCGCTGCGCGGGGGCAAGGGCGGGCATTACCCGACCGTCAGCCTGAACCTCAGCGCGCAAAATACCAACGAAGGTTACAACAACGCATTGGCGCCAAGAACCGATAGCTATGTCGCGGGCGTCAATGTGCAAATTCCGATCTATAGTGGTGGTTCAACCTCTGCGCGCGTTCGTGGTCTGTATCAGGATCAGATTACGGCGGAGGAACAAATGGAGGCGACACGTCGGCAAGTCGTCAAGGAAACGACAAATGCTTACTTGACCGCGGACTCCAGTGTCGAAAAAATACGCGCCAACCGGAACGCCCTCAGTTCTGCCGAGCAATCCAGCATTGCGGCAGACAAGGCGTTTTCTTATGGGGTGGTGAATGCCGTGGACGTGTTGACTGCGACGCAGAACGAGTTCAAGGCTCGTCGCGACCTGCTCAAGACGCAATACGACTTCATCACAAACCTGTTCATTCTCAACCGTTGGGCTGGCAAGCTTTCCGAGGAAAGCGTGGATAGCGTCAACATCTGGTTGAGTAACAACAGTAAAACGGACTCTGTCCCACAGCGGAACATGAAGCAATGAATGCACCCAGCAAATCAGTGATTATCACAGGCGTTACCGGTCAGGACGGCGCCTACCTCACCCAATTGCTTCTCGAAAAAGGCTACAAGGTCTACGGCACCTATCGCCGTACGAGTTCGGTCAACTTTTGGCGTCTGGAAGAAGTCGGCGCGTTGAATCACCCGAACCTGGAACTGGTCGAACATGACCTGACCGACCTGGGCGCGAGCATTCGCCTGCTGCAGAAGGCTGAGCCTTCCGAGATCTACAACCTGGCGGCCCAGAGCTTCGTAGGCGTGTCCTTCGAGCAACCGGTCACCACCGCAGAAATCACCGGCATCGGCGCGGTGAACCTGCTGGAAGCGATCCGCATCGTTAACCCGAAGATCCGCTTCTATCAGGCCTCGACCTCCGAGATGTTCGGCAAGGTGCAACAGGTCCCTCAGACCGAAGCCACCGATTTCTACCCGCGTAGCCCGTACGGCGTGGCCAAGCTCTACGCTCACTGGATGACCATCAACTACCGTGAGTCCTACGGGATCTTCGGTTCCAGCGGCATCCTGTTCAACCACGAATCGCCGCTGCGCGGTAAAGAGTTCGTGACCCGCAAGATCACCGACGCCGTTGCCCGTATTTCGCTGGGCCAGCAGGACGTGCTTGAGTTGGGCAACATGGACGCCAAGCGCGACTGGGGTTTCGCCAAGGAATACGTCGAAGGTATGTGGCGCATGCTGCAAGCCGACGAGCCGGACACCTTCGTTCTGGCCACCAACCGCACCGAAACCGTTCGTGACTTCGTGTCCATGGCGTTCAAGGCTGTGGACATCGAGCTGGAATGGAAAGGCAGCGCTGACAACGAGCACGGCATCGACACCAAGACCGGCAAGACCGTCATTCAGGTCAACCCGAAGTTCTACCGTCCAGCCGAAGTCGAACTGCTGATCGGCGACCCGGAAAAAGCCAAGCGCGTACTGGGCTGGGAAGCCAAGACCACGCTGGAGCAACTGTGTGACCTGATGGTCAAGAGCGACCTGGAACGCGTGAAGTCCGGCAAATCGTTCTGATCTGCCTGCGGCATCCCTTAGGGTGTCGCGGATAGCCGACCTGTGATTTGGCTATATATAGAAGAGGCCGCGTGCGAACGCGGCCTTTTTTATGCCCGTTTCATGGCGTGAAGGCGATTCAGGAGGCTGATCGTTCGGGGCATGCGGTCAGACCTGACAGACCGCATCCACCGGATTTGCCATTGCTGCGCAATGGATCGCGAGCAAGCAACGCTCCCACGCCTTCGGCAGAAGCGGATCGCAATGTAACTTCGCGTTGGTGTTGGCATTCGCTTTTGGTTCTGGCCTAAGGCCGTAGGAGTGCCGGGGTGGCGCTCCACCTTGCCTACGATCTGTCGCGCAGCGGCAGCAAAACCTGATGACTTCGAACCGCCTGACCCTCCGCATACGCCGTGGTTGCCATTGCTGCGCAATGGATCGCGAGCAAGCAACGCTCCCACGCCTTCGGCAGAAGCGGATCGCAATGTAACTTCGCGTTGGTGTTGGCATTGGCTTTTGATTCTGGCCGAAGGCCGTAGGAGTGCCGGGGTGGCGCTCCACCTTGCCTACGATCTGTCGCGCAGCGGCAGCAAAACCTGACGACTTCGATCCGCCTGACCCACCGCATACGCCGTGGTTGCCATTGCTGCGCAATGGATCGCGAGCAAGCAACGCTCCCAGGCCTTCGGCAGAAGCGGATCGCAATGTAACTTCGCGTTGGTGTTGGCATTGGCTTTTGATTCTGGCCGAAGGCCGTAGGAGCTGGCTTGCCTGCGATCCATTGCGAAGCGATGGCAAAACCCGTCCACGCGGTGTGTCAGGTGAATAGAGTTCTCTGGTTTTACTGCCGCTTCGCAGCAGATCGTAGGCAAGCCAACTCCCACGCCTTCGGCAGAAGCGGATCGCAATGTAACTTCGCGTTGGTGTTGGCATTGGCTTTTGATTCTGGCCGAAGGCCGTAGGAGTTGGCTTGCCTGCGATCCATTGCGAAGCGATGGCAAAACCCGTCCACGCGGTGTGTCAGGTGAATAGAGTTCTCTGGTTTTACTGCCGCTTCGCAG